>NZ_JBVHTP010000004.1:0-564662 GCF_055565795.1 Streptomyces sp. NPDC028314
CAGATGTGGAAGCCCGGTAACGGGTGGAGCTGACTGGTACTAATAGGCCGAGGGCTTGTCCTCAGTTGCTCGCGTCCACTGTGTTAGTTCTGAAGTAACGAACTGTGTCCATATCCGGTTGGTTAACTTCATAGTGTTTCGGTGGTCATAGCGTTAGGGAAACGCCCGGTTTACATTCCGAACCCGGAAGCTAAGCCTTTCAGCGCCGATGGTACTGCAGGGGGGACCCTGTGGGAGAGTAGGACGCCGCCGAACAATCATTGTGGGAAAGCCCCGCACCTTATGGTGCGGGGCTTTTCTGCGTTCCGGGGTCTTTTTGCGGCCGGGGTCGAGTACGGAAACGCCGTACTCGACCCCGGCCGTTGGCCGTTGTGCCGAGGCTGTCAGAGTCGGCCGGCGGACTTGAGGGCGAGGTAGGCGTCCGCGAGCGCGGGGGCCAGGGTGTCCGGGGTGGCGTCGACGACGTGGACGCCGTGGCGGGTGAGCTGGTCGGCCGTGCGGCGGCGCTGGGACTGGGTCTGCGTGCCCGCGGCGGCCTCGTAGACGGCGTCGATGCTGCCGCGGGACTTCGTCATCTCCGTGACGTGGGGGTCCGCCACCGAGGCCAGGAGGACCGTGTGGCGCTGAGTGAGGCGGGGGAGCAGCGGGAGCAGGCCCTCTTCGATGGGGGCGGCGTCCAGGCTGGTCAGGAGCACCACCAGGGAGCGGCGCGGGGCGCTGCGCAGGATGGTGGAGACCAGGGAGCGGGAGTCCGTCTCGACGAGCTCCGGTTCCAGGGTGGCCATGGCGTTGACGAAGGCCGGGAGGGTGTCCGCTGCCGAGCGGCCCTGGACCTGGGTTCGCAGGCGGCGGTCGTGGGCCAGCAGGTCCACGCGGTCGCCGGCCCGGGTGGCCAGGGCGGTGAGGAGCAGGGCCGCGTCCATGGCGGAGTCCAGGCGGGGGGCGTCGCCGACGCGGCCCGCCGAGGTGCGGCCGGTGTCCAGGCAGATCAGGATGTGCCGGTCGCGTTCGGGGCGCCAGGTGCGGACGGCGACCTTGTTCTGGCGGGCGGTGGCCCGCCAGTCGATGGAGCGGGTGTCGTCACCGGGGACGTAGTCGCGCAGGCTGTCGAACTCGGTTCCCTCACCGCGCGTCAGGACGCTGGTGCGGCCGTCCAGTTCGCGCAGTCGGGCCAGGCGGGACGGCAGGTGCTTGCGGCTCGTGAACGGGGGCAGGACCCGGACCGCCCACGGGACGGTGTGGGCGCCCTGGCGGGCCATCAGGCCGAGGGGCCCGTACGAGCGGATGGTGACGCGGTCGGCCTGGCGGTCGCCGCGGCGGGTGGGGAACAGCCGGGTGGTCAGGCGGCGGCGTTCGCCCGCGGGGATCGACACCGTGTGGCGGGACGCCGCGCTCTCGGTGCCCGGGTGCCAGCTGCTCGGGGGCCAGGCGTCGCGGACGCCGGCGCGGAGCTTGCGGGTGCCCGGGTTGGTGACGGTGAGGTGGACGTCCGCGGCCTCGCCGAGGCGGACCGAGGTGTCGCCGGAGCGGGTCAGCCGGAGCGGGCGGACCGGGGCCGCGAGGGCGTAGTCCACCGCGCAGGCCAGGGCCAGGGAGCCGTTGACCGCCAGCATCCCCGTCCAGCTGGGTTCGAGGATGCCGACGGGGATGCTGCCGAGTGCCGCGAGCAGCGCGGCGCGTCCGGTGAGGGCCATCAGCGCGGGACGGGGACGTGGGACAGGATCGCGGTGATGACGGCGTCGGCCGTGACGCCCTCCATTTCCGCCTCGGGGCGCAGCTGGACGCGGTGGCGGAGGGTGGGCAGGGCGAGGGCCTTCACGTCGTCGGGGGTGACGTAGTCACGGCCGACGAGCCAGGCCCAGGCGCGGGAGGTGGCCAGCAGGGCGGTCGCGCCGCGGGGGGAGACGCCCAGGGTCAGCGACGGGGATTCGCGGGTGGCGCGGCAGATGTCGACGACGTACGCGGCGATCTCGGGGGAGACGCTGGTGAGTTCGACGGCCTTGCGGGCGGCTTCGAGTTCGGCCGGTCCGGCGACCGGGCGGACGCCGGCGGTGTGCAGGTCGCGCGGGTTGAAGCCGGCGGCGTGCCGGGTCAGGATGCCGATCTCGTCCTCGCGGGAGGGCAGGGGGACGGTCAGTTTGAGCAGGAAGCGGTCCAGCTGGGCTTCCGGGAGGGGGTAGGTGCCCTCGTACTCGACCGGGTTCATGGTGGCGGCGACGAGGAACGGCTCGGGGAGCTTGCGGGGGACGCCGTCGACGGTGACCTGGCGCTCCTCCATCGCTTCGAGGAGGGAGGACTGGGTCTTGGGGGGCGTGCGGTTGATCTCGTCCGCGAGGAGGAGGTTGGTGAAGACCGGGCCGTTCTGGAAGGAGAACTCGGCGGTGCGGGCGTCGTAGACGAGCGAGCCGGTGACATCGCTGGGCATCAGGTCCGGGGTGAACTGGACGCGCTTGGTGTCGAGTTCGAGGGAGGCGGCCAGCGCCCGTACGAGGAGGGTCTTCGCGACGCCGGGGACGCCTTCGAGGAGCACGTGGCCGCGGCAGAGGAGCGCGACGACGAGACCGGTGACGGCGGAGTCCTGGCCGACCACGGCCTTTCCGATCTCGGTGCGGAGCGCTTCCAGCGAGGAGCGGGCGCTGTCCGTGGTGGCCGTCATGAGGTGCGGACCTCTCTTTCGAGGGCGTCGAGGTGGTCGGCGAGCGCGACGAGTGCCGCGTCGTCGGCGGGTGTGGTGCCGAAGAGCAGGTGGGTGAGGTCCTGGGGGCCGTCGGCCGTGAGGCGGGCGGAGACGGCGGGGACCAGTGCGGTGGGTTCGTGGGCCTGGACGGCCGGTACGCCGACCAGCGCGGCGAGGCGTTCGCGGGTGGCGGCGCGCAGCACGGTGGCGGCGCGGTCGCGGGCTGCGGCCTTGCGGTAGAGGCGGGCGCGGCCTTCGGTGGCCTCGGAGGCGCGGATGGCGACGGGGAGCTTCTCGGTGACGAGCGGGCCGAGTCGGCGGGCCCGCCAGAGGGCGGCGAGGACGGCGGCCGCGAACAGCTGGAGCAGGGCCCAGTTCCAGCCGGCGGGGATGAGGTCGAAGAGGGACTTCTCCTCGGGGGCCTGGTCGGACTGGTCCGCGAGGCTGGGCATGTACCAGACGAGTTCCGGGCGGGAGCCCAGGAGTTGGAGGGCGAGGGAGGCGTTGCCCTGCTCGGCGAGTTCCTGGTTCAGCAGGATCGTCTCGGAGCCGAGGAGGACGGTGTCGCCGCCCTTGGTGGTGCTGGGCAGCACGAGGAGGGTGGGGTCGCCGTCGTGGGGGTAGCAGCCGGTGGCGCCGGGGAGGTCGGTGGCGTAGCGGGCGCCGCCTCCGGTGGCGGCGCGGCCGGCTGCGACGGCGGCGGGCAGGGTGCAGCCGGGGTCGAGGTCGTCCTGGCCGGTGAACGACTTGAGGCGTACGCCGGGGGCCAGGTCGGGGAGGCTGCGGCTGCCGGGGCCCAGGAGGACGGTGCGGCCGCCGGAGAGGTCGATGGTGGAGCGGATGGCGCGCTGCTGGGTTTCCCCGAGGGAGTCGGGGTCGGTGATCAGCAGGGTGGTGCGGGGGCCTGCGGCGTCGGCGGCTTCGCGGGCGGTGGTGACGACGCGGGTGGTGACGCCGCGTTCCTTGAGGAGCTCGGCGACGGCGCGGCTGCCGTAGGGGTCGGCGGCGCGCGGGTCGAGGTAGCCGTGGTGGCCGTCGGACTGGAGGGCGGCCAGGGTGACGGCGCCGACGATCAGGATGGCGAGGGCGATGAGGAAGCCGCGGGCGCGGACCCACCAGTGGGCGGCGCCCGTGGCCGCGCCGGGCGCGGCGAGGGGCGCGCGGGGCGTGCCGGTCGGGGCGGTGGTGCCGGTCATGCCGTGGGTCCCGTCAGGAGCGGCTTGGCGCGTTCCAGGGTGAGGTCGAGGGTGCGCAGGCGGTCGTAGGTGTCGGCGTCGCCGCTGCGGCCGCCGTAGGTGACGTCGTCGAAGGCGCGGGCCGCGGCGCGCAGGCCGTCCCGGTGGTCGGGGAGGGAGACGGCGGCTTCGGCTGCGGCTTCGTCGGCGGTGCGGCCGGGGCGCGGGTCGAGCAGGGTGCGCTCCTCCAGGGAGCGGACGACGGCCCGCATGCGTTCCTGGACGGCTTCGGTCCAGCGGCCCGCCGCGGCGTGGGCGTCGGCGGCCGCGCGGTGGTCGGCGGAGCTGCGGATGCCGTCGTCGAAGAGGACGCCGGTGCTGGTGGCGGCCCGGCGGGGGGAGCCGAGGCGCCACCAGAGGGCGGCCACGGCGAGGACGACCAGGACGAGGATCACGAGGAGGCCGACTCCGCCGCCGGGGGTCGCCCCGGAGGCGGAGTCGAAGAAGTCGCCGATCCAGTCCCAGAACTTGTCGAGGGCGCGCTGGACCGGGCTCGGGTCGTTCTGGTGGTAGGCCGGCTTGGACAGCTCGCGTTCGGCCGCCTCGCGGGCGGCGTCGCGCGGTGTCGTCAGCGGCGGCTCCTCGCCGCCGGGCAGCAGGGCCGTGGCGGCCGTGGTGATGAGTCCCCCCGTGCTCATCGGTGTGTCAGCCTCCGTAGCCCGGGCCGCCGGGCGTGGTGTGGTCCGCCAGGCCTGCGGCCCGGGCGAGTTCCAGGTCGAGGGCTTCGCGGCGGATGCGCTGGTCGACGTACAGGAGTCCGGTCACGCCCGTCTGCATGGGCAGGGTGACGGCGAGGCCGATGACCGAGCCGATCGAGCTGATGATCAGGAAGGTCCAGCTCTGCGTCATGCCACCGTCGAGGAAGCCGGAGACGCCGCCGGGGGCGACGAAGACGGCGATGACCGCGAACGGTACGACGATGATCCCGGCCGTGATCTTGGCCATGGCCGAGGTGAGCAGGCTGATGCCGAACATCCGCCACCAGGAGCCCTTGACCAGCTTCGCGGAGCGCTTGAAGGCGGCGCCCACACTGCCGCGCTCCAGCATGAGCGCGGGCGGCGCCAGCAGGAAGGTCACGTAGAACCAGACCACGAGGACGAGGCCGATCAGGCCGCCGAGGACGATCAGGCCGATGCTGCCCATCAGGAGGCCGGGGAGCATCGGGACCACCAGCGCGGCCACCGAGCCGAGGAAGAGGAGCAGCGTCAGGGCGAGGGCGCGGCCGGCCACGGGGCGGATGGCGCGCCAGGTGTCGGCCAGGGTGGCGCCGCGGCCCAGGACGGCGCGGCTGAGGACGGGCATGAGCAGGGCGGTGCCCAGCATCAGTCCGAGGGCTTCGATGTAGACGCTGAGGCCGTTGACCAGGTAGATGTCGCCCATGAAGCGGAGGGTTTCCGACGGGGTCGCCGTGTCCGCGGTGGCGATGTCGAAGCCTTCCAGCATGAAGCGCTGCAGGAGTACGACGCCCAGCTGTACGAGGACGGCGATGGCGAGGCTGATGGTGAGGACCGGGCGCCAGTGGCTGCGCAGGGTGGTGACGGCGCCGTCGAGGATCTCGCCGAGGCCCAGGGGGCGCAGCGGGATCACGCCGGGCTTGGCGGCCTGGGGCGGGCCCCAGGGGAGGCCGGGGCCGCCGGGGCCGCCGGGGTGGCCGTACTGGCCGGCGTACGGGGAACCGTACGGGGGCTGACCGGGCTGGCCCGGCTGCTGGCCGTGGGATCCCCATCCCGCGCCCTGCTGCGGTGCCTGTGCGGGGGCGGGCGTCTCCGTGCCGGGGCTGGACCACTGGCCGGGCGGCGGCTGGGCGGCGGACCACTTGGGGTCGCCGGCGGGCTGTGCGGGCGGCTGTGTGCCGTCGGCGGCGCCCTCGCCGCCCGCGCCCTGGCTCGCCTGGTCGCCCTGGCCGCCCTGACCGTCGGACGGGGAGGATCCGGGCGAAGCCCAGCCCGGAGTGTCGTTCATGTCGCTCCTTCACGTGCGTCTGCTGCGGCGGGGGCGCTGGTTTGGCTGCCATCGTGCCACGTGGGAACGTCGAGCGGACCGGGTGTCCCCCATGAACCGGGACCGCTCGTGCCGTCAATTGTCGCGCGGATCCGGGGCAGACTGGTCGCCCTGATCACCACGCAGGTCCGAGGGGCGATTTCCAGCCCTTTTGGCTGTGGGACAGCTCACCGCCAGGTAACGATTAGCTAATGGGATGATGTCAAGCATGAAGGGACGAGTCCTTGTCGTCGACGACGACACCGCGCTGGCCGAGATGCTCGGCATTGTGCTGCGTGGAGAAGGTTTTGAGCCGTCGTTCGTAGCGGACGGTGACAAGGCGCTGGCTGCCTTCCGGGAGGCGAAGCCGGATCTGGTACTGCTCGACCTGATGCTGCCCGGACGGGACGGCATAGAGGTCTGCAGGCTGATCCGGGCCGAGTCCGGGGTGCCCATCGTCATGCTCACGGCGAAGAGCGACACGGTGGATGTGGTGGTGGGCCTGGAATCCGGGGCCGACGACTACATCGTCAAGCCGTTCAAGCCGAAGGAGCTGGTGGCCCGCATCCGGGCCCGCCTGCGCCGGTCGGAGGAGCCCGCGCCCGAGCAGCTGGCCATCGGTGACCTGGTCATCGACGTGGCCGGGCACTCGGTCAAGCGGGACGGTGCCTCCATCGCGCTGACCCCGCTCGAGTTCGACCTGCTGGTCGCCCTCGCGCGCAAGCCCTGGCAGGTGTTCACCCGCGAGGTGCTGCTGGAGCAGGTCTGGGGCTACCGGCACGCGGCGGACACCCGCCTGGTCAACGTGCACGTGCAGCGCCTGCGCTCCAAGGTCGAGAAGGATCCCGAGCGCCCCGAGATCGTCGTGACGGTGCGCGGTGTCGGCTACAAGGCCGGACCGAGCTGACATGCAGCCCGGCACGCCCCGGGGCGGCTCCCGCGGGGGAGTCCTGCGGGGCGGCCGCCAGCTCCGCCAGATGACCGACGGAGCGCCCGGCGGCCCCGTGCTGCGGCTGTTCGTACGCCTCCTGCGACGGCCGCTGCTTCCGGCTGTCCGGATCTGGCGGCGCAACATCCAGCTCCGGGTGGTCGCCGCCACCCTGCTGATGTCGCTCGCCGTGGTCCTCGCGCTCGGTTTCGTCGTCATCGCCCAGGTCAGCATGGGACTCCTCGACGCCAAGGAGGAGGCCGCCCAGAGCCAGGCCGCCGGAGGCTTCGCGGTCGCACAGGAGAAGGCCAACACGCCCTTCGCCGCGGACGGCGCCGACGCCACCGACAACAAGGTCGGCCGGGACGCCAGCACCTGGATGAACTCCCTCGTCAAACAGCTCGCCAGTGGTGGCCAGACCGCCTTCGAGGTCGCCGCGCTCGGCGCCGGCACCGGAACCGGGGAGACCGGGCCCGCCACCCAGGGCGTCAAGGGCGCCCGCGCCTCCGGCAACGTCGACCCGACCGCCAGCGTCCCGCTGACCCTGCGCCGGGCCGTCAACCACGCCACCGGCACGTTCAAGACCTTCTCCAAGATCCGCTACACCGCCGGGGCCGGGGAGAAGGCGCCCCAGCCCGCGCTCGTCATCGGCAAGCGGCTCACCGACATCAACGGCGACCCCTACGACCTGTACTACCTCTTCCCGCTGACGCAGGAGGAGGAGTCCCTCAACCTGATCAAGGTCACCATCGCCACCGCGGGCGTCTTCGTGGTCGTACTCCTCGGCGCGATCGCCTGGCTCGTCGTGCGCCAGGTCGTGACACCCGTCCGGATGGCCGCCGGGATCGCCGAGCGGCTCTCCGCCGGGCGGCTCCAGGAACGGATGAAGGTCACCGGCGAGGACGACATCGCCCGGTTGGGTGAAGCCTTCAACAAGATGGCGCAGAACCTCCAGCACAAGATCCAGCAGCTGGAGGACCTGTCCCGGATGCAGCGCCGGTTCGTCTCGGACGTCTCGCACGAGCTGCGGACCCCGCTCACGACCGTCCGCATGGCCGCCGACGTCATCCACGACGCCCGGGTGGACTTCGACCCCGTCACCGCCCGCTCCGCCGAACTGCTCGCCGGGCAGCTCGACCGCTTCGAATCGCTGCTCGCCGACCTGCTGGAGATCAGCCGCTTCGACGCGGGCGCGGCCGCCCTGGAGGCGGAGCCCATCGACCTGCGGGACGTCGTACGCCGCGTCATCGACGGCGCCGAACCGCTCGCCGAGCACAAGGGCACCCGCATCCGCGTCCTCGGCGACACCCAGCCCGTCATCGCCGAGGCCGACTCGCGGCGCGTCGAGCGGGTCCTGCGCAACCTCGTCGTCAACGCCGTGGAGCACGGCGAGGGCCGCGACGTGGTGGTCCGCCTCGCGTCCGCGGGCGGTGCCGTCGCCGTCGCCGTACGGGACTACGGGGTCGGGCTCAAGCCCGGCGAGGCCACCCGCGTCTTCAACCGCTTCTGGCGCGCCGACCCGGCCCGCGCCCGCACCACCGGCGGCACCGGCCTCGGCCTGTCCATCGCCGTCGAGGACGCCCGGCTGCACGGCGGCTGGCTCCAGGCGTGGGGCGAGCCCGGCGGCGGCTCGCAGTTCCGCCTGACCCTGCCCAGGACCGCCGACGAACCGCTGCGCGGATCCCCGATCCCGCTGGAGCCCGAGGACTCGCGCTCCAACCGGGCCCGCGCCGCCGCCGAGGCCGCCGGACGCGGCAACGCGAACGGGCAAGGCCACGGGAACGGCAACGGGCGCGGCCCCGGCGGCCACGGAGCGGCCCCCGCCGAGCGCTCCGCCATACCGTCCCGCTCGGCCGTCGCCGGCGCCCTGCCCGTGCCCGCGGACCCGACGGCACTGCCCGGCAGCGGAGCCCGGGTCGTGGCCAGGCCCGCCGACCAGGCAGCACAGGAGGATGGAACCGGTGGACGCTGAGCGCGAGCTCGCAGACGTACGGACCGCACGGCGCGGCAGCGCCCGGGCGTACACGGCCCTCGGCGCGGCAGGCCTGCTGCTGGCCGGCTGCGCCTCGATGCCCGACCGGGGCGAGATCCGCGAGGTGCGGGCCTCGCAGGGCGTCGACTCGCAGGTACGGGTCTTCGGCGTGCCGCCGGCCGACAAGGCCGGCCCGGCCGACATCGTCGACGGCTTCCTGGAGGCCATGACCAGCGACGACCCGCAGCTGGAGACCGCCCGCAAGTACCTCACCGACGAAGCCGCGAAGAACTGGAAGCCCAGCTCGGCCGTCACCGTCCTGTCGGCGGGCCTCGACCGGTTCCCCGTCCAGGGCGACAAGGAGCCCGAGGGGCCCCGCTGGAAGGTCACCGGCAAGAAGCTCGCCACGGTGGACGAGCGCAGCGCCTACCAGCCGGAGACCGGCGGCGGGCGCTACGAGGAGTACCTCCAGCTGGTCCGGGTCAAGGAACAGTGGCGGATCGCGACGCCGCCCAGCAGCCTCGTGCTCAGCGAGTCCGACTTCCAGCGCATCTACAAGCCCGTCAACAAGTACTACTTCGCCGACGGCACGCTGGTCAACGACCCGGTGTACGTGCGCCAGCGCAGCGATCCCGACTCGCGGATGGACCCGACCACCCAGACCGTGCAGTCCCTGCTCGCCGGTCCGTCCAAGTGGCTCGCACCGGTCGTCACCAGCAACTTCCCCACCGGGACGGAACTTCCGCCGGGCACCAAGTCCCTCTCCCTGGACGGCCAGAACACGCTGCGCGTGCCGCTGAACGACAAGGCGGAGAACCTCGCGCAGCCGCAGTGCCAGAAGATGGCCACCCAACTCCTGTACACCGTCAAGGACCTGACGGCCTCCCGGCTCGACCGGGTCGAACTGCTGCGCGCCAACGGCAAGACCCCGCTGTGCTGGGTGACCCGCGCGTCCGCGGCGGCGCTCGCCAACCGGGCCCCGATCCCGGAGCACCAGTACTACGTGGACAAGGACCTCCGGCTCGTGCGGATGTCGCTCAACGTCAACGCCGAGGAACAGCAGCAGCAGGAGAAGGCCGATCCGGTGCCCGGACCGCTGGCCACCGCGAACGGGTTCAAGGTGGGCTCGGCGGCGATCACGTACGACGAGAAGCGCGCCGCGGTCGTCTCCGAGGACGGGCACGGGCTGTACGTGGTGACCCTGACGACCGCCGGAGCGATGCCCCAGCCGCTGCTCGGCAGCAAGGGCAAGCTGACCGCACCCAGCTGGGACGCCCGGGGCGACCTGTGGATCGCGGACCTCGATCCGCAGAACCAGGGGCTGTGGCGGGTGCCCGGCGGGACCGGGGCACCGCAGAAGGTCGACGTGGCCGGGCTGGACGGCGGGAAGATCACCGGGCTGAAGGCCTCCCCCGACGGAGTGCGGATCGCGCTGCTCGTCGAGAAGGACGGCAACCGCAAGAACCTGTACATCGGGCGGATCGAGCGGCCCGAACGCAAGGGCGACGCCTCACCGGTCTCGGTGCGCGAGCTGCGCCCGGCGGCCCCGCAGATGGCGGACGTGGTGGCGATGAGCTGGGCGCCGCGCGGCCGGCTGCTGGTGGTGGGCAAGGAGAACGGCGGGGTCATGCAGGCCCGCTACATGCTGGCCGACGGGTCGATGGTCGCGGCGAGCCTGCCCGGGGCGGCCGCGCTGACCGCGATCGGGGCGTCCGAGGACGAGGGCCAGCCGGTGGTGGCGTCCTCCGACGAGGACGGGATCGTGTGGCTGCCGCCGGGTGCGCAGTGGCGCACCGTGGCAGCGGGCGGCCGGGCGCCGGTCTACCCCGGCTGACCTGCGATTTTCCGCCATCTTGGGGAGGTTTTCCACAGGGGTGGCGGGCTCCCGGTCCGCCCGGGCAGAGTCCTCGTATGCGGGGCTGGTGGCAGGAGCTGTCCGGGCTGCTCCTGCCGGTCGACTGCGCCGGCTGCGGGGCGGCGCGGGTGCTGCTGTGCGCGGACTGCCAGGAGGCCCTGAGCGGGGCCGCAGCGGGGCCTGTGCGGCCGTTCCGGGCGCCGCCGGGGCTACCTGTCGTGCAGGCGGGCGCGGTGTGGGAGCGGGCCGTACGGGCCGTCGTGCTCGCGCACAAGGAGCGCGGCGCGCTCGCGCTGGCCGGCCCCCTCGGCGCCGCCCTGACGGCGGCCGTGCTGGCGGGCGGGGCGGGTGGGCGGGGTGAGGGGGAGGTGGCCCTGGTCCCCGTACCCTCCGCGCGGAGCCGGACCCGGGCGCGCGGGCACGATCCGGCGCGCAGGATCGCGCTGGCGGCGTCGGCGGGGCTGCGGCGGGCGGGTGTTCGCGCGCGCGTGGCGCCCGTACTGCGGCAGCGGCGCCGGGTGGCGGACCAGGCGGGCCTGGGGGCGCGGGAGCGCCGGGAGAACCTCGCCGGGGCGCTGGAGGCGGGCCGGTACGGGGTGCGGCTGACCGCCGGGGCGGGGATCGTGCTGGTGGACGACCTGATGACGACGGGGGCCACGCTGGCGGAGGCGGCCCGGGCGCTGCGGGCGGCCGGGCTGCGCGTGGGCGGGGCGGCGGTGGTCGCGGCGCCGGCGGAGTCTTTCGGCCGGAACCGGCCGACAACTCGTACAGAGCAAAAATCTCGTGAATAGTCTCGGAACTGCTGGGGAAGGCGCATCGTTGCAGGTAGTAAGAGGGAACAGCCACCTGAACGGAGGTACGTTCCGGTAGCGGGTGCCGACAACCGCCATTGAGGGATATGTTCGGTTGTGAGGAACTGGCGATCCTTGGGCCCCACGCCATCGGAGCACCAGTCCGCCCGTTTTTGGAATCTTCGTGTCAGAGGGTGTCTCTCTACTCCCAAGTCGGTGGGATGTGGATCTTGCCGATGGGGGAGGAGGAGGTGAAAGTCGCCAAGTCCGAGGCTCCGGTGTTCACCGGAGTCTGGTGCGAAAGGGAGACGCTTCGCCCTTAGCGGCGGAGCTATCCGGGAACGGAGTTCTGCGTGGACATCGTCGTCAAGGGCCGCAAGACCGAGGTGCCCGAGCGGTTCCGCAAGCACGTGGCCGAGAAGCTGAATCCCGAGCGGATCCAGAAGCTCGACGCCAAGGTGATCAGCTTGGACGTCGAGGTGTCCAAGGAGCACAACCCGCGCCAGGCCGACCGTTCCGACCGCGTGGAGATCACCCTGCACTCGCGGGGCCCCGTCATCCGGGCAGAAGCCGCAGCCGCAGACCCGTACGCGGCGCTGGACCTGGCTCAGGACAAGCTGGAGGCCCGGCTGCGCAAGCAGCACGACAAGCGTTACACCCGCCGCGGCAGCGGCCGGCTGTCGGCCGCAGAGGTCGCCGACGTCGTGCCGGGCGTCGCGCAGCTCAACGGGAACGGCCAGGTCATCACCGAGGAGAGCACGGAGGGGGTACCGACCACCCGGATCGGATCCCTCGAAGTGCAGGGCGAAGGCCCGCTGATCGTCCGCGAGAAGACGCACGCGGCCGCGCCCATGTCGCTCGACCAGGCTCTGTACGAGATGGAGCTGGTCGGCCACGACTTCTATCTGTTCGTCGACTCCGAGAGCAAGCTGCCGAGCGTCGTCTACCGGCGGCACGCCTACGACTACGGCGTCATCCACGTGAACCCGGACGGAGCCTCCAGTTCGGAGGAACCGCGCGGGGGCGCCGGCGGATCGCTCGGCGGCTGAACACCCGACCGTTGCCCCCGCGGGACGCCGTCCGGGCGTCCCGCGGGGGCACCCGTATGGCTCGTATGAGCCAGTCGGGCCCTCGGCGGGCCCCCTTGCGGTGGCGCGGGCATGGAATCATGGCGGGCAGTCAAGCGGCGGCCGACCCCGTCGGGTTGGCCCAGCAGCTCAGCACATGCAGGGGGAGGAACGATGGCGGACAGCTTCGGGCCGGTGCGCGGTGACGACGGCGCGGGCTGTCGTGAGGCGGAGCGCGGGGTGCCGGGCGCGGACCCGGGCGCCGCCGGTTCCGGCGATCCGGGCGGGGAGCCCATCCGGGTGCTCGTGGTCGACGACCACGCCCTCTTCCGGCGCGGGCTGGAGATCGTCCTGGCGCAGGAGGAGGACATCCAGGTCGTCGGTGAGGCCGGGGACGGGGCGGAGGCGGTGGACAAGGCCGCCGATCTGCTGCCGGACATCGTGCTGATGGACGTACGGATGCCGAGGCGCGGCGGGATCGAGGCGTGCACCTCGATCAAGGAGGTGGCCCCCTCCGCGAAGATCATCATGCTGACGATCAGCGACGAAGAGGCGGACCTCTACGACGCGATCAAGGCGGGTGCGACGGGATATCTGCTGAAGGAGATCTCGACGGACGAGGTCGCCACCGCGATCCGGGCCGTGGCGGACGGGCAGTCGCAGATCAGCCCCTCCATGGCGTCGAAGCTGCTGACCGAGTTCAAGTCGATGATCCAGCGGACCGATGAGCGGCGCCTGGTTCCGGCGCCGCGGCTGACGGACCGGGAGCTGGAGGTCTTGAAGCTGGTCGCCACCGGGATGAACAACCGCGATATCGCGAAGGAGTTGTTCATCTCGGAGAACACCGTGAAGAACCACGTGCGGAACATCCTGGAGAAGCTGCAGCTGCATTCCAGGATGGAGGCCGTGGTGTACGCGATGCGGGAGAAGATCCTGGAGATCCGCTAGCCGCGCGATCCGTCGGCCCGGTCAGAGGGCGGCCAGTTCCGAGGTGACGGCCGCCGCTTCGGCCGGGGTGGTGGCGCGGTCGACGCGGACGGAGTCGCAGCCGACCCAGGAGGCGGCCTCCCGCAGGGCCTCGGCCATCGGGCGGGCGGCGCCCGGGGTGGCCAGGGAGAGCTGGCGGGCCACCAGGGTGGTGCCCTCGCGGCCCGGGTCCACGCGGCCCTGGAGGCGGCCGCCCGCCAGCAGCGGCATGGCGAAGTAGCCGTGTATCCGCTTGGGCTTGGGGACGTACGCCTCCAGGCGGTGCGTGAAGCCGAAGATCCGCTCGGTGCGCGGCCGGTCCCAGACCAGGGAGTCGAAGGGGGACAGCAGCGTCGTGCGGTGGCGGCCGCGGGGCGTGCTCGCCAGGGCGTCCGGGTGGGCCCAGGCGGGCTTGGACCAGCCCTCCACCTCCACCGGGACCAGGCCCGAGTCCGCGACCACGGCATCGAACTGGTCGCCCCTGAGCCGGTGGTAGTCCGCGATGTCCGCGCGGGTGCCGACCCCCAGGGACCCGCCGGCCAGCGCCACCAGGCGGCGCAGGCACTCCCGGTCGTCGAGGTCGTCGTGGAGCAGGGCGTCCGGGACGGCCCGCTCGGGGAGGTCGTACACGCGCTTCCAGCCGCGCCGTTCGGCGCAGACCACCTCGCCGGTGTCCAGCAGCCACTCCACCGCGATCTTCGTCTCGGACCATTCGAACCACTCGCCGCCGTTCTTGGCGCCGCCCAGCTCGGTGGAGGTCAGCGGGCCGTCGGCCCGGAGCCGGTCCAGGACGGCCCGCGTCGAGCGCTCCTTGTCCTGCAGGACGTGCCAGCGGTGGCCGCGCGCCCGGCGGGCGCGGCGGCGGAAGGCGAAGTGCGGCCACTCCTCGATGGGCAGGATGCAGGCCGCGTGCGACCAGTACTCGAAGGCGTGCCGGTCCGACCAGTACGCCGCTTCGACGGCGGGCCGGCCCACCGCGCCCAGGCGCGCGTACGGGATCAGCTCGTGCGAGCGGGCCAGGACCGAGATGGTGTCCAGCTGTACGGCGCCCAGGTGGCGCAGCACGCCGCGGACCCCGCCCCGGCGGTCGGGCGCGCCCAGGAACCCCTGCGCGCGCAGGGCGATCCGGCGGGCCTCTGCGGCGGACAGGGACAGGGCCGGCGGCGGCGTCGTGGTCATGTCCGCACCCTAGAGGGCGGCACTGACATCACCGGGTCGCACCGGCCTTCAGGCCGGGGGAGACGCCAGGTAGGGGAGGCGGGACGGCAGTCCGAGGTCCTCGGGGAGGAGGCCGCCGACCCAGCAGTCGCGTACGGTGCCGGCCCGGTGCGCGGCGGCGCGCAGCAGGCCCTCGAAGCGGAAGCCGGCCTTCTGGGCGACGGCGCGCGAGCCGTGGTTGCCGACCTCGGCGCGCCATTCCAGGCGTGCGGCGCCGAGCTCGGTGAAGGCCCAGCGGGCCACGGCGCCGACCGCCTCGGTCATGTAGCCCCGGCCGCGGTGCTCCTTGACCGCCCAGTAGCCGATCTCGTAGCCGTCGGTGCGGACGTGGACGCCGACGGCCGCGACCAGCGGGCCCCGGGGGCCGAGGCGCACGCCGAAGCTGTAGCCGGTGTCCTCGCGCCAGCCGTTCGGGGAGAGCTCGCCCGTGAAGGCGTCCGCGTGTTCCCGCTCGTACGGGGAGGGGACCATGGTCCAGCGCTGGATGTCGGGGTCCTGGGCGGCGGCGTACACCTCGTCGGCGTCGGCGGGTGCGAAGGGCCGCAGGTGCAGGCGTGCCGTGCTCAGTGTCGTGGGTTCCATGGACGGATTCTGGTACGGCGCGGACGCCGGGCCCAACAGTTTTCGCTCACACCCCGGCACCTTCCGTGCCCCCCGTACGTTCTCATTCCGGGCACCCGCGCCCTGCGGATAGTGCGGACCTCCCGACGCGACCGCGTCCTCGCTTACGATGGCCGTTGCGGTGGGGCCCACCCTCCGTGCCCGTGTACGAACCAGTGCCAGGCCCGACCGGCAAGGAGACAAACCTCGGTGTCCGTCTTCAACAAGCTCATGCGTGCAGGCGAAGGCAAGATCCTGCGCAAACTGCACCGCATCGCGGACCAGGTCAACTCCATCGAAGAGGACTTCGTCAACCTCTCCGACGCCGAGTTGCGGGCGCTCACGGACGAGTACAAGCAGCGCTACCAGGACGGCGAGAGCCTGGACGACCTGCTGCCCGAGGCCTTCGCGACCGTTCGCGAGGCCGCCAAGCGCGTCCTCGGCCAGCGGCACTACGACGTCCAGATCATGGGTGGCGCGGCGCTGCACCTCGGCTACGTCGCCGAGATGAAGACCGGTGAGGGCAAGACCCTCGTCGGCACGCTGCCCGCGTACCTGAACGCGCTGTCCGGCAAGGGCGTCCACCTGATCACGGTGAACGACTACCTCGCCGAGCGCGACTCCGAGCTCATGGGCCGGGTGCACAAGTTCCTCGGCCTCGAGGTCGGCTGCATCCTGGCGAACATGTCTCCGGCCCAGCGCCGCGAGCAGTACAACGCCGACATCACGTACGGCACGAACAACGAGTTCGGCTTCGACTACCTGCGCGACAACATGGCGTGGTCGAAGGACGAGCTGGTGCAGCGCGGCCACAACTTCGCCGTGGTCGACGAGGTCGACTCGATCCTGGTCGACGAGGCCCGTACCCCGCTGATCATCTCCGGCCCGGCCGACCAGGCCACGAAGTGGTACGCCGACTTCGCGAAGCTCGTCACCCGCCTGACCAAGGGCGAGGCCGGGCAGCCGCTGAAGGGCATCGAGGAGACCGGCGACTACGAGGTCGACGAGAAGAAGCGCACCGTCGCCATCCACGAGGCCGGTGTCGCGAAGGTCGAGGACTGGCTCGGCATCGAGAACCTCTACGAGTCGGTGAACACCCCGCTCGTCGGTTACCTGAACAACGCCATCAAGGCCAAGGAGCTCTTCAAGAACGACAAGGACTACGTCGTCATCGACGGCGAAGTCATGATCGTCGACGAGCACACCGGCCGTATCCTCGCCGGCCGCCGCTACAACGAGGGCATGCACCAGGCGATCGAGGCGAAGGAAGGGGTGGACATCAAGGACGAGAACCAGACCCTCGCCACGATCACCCTGCAGAACTTCTTCCGCCTGTACTCGAAGCTGTCGGGCATGACCGGTACGGCCATGACCGAGGCCGCCGAGTTCCACCAGATCTACAAGCTCGGTGTCGTCCCGATCCCGACCAACCGCGACATGGTCCGCAAGGACCAGCCGGACCTGATCTACCGGACCGAGGTCGCGAAGTTCTCCGCCGTCGTCGACGACATCGCGGAGAAGCACGAGAAGGGCCAGCCGATCCTCGTCGGTACGACGTCGGTCGAGAAGTCCGAGTACCTCTCGCAGCAGCTCTCCAAGCGCGGCATCCCGCACGAGGTGCTGAACGCGAAGCAGCACGAGCGCGAGGCCTCGATCGTCGCCCAGGCCGGCCGCCGCGGCGCCGTCACGGTCGCCACGAACATGGCCGGCCGCGGTACCGACATCAAGCTCGGCGGCAACCCGGACGACCTGGCCGAGGCCGAGCTGCGCCAGCGCGGCATCGACCCGGAGGAGCACATCGAGGAGTGGGCGCAGGCCCTGCCCGAGGCGCTCCACCGCGCGGAGGCGGCCGTGAAGGCCGAGTTCGAAGAGGTCAAGGACCTCGGCGGGCTGTACGTGCTGGGTACCGAGCGGCACGAGTCGCGCCGTATCGACAACCAGCTCCGCGGCCGCAGCGGCCGGCAGGGCGACCCGGGCGAGTCCCGTTTCTACCTGTCGCTGGGCGATGACCTGATGCGTCTGTTCAAGGCGCAGATGGTCGAGCGCGTCATGGCGATGGCGAACGTGCCGGACGACGTCCCGATCGAGAACAAGATGGTGACGCGCGCGATCGCGTCCGCCCAGTCGCAGGTCGAGACCCAGAACTTCGAGACGCGCAAGAACGTCCTGAAGTACGACGAGGTGCTCAACAACCAGCGCGAGGTCATCTACAGCGAGCGCCGTCGCGTCCTGGAGGGCGAGGACCTCCAGGACCAGGTGCGCCACATGATGGACGACACCATCGACGCGTACATCGCGGCCGAGACGGTCGAGGGCTTCGCCGAGGAGTGGGACCTGGACCGGCTGTGGGGCGCCTTCAAGCAGCTCTACCCGGCGAAGGTCACCGTGGAGGAGCTGGAGGAGGCCGCCGGCGACCGTGCGGGCATCACCGCCGAGTTCATCGCGGAGTCCGTCAAGGACGACATCCACGAGCAGTACGAGGCGCGCGAGAAGACGCTGGGCTCCGACATCATGCGTGAGCTGGAGCGGCGCGTGGTGCTGTCGGTGCTGGACCGCAAGTGGCGTGAGCACCTGTACGAGATGGACTACCTGCAGGAGGGCATCGGCCTGCGGGCGATGGCCCAGAAGGACCCGCTGGTCGAGTACCAGCGCGAGGGCTTCGACATGTTCAACGCCATGCAGGAGGGCATCAAGGAGGAGTCCGTCGGCTACCTGTTCAACCTGGAGGTCCAGGTCGAGCAGCAGGTCGAGGAGCTTCCCGTGCAGGACGCCGTGCCGGCGGCCGCCGCACGGCCGGAGATCCGCGCCAAGGGTCTGGACGCCCCGCAGCGGCCGGACCGGCTGCACTTCTCCGCTCCGACGGTGGACGGCGAGGGCGGTGTCGTCGAGGGCGACTTCGACAGTGACGCCGCGGGTGACGGCGACGGCATGACGCGGGCGGAGCGCCGCAAGGCGCAGAAGGCGTCCGGCGGGCGACGCCGCAAGAAGTAGCCCCGCGCGCCAGGGGCACCCCGCCGGGGCCGGACACCGCTGTACGGGTGTCCGGCCCCGGCGGCGTTGTAGGGGGCCGTCGTACGGGCCGTCGTACAGGGCCCCGGCGGCGGGGTGCGCGCTCACGCGCGCGGGCCGTGGACCTCGACCGCCGCGCAGCGCCAGCGGCGGTCGGGGCCCTGTTCGAGGCGGAAGGCCATCGCCGAGACGCGGTCTCCCGTGGCGATGCGGGCGAAGGCTTCGATGACGCCCGGGCCGGGGTGGAAGCGGCCGCAGTGGCGCAGCACGGGCCGGCGGCGGTCGAGGAGGGGGCCGGTGGGGGCCAGGGTGACCAGCTGCTCGTACGCGGGCCCGATGGTCAGGCCCAGCAGCGAGTGGACGGGCCGCTGGCCGCTGAGGACCGCCAGGAGGCGTTCGGCGAACCAGTCGTGGGGGCCGCGGGCCGTCCGGGGGCTGCCGGGGCGCCGCTGGTCGTGGCGGCCGGGTGGGCGGGAGGTGGTGGTCCTGGTCCTGGTCATGGCGGTCGTCCCCGAGGAGGCCGGGCCCGGCGCGCATACCGGGCGGTAACTTGGTTGGGGATCTTCTACGTTCCGCCGCGGACGCACCGCAACGCCCTCCCGCTCCCCGCCCCTTCGGGCCGCCGTTCACCTATCCGGGGCGGGCGGCTCGCGCGCCCCGGGGTGCGCGGGGCCCGTACGAGGGCCGCGGTGGACGGGAACCGGCCGCGGGGCCGCCGTCCGAAGGGGGACGGGCGGCTGCTCCCGTCGGGCGGGTGCGGCTGCTTCCGCCGGGCGGGTGCGCGGGGTGCCACGTCGTCGGCGCCGCTGCGGCCGGGAGCCTGCGGGAGGCATCGGGAAATCGGCCCGCCGGTCGTATCCTGGGGGCGTTTCCGACTACCGAAAGCAGCCGGCCATGCGCGTGTACGTCCCCCTGACCCTCCCCGGACTCGCCGAGGTGCACAAGGCGGGCGAGCTGGGCCCCGCCCCGCTGCGCGCGTTCGCGGTCACCCCCGGGCTGCGCGAGTGGTACGTGTCCGACGACATCGAGGAGCTGGAGTACGCGGCCCTCAGCCGGGCCGCCGCCGCCTCCCTGCGGATGATCGCCGCCGATGCCGGTGCCCCGCGCAGGCGCGTCGTCGTGGCGCTCGACGTCGACGACAAGGCCGCCACCGCCACCCCCGGACTCGACGAGGCCACGCTCGGGCAGGTGTCCCTCGCGAACGCCGTACGGCTCTCCGTGGCCGCCGCCGTGCACGTGGACGCCGATGACGCGCACGAGGACGTGGCCGCCGCCGCCGGAGCCGTCGAGGCCGCCGACGGCGGGGACGACGACGCGCGGTTCCTGGTCGACGGGGCCGAGGACCACGAACTGCTGTGGTTCGGGGTGCAGGAGATCCCGGGGCTGCTGAAGTGAGCGCGATCGTCGAAGTGACCGGTGGGATACCGGTCGGCCCGCACATCGTGTGGGACTGGAACGGGACGCTGCTGCACGACCTCGACGCCGTCATCGCCGCGACCAACGCCTCCTTCGCGGAGTTCGGCTTCGCCCCGATCACCGTGGAGACCTACCGCGAGCTGTACGTCGTACCGGTCCCGAAGTTCTACGAGCGGCTCATGGGCCGGCTGCCCACCGAAGCGGAGTGGCTCGTCATGGACGAGACCTTCCACCGGCACTACTGGGCCTCCGCCGAGGACGCCGGGCTGGCCGAAGGCGCCCTGGAGCTGCTGCGCGGCTGGCAGGTGGCCGGGTCCACGCAGTCCCTGCTGTCGCTGGCGCCCCACGAGAAGCTGGTCCCGCTCGTGCGCACGCACGGCATCGACGGGCACTTCCTCCGCGTCGACGGGCGCACCGGGCCCTCGCACACCACCAAGGCCGGGCACCTCGTACGCCATATGGCCGCCATGGAGGCGGCCGGGGTGACCGCAGCCCGTACGGTACTCATCGGAGACGCCGTGGACGATGCCCTCGCGGCCGCCCACGTGGGTGCCCGGGCCGTTCTGTACACGGGCGGCTCGCACAGCCGCCGCAGTCTGGAATCGGCCGGTGTGCCCGTGGTCGACACCCTGGCCGAGGCCGTAGCCACAGCTCGGGAACTGGCCGAATAGGTACTTGATGCGGGCGCCGGACAGCACGTGCACGTACGGCCGGGCGCGTCGCTGTCCAGAGTGTCAAAGTTCCACCCCCGGATTTGTACACATACAGCTCATGACGAGCACGGGGTGGGTGGGGATAGCCTGGTACCCGTGATCAGCGCGATAGTCCTCGGGGGCACTGAAGCCCCCGGCACGCGCCCGGCGCACGACCGTGCCCGGGCCTTCGCTGATTTCCGCTGCCGGGACCTCATGCCGATCATGGCCGGTTCCCGTGCGGCCTCTCTCGACGACGTAGCGTCGATCCCGAACGGACACCCCGCCTCGCGGCGCTATGTCATTCCTTCCTTCACCTACGTCACGCAACGGCGCGCGACAGGAGCCAGAGGACATGCAGACCAAGCTGGACGAAGCAAAGGCCGAGCTGCTTTCACGGGCGGCCCGGGTAGCTGAGAACAGCCCGGCCGGGGGGCTACTTCCGACTGGGTCCGAGCCGGGGGGGCGTCCCGACCAGGGCACGACGCTCGCCTACCTCCAGCGCTACTACCTGCACACCGCACCGGAGGACCTCGCCGACCGGGACCCGGTCGACGTGTTCGGTGCGGCGCTCTCGCACTACCGGCTCGCGGAGAAGCGCCCCCAGGGCACCGCGAACGTCCGCGTACACACCCCCACGGTCGAGGAGAACGGCTGGACCTCCAGCCACTCGGTCGTCGAGGTGGTCACCGACGACATGCCGTTCCTCGTCGACAGCGTCACCAACGAGCTGTCCCGCCAGGGACGCGGCATCCACGTCGTGATCCACCCGCAGGTCGTCGTACGCCGTGACATCACCGGCAAGCTGATCGAGATCCTCGGCCCCGACTGCGACGCGCACGGACCCAGGACCGCGCGCCCCCACGACTCCCTCGTCGAGTCCTGGATCCACGTCGAGATCGACCGCGAGACCGACCGCGCGGACCTCAAGCAGATCACCGCCGATCTGCAGCGCGTCCTGTCCGACGTCCGCGAGTCCGTCGAGGACTGGGAGAAGATGCGCGACGCCGCGCTGCGCATCGCGGAAGAGCTGCCGAACGAGCACACCGCGCCCGACCTGCGCGAGTACGAGCTCGAAGAGGCCCGTGAGCTGCTGCGCTGGCTCGCCGACGACCACTTCACCTTCCTCGGCTACCGCGAGTACAACCTCGTCGACGGCGACGCGCTCTCCGCCGTCCCCGGCACCGGCCTCGGCATCCTGCGCTCCGACCCGCACCACAGCGGCAAGGACGACGGCCACCCGGTCTCGCCGTCCTTCAACCGGCTGCCCGCCGACGCCCGCGCCAAGGCGCGCGAGCACCGCCTGCTGGTGCTGACCAAGGCCAACAGCCGCTCCACCGTGCACCGCCCCTCGTACCTCGACTACGTGGGCGTCAAGAAGTTCGACGCCGACGGCAACGTCGTCGGCGAGCGCCGCTTCCTCGGCCTGTTCTCCTCCGCCGCGTACACCGAGTCCGTGCGCCGCGTCCCGGTCATCCGCCGCAAGGTCTCCGAGGTCCTCGAAGGCGCCGGCTTCGCGCCGTCCAGCCACGACGGCCGCGACCTGCTGCAGATCCTGGAGACCTACCCGCGCGACGAGCTGTTCCAGACCCCGGTCGACAAGCTCCGCGAGATCGTCACCTCCGTCCTGTACCTCCAGGAGCGGCGCCGGCTGCGGCTGTACCTGCGCCAGGACGAGTACGGGCGCTACTACTCCGCGCTGGTCTACCTGCCGCGCGACCGCTTCACCACCGGTGTCCGGCTGCGCCTGATGGACATCCTCAAGGAGGAGCTCGACGGCATCAGCGTCGACTTCACCGCCTGGAACACCGAGTCGATCCTCTCCCGCATCCACTTCGTCGTCCGCGTCCCGCAGGGCAAGGAACTGCCGGTCCTGACCGACTCCGACGTCGAGCGCATCGAGGGCCGGCTGGTCGAGGCCGCCCGCTCCTGGGCCGACGGCTTCGGCGAGGCGCTCATCGCGGAGACCGGTGAGGAGCGCGCCGCCGAACTGCTGCGCCGCTACGGGTCCTCCTTCCCCGAGGGCTACAAGGCCGACCACTCGCCGCGCTCCGCCGTCGCCGACCTGGTCCGGCTGGAGCGGCTGTCCGCCAGCGACAGCGACTTCGACCTCTCCCTGTACGAGCCGGTCGGCGCGGGTCCCGGCGAGCGCCGCTTCAAGATCTACCGTCAGGGCGAGCAGGTCTCCCTGTCCGCCGTGCTGCCGGTCCTCCAGCGCCTCGGCGTCGAGGTCACCGACGAGCGCCCGTACGAGCTGCGCTGCAGCGACCGTACGAACGCCTGGATCTACGACTTCGGCCTGCGGATGCCCGTCTCCGCCGGCGGCGGCGACAGCTACCTGGGCGACGACGCCCGCGAGCGCTTCCAGGAGGCCTTCGCGGCGGTCTGGCAGGGCGACGCGGAGAACGACAACTTCAACACCCTGGTGCTGAGCGCCGGGCTCACCTGGCGGCAGGCCGTGGTGCTGCGCGCCTACGCGAAGTACCTGCGCCAGGCCGGCTCCACCTTCAGCCAGGACTACATGGAGGACACCCTCCGCAACAACGTCCACACCACCCGGCTGCTGGTCTCGCTGTTCGAGGCCCGGATGTCGCCCGGCCGTCAGGCCGCCGGCAGCGAGCTCGTCGACGCGATGCTGGAGGAGCTGGACGGGGCCCTGGACCAGGTCGCCTCGCTGGACGAGGACCGCATCCTGCGTGCCTTCCTCACCCTCATCAAGGCGACCCTGCGCACCAACTTCTTCCAGCTGAGCGACGCGGGCGAGCAGCACGCGTACGTGTCGATGAAGTTCGACCCGCAGGCCATCCCGGACCTGCCGGCGCCCCGCCCGGCCTTCGAGATCTGGGTGTACTCCCCGCGCGTCGAGGGCGTCCACCTGCGCTTCGGCAAGGTCGCCCGAGGCGGCCTGCGCTGGTCCGACCGCCGCGAGGACTTCCGTACGGAGATCCTCGGCCTGGTCAAGGCGCAGATGGTCAAGAACACCGTCATCGTGCCGGTCGGCGCCAAGGGCGGCTTCGTCGCCAAGAACCTGCCCGACCCGTCGGTGGACCGTGACGCGTGGCTCGCCGAGGGCATCGCCTCGTACAAGATCTTCATCTCGGCGCTGCTCGACATCACCGACAACATGGTCGGCGGCGAGGTCGTGCCGCCCAGGGGCGTGGTCCGCCACGACGAGGACGACACCTACCTCGTCGTCGCCGCCGACAAGGGCACCGCGACCTTCTCCGACATCGCCAACGGTGTCGCGGAGTCCTACGGCTTCTGGCTGGGCGACGCCTTCGCCTCGGGCGGCTCGGCCGGCTACGACCACAAGGGCATGGGCATCACCGCCCGCGGCGCCTGGGAGTCCGTCAAGCGGCACTTCCGCGAGCTCGGGCACGACACCCAGACCCAGGACTTCACCGTCGTCGGCGTCGGCGACATGTCCGGTGACGTCTTCGGCAACGGCATGCTGCTCTCCGAGCACATCCGCCTGGTCGCCGCCTTCGACCACCGCCACATCTTCATCGACCCGGACCCGGACGCGGCCACCTCGTACGCCGAGCGCCGGCGCCTGTTCGACCTGCCGCGTTCCTCGTGGGCCGACTACAACAGCGAGCTGCTCTCGCAGGGCGGCGGCATCCACCCGCGTACCGCCAAGGCCATCCCGGTCAACGCGCAGGTCCGCGCGGCGCTCGGGATCGAGGCGGGCGTCTCCAAGATGACCCCGGCCGAGCTGATGCAGGCCATCCTCCAGGCCCCCGTGGACCTGCTGTGGAACGGCGGCATCGGTACGTACGTCAAGGCGACCGCCGAGACGCACGCCGACGTCGGCGACAAGGCCAACGACGCCATCCGCGTCAACGGCTCGGACGTCCGCGCGAAGGTGATCGGCGAGGGCGGCAACCTGGGTCTGACCCAGCTCGGCCGCATCGAGTTCGCCCGCACCGGCGCCGGCGGCGAGGGCGGCAAGATCAACACCGACGCCATCGACAACAGCGCCGGCGTGGACACCTCCGACCACGAGGTGAACATCAAGATCCTGCTGAACTCGGTCGTCACCGACGGGGACATGACCGTCAAGCAGCGCAACAAGCTGCTCGCCGAGATGACCGACGAGGTCGGCAAGCTGGTGCTGCGCAACAACTACGCGCAGAACACCGCCCTGGCCAACGGCGCCGCCCAGGCCCCGAGCCTGCTCCACGCCCAGCAGCGCTTCATGCGCCGCCTGGAGCGCGAGGGGCTGCTCAACCGCGAGCTGGAGTTCCTGCCCACCGACCGGCAGATCCGCGAGCTCCTCGGCAACGGCAAGGGCCTGACCCAGCCGGAGCTGGCCGTCCTGTTCGCCTACACCAAGATCACGGTGTCGGACGAGCTGATCGCCACCGGGCTCCCGGACGACCCGTACCTGCGCCGTCTGCTGCACGCCTACTTCCCGGGCGCCCTGCGGGCGAAGTTCCCCGAGCAGATCGACGGGCACGCGCTGCGCCGCGAGATCGTCACCACCCTGCTGGTCAACGACACCGTGAACACGGGCGGTTCGACCTTCCTGCACCGCCTGCGGGAGGAGACCGGCGCGTCCACGGAGGAGATCGTCAGGGCCCAGCTCGCGGCCCGCGAGATCTTCGGCCTGGCCGAGGTGTGGGACGCGGTCGAGGCTCTGGACAACGAGGTCGCGGCCGACGTCCAGACCCGGGTGCGGCTGCACTCGCGGCGCCTGGTGGAGCGCGGCACCCGCTGGCTGCTGAACAACCGGCCGCAGCCGCTGCAGATCACCGAGACGATCGAGCTCTTCTCCGAGCGGGTGACCGACGTCTGGGCCCAGCTGCCCAAGCTGGTGCGCGGCGCCGACCTGGAGTGGTACCAGTCGATCATGGACGAGCTGATCGGCGAGGGCGTGCCGGAGGAGCTGGCGGCCAAGGTGGCCGGCTTCTCGTCCGCCTTCCCGACGCTCGACATCGTCGCGATCGCGGACCGGACGTCCGTCGACCCGCTGGACGTCGCGGAGGTCTACTACGACCTCGCGGACCGGCTGAACATCACCCAGCTGATGGACCGGATCATCGAGCTGCCGCGGTCCGACCGCTGGCAGTCCATGGCCCGCGCCTCCATCCGCGAGGACCTGTTCGCGGCGCACGCGGCCCTGACCGCCGACGTGCTGTCGGTGGGCAACGGCGACTCGACTCCCGAGGAGCGCTTCAAGGCGTGGGAGGAGAAGAACGCGGCGATCATCGGGCGCGCGCGGACGACCCTGGAGGAGATCCAGGGGTCGGACGACTTCGACCTGGCGAACCTGTCCGTGGCGATGCGGACGATGCGCTCGCTGCTGCGCGCACACGCGTAGTGCGCGCGCTCCGCTGACGCGGGGTGCGTGAACGGGGCGGCCCCCGGGACCATCCGGTCCCGGGGGCCGCCCCGTTCGTGCCCGTGCCCCGGGCGCGGCCGGGTCTACCGCTTCGTGAAGGCCTCGTACGCGTCGCAGACCTCGGCGGAGGGGCCGTCCATGCGGAGCACCCCCGACTCCAGCCAGATCGCCCGGTCGCAGGTCTGGCGGACCGTGCCGATGCCGTGGCTGACGAGGAAGACGGTGCCGGCGCGCTCGCGCAGCTCCTCGATCCGGGCCTGGCTGCGGCGCTGGAAGGCGGCGTCGCCGGTGGCCAGGGCCTCGTCGATCATCAGCACGTCGTGGTCCTTGGCGGCGGCGATGGAGAACCGCAGCCGGGCGCCCATGCCGGAGGAGTACGTCCGCATGGGCAGGGAGATGAAGTCGCCCTTCTCGTTGATCCCGGAGAAGTCGACGATGTCCTGGTAGCGCTCGCGGATCTGCTGCCTGGACATGCCCATCGCGAGGCCGCCGAGGACCACGTTGCGCTCGCCGGTCAGGTCGTTCATCAGGGCGGCGTTCACCCCGAGCAGGGACGGCTGCCCGTGCGAGTAGATCGTGCCGCGGGCCACCGGCTGGAGGCCGGCGATGGCCGCGAGCAGGGTGGATTTGCCGGAGCCGTTGGAGCCGATGAGGCCGATGGCCTCGCCCTTGTACGCGGTGAAGCTGACGCCCTTGACGGCGTGCACCTCACGGATGCCGGGGGCGGGCCGGCGGGAGAAGATCCGGCTGAGGGCCGCGGTGGCGCCGCCCTTGCGGGCGCCGGAGCCGTGGACCTTGTAGACGACGTGGACCTCGTCCGCGATGACGGTCGGGACGCGGGTCCCGGGGGCGTGCCCGGTGGTGGGGGCGGTGCGGGGCAGGGTTGCGGTGTCAGCCACGGCCGTACTCCTCCTCAGCCTTCCAGAAGTAGATGAAACCGCCGACGCCGGCGAGCAGGGCCCAGCCGGCGGCGATCGGCCACACGTGGTGGGGGAGCGATCCCGCCTTGAAGCTGTCGATCAGCGCGAACCGCATCAGGTCGATGTAGACGGCCGCCGGGTTGAGCTTGAGGGCCATCGTGACCCAGTGCGGGAGGTGGTCCGTCTTCAGGATCGAGTCGATGGACCACATCACGCCGGAGGAGTACATCCAGGTGCGCAGCACGAACGGCATCAGCTGGCTGACGTCCGGGCTCTTGGAGCCGATGCGGGCCATGACCATGGCGCAGCCGGCGCAGAAGACGGCCGTCAGGGCGAGGGCGGGCAGGGCCAGGAGCCAGGACGGGCCCGGGGTCTGGCCGAAGGCGAGCAGCAGGACGACCAGGGCGCCCATGGTGACGAGCAGCTGCTGGAAGAGCTGGACGACGGTGGAGATGGGCAGGCTCGCGCGGGGGAAGTGCAGGGCGCGCACCAGGCCCAGGTTGCTGTGGACGGAGCGGGTGCCGGCGTTGATCGAGCTGCCGATGAAGTCCCAGACGAACACGCCGGTGATCAGGAACGGCACGTAGTCGGGCACGTCGTGGCTGGCCCGCATGACGATGCCGAAGATGAAGTAGTAGACGGCCGCGTTGAGCAGCGGGGTCACCAGGTGCCAGACCTGGCCGAGTCTGGCGGTGCTGTACGTGGCATGCATGCGGGCGGTGGCGTACGCCGTCACGAAGTGGCGGCGGCCCCAGAGCTGGGCGATGTAGCGGGGGAGGGAGGGGCGGGCGCCGCTGACGGTCAGGCCGTGGGCGGCCGCCAGTTCCGCCGCCGAGGGGGGCGGGCTGGTCACGGTCACGGTGGTCACGGGAGGTCGCTTTCGACGGGGGCGGGCGTCGGCTGTGCGTCGGCTGTGCGTCGGGACGGTTCCGTATCGTCGCTACGGCGAGGTTAGGGCGTGGTGCGTCGGAACGCAACCGTATCGTCGTGACGGGAGGGTGCCGGCGTGCGCGGCTATGCTCTGTGCATGACCAACGAGCCTGCCCCCGCCCCCTCCGCCGCCCCCGCCCGCCGCGCCCCCGCCGGGGCCGCCGTCCTGCGGGAGGACGTGACCGAGGCGATCCGGGCCGCGGTGGTCGAGGAGCTGGCCGCGGTCGGCTTCGCCCGGATGTCGATCGAGGGCATCGCGCGGCGCGCCGGGGTCGGGAAGACGGCCGTGTACCGGCGCTGGAAGTCCAAGCTCCACCTGGTGCTGGACCTCGTCGGCGCCTTCGCGGCGGACGGCCTGCCGGTGCCGGCGACGGGATCGCTGTACGGGGACGTACGGGCGCTGCTGGAGGTCATGTCGCACGTGCTGCGGCACCCCGTCGCCTCGGCGGTGATCCCGGACCTGCTGGTGGAGGCCGCCCGGAACCCGGAGATCGCGGACGCGGTGCGCGGTGCGCTGCTGGACGGGGAGCGGCGCATGGCGCAGGGGATCATCTCCGACGCGGTGTCGCGCGGCGAGCTGCCGCGCGGGGTGGACCCGTCCCGGGCGCTGGACCTGGCGATCGGGCCCCTGTACTGGCGGCAGGTGGTGGTGCGCGAGCCCGTGCCGGGGCCGTACCTGGACGAGCTCGCCCGCTCGGTGGTCGCGGGCCTCCAGTCCGGCCCGCAGGCCTAGGCGGGGACGGCCCCTACGGCTCCTACGGCCCCTACGGCCAGAGGCCCGACGTGAGGTGGGCCAGCGTGGGTTCCGGGGCGGGGGCCGGGGCCGCGGGGGTGGGGCGGCGGTCCGGCAGCGGGGTGATCGCGGGGACCGGGGCGGACTGGCCCATGAAGACGCGGCGTACGACGCGCTCGGCCGCGTGGCCGTCGTCGTACGAGCAGAAGCGCGCGCGGAACGCCGCGCGCAGCTGCGCCGAACGCGAGCCCTGCCAGTGGCCGGTGGCGAAGATGTCCACCAGCTCGTCCTCGGTGCGGGCGATCGCGCCCGGCGGGCACGCCCGCAGGTCGAAGTACGTCCCGCGGGCGGCCTCGTACGCCTCCCAGTCGTCCGCGTGGATCACGATCGGCCGGTCCAGCGCCGCGTAGTCGAACATCAGCGACGAGTAGTCCGTCACCAACGCGTCCGAGGCCAGACAGAGTTCCTCCACCGACGGGTGCGCCGAGACGTCGATCAGCCGCGGATGGGGGTCCGGGGAGAAGGTCCCCGCGTACGTCAGGTGGGTGCGGGCCAGCAGCGTGAAGCGCGGGCCCAGGTCGCGCAGGACCCGCTCGAAGTCCAGGTGTTCGGGCCGGCTGCGCCGGTAGTCGCGGTGCGTGGGCGCGTAGAGGATCGCCGTCGAGCCCGGCGGGATGCCCAGGCGCTCGCGCAGCTCCAGCACCTGCGCCTGCGTGGTCCCGTGGAAGACGTCGTTGCGCGGGTAGCCGTACTCCAGCGTCGTGTACGAGGACGGCACGGCCCGCTCCCACACCAGCGTCGAGTGGCGGTTCGAGGAGAGCAGGTAGTCCCACTGGTCCGCGCCCCGCAGCAGGCCCGCGAAGTCCGTCGTCGGGGTGGCCGCCGGGCGGTCCTGGAGGTCCAGGCCGACCCGCTTGAGCGGTGTGCCGTGCTGGGTCTGGACCAGGATCTGGCCGGGGCGCTTGACCAGGGCGCGGTCGAAGTTGACGTTCGTGGTGAGGTACGTGGCGCGGGCGAGGGCCGTCCAGTACGCCGCCGAGCCCGGGCGCAGCGCGGTGGTCTGCGGCGGCAGGGTCGGCGCGTGGCGCGGGTCGCAGATCCAGGCGGTGCGCATCCGGGGCGCGAGTTCGCGCAGCTTGGCCTCGATGGCCGCCGGGTTGCAGGCGTACCCGCCGTGCCAGTAGGCGGAGAACACGGCCAGTTCCGGCCGTAGCGGCAGCGTCCGCTGGATCCGGTAGTGCAGCCGCAGGGCCGCCTCGCGCAGGCCCCGGCCCGCCGAGGCGCCCCCGCGCCCCAGGGCCAGGGCGCCCGAGCGCAGCACCGACAGCAGGCCGTACGCGCGGCGCGCGCCCAGCCGCATCAGGGTGTGCCGCAGCTGGTCGGTCCGGGACAGGGAGAGCGGCAGGGCCTGCGGGCCCCGGGCGCGGTAGCGGCGCAGCAGGGCCGAGGCCCGGCCGAAGAACTCGGCCCGGCTCGCGCGCGGCAGGCGGCGCGGGTCCGCGTACAGGGCGCAGAAGTGCTCCGCCATCCGCCGGTGCACCGCCGGGCGCCAGCGCTCCAGCTCGGGACGGCCGGCGAGGAAGCCGAAGACCCGGTCGTACTGGTCGAAGATGTCGAGGTGGCGGCGGCTGGAGGTGGTCAGGATCGAGCCCGTGCGGCGCTGGCGGTAGTGCACGCAGACCCGGTCGAGGACGGCCACGGACTCCGCCGCCAGCAGCGCCGGGTAGGTCCAGGGGGTGTCCTCGTAGAAGCCGGGCGGGAAGGCGAGGCCCTCGCGCTCCACGTACTCGCGGCGGTACGTCTTGTTCCAGACCACCATCAGCATGCCGAGCAGCGCCGGGCGGTCGGTGAGCCGGAAGCTGGCCGGGCCCTCCTCGGAGAGGCGGTGGGAGAGGCGGTTGCGGGTGGTCTCGCCGGTCCAGAAGGTGCGCGCGTAGTCGTAGACCAGGACGTCGGGGGAGCCGGTGGCCTTGAGGCGGTCGGTGATGGCCTGGAGGGCGCCGGGGGCCAGGGTGTCGTCGCCGTCGAGGAAGACCAGGTAGTCGCCGGTGGCCCGGGCCAGGCCCGCGTTGCGGGCCGGGCCCAGGCCCAGGTTGTGCGCCAGGTGCACGGCGGTGACCCGCGGGTCCCGGGCCGCGTACTCGTCGATGATCGAACCGCAGGCGTCGGGGGAGGCATCGTCGACCGCGATCAGTTCCAGATCCGGGTACGACTGGGACAGGACCGAGTCCAGGCTCTCCTGGAGGTACGCCTGAACCTTGTACGCGGGCACGATGACGCTGAACCGGGGCACGGCACATCCAGGGGTCGGCGCGGGCATATTGCCCAGGAACCCCCCGTGTGGTGATCGGGTTACGCGCGGTGTGGCATTCGGGTTACCCGGTGTCAACACCGCACGTCAACCCCGTGATCAGCGGCGGATCACTTGATCGCTCCGGCCATCACCCCCGAGACGAACTGCCGTTGGAAGGCGAAGAAGACCACGAGCGGCACCAGCATCGACAGGAAGGCGCCGGGCGCCAGTACGTCGATGTTGTTCCCGAACTGCCGTACCTGCTGCTGGAGCGCCACCGTGATCGGCGGATGCGCCGAATCCGCGAAGACGAGCGCGACCAGCATGTCGTTCCACACCCACAGGAACTGGAAGATGCCGAGCGAGGCGATCGCCGGACCGCCGAGCGGCAGCACCACCCGGGCGAACAGCCGCAGTTCGCCCGCCCCGTCGAGGCGGGCCGCCTCCAGCAGCTCGCGCGGGATCTCCGCGAAGAAGTTCCGCAGCAGGAACACCGCGAACGGCAGCCCGAAGGCGGTGTGGAAGAGCACCACCCCCGCCGTGGTCTCGAACAGGCCGATGGACCCGAAGAGTTCGGACACCGGGATCAGGGCCACCTGGACGGGGACCACCAACAGCCCGACGACCACGAGGAACAGCCAGTCCCGGCCCGGGAACTCCAGCCAGGCGAAGGCGTACCCGGCGAACGCGCCCAGCACGAGCACGAGGAGCGTCGCCGGGACGGCGATCGCCACGGTGCTGAGCAGCGAGCCGGTGATCGTGTCGTTGGCCAGCAGCCGCTCGTAGTTGTCCGCCGTCAGCCGGGACGGCGCGGTCAGCGCCTTCCACCAGCCGCCCCTGTTGAGGTCGGTCGGGGAGAGGAACGAGGAGATCAGCAGCCCCACCGTCGGCATCAGCCAGAACAGGCCCGCCAGGACCAGGAAGACCCGCAGCGCCCCGCCCGCCACGCGGGAGGCGGCGGTGGAGATGGACCGTGCGCTCATCGGCGGGCCTCCCGGCGCATCCGGCGGATGTTGTAGAGCATCACCGGCACCACCAGCACCAGCAGCAGCACCGCGATGGCACTGCCCAGCCCAGGGTCGGCGTTCGTGCCGAACGAGGTGCGGTACAGCTGGAACGCGAGCACGTTCGCGTCGTCCTGGACCGCGCCCGGCGCGATCACGAACACCAGGTCGAAGATCTTCATCACGTTGATGACCAGCGTCACGAGCACCACCGCCAGCACCGGCGCCAGCAGCGGGACGGTGATCCGGCGGAACACCTGCCACTCGTTCGCACCGTCCACCCGCGCGGCCTCCAGCAGCTCCCGCGGTACGGCCGCCAGCCCGGCCCCGATCAGCACCATCGCGAACCCGGCCCACATCCACACGTACGCCCCGATGATCGCCGGGGTCACCAGCGCCGGACCCAGCCACTGCACCCCCGCGTACGCCTCCCGGAAGTTCGACGCGGGCAGCCGCAGCAGCGCCCCGTCGGCCCTCGCGGACAGGGTGAACGTGCCGTCGGCCCGGGCCGACGCCGAGTCGACCACCTTGCCGTCCTTGACCGCCTCGATCCGCATCCCGGCGAAGGCCGACTCCGTCGGGTCGACCGCGTTGGTCCGGCCGCCTCCGCCGCGCGTGAAGTCCTGCCAGGCGGTGCCGGTGACCTTCCCGGGCTCGGCCGCGGCGGGCTTCGCCGTACGGGTGCCCTCGGGCAGGGCCTCCGGAGCCACGCCGACCAGCGGGAGCAGCGCCGGCACGCCCGCCCGTACGGGATCACGCGTCACGTACGCGCCCCCCTCGGCCGGGACCAGCGGGGAGTCCCGGCCCGGGCGGGCCTTGGGGAACGCCGAGGACTGGGCGAAGGTGTCGTGCACCCCCACCCAGACCGCGTTGGCCACGCCCCGGTCGGGGTCGTGGTCGTAGACGAGCCGGAAGATGATGCCCGCCGCCAGCATCGAGATCGCCATCGGCATGAAGACGAGCAGCTTGAACGCCGTTCCCCAGCGGACCCGCTCGGTGAGCACGGCGAAGATCAGGCCCAGCGCGGTGGCCGTGGTCGGGGCCAGCACCACCCACAGGGCCGTGTTCCGCAGCGCGGTACGGATGGTCTGGTCGTGCAGGATCTCCCGGTAGTTGCCGCCGCCCACGAAGGTGTCGCCGGTGCGGTCGAAGAAGCTGCGGTACACCGAGTAGCCGATCGGGTGCACGACGAGCGCGCCGAGCAGCAGCAGGGCCGGGAGCAGGAACGCGGCCGCGACCAGCCGGCGCCGCCGCGCCTCCGCCGAGCGCCCGGGCGCGGGCCGGCCCGGGGCACCGGCCTCGGCCGCTTTGCCGGCGGTCGCCCTGGCTTGGGTGGCCACGGGATCAGTTCCCGTAGGCCTTGGCCGCGTCGGCCTCCAGTTTCGCCTGGGCACCCGCCACGTCCGCCGGGTTCGCCAGGAAGTCCTGGAGCTGCTTCCACTCACCGGCGCCCGGAGTCCCGCCGAAGGCCGCCGGAGCCTGGTCCGACATGTCGAAGCGGAAGTCGTCGCCCGCCGCGATCAGCGCCTTCGCGATGTCGCGCTGGATGTCGTTCGGATAGGAGGCCGGGTTCACCGACTTGTTCGGGGAGACGAAACCGCCCTCGCGGGCCTGGATCTCCGCCGCGTCCGCCGACGCCAGGAAGGTCAGCAGGGCCTGCGCTCCCTTCGAGGGCTTCAGCGCGACCGCCACGTCACCGCCCGAGACCACCGGCGCCTTGTCGCCGACCGCCGGGAAGGGGAACACCAGCGCGTCCTTGCCCACCTTCGCGTCGGTCTGCGCGATGTTCACGGCCACGAAGTCCCCCTCGAAGACCATCGCGGCCGCCGGCCGGTCGCCGCCGGTGAAGGTCTGCGTCACCGACTTCGGGAACTCCGTGGACAGGGCCCCGTTCGGCCCGCCCGCCAGGAAGTCCTTGCGGCCGAACAGCTCCCCGAGGGTGGTCAGCGCCTGCTTGACGCTGTCGTCCGTCCACTTGATCTGGTGCTTCGCCAGCTTGTCGTACTTCTCCGGGCCCGCCTGGGAGAGGTAGACGTTCTCGAACCAGTCCGTCAGGGTCCAGCCGTCCGCACCCGCCACCGAGACCGCCGGGGTACCGGACGCGGACAGGGTGTCGGCCGCCGTCAGCAGGTCCTTCCACGTCTTCGGGGGCTGCACGCCCGCCGCCTCGAAGGCCTTCGCGTTGTACCAGATCAGCGACTTGTTGGCCGCCTTGTAGTAGACGCCGTACTGGGTGCCCCCGACCGCGCCCAGCGTCTTCCAGCCGGCCGAGTAGTTCTTGTCCAGCTGGGCCTGCGCCTCCGGCCCCACCGGCTGCGCCCACTTGTTCTGCACCGCCGAGACCAGCGCCCCGACCTGCGGGAGCAGCGCCACGTCCGGCGGGGCGCCGCCCGCGATCTTCGTACCGAGGAAGGTGACGATCGGGTCCTGCGCCGGAACGAAGGTGACGGTGGCGCCGGTCCGCTTCTCGAACTCCTTGAGCACCTTCGAGAAGTTGGCCTGTTCCGGGCCGGTCCACACCGCGGCGACCTCCAGCTTCTCGCCGGGCAGCTGCGGCAGTTCGACCCGGGGGGCGGACTGGCTCTCGCCGGAGGGCGCCGGATCCCCCTTCTTGCCGTCGCCGTCGCCGCCGCACCCGGTGAGCGCGAGCGCGCCCGCCGCGATCAGCGCGGCCCAGGCACGGTTCCTCGTACGGCTTCTGAGCTGGTTCCTGCGGCTCTTGGTGCGGCTGGTTCCCTGCTGACTGCGCATGGCTCTGCCCCCGATGCCTGTCCGGCCTTGGTGGTGTGTCCCGTGCCACAAGGTCTACGCCGTACCCGCGCACCCCCGCAATACCGCCTCGCGGTACGCGGGGGCCGGAGGGCTCAGGGAGCGGGCGGGAACAGCACCGGTATCGCCGAGACCAGGTGCGAGGCCCGGTCCAGGGCGCTGGCCAGCAGCGCCAGGTCGGTCGGGCCGTTGCCCAGCTCGCGCACCGGGCGGCGGGCCGGCGGATCACCCATCCGCTCCCACTCCACCGGCACCACGGTCGGCCTCGAGGTCGCCGTCCGCGGGATCCGGCCGGTGACCCGGCCCGCCTGGAACGGGACCGCGCGGCCGTCGGCGTGCCGGAGCAGCCCCCGGCCCGGGCCGGGCTGGTCCGGGGCGTCCAGCTCGACCCGCAGGGTGGCCAGCCGGGACAGTTCGGTGTCGGCCGTGCGGTCCGGGCGGGCGCTGGTGGCGACCAGGTGCACCCCGAGCCGGGCGCCCTCGCGGGCCACCCCCTCCAGGATCCGCACCAGCGAACCGGCGGCGGGGCGGCCCGTACTGCCGAGCCCGGGCGCGACCAGCGCGTCGAAGTCGTCGACCAGCAGCACCAGCCGGGGCAGCGGACCGGGGCCCGCGGCCGGGTCGGTGCGGGCGGCGGCGGAACGCAGCCGCAGGGTGCCCGAGCGCTGCGGGTCGAGATCGCCGCCGAGCTCGCCGGAGGGGGGCCGGCGGGGCGAGACCATCCGGTCGGACACCTCGCGGCGGGCGTGCCACTCGCTGAACGGGACGCCGTCCAGCAGCTCGTGGCGGCGCTTCAGCTCGGCGCCCAGCGCCTGGGCGAACTCCCGCATGCGCAACGGGTCCGAGGCCACCAGATGGGCCGACACGTGCGGCAGTTCGGTACAGGGCAGCAGCCCGTCGCCGCGCTCCCCGCCGGCCCCGTCCAGGAGCACCAGGCCGAGCCGGTCGGGCCGGGCCGCGGCGGCGAGGGAGGCCGCCACCGAACGCAGCAGCTCGGTGCGGCCGCTCCCGGCGGGCCCCTCGATCAGCAGGTGCGGGCCCTCGTGGACCAGCTCGGCCCCGACCGCCCCGCGCCGGCCGGTGCCCAGCACCACCTCGGCGAGGCCGCCGACGCCCTGGCCCTGCTCGGTGGCGGCCGCCCAACGGGCCATCAGCGAAGCGGGGGTGGCCCGGGCCAGGCCCAGCTCGTCGAGGAGCCGCGCGGTCTGCGGCAGCTGGGCGGCGGCCGGCCGGTAGCCCTCGGTGGCCGCCGATTCCGCCCGCAGCGGGGCGAGGGCGCGGGCGAAGCGCTCCGCCCAGGCGGCGGAAACGGCGTCCGCGACGGCGGTCGTGCCCGGCGGGACGGGGCGGCCGCCGCTGACCGCGAAGGTCCGTACGGCGGTGGCCACGTCCCCGCTCAGCAGGGCGGCCGTACCGCAGTCCCGGAAGGCCGGGGAGCCCGCGCACGCGGCCTCGAACGTCTCGGAGACCGGACTGGCGGGGGTCGCCGCCGGAGCCTCGGCGAGGGCCAGCACGTGGATCCCGGCGGCGGGCCCGTGCGAGGCCAGCCGCCCGGTGACGTCGCGGAGCGGGCCGGCGCCGGGGTCGCCGTCCAGGACGAGCAGCGTGTACGGGCCCTCGTACCCGGCCGCGGCCTGCCGGACCGCCTCCGGTCCGGCGGAGGCCCAGCCGCCGCCGAGCGGGCCCTCGTCGAGCCGGCGGGTCAGCTCACCGGTGCGGGCGGCGGCCTGGTCGCGGTCGTACGCGAGGAGCAGCCGGCAGTCCTGGCCGTGCGCGGGCCGGACGTGCGGGAGCCAGCCGAGCCAGCCCCAGTCGGCGCGCCGCTCCTGGACGGTGCGGGCCCGGTCGGCGGCGATCAGCACGACCTCCAGCTGCCCCGGCGCGTGCAGCGCGGCGAGCTGGGCGATCACGGACCGGGCCACGCCGGTCAGGCGGGCCCGCGGCCCGGCGATCCCGAGCGCCCCCGTCTCGTGCAGCGCGACCCTGCTGCCGGCGCCCAGGCCGACGTCGAGGGCGCCGGGGGCGCGGGACCAGAGCCGCCCGGTCGGCCCGAGCGCGGCGAGCAGCAGCGCCGCGGGGTCGTCCTCGTCGGGCCGGGCGGCCACCGCCACCTCGGCGTCGACGGCCGCCCCGGGGGACTCTTCGCCGCGCACCCACTTGCGGGCCCAGGCGCCTATGCCCCGTCGCCGGGGGGCGTTCGCGCCCCCGCTGCCCCAGTCCGCGCCGGGCGTACCGGGCGTACCGGGCGCGGGGCCGGCGGGGCCCGGTGCGGGCGGGCCGGACCACTCGGCCGCCCCGGGGGCCGGGTACCGCTGGGGCCCGCCCCCGAGCTGCGCTGCGGGCCCGGCGCCCTGGCCGGCGCCGTACGGGCCGGCGTCCCGGCCGGCGCCGTGCGAGCCCGCGCCGTACGGGCCGCTTCCGGCTCCGGCGGCATGCGCCCCCGAGCCGGGGCTGCCCGTGCCGGGGCTGCCCGTGCCGGGGCCGCCTGCGCCGGGGCTGCCCGTGCCGGGGCCGCCCGTGCCGGGGCCGCCCGCGCCGGTCGGCTGCGCGCCGGGGGTGCCCGATCCGCCGGAGGTGCCCGGCAGGCACAGGTGGCCCTCCAGGTCGGGCACCGCGGCCAGCACCGCTTCCGAGCCCCCGGCGGCCAGCCGGAGCGTCGATTCGCCGATCCGCAGCAGCGCCCCCGGTGCCAGTGCCACCGCGCGCGGTCCCACCGGGGCGCCGTCCAGCGTCGTGCCGTTCGTCGAGCCGAGGTCGGCCACCGCCACCCGCCCGTCCGGCATCACCGTCACCGCGCAGTGCAGCCGTGACACGTCGGGGTCGTCCAGCGGGACGTCCGCGTCGGACGAGCGTCCGATCCGGACCGCCCCGGGGTGCAGCAGGTGCACCCCGCCCGCGTCCGGACCGGCCACCACGTGCAGTTGAGGGGCGTCCAGCCCGTCCTCGGGCAGGGCCGGCGAGCCGTCCGGCACGGGGACGTGCAGCGCCAGCACGGCCCCGTCCACGAGCGGAGGTTCGCCCAGCACCCGCCGCTGGAGGTCGAGCCGTTCGGCCCCGGCGTACAGCACCACGGTGCCGCCGGTGTCTGGGCCGCCCACGGTCGCCGCGAGCCCGGAGGCGACCGCGGCCAGCGCGGTCCCGGCGGGCGCGGTGACGAGCACGTCACAGCCGGCGGGCGCGGTGGCGGTCTGGTGGCCGCTGCGCGACCCGAGGACGGTCAGCCGGATCTGCATCGCCGTCAGCGGTCCCTTCTGCGCGGTGCGCAGTGCACGGTGCGTGCGCCCGGCAGGGGAACGGCGGGACATGCCTGCCCGATCGACCCCCCGCCCGGCACGGACGCGTCGTCCGGTCAGGTCTGCCGGAAGGCGGGGCTCCCGTCCCTGCCGTTCCGTACGGGTGCATCCTCGCACCTGTCACGGACAACACGCCCGGCACCCGGCAACAAATGATCTTGATCGATCGTGACCCGATCCACTCCTGGCACGAATACGGACAAGTGAGCCGACGAAAGCCGAGGAAAATCGCCTCCGGCATACCCGGTAAAACTCACTCTTCGTACATATGTACGGCAACCAACCTTCGGCACCCGGCGTCTTCCACCGGGACACCCCCTAGAGTGGGCCGGAAAACCAAACAGCGGAAACACCCGAAACCAGACGACAGACAGACGACAGCAGGGGAGCGCGAGACGTGCGGCCAGTCGGCAGCAAGTACCTGCTCGAGGAGCCGCTCGGGCGCGGCGCCACGGGCACCGTCTGGCGTGCCCGCCAGCGGGAGACCGCCGGTGCGGAGGCAGCCGTCGCCGGGCAGCCCGGCGAGACCGTGGCCATCAAGGTCCTCAAGGAGGAGCTGGCCCAGGACGCGGACATCGTCATGCGCTTCCTGCGCGAGCGCTCGGTCCTGCTGCGCCTGACCCACCCCAACATCGTGCGCACGCGCGACCTCGTCGTCGAGGGTGATCTGCTGGCCCTGGTCATGGACCTGATCGACGGCCCCGACCTGCACAGGTACATCCGGGCGAACGGCCCCTTCAGCCCGGTCGCGGCGAGCCTGCTGACCGCCCAGATCGCGGACGCGCTCGCCGCCAGCCACGCCGACGGCGTGGTCCACCGCGACCTGAAGCCCGCCAACGTGCTGCTCGACGAGCGGAACGGCCAGATGAAGCCGATGCTCACCGACTTCGGCATCGCGCGCCTGGCCGACTCCCCGGGGCTCACCCGCACCCACGAGTTCGTCGGCACCCCCGCCTACGTGGCCCCCGAGTCCGCCGAGGGGCGCCCGCAGACCTCCGCCGTCGACATCTACGGCGCGGGCATCCTGCTCTACGAGCTGGTCACCGGCCGCCCGCCGTTCGCCGGCGGCACCGCGCTCGAAGTGCTCCACCGCCACCTCAGCGAGGACCCGCAGCGCCCCGCGAACCTTCCCGAGCCGCTCTGGACGGTCATCGAGCACTGCCTGCGCAAGGAGCCCGACGAGCGCCCCAGCGCCGAGAGCCTGGCGCGCGGGCTGCGCGTGGTCGCCTCCGGCATCGGCGTGCACTCCTCGCCCGACGAGGTCGAGGCCGCGCTCGGCGTCGCCGCCCTGCTCGCGCCCGACCCCTCGCCCGCGCCGGTCCCGGCGACGCCCGGGGCCGCCGACCCGACCCAGATGCTCCCCGCCGGCGCGGGCTCCCCGATGGGCGCCTACGACCCGAACGGCATGACCAGCGTCCTGCCGCCGGTCGGCGGGGCCGACGCGACCAGCGTGCTGCCCAGCACCGGCGCCGGCGGCGGCCCGGACCCGACGTCCGTCATGCCGCCCGTGCAGCAGCCGGACCAGCCGCACCCGTGGCAGTCGCAGATGCGGGCCGCCCGGGACCGCAACGAGCAGACCCAGATGCAGTACCTCGACCCGAGCGAGGACCCGCTGCGCCGCCGGCCGCAGCGCCAGGCGCCCCCGCCGCCGCAGCAGCGGCCCCAGCAGCAGCCGTACCGCCAGGGCCCGCCGCCGCAGCAGTACCAGCAGCCGCAGCAGCCCCCGCATCAGCCGCAGTACCAGCAGCCGCCGCAGCAGCAGTACTCCCCGCCGCAGCACTACCAGCCCCAGCAGCACCAGCCCCAGCACCAGCCCCAGTACCAGCAGCCCCCGCAGCAGCAGCCGTACCAGCAGCCCCGCCAGCCCCAGGGTCCGCCGCCGCAGCAGCCGGCCCCCCGGGCGCCGAGGGAGCCGCGCGAGCCGCGCCGCCGCAGCGCCAACCCGGTCCGGATCCCCGGCCTCGGTTGCCTCAAGGGCTGCCTGGTCATGATCCTGCTCTTCTTCGTGGCGGGCTGGCTGGTGTGGGAGCTGACCCCGCTCCAGGAGTGGGTCGGCACCGGCCGCGGCTGGTGGGACCAGGTGTGGACCTGGGGCTCGGAGGCCGTCGACTGGGTCAGCGCCATCGGCGACTCCACCGGCGGAGGCTCCACCCCCTGAGCCGCCATCGGCGTCCTGACGCTCCGACAAAGGGGCCTCGGGACGCCCCGGTAGCGCTTGGTTCGTGGATTTGTCGACTTCCGGGACGTGATTTCGCCCGCAGAAGTGAAGGTCGCCGCGATGCGGGGCGTCCAACGCCCACCCGGCCGCGTAGCTTTGGTGCGTACGCCAGCCGCTGAGGGAGCAGTCGTGGCACGGAAGATCGGCAGCCGGTACACCGCGCACCAGATCCTTGGACGCGGCAGCGCGGGCACGGTGTGGCTGGGCGAGGGGCCTGACGGCCCCGTCGCCGTCAAACTCCTGCGCGAGGACCTCGCGTCCGACCAGGAGCTGGTCGGACGGTTCGTCCAGGAGCGCAGCGCGCTGCTCGGGCTGGACCATCCACACGTGGTGTCCGTCCGCGACCTCGTCGTCGACGGCAACGACCTCGCCCTCGTCATGGACCTCGTCCGCGGTACGGATCTGCGCACGCGCCTCGACCGCGAGCGGCGGCTGGCCCCCGAGGCGGCCGTGGCCATCGTCGCGGACGTCGCGGACGCCCTGGCGGCGGCGCACGCGGCGGGGGTGGTGCACCGCGACGTCAAGCCGGAGAACGTGCTGCTCGACATGCAGGGCCCGCTGGGCCCGGGCGGCGCGCACCCCGCGCTGCTGACCGACTTCGGCGTGGCCAAGCTGATCGACTCCCCGCGGCGCAGCGCCGGCGGGCGGGCCTCGACGCCCACCACCCGGATCATCGGCACGCCGGACTACCTGGCCCCGGAGATCGTGGAGGGCCTGCCCCCGCGGGCGGCCGTCGACATATACGCGCTGGCCACGGTGCTGTACGAGCTCCTGGCGGGGTTCACGCCCTTCGGCGGCGGGCACCCTGGGGCGGTGCTCAGGCGGCACGTGACGGAGACCGTCGTGCCGCTGCCCGGGATCCCGGACGAGCTCTGGCAGCTGATGGTGCAGTGCCTCGCGAAGGCCCCCGCCTCGCGGCTGCGGGCCTCGGAGCTGTCCGCCCGGCTGCGGGACCTGCTGCCGATGCTGGCCGGGATGCCGCCGCTGGACGTGGACGAGCCGGACGACGCCGAGCCGGAGCCGGAGGAGCCCGAGGAGGCGTCCGCGGACCCGGTGCGCCGTCGCGGGGTGGTGCCCCTGGTGCCGGGCTCCGCGACGGACTCGAACCGGGACACGCACACCTCGATGCGGGTGCCGGGGCCGGACGAGCTCGCCGGGGGTGCGCTGGGCACGGCCCGGGTCCCGCGCCCCGCGGGCGGCCACCGGCCGGGTTCCGCCCGGCACCGGGCCGAAGCCGCCCGCAAGCGGCGCCTGGTCATGTCGGCGTCCGCGCTGGCCCTGGCCGCCGCCGTGGGCCTCGGCACCTGGCTGGCCGTCTCCGGCGACGACACCCCGCCTCCCCAGGACAGCAAGCGGTCGGTCCCCCGCACCCCCTGAAGGGTGCGGGAGGAGGGGCTACGCCGGGACGAGTTCCGGGTGCCAGCGCCGCGCCACGGTGGGGTGGGCGCGGACCCAGCCCTTCAGCTCGTTGCGGCCGTACTCCGCGTGCAGCGGGTTCGACGCGTCGTGGGCCACTCCCGGCGCCGAGCGCAGGTAGTCGCCGGGGACCGTGTCGACGACCGCGTCCAGGCGCGGGTTGTAGAAGAACGGCACCGAGAACCGCTCCACCGCCCCCGGCGGGCTCACCACGCGGTGGTCGGTGGCCCGCAGGTAGCCCTCCGTGGCGATCTCCAGCAGCTCGCCCAGGTTGACCACGAACGCCCCCGGGAGCGGCGGTATGTCGACGTACTCCCCGTCCCGTACGACCTGGAGCCCGCCCACCGAGTCCTGGAGCAGCAGGGTCAGGAAGCCGTAGTCCTTGTGCGCGCCCACGCCCTGGTCGGCGCCGGTCGGGGCGGATCCGGGGTAGCGGATCAGCTTCGTGTGCAGGTGCGGGCGCTCGGCGAAGGCCGCGTCGAAGAAGTCCGGGGGAGCGCCGATCGAGGCGAGCAGCTCCCGCAGCAGGCGGTGGGCCACGGAGGCGAGGCGGGACTGCCAGTCGAGGACCACCTCGCGCAGCTCCGGCAGGGCCGCCGGCCACAGGTTCGGGCCCTCCAGCCACAGGTACGCCGGGTCGTCCGGCCCCAGCGCCGGCGCGGGCCGCTCGGCGCCCACGTCCAGCTGGTCGCGCCAGTCGGAGGCCCCGCCGGTGAGCTCGTGCCCGATCCGGGTGTAGCCGCGGAAGTGCGGGGAGTTCAGATTGCTCACGGCCAGCCGGTCGGCCTCCGGGAGGGCGAAGAAAGCCCTGGTCAGCTCCAGGATGCGGGCGGTTTCCGACTCGCTGATCCCGTGCCCGGTCAGGTACAGGAAACCGGTGTCCCGGGCGGCCGCGTGCAGCTGCCGCAGGAAGTCCTCCCGCTCGGCGGGGTCGTCGGCCCGGGACAGGTCGATGACGGCCAGCGAGGTGGCGAGAGAGTCGGCACGGGAGGAAGAGGAAGGGTGCGCGGACGGCATGACGGCTCCGTTTCGGATGTCACGGGGTCCTGTTCCCCAGAGATGGCGGGGCAGCGGGTGGGGAAGGCCGCCGGCAGGGATGGCGCCGGGGCCGCGTGTCCGCGTTCAGGACCGAAGTCGGATCGGGGTGGATCAGGCTCGTGCGAGGTCCGGCGGCAGACAGCTCGTGGTGGTGACACGCATGTGGTCCACATGGCGGCGCTTCACGAGTAGGACGGTCATATGGTGAGGGTACGCCCGTGCGAACCCCTCTCCGTACGGACCGATCCAGCCTGGCCGGAGAGTGCCGTCCGATGACCGGCTACGCTGGACCCGTGGCAGTCGTCGATGTTTCCGAAGAGCTGAAGTCCCTCTCCTCGACCATGGGGTCGATCGAGGCCGTCCTGGACCTCGACAAGCTGAGGGCAGATATCGCCGTGCTCGAGGAGCAGGCCGCCGCGCCGTCCCTGTGGGACGACCCGGAGGCCGCCCAGAAGATCACGAGCAAGCTTTCGCACCTCCAGGCCGAGGTCCGCAAGACCGAGACCCTGCGCGGCCGCATCGACGACCTCTCCGTGCTCTTCGAGCTCGCCCAGGAGATGGACGACGCGGACACCCTCGCGGAGGCGGAGAGCGAGCTGGTCTCCGTGCGCAAGGCGCTGGACGAGATGGAGGTCAGGACCCTGCTCTCCGGCGAGTACGCCGAGCGCGAGGCCCTGGTCAACATCCGCGCCGAGGCCGGCGGCGTCGACGCCTCCGACTTCGCCGAGCGCCTCCAGCGCATGTACCTGCGCTGGGCCGAGCGGCACGGCTACCCCACCGAGGTGTACGAGACCTCCTACGCGGAAGAGGCCGGCATCAAATCGACCACCTTCGTGGTCAAGGCCCCGTACGCCTACGGCACCCTCTCCGTCGAGCAGGGCACCCACCGGCTGGTCCGGATCTCGCCCTTCGACAACCAGGGCCGCCGCCAGACGTCCTTCGCGGGCGTCGAGGTGCTGCCGGTCGTCGAGTCCAGCGACCACGTCGAGATCGACGAGGGCGAGCTGCGCATCGACGTGTACCGCGCCTCCGGCCCCGGCGGCCAGGGCGTCAACACGACCGACTCGGCCGTGCGCATCACGCACATCCCGACCGGCATCGTCGTCTCCTGCCAGAACGAGCGTTCGCAGATCCAGAACAAGGCCAGCGCGATGAACGTGCTCCAGGCCAAGCTCCTGGAGCGGCGCCGCCAGGAGGAGCAGGCCAAGATGGACGCCCTCAAGGACGGCGGCAGCTCCTGGGGCAACCAGATGCGGTCCTACGTCCTGCACCCGTACCAGATGGTCAAGGACCTGCGGACGGAGTTCGAGGTCGGCAACCCGCAGGCGGTGCTCGACGGCGAGATCGACGGCTTCCTGGAGGCCGGGATCCGCTGGCGCAAGCAGCAGGAGCAGACCGCGTAACGACGCGGCGTAAACACGGCAAGGGCCCGGACACCCCAAGGTGTCCGGGCCCTTGCGCGTAGCGTGTGATCGGGACGCGGCAGAAGAACTACGCGGTCTGGGCCACCAGCGCCAGAGCTGCCACCAGCACCACCAGAAGCGCGATGAGCGCCATGGGGTTCAGGCCGGCGAAGGGGCTCTCCTGCTGGAGGCGCTCCCGGTTCGCCCGGCACACCGGGCAGCGGCCCTGGCTGACGGGTGCGGCGCAGTTCGCGCACACGAGCCGGTCATATGTCATGCGCTCCTCCTCTCGTCCCCTGGTACAACGGCAAGGGGAACGAGTCCGTTCCCCCTACCACTGTGCCAGCTTCGGCGACATTCGGCGCGGCCCGTCCGGGCAATCGCGATCCGGCTCCTCCAGGACCCGGGGATAAATCGGGCAACTCCGGATGCCGGGTCCACACCCCGCGCCCGTTCGCGTATGGTCACGCACACCTACTCCCGGCGACCGTGGTGCACCCGTGATCCGATTCGACAACGTCTCCAAGTCCTACCCGAAGCAGAGCCGCCCCGCACTCAGAGATGTCTCGCTGGACATCGAGAAGGGTGAGTTCGTCTTCCTGGTCGGCTCCTCCGGCTCCGGCAAGTCCACCTTCCTGCGGCTGGTCCTGCGCGAGGAACGGGCGAGCCACGGCCAGGTCCACGTCCTGGGCAAGGACCTCGCCAAGCTCTCCAACTGGAAGGTCCCGCACATGCGGCGCCAGCTGGGGACCGTCTTCCAGGACTTCCGGCTCCTCCCCAACAAGACGGTGGCCGAGAACGTCGCCTTCGCGCAGGAGGTCATCGGCAAGCCGCGCGGCGAGATCCGCAAGGCCGTTCCGCAGGTCCTGGAGCTGGTGGGGCTCGGCGGCAAGGAGAGCCGGATGCCCGGTGAGCTCTCCGGCGGCGAGCAGCAGCGCGTGGCCATCGCCCGCGCCTTCGTCAACCGCCCCGCCCTGCTGATCGCGGACGAGCCGACCGGCAACCTCGACCCGCAGACCTCCGTCGGCATCATGAAGCTGCTGGACCGGATCAACCGGACCGGCACCACGGTGATCATGGCGACGCACGACCAGCAGATCGTGGACCAGATGCGCAAGCGCGTCATCGAACTCGAACAGGGCCGTCTCGTACGCGACCAGTCGCGCGGCGTCTACGGCTACCAGCACTGAAAGGACGCCATGCGCGCCCAGTTCGTCATGTCGGAGATCGGCGTCGGTCTCCGTCGCAATCTCACCATGACCTTCGCGGTCATCATCTCCGTGGCCCTGTCGCTGGCCCTGTTCGGTGGCTCCCTCCTCATGCGCGACCAGGTCAGCGCGATGAAGGGGTACTGGTACGACAAGGTCAACGTCACGGTCTACCTCTGCAACAAGAGCGACGCGAAGGACGCGGCGGACGCCGCGACCGACGCCGCCGCCAAGGGGAACGCCGGGGCCGGCCCCAAGGGGCCCTGCGCCAAGGGCGCGGTGACCCCCGAGCAGAAGCAGCAGCTCGAAGCCGAGCTCAAGAAGATGGACCTCGTCCAGACCGTCATGTACGAGTCCTCCGACGAGGCCTACAAGCACTACCAGGAGCGGTACGGGGACACCGCGCTGGCCTCGGTCGTCACCCCGGACCAGATGCCCGACTCCTTCCGGGTCAAGCTGAAGGACCCGGAGAAGTACGAGGTCATCACCACCGCCTTCGCCGGGCGGGACGGGGTCCAGTCGGTCCAGGACCAGAACCGCGAGGTGGACAACCTCTTCAAGCTGCTCGGGCTCCTCAATGTGGCCGCGCTCGGCATCATGCTGATCATGCTGATCGTGGCGCTGCTGCTGATCGTCAACACGGTGCGCGTCTCCGCCTTCAGCCGTAGGCGGGAGACCGGCATCATGCGGCTGGTGGGAGCGTCCAGCTTCTACATCCAGGTGCCGTTCATCATGGAGGCGGCCGTCGCCGGCCTGATCGGCGCGACGCTCGCCTGCCTGATGCTGGGGGCCGGCCAGTACTTCGTGATCGACCACGGCGTGATGCTCCGCTCGAAGCTGGAACTGATCAACTTCATCGGGTGGGATTCCGTCGTCACCAAGCTGCCGCTGGTGCTCGTCATCGGTCTGCTGATGCCCTCGCTGGCCGCGTTCATCGCGTTGCGCAAGTACCTGAAGGTGTGACAAGCGCCCCGTGTGCGGTCCGGCCAACCATCCGTGCTGCCGCGGGGCTTGTCCTAGACTCGGCGCCATGCCGGGTCTGCCCGCTCTCTGTCTCCGGCCCCGCGACCTGCGTCGCGGGGCCGTCTTGACGTTGGTCTTCCTCGCGGCCGTCGGTACCGCCGCGAGCACCGGCTGCTGGGAGCGCGCGGCGGGCGCGGACGCGGGGGGCGCACTGGTGGCCCGTACGAGTGACCCCGCCGCCTTATCCGCGCCCCTTCCGCCCGGGGCGGGCACCGCCGACCGGGACGCCGTCGCACGCGCCGCCGCCGAGGCCGTGGCCGAGGGCAAGTCCGGCAAGAAGGCCGCCCAGGAAGTGGTCAGCCGCAGCGGGGACCGCTGGGGCACCGTGTACGACCAGGGCGAGTACGCGGCCTTCGCCGATGACCTCGACGGCCGCTGGACCGGCGTCGGGCTCTGGGCCGAGCGCCTGCCCGACGGCCGGATCGGGGTCGACCGGGTGCAGCCCGGCGGTCCGGCCGCGAGGGCCGGGCTGCGCGGCGGCGACCGGCTGCTGAGCGTGGACGGCCAGGGCGTCACGGGGCTGTCCGTCACCGATGTGGTGGCCCTGCTGCGGGGCGAGGCCGGCACCCCGGTGGTGCTCGGCCTCAGCCGGGACGGCGCCGACCTCACCGAGACCGTCCGCCGGGAGCAGCTGCGGACCGAGCCCGTGACGGTACGGCAGCTCGCGGGCGGCATCACGCTCATCAAGGTCGCCTCGTTCACGCGCGGTTCGGGGGACCGCGTCCGGGCCGCCGTCCGCGCGGCCCCGCCCGGCGCCGGGCTGATGCTGGACCTGCGCGGGAACCCGGGCGGGCTGGTTGCCGAGGCGGTGACGGCCGCCTCCGCGTTCCTGGACGGCGGGCTGGTGGCGACGTACGACGTACGGGGCTCCGAGCGCGCCCTGTACGCGGAGCCCGGCGGGGACACCGCGAGGCCGCTGGTGGCGCTGGTCGACGGGGGCACGATGAGCGCGGCCGAGCTGGTCACGGGCGCCCTCCAGGACCGCGGCCGCGCGGTGACGGTCGGCACCCGCACCTTCGGCAAGGGCTCGGTGCAGATGCCGACGCCGCTCCCGGACGGCTCGGTGGCGGAGCTGACGGTCGGCACGTACCGCACTCCGGCGGGCCGCAGCCTCGACGGCGGCGGCATCACCCCCGACCTCGCGGCGGGCGAGGGGGCCGAGGAGCGGGCCCGCACGGTATTGGGTGGCCTCGGGGTGGGTCCGTAGTGCGAAAATGACCGCACTATGGCTAAGGAAACAGGGCGCAAGATGATCGCCCAGCACAAGAAGGCGCGGCACGACTACACGATCCTCGACACCTACGAGTGCGGTCTCGTGCTCACGGGCACCGAGGTCAAGTCCCTGCGCCAGGGCCGGGCCTCCCTGGTGGACGGCTTCGTGTCGATCGAGGGCGGCGAGGCCTGGCTCTACAACGTGCACGTGCCGGAGTACAGCCAGGGCACGTGGACCAACCACAGCGCGCGGCGCAAGCGGAAGCTCCTCATGCACCGCGAGGAGATCGACAAGCTGGCGCGGAAGGCGGAGGAGTCGGGGCACACGGTCGTACCCCTGTCCCTGTACTTCAAGGACGGCCGCGCGAAGGTCGAGATCGCGCTGGCCAAGGGCAAGAAGGAGTACGACAAGCGGCAGACCCTGCGGGAGAAGCAGGACACCCGCGAGACGAACCGGGCGATCTCGGCCATCCGTCGCAAGCAGCGCGGCACGGTTTAATCGCCTGGCATCCCGTGGTCCACTTCGCGTACCATGGCGTCAGCACCACACGTTCGCGGGTGGGGCACGTTGATAAAAAAACATGGGGATGATCGGTTTCGACAGCGGATGTCGATGCAGGGGAAGCGAGCCGAGGAAGCGGCAATGATCTCGTAAACCATATGTCGCAAAAAATAATCGCCAACTCCAAGAGCGATAACTCCCGCTTCACCCTCGCTGCCTAATAACAGTGAGCTGAAGCCTCTGTGAGGAGCGTCAGCCCGGAAGTGGTCCCGGTCCGGATCCTGGCGTCAATTAGGGATCTAAACCTCTAGCCCCGGTCACGGGGGTTGGAGGGAAACCAAACAGTGACTGAGCCCGTCGGAGACTTGTCCGTGTGATCTCCGGGGCCGAGAAAAGCGCAGCGGAATGCGCTCGGAGAAGCCCTGCTTCTGCACCGTTGGACGCGGGTTCGATTCCCGCCATCTCCACTCATCCCATGTGGGCGAAGGCCCCGCAGCTCCTGCTGCGGGGCCTTCGTCATGCCCGGGGTCTGCGGCGTCAGTAGTGGTAGCGGGCTTTGAGGATCTTCACTTCCTCGTCGTCCGCCCGGTACACGAGCCGGTGTTCGTCGTCGATGCGGCGAGACCAGTAGCCCGACAGTTCGCCCTTCAGCGGCTCGGGCTTGCCGATCCCGGTGAACGGGTCGCGCTGGATCTCGCCGATCAGGCGGGTGATGCGGCGAGCCATCTTCCGGTCGGAGGCGAGCCGGAACAGGAAGTCCTCCCATGCGGCGGGGTCGAAGCGAATGCTCCTCACTCCTCGCCCCCGGCCAGCTCCCTCAGCTCATCCAGATTCCTGGTGACCGTGGACGCGCCTTCGCGGTCGCGACCGACAGCCTCCATCAGCCGCTGGGCGTTGGCAGGGGAGCGCAGCAGATAGACGGTCTCCTGCCAGGAGTCGTAGTCGTCGGCGGACATGAGGACGGCGTCGCCGTTCTTGGAGGTGATGCGCACCGGGCCGTGTCAGCCCTGTGTGTTCAGCGCGCCCGGCGCTGCTGGGTGTGGGCGGCCGCGAGGGCCAGGAGGGCTGCCGCGGCGGGGAGGGCGTAGGACGTCGTGGTGCCGAGGTGTTCGACGGCGGCGCCGGCGGTGGCGGAACCGGCGGCGATGCCCGTCAGGATGGCGGTGACCGCGAGGGTCATGCCCTCGTTGAGGCGGTCCTGCGGGGTGCGGGCGTGGACCTGGGACATGGCCGTCACCATCGTCGGGGCCGTGGCCATGCCCGCCAGGAGGAGGGCCAGGGCCAGCAGGGCGAGCGAGCCGGTGGCCGCCGCGGCCCAGGGCAGGGCCATCGCGGCGCACAGGGCGGCCAGACAGGTGCGCAGCCCGAGGGGGCGCAGGGCGCCGTAGAGCAGGCCCGCGGCGCAGGAGCCGGCCGCCTGGAGGGCCAGGACCAGGCCGGAGGCGGCGCCGAGGCCGTGTGCGTCGAGGTGGGCGATCGAGGTGACCTCCAGCGAGCCGAAGATCATGCCGGTGGCCGTGAAGAGCCCGAGGAGGGGCAGGAGGGCGCGCAGCGGCGAGGTCGAGGGCGCCGGGCGGACTCCCGTGGGCGGCGGCTCCGTGGCCCGCTGCGCGGTGAAGACCAGCATGCCGGTGAGCAGCAGGGCGGCGGCGGTGAGCGTGCCCGCCTCCGGGAAGGCGAGCGTGCACAGGGACGCGGCGACGACCGGCCCGAGCATGAAGCAGAGCTCGTCGGCGGCCTGCTCGAAGGACATCGCCGTGTGGTGCTCGCGCGGGGAGCCGCGCAGCAGCAGGGTCCAGCGGGCCCGGGACATGCCGCCGATGTTGGGGGTGGTGGCCGTCGCCGCGTACGAGGCGAACAGGGTCCACGCCGGAGCGTCCCAGCGGACGCAGGCGATCAGGGACAGCGAGCCGAGCACCGCGACCAGGGTGGCCGGGACGGCGATCCTGGCCTGCCCGAACCGGTCGACCAGCCGGGCCGTCCAGGGCGCCACCAGCGCGGTGGCGGCGAGGCCGGTGGCGGTGACCGCCCCGGCGAGGGCGTACGAGCCGCGCTGCCCCGCGATCATCATCACCGCGCTGATCCCGAACATGCCCATCGGGAGGCGGGCGATGAGGTTCCCGGCGGTGAAGGCGCGGGTGCCGGGCAGGGCGAAGAGGCGGCGGTACGGGCCGGGGGCGCGGGGCGGGCGGGGCGGGGCGGCCAGGACCAGGGTGGAGCCGGTGACGGTCATCAGGGGGGTCGCGGAGATCGTTGCGGGCATGGACCAAGGCTGCGGGCGGGGCCGGAGCGGCGTCCAACACCTGTTCAGGGGCGATTGACCGCTTTCCGTTGTTAGTCTCCCGGGGTGACCTCCCGTGATCTGGAACCCCGGCTGCTGCGCGGATTCGTGGCCGTGGCCGAGGAGCTGCACTTCTCCCGCGCCGCCGCCCGCCTCTACGTCGCCCAGCAGGCCCTGAGCCGGGACGTCCGGCGGCTCGAAGAGCGGCTGGGCACGGGGCTGTTCGTACGGACGACCCGGGCCGTGGAGCTCACCGCCGACGGGGAGCGGCTGCTGCCGCTGGCCCGCAGGGTGCTGGGCGCGCACGCGGAACTGGCCGCGGCCTTCGCCGAGCCCGGACCGCTGCTGGTCGACCTCAACACCGACGGGCCGAGCTCCGGGCGCACCGTGCTGGAGCGGGCCCGCGAACTCGCCCCGGGCTGCGAGCTGATGGCCCGCTTCGAGAGCGGGCTGACGCACGCCGCGGCGGAGGTGGCCGCCGGGCGCCTCGACGTGTCCTTCGGCTACGCGCACGGGCTGGAGCCGGCGCTGCGCGCCCGCCTCGCGCACCTGCCCGTACGGTACGAGCCGCTCGCCGTGCTGCTGCCCGACGGGCACCCGCTGGCGGCGCGGCAGGACGTACCGCTGGAGGCGCTGGCCGGGGAGAGCGTCTACGCCGGGGCCGGCAATCCCCGCACCCTGGAGTGGACCGGGCTGGCGCGGGAGCTGTTCGCGGGGCGCGGCATCGGGCTGGCGCCGCCCGCGCCGGTGGCGGTAGGCAAGGAGGAGTTCGGGCGGGTCATGGCCAAGACCCGCAACCCGGTCCTGGTGACCGTCGACTTCACCGACATGCCCGGCTGCGCGAAACGGCCCCTGGTCGCCCCCGTGCCGCTGTCCCCGCTGTCGATGGTCTGGCGCAAGGGCTTCCGGCACCCGGGGCTGGACGCCCTCGCCCGGGCGGCCGCCGAGCTCGCGGGGGAGCGCGGGTGGCTGGACGTACCGGCCGGGAGCTGGCTCCCGGCGGCGCTCACAGGCGGCTCCGGCGGCGGGTGAGTGCAAGGTTTCCCGGCGGTCATCCGGCGGGGACCGGGGTGGAAACGCGCCGTTCCTACGGTCGTCACCAAGGACGCGACAGCTGTGGAGGCGTGTGATGACCGGTACGACCGCACCGCGCAAGGGGGGCCGCTGGATCGAGCGGTGGGATCCCGAGGACGAGACGTTCTGGAAGGAGACCGGGGAGCGGATCGCCCGGCGCAACCTCCTCTACTCCGTGCTCTCCGAGCACATCGGGTTCTCCATCTGGTCGCTGTGGTCCGTGATGGTGCTCTTCATGGGCCCCGAGTACGGGATCGACCCGGCCGGCAAGTTCGCCCTGATCGCCACTGCCACGGCCGTCGGCGCCCTCGTCCGGATCCCCTACACGTTCGCCGTGGCCCGGTTCGGCGGGCGCAACTGGACCGTCGTCAGCGCCCTGCTGCTGCTCGCGCCGACCGTGGCCGCACTGGTGGTCATGGAGCCCGGCACGCCGTACGGCACCTTCCTCGCCGTCGCCGCCCTGACCGGCGTGGGCGGCGGCAACTTCGCCTCCTCCATGACCAACATCAACGCCTTCTTCCCGCTGCGGCGCAAGGGCTGGGCGCTCGGGCTGAACGCGGGCGGCGGGAACATCGGCGTACCGGTGGTGCAGCTCGTCGCCCTGCTGGTCATCGGGACCGCCGGGGCCGCCCACCCCCGGCTGCTGCTCGCCGTCTACCTCCCGCTGATCGTGGCCGCGGCCGCGCTGGCGCTGGTGCGGATGGACAACCTGGCGCCCGTACGGGGAGACGCGGGCGCGGTGCGGGAGGCGGCGCGGGACGCCCACACCTGGATCATGGCGTTCCTGTACGTCGGCACCTTCGGGTCCTTCATCGGCTACAGCTTCGCCTTCGGCCTGGTGCTCCAGACGCAGTTCGGGCGGACCCCGCTCCAGGCCGCCTCGCTGACCTTCGTCGGTCCGCTGCTCGGCTCGCTGGTGCGGCCGGTGGGCGGCGCGCTCGCGGACCGGCTGGGCGGGGCCCGGATCACCCTGGCGGCCTTCTTGGCGATGGCGGCCGCGACCGGGGTGGTCGTACTGGCCTCCGTACGGGAGTCGCTCGCGGTGTTCCTGGTGGGCTTCGTGGCGCTGTTCGCGCTGAGCGGCATCGGCAACGGCTCCACGTACAAGATGATCCCCGGCATCTTCCAGGCCAAGGCTCTGGCCCGGGGCATGAGCGGCGAGGAGGCGGCCGCCTGCGGGCGGCGGCTGTCCGGGGCCTCGATGGGCCTGATCGGGGCCGTCGGCGCGCTCGGCGGACTCGGCATCAACCTGGTCTTCCGGGAGGCGTTCCTGAGCTCCGGGTCCGGGACGGCCGCCTTCGTGACCTTCCTCGGCTTCTACGCCGCGTGCTGCGCGGTGACGTGGGCGGTATACCTTCGCCGCCCCGCCGCCGCGGCGGTACCGGGGCCCCAGGAAGTGGGGAAACCGCAGCTCACCTCCGTGTAACGGTGGTTAACGGCCACGAAATACGGCTGAACCGAGCCTGACACGGCGACTTGGCAGGCTCGGCACCCGCTACGCGTAACCCCTCGGGCAAGTCAGGACACCACCATGGACGCTACGGACACCGGCCCCCTCTCCGGATTCACCGTCGGGGTGACCGCCGCCCGGCGGGCCGACGAGCTGATCGCCCTGCTGCGCCGGCGGGGGGCGTCCGTGCTGCACGCGCCCGCCCTGCGGATCGTGCCGCTGGCCGACGACGGCGAACTCCTCGCCGCCACCAAGGAGCTCATCCACTGCGCACCGGACGCGGTGGTGGCCACCACCGCCATCGGCTTCCGGGGCTGGATCGAGGCGGCCGACGGATGGGGGATCGGCGAGGAGCTGCTCGCCCGGCTGCGCGGCACCGAACTGCTGGCCCGCGGACCGAAGGTGAAGGGGGCCGTACGGGCCGCCGGGCTGGTGGAGGCCTGGTCCCCGCGGTCGGAATCGCTCGCCGAGGTGCTGGACCGGCTGCTCGCGGGGGGAGTGGCCGGGCGGCGCATCGCGCTCCAGCTGCACGGGGAACCGCTGCCCGGGTTCGTCGAGACGCTGCGGGCGGGCGGGGCCGACGTGGTGGTGGTCCCGGTGTACCGGTGGATGCCGCCGCAGGACCTCGGGCCGCTGGACCGGCTGCTCGACGCGGTGGCCTCCGGCGGGCTGGACGCCGTCAGCTTCACCTCCGCCCCGGCCGCGGCCTCGCTGCTGTCCCGGGCGGACCGGCTCGGGATGCGGGAGGCGGTGCTGGACGGGCTGCGCGGGAACGTGCTGTCGGCGTGCGTGGGCCCGGTCACCGCGCTGCCCCTCCAGGCGGAGGGGGTGCCCACGGTGCAGCCCGAGCGGTTCCGGCTGGGGCCGCTGGTGCAACTGCTCTGCCAGGAGCTGCCGGGCCGGGCGCGGGTGCTGCCGGTCGCCGGGCACCGGCTGGAGATCCGCGGCCACGGGGTGCTGGTCGACGCCGAGCTGCGGACCGTACCGCCGGCCGGGATGGCCCTGCTGCAGGCGCTGGCGCGGCGGCCCGGGTGGGTCGTGGGCCGGGCGGAACTGCTGAGGGTGCTGCCGGGGGCGGGGCGCGACGAGCACGCCGTGGAGACGGCGATGGCGCGGCTGAGGGTGGCGCTGGGGGCGCCGAGGCTGATCCAGACGGTGGTCAAGCGCGGGTACCGGCTGTCGGTGGACGCCGGTGCCTCCGGCGGTACGGACGGCTGCGGGGTGCCGCCGGCGCGGCCCGTCGGCTAGCGTGCCGGGATGATCATCGACGGGGTGGAGATGAGGGGCGTCCGGATTGGGGACGCCGCCGGGCTGGCCGAGGCGCTCGGGCGCAACCGGGCGTACCTGGCGCCCTACGAGCCGTACCGGAGCGAGGAGTTCTACACCGAGGCGGGCCAGCGGGCCCGGGTGGAGGGGCTGCTGGCCGAGCGGGACGGGGGACGCCTCGTACCGTTCGTCCTGGTCGCCGGGGACGCGCCGGTCGGGGTGATCAACCTCGGCGACATCGTCCTCGGCCCGCTTCGCAGCGCGGGCGTCGGCTACTGGGTCGACCAGGGGTGGGCCGGCAAGGGGCTGGCCACCGCCGCGCTGGAGGAGGTCTGCAGGCTCGCCCGGGACGAGTACGGGCTGCACCGGGTCGAGGCCGGGACCCTGGTCGACAACCTGGCCTCGCAGCGGGTGCTGGCCAAGGCCGGCTTCGAGCAGTACGGGCTCGCGCCCCGGTACCTCCACATCGCCGGAGCCTGGCGCGACCACCGCCTCTTCCAGCGGCTCCTGCACGACGACCCGCCCGCCCCGTAGCCGTCCGCCCTCTAGCCGGGTGGCCACGGGACGGGCACTCTGGGGAGGCGGCCCACGGCAACCGAGGCGGTGACCGGTATGTGGTTCGACTCCGGGCGGGTCTGCCTGGACCTGGTGGCCACCTTCGCTGCCCACCAGCACACCGAAGGCATCCGCGACGGCGACGAGCTGCGCCTGTGGCTCGTCGGGGCCGGGCTGGTGCCCGACCGGACCCCGCTCGGGCGGCTGGGGCCCGACTGGGTCCAGGCCTTCCGGGCACTGCGCGCCGACGTGGAGAGCCTCGTACGGGCCGAGCTGGACGGCGCCGGCCCCGAGGAGGAGGCCCTGGCCCGGGTCAACGCGGCGGCCGCCGGTCCACCCCCGGGCCTGTGTGCCGTTCGGGACCAAGAAGGTCACCTCGTACGGGAGTTGTGCGGCGGGGTGGAGTGCGCCGGGCTGCTCGCCGCCGTGGCCCGGGACGCGGTGGAGCTGCTCACCGACCCGGGCGACCGGGCCCTGCTGCGCGCCTGCGAGGGGGAGGGCTGCGCCCGGGTCTACCTCGACACGTCGAGGGGGCACCGGCGGCGCTGGTGCTCCAGCGAGCTGTGCGGCAACCGGGAGCGCGTCGCCCGGCACCGGCGCAGGGTGCTGGCCGGCGGATCGGCGTAGGCCGGCCCCATCCTGGCGGACGGCGGATGCCGCCGTTCGTAGTGATCTACGAACGGTCCCGGAACGGGCGTGCGGACAAGGCCCTGGTTCGCGTACGGTTGACGGTCGCCCATGCACGTCAGAAGGGGGCCTTGGTGGCCGCGCAGAATGCCGCTGTCGACAGCACGGCGGATTCCGTCCGCGATCGGGAGATCGCGGTCGAGCAGACGCATCTCGATCACGTGTACCGACGCCTTGAGGAGAAGATCCACGAGGCCGAGTTCCTGATGAACGACGCCGCCAAGCGCGGGCAGGTCGGTACGCCCGGCGCGCTCGCCGAGCGCGACGCGCAGGTCTTCCGCGCGGGGATCCACCTCAACCGGCTCAACAACGAGTTCGAGGACTTCCTGTTCGGCCGGATCGACCTGGTCCTCGGCAAGGACGGGGAGCGCGGCCCGGACGGCGCGTACACCTCCGTCGAGCCCGCCGACGACGCGATCCGCGCCGACCTCACCGCCGACATCGCCGAGACCCTGCACATCGGGCGGATCGGCGTACTCGACTCCGACTACGCGCCGCTCGTCATCGACTGGCGCGCGCCGGCGGCCGCGCCGTTCTACCGGTCCACCCCGAAGGATCCGGGCCGGGTCGTACGCCGCCGCGTGATCCGCTCCAAGGGCCGCAAGGTGCTCGGCGTCGAGGACGACCTGATGCGCCCCGAGGTCACCGCCTCGCTGGATGGGCAGGAGCTGCCCGCCATCGGCGACGGCGCCCTGATGGCCGCCCTCGGGCGGGCCCGTACGCACTCCATGCGGGACATCGTCTCCTCGATCCAGGCCGAGCAGGACCTGGTCATCCGGGCACCCGCCGCGTCGGTCGCGGAGGTGGCGGGCGGACCCGGCACCGGCAAGACGGCCGTCGCCCTGCACCGGGCCGCGTACCTCCTCTACCAGGACCGGCGGCGCTACTCCGGCGGCATCCTGATCGTCTCCCCGACCCCGCTGCTCGTCGCGTACACCGAGGGCGTGCTGCCCTCGCTCGGCGAGGAGGGCCAGGTCGCCATCCGGGCGCTGGGCTCGCTCGTCGACGGGGCCGAGGCGACCACGTACGACGACCCGGGCGTGGCCCGGATCAAGGGCTCCTCCCGGATGCTCAAGGTGCTGCGCAAGGCGGTACGGGGCGCCCTGGAGCTGGGCGGGGCCCCGGACCGGCTGCGGGTGGTGGCCTTCGGGCGGCGCCAGGAGCTGGAGTCCGAGGAGCTCAACCGGATCCGGCAGAACGCGCTCAGCGGCACCGCCCCGGTGAACCTGCTGCGCCCGCGCGCCCGCAAGCTGCTGCTCGACGCCCTGTACGCGAAGTCGGGGGCGAACGGCAGGCACAGCGACCCGGAGCTCGCCGCGGAGCTGCGGTCCGCCTTCGACGAGGACATCTCGACGGAGGACGCGTTCATCGACTTCCTCGACGCCTGGTGGCCCGAGCTCACCCCGCGCGGGGTGCTCGCCTCCATGGCCGACGAGCGCAAGCTGGGCCGCTGGTCGCGCCGGGACCTGAACCCGCGCGAGACCCGACAGCTGGCGCGCTCGCTGCGGCGGGTCGGCCCGGAGGGCAAGGGGCCGCTGTCGGTGCACGACGTGGCGCTGCTCGACGAGCTCCAGCAGCTGCTGGGGGCGCCCGCGCGGCCGAAGCGCAAGCGCGAGCTCAACCCCCTGGACCAGCTGAGCGGGCTGGAGGAGCTGATGCCCACCCGCGAGGAGACCCAGTGGGAGCGGGCCGAGCGGCTCGCGGCGGAGCGCACCGAGTACGCGCACGTGATCGTGGACGAGGCCCAGGACCTGACGCCCATGCAGTGGCGGATGGTGGGCCGCCGGGGCCGGATGGGCACCTGGACGGTGGTCGGCGACCCGGCGCAGTCCTCCTGGACGGATCCGCAGGAGGCCGCGGCGGCGCGCGACGAGGCGCTGGGGTCGAGGCCGCGGCGGCGGTTCACCCTGACCGTGAACTACCGCAACCCGGCCGAGGTGGCCGAGGTGGCGGCCCGGGTGCTGAAGCTGGCGATGCCGGGGATGGAGCCGCCGAGCGCGGTGCGCTCCACGGGCCTGGAGCCGCGTTTCACGGCCGTCGGGGGGGATCTGGGAGAAACGGTCCGGGAGGAGACCCGGCGGCTCCTGGAGCAGGTGGACGGGACCGTGGGCGTGGTCGTGGCCATGGACCGCCGGGCCGAGGCGGCCGGGTGGCTGGCGGACCTGGGCGAGCGGGCCGTGGCGCTGGGCAGCCTGGAGGCGAAGGGACTGGAGTACGACGCCACGGTGGTGGTCTCCCCGGCGGAGATCGCCGACGAGTCCGCGGCCGGGCTGCGGGTGCTGTACGTGGCCCTGACGCGCGCGACGCAGCAGCTGACGGTGGTCTCCGCGCCCCGGGACGCCCCGGACGCCTCCGGCGTTCCGGCGCTCCTCCAGCCGTAGGCATCCGGCAGCCGTAGCCATCCGGCCACCGGTCCCGTCCCGGCCATCCGCCCGTCCCGGCCACCGGTCCCGTCCCGGCCATCGGTCCGTCCGGCCATCGGTCCGTCCGGGCCTCGGCCGGGCGATGGGCCGGATGGCCCGCGGCCAAGGGCGTGGTCCCCGAGAGAAGTCCCCGGAGGGGGGATCGCTTCCGGCGATCCTTTGTTAGCCTGGTTACGACACCGGCTCGATCCAAGCCCCCGGGCCCAACCTTCGTCGCTTAGAGCGACCACTTGCCGCGAGGCGAGCATGGCGGGTCGGTGTCGTAGACGTAGGCAAAACAGGTCTGCCCCGGCGCTTCGGCGTCGGGGCAGACCTGTTTTGCGTGGCCGGAAACCCTTCCGAGACCCCATCAAATCTCGTATGGTGGAAATGTCTTTCCGAAATTTGTAGCTGGTTACCTTGTACCGGCTGGTAGGTGGGACGATCAGACAACAGGTCCTGCCGCACCTGCCGTGTAGCGGGGCCCTGTGCGTACAGAAAAACCAGGGACAGAAGAGGAACACGGCCATGGCAACGGCGCCCAGCGTCTCGTACTCGATGACGGTCCGCCTGGAAGTGCCCGCGAGCGGAACCGCGGTCTCCCAGCTCACCACCGCGGTGGAGTCCTCCGGAGGCTCGGTCACCGGCCTCGACGTGACCGCGTCGGGTCACGAGAAGCTCCGCATCGACGTCACCATCGCCGCGACCTCCACCGCGCACGCCGACGAGATCGTCGAGAAGCTGCGCGGCATCGAGGGCGTCAGTCTTGGCAAGGTCTCCGACCGAACCTTCCTGATGCACCTCGGCGGAAAGATCGAGATGGCGTCCAAGCACCCCATCCGCAACCGTGACGACCTCTCGATGATCTACACCCCGGGCGTGGCCCGCGTGTGCATGGCGATCGCCGAGAACCCCGAGGACGCGCGCCGCCTCACCATCAAGCGCAACTCCGTCGCAGTCGTGACGGACGGCTCCGCCGTGCTGGGTCTCGGCAACATCGGCCCGATGGCCGCGCTGCCCGTCATGGAGGGCAAGGCGGCCCTCTTCAAGCGCTTCGCGGGCATCGACGCGTGGCCGATCTGCCTCGACACCCAGGACTCCGACGAGATCGTCGCGATCGTCAAGGCGATCGCCCCGGGCTTCGCCGGCATCAACCTGGAGGACATCTCCGCGCCGCGCTGCTTCGAGATCGAGGCCCGCCTGCGCGAGGCCCTCGACATCCCCGTCTTCCACGACGACCAGCACGGCACCGCCATCGTCGTCCTCGCCGCCCTCACCAACGCACTGCGCGTGGTGGGCAAGGCAGTTGGCGATGTGAAGGTCGTCATGTCGGGCGCCGGCGCGGCCGGTACGGCCATCCTCAAGCTGCTCCTCGCGGCGGGCGTGAAGAACGCCGTCAGCGCCGACATCCACGGCGTCGTGCACGCGGGCCGCCCCGACCTCGTCGACGCGGCGCCGGACTCCCCGCTGCGCTGGATCGCCGACAACACCAACCCCGAGGGCTATACGGGCACCCTCAAGGAGGCCGTGGTCGGCGCCGACGTCTTCATCGGCGTCTCGGCCCCGAACGTGCTGTCCGGCGAGGACGTGGCCGCCATGGCCGAGGGCGCCATCGTGTTCGCGCTCGCGAACCCGGACCCCGAGGTGGACCCGGCCGTGGCCCGTCAGACGGCCGCCGTCGTGGCCACGGGCCGCTCGGACTTCCCGAACCAGATCAACAACGTGCTGGTCTTCCCGGGCGTCTTCCGCGGCCTGCTGGACGCCCAGTCCCGCACCGTGAACACCGACATGATGCTGGCCGCCGCGAGCGCGCTGGCGGACGTCGTCGGCGAGGACGAGCTGAACGCGAACTACATCATCCCGTCCGTCTTCAACGACAAGGTCGCCGGCGCGGTCGCCGGAGCCGTCCGCAAGGCCGCCTCCAGCGCCGTGTAGGGCGCTGTGACCGCCCTCACGGCCCCGTGATTCCGGCGCGTCGCGAGATGCGGGCCCGCCCGGCCGCCTCTAGGGTTGCGGGGATGCCCGCGTGGCCCGCGGTCCGCATCCACCGGAACGGAACCACAGGTGCGGACGGAGCGTCACCGCGGCGTGACTGTGGCGCTTTTCGTGTGACCCTGGCGGGTGCCGGATTGGCTTTCCCGCCGCTGGTGGGGGCAGGATGCGTAACCGGGCGAGAGGGTCTGACGTTCAGACCCGGGTCCGGGGACTGTCCGAGGGCCCTGGCAGCATCGGCTTCGATCTCACGCCTCTAAGGCAAGTTGAACACGGGAGTACAACATGAACCGCAGTGAGCTGGTGGCCGCTCTGTCCGAGCGCGCCGAGGTGACCCGCAAGGACGCCGACGCCGTTCTGGCCGCGCTCGCCGAGACCGTCGGCGAGATCGTCGCCAAGGGCGACGAGAAGGTCACCATCCCCGGCTTCCTGACCTTCGAGCGCACCCACCGTGCCGCTCGCACCGCGCGCAACCCGCAGACCGGCGACCCCATCCAGATCCCGGCCGGCTACAGCGTGAAGGTCTCCGCGGGCTCCAAGCTCAAGGAAGCCGCCAAGGGCAAGTAGTCCGCCCTTGTGCCGAGGGCCGCACAGGCCCCCGGGACGGCAGCAGTACGTTGCAGTGACACAAGCCGAAGGGCGGCCACCCCGCAGTGGGGTGGCCGCCCTTCGGGCTGTCCAGGGGCCCCTGAGGGCCCCTGGGGCGCGTTGCTAGACGAGATCGCCGTTCGGGAGCTCGACCTTGGCGCCGAGCTCCACGAGCTTCTCCATGAAGTTCTCGTAGCCGCGGTTGATCAGGTCGATGCCGTGCACGCGCGAGGTGCCCTCGGCGGCCAGCGCCGCGATGAGGTACGAGAACCCGCCGCGCAGGTCGGGGATGACCAGGTCGGCGCCCTGCAGCTTGGTGGGGCCGGAGACGACCGCCGAGTGCAGGAAGTTGCGCTGGCCGAACCGGCACGCCGAGCCGCCCAGGCACTCCCGGTACAGCTGGATGTGTGCGCCCATCTGGTTGAGCGCGGAGGTGAATCCCAGCCGGGACTCGTAGACCGTCTCGTGGACGATCGACAGGCCCGAGGCCTGCGTCAGCGCGACGACCAGCGGCTGCTGCCAGTCGGTCTGGAAGCCGGGGTGCACGTCCGTCTCCAGCGCGATGGCCTTCAGCGGGCCGCCCGGGTGCCAGAAGCGGATGCCCTCGTCGTCGATCTCGAAGGCACCGCCGACCCGCCGGAAGGTGTTCAGGAAGGTCATCATCGAGCGCTGCTGCGCCCCGCGGACGTAGATGTTGCCGCCGGTCGCCAGGGCCGCGGAAGCCCACGAGGCGGCCTCCAGGCGGTCCGGGAGCGCCTTGTGGTTGTAGCCGGTGAGCTCGTCCACACCGGTAATCCGGATGGTCCGGTCGGTGTCGACGGAGATGATCGCGCCCATCTTCTGCAGTACGCAGATGAGGTCCTCGATCTCGGGCTCCACGGCGGCGTTGCTGAGCTCGGTGACGCCCTCGGCCAGGACGGCCGTCAGCAGCACCTGCTCGGTCGAGCCGACGGACGGGTACGGCAGGCGGATCTTGCAGCCGCGCAGGCGCTGCGGGGCTTCCAGGTACTGGCCGCCTTCGCGCTTCTCGATGGTCGCGCCGAACTGGCGGAGCACGTCGAAGTGGAAGTCGATCGGACGGCCGCCGATGTCGCATCCGCCGAGGCCGGGGATGAAGGCGTGGCCGAGGCGGTGCAGCAGGGGGCCGCAGAAGAGGATCGGGATCCGGGAGGAACCCGCGTGGGCATCGATGTCGGCGACGTTCGCGCTCTCGACGTACGTGGGGTCGAGGACCAGTTCGCCCGGCTCCTCGCCGGGGCGGACGGTCACCCCGTGGAGCTGGAGCAGACCGCGGACGACCCGGACGTCACGGATGTCGGGAACATTGCGCAGCCGGCTGGGCGCGCTGCCGAGCAGAGCGGCCACCATGGCCTTCGGCACGAGGTTCTTCGCGCCGCGGACACGGATCTCGCCCTCGAGCGGGGTACCGCCGTGGACAAGCAGGACATCGTCTGAGCCGGTCATGGATCTCGCGTTCCGGAGAGGGGTGGGCGGGGGGCCAGTGAAAAGGGTAAGGGTCACCACCCCCTTGTTTGTATGGCTGACGCGGCCGTAGGACTGTCATGAATTCGGTACAGCACCCTGAGTGCCCGGGCCATTGCGGAGTGTCGCATTCCGGGCGCTCCGCGGGCGCGCGCTCCTTCCTGCCGCGGTGCGCCCTGAGCTGCGGACGATCCGATCGCGCCGCCCGCTCCCCCCGAAGGGCGAATGTGCGAGATCATGTCGGCATGACCGAGGTGTCCTCCCTCACAGGGCGGTTGCTCGTGGCCACCCCCGCCCTCGCGGACCCGAATTTCGACCGCGCGGTGGTGCTGCTGCTCGACCACGACGAGCAGGGCTCGCTGGGCGTCGTCCTCAACCGGCCCACGCCGGTGGGCGTCGTCGACATCCTGCTGCCCTGGGCTCCGCTGGCCGGCGACCCGGGGGTGGTGTTCCAGGGCGGGCCGGTCGGGCTGGACTCGGCTCTCGGGGTGGCGGTGATCCCGGGCGAGGAGGGGCCGTTGGGCTGGCGCCGGGTGCACGGCGCGATCGGGCTGGTCGACCTGGAGACCCCGCCCGAGCTGCTGGCCGCCGCGCTGGGCGGCCTGCGGATCTTCGCCGGCTACTCCGGATGGGGGCCGGGCCAGCTGGAGATCGAGCTGGGCGACGGGGCCTGGTACGTCGTGGATTCCGAACCGGGTGACATCTCCTTCCCGGACCCCGAACGGCTCTGGAGGGCGGTGCTCCGCCGTCAGCGCAACGAGCTCGCGATGGTCGCCACCTATCCCGACGACCCGTCGCTGAACTGACCCGCGCGCGGGTCGGTACCCTGGCTTTTATGAGCACTCTTGAGCCCGAGCGCGGGACTGGTACGGGGACCCTCGTAGAGCCGACGCCGCAGGTGTCCCACGGCGACGGCGACCACGAGCGCTTCGCCCACTACGTCCAGAAGGACAAGATCATGGAGAGCGCGCTCGGCGGGACCCCCGTCGTCGCGCTCTGCGGCAAGGTCTGGGTCCCGGGACGGGACCCGAAGAAGTACCCCGTCTGCCCCATGTGCAAGGAGATCTACGAATCCATGGGCGCCGGCGGCGACAAGGACAAGGGCGGCAAGGACAAGTAGTCCGGGCCGTCCGTCCCGAACAGGCGGTACGAAGGCCCCCGGTCCGCACATTCGTGCGCTCCGGGGGCCTTCGGCGTACTAGGGTCGACGCGACGAGCACTCCGCGGAACGGGCGTTGCGCAGGGTGCAACGAGCCGTTGCGAAGGGCCTGACGCATGGACCTGATCCCCGCTCCCCGAGCCTTCGTCCCGACCCAGGGCGTACGCCCGTACGAGTTCGGGCCCGCGCCGGCCCTCGACGCCGGCCCGGGCACCGGCGCCACCGCGCGCTGGCTGCGCCGCGAGCTCGGCGCGGCCACCGGCTGGGACCTGCCGGACGCGGCGCCCGGCAGCCCGGGGGACATCCGGCTGCGCCTCGACGGCGCCGTCGCCGAGGAGCTGGGTCCCGAGGGGTACCGGATCACGGTCGGCGCGAACGGCGTGGACCTGGCGGGCGCGGCCGCCGCCGGGCTCTTCTGGGGCGCCCAGACGCTGCGTCAGATGCTCGGCGCCGACGCCTGCCGCAGGGCGCCGCTGCCCGGCCGGACGGGCTGGAGCCTGCCGCAGGGCCGCGTCCTCGACGCCCCCCGCTTCGCCTGGCGCGGCATGATGCTCGACGTGGCCCGGCACTTCATGCCCAAGGACGGGGTGCTGCGGTACATCGACCTGCTCGCCGCGCACAAGCTGAACGTGCTGCACCTGCACCTGACGGACGACCAGGGCTGGCGCGTCGAGATCAAGCGCCACCCCAGGCTCACGGAGGTCGGCGCGTGGCGGCCGCGCAGCCGGCGGGGGCACCGTGCCTCGCCGCTGTGGGACGAGACCCCGCACGGCGGCTTCTACACCCAGGACGACATCCGCGAGATCGTCGCCTACGCCGCCGAACGGCACGTGCGGGTGGTGCCCGAGATCGACGTGCCGGGCCATTCGCAGGCCGCGATCGCCGCGTACCCCGAGCTCGGCAACACCGATGTGGTGGACACGTCGGCGCTGGGGGTGTGGGACGACTGGGGCGTCAACGAGAACGTGCTGGCGCCCACCGAGGCCGTACTGCGCTTCTACGAGGGCGTCTTCGAGGAGCTGCTGGAGCTGTTCCCGGCGGAGGTCTCGCCGTTCGTGCACGTGGGCGGCGACGAGTGCCCCAAGACGCAGTGGCGCCGCTCCGGGGCCGCGCAGGCGCGGATCCGGGAGCTGGGCGTGGCGGGCGAGGACGGCCTCCAGTCCTGGTTCATCCGGCACTTCGACAGCTGGCTCGCGGCGCGCGGGCGGCGGCTGATCGGCTGGGACGAGATCCTGGAGGGCGGTCTGGCCCCCGGTGCGGCGGTGTCCTCGTGGCGCGGGTACGCGGGCGGGATCGCCGCCGCGGAGGCGGGCCACGACGTGGTGATGTGCCCCGAGCAGCAGGTGTACCTGGACCACCGTCAGGCGCCGGGCCCCGACGAGCCGGTGCCGATCGGGTACGTGCGCACGCTCGCGGACGTGTACCGCTTCGAGCCGGTGCCGCCGAAGCTGTCGGCCGAGGCCGCCGGTCACGTGCTGGGCGCCCAGGCCAACGTGTGGACCGAGGTGATGGAGGACCAGGGCCGCGTGGACTACCAGGTGTTCCCCCGGCTGGCGGCCTTCGCCGAGGTGGTGTGGTCGTCGCTGCCGGAGCCCGCGGAGCGGGACTGGGCGGGCTTCGAGGCGCGGATGACGGGGCACTACGCGCGGCTGGACGCCCTGGGGGTCGACTACCGGCGGCCGGGCGGGCCGTTGCCGTGGCAGAAGCGGCCCGGGGTGCTCGGACGTCCGGTCGACGGCAAGCCCCCGATCGTGTGACTCAGGCAACCGGTGAATCCTTTGGAGTCCTTTGGAACTCTTTCCCGATTTAGTCCGATTCGGGCAGAAGCGGGCGTTGAGTGACCGTCGGACCGGTCAGGGGGGCGCCTGGCGGACCCTCGCGCCGGACGGTGCGGAAGATGTGCCAGAGTTGCCACGTCCCGGCGGTGAGCACGTACCGTACGGCGGACAGGCGTGAGCGCCGGGACCGGGACATCGGGAAGGGGCAGCTGGGTTGACCACGCACGCACCGCACGCACCGCATTCATCTCAGGGGCCTCAGGGTCCGCAGGCGGCGCAGTCCGTGACGCTGCCGGCCTCGCTCGACGAGGCCGTGGCGGCGCTCACCGCCATGCCCGCGGCCGTGCCCGTGGCCGGCGGCACCGACCTCATGGCGGCCGTCAACGCGGGGCTGCTGCGGCCCGCCGCACTGGTCGGCCTCGGCCGGATCAACGAGATCCGCGGCTGGCAGTACCAGGACGGCCACGCGCTGCTCGGCGCCGGTCTCACCCACGCCCGGATGGGGCGCCCGGACTTCGCCGCCCTGATCCCCGCCCTGGCCGCCGCCGCGCGGGCCGCCGGACCGCCGCAGATCCGCAACGCGGGCACCCTCGGCGGGAACATCGCCACCGCCGCGCCGACGGGCGACGCCCTGCCCGTGCTGGCGGCCCTGGAGGCGGTGCTGGTCATCGTCGGTCCGCCCGCGCTCGGCGACTCCGGCGTCTCGCGGCGGGAGATCCCGGTCTCCCACCTGCTGGCCGGGCGCGAGATGCTGCGGCCGGGCGAGCTGATCGGATTCGTACGGGTTCCCCTGCTGCACGCGCCGCAGGTGTTCCTGAAGGCCACGGGGCGCACGGGACCGGGGCGTGCTGTGGCGTCCGTGGGGCTCGTGCTGGACCCCGCGCGCCGGGGCGTGCGCTGTGCGATCGGCGCGGTCGCCCCGATGCCGCTGCGGCCGCTGGAGGCCGAACAGTGGGTGGCCTCGTTGATCGACTGGGACGGGGACCGCAGCCTGGCCCCCGAGGCGCTGGAGGCCTTCGGCGAGTACGTCGCGGCCGCCTGCGTCCCCGATCAGGGGGAACCGGTGGCTTCCGGTGTACTGCATCTGCGGCGGACGGTGGCCGTACTGGCACGGAGGGCCCTGGGGAGGGCGCTGACCTCATGAGTGAGAACGAGAACGTGAGCGGGACGACCGGGGGAACCGGGCACGCGGGCGCCGGCTGGGGCTGGGAGCCGGTGCCGCACGGCGGCGAGTACGACTCCGAGGCCACGGCCTTCGTGAAGCTGCCGCAGGACATGCTGGACGCGCTCGACTCGGGGGAGCCGCTGGCCGCCCCCGGGCACGGGTACGTGCCGCCGCCGATGATCGTGCCGCTGGGCTCCGGTTCGGCCGATCCGTCGGCCACCGGCACCTGGACGATGCCGGTGCAGTGGCCCGAGGCGGGGTCGGCGGCCCCGGACGGCGGGGCGGCCGCGCAGGCCCCCGCCCGGGGCCCGATCCCGGCGTCGATCCCGCTGCCGGCTTCGGTGGCCGCGGTGTTCGGCGAGGCCGAGCCGGCCGGCGGCGAGAGCGCGGGCGAGCCGGGCGGCGGGGAGTACGCCGGCGGGGATTCCGCCGTGGCGGGGTTCTCCGTTTCGGGCTTCGCCGCCCCGGGCTTCCCCGCCGCCCAGGACTTCCCCGCCGCGGCGGCGGACCCGGATCCGGGGGCGACCGCCGAGTGGCGCTTCCCCGAGGCCGGACGGCAGTCCGACGAGGGTCAGGGCACCGGCCAGTGGACGCTGGAGCCCCGCGCGTTCGACGCCGACTGGAGCCAGGCCCCGGCGACCCTGCCCGGCGGCGCGGCGGCCCCGTGGGCGACGCCCGGGTACGACACCTCGCTGAGCTCGGGCGTGCTGCCGGGCGACGGCGCCGGGCAGCGGGCCGGTGGCCCCGCGGGCGGTGCACCGGGGCGCGGGCCGAGGGTGCTGGGCGGGCCCGGTGTGGGCACCCCGCTCCCGGAGCCGGAGCCGGTGATGCACGCGGCCCCGGACATCGAGGCCGCCCACGGCCCGGCGCAGACGCCGGTCGAGGGTGAGCGGCCGCGTCCGGTGGGCATGGGGGCGGGCCCGGGTGACGGGCACGGATTCACGGAAGCGGAGCCGGAGCCGGAACCGGTGGCGGATGCGGAGCCGGTGGCTGCGTCGCAGCCGGAGGCCGGGGAGCCGTACGCCGAGCTCGGGGAGCCGTATGCCGAGCTCGGGGAGGGGCGCGCGTTCGCCCCGACCGGGCCGGGTTCCACGCTGGGGCACGGGCAGGTCTTCGTCACGGCCGAGGGGGACCCCGGCGACGGGCCCGCCGAAGCCGCCGCGCCGCCCGTCCCGGCCGAGGACACCGCCGACAGCGACCAGGCACTCCCGGACGCGGGCGACGCCGCCGGTTTCCCGGGCCAGGAGGCGACGTACGAAGAAGAGACGGCGGGGGCCGTCGCCCATCACGAGCACCCGCTGGCTTCCTACGTGCTGCGCGTCAACGGGGCCGACCGGCCCGTCACCGGCGCCTGGATCGGCGAGTCCCTGCTGTACGTGCTGCGCGAGCGCCTCGGCCTGGCCGGCGCCAAGGACGGCTGCTCGCAGGGCGAGTGCGGGGCCTGCGCCGTGCAGGTCGACGGCCGGCTCGTCGCGTCCTGCCTGGTCCCGGCCGCGACGGCCGCGTCCAGCGAGGTGCGGACGGTCGAGGGGCTCGCGACGGACGGGGAACTCTCGGACGTGCAGCAGGCGTTGTGCGGGTCGGGTGCGGTGCAGTGCGGGTTCTGCGTCCCCGGCATGGCCATGACCATCCATGACCTGCTGGAGGGCAACCACGCGCCGAGCGAGCTGGAGACCCGGCAGGCGCTCTGCGGCAACCTCTGCCGCTGCTCGGGCTACAAGGGCGTCATCGAGGCCGTCCGCGAAGTCGTGTCGGGGCGCGAGGCGGCGTCGGCGGCATCGGCCGAGTCGGCGGCCGCAGCGGCAGCCGCATCGGCATCGGCGCCCGCAGCGGCGTCGGCGTCGGCCGGCGAGGCCGCCGCCGAGCCGTGGATCCCGCACCAGGCCCCGCCCGGCGAGGGCGGCATCCACCACAACGGAGGCATGGCGTGAGCGGGCAGGACGCGGCTACGGCGACGACCACCACGGCCACCGTGACGACGACGTTGGGCCCCGGCGGGGAGGGGGAGCCGGAAGTGCTGCGCGGAATCGGAGCCTCCATCCCCTCCGCGGACGCCCGCGCCAAGACCGAGGGCACCTTCCCCTACGCCGCCGACCTCTGGGCCGAAGGCCTGCTGTGGGCCGCCGTGCTGCGCTCGCCGCACGCCCACGCCCGCATCCTCTCCGTCGACACCACGGCCGCCGCCGCCATGCCCGGCGTCCGCGCCGTCGTCACCCACGCCGACGTCCCGGGCGCCACCACGCACGGCCGGCGCATCGCCGACCGGCCCGTCTTCGCCCACGACGTGGTCCGCCACCACGGCGAGCCCATCGCAGCCGTGGCCGCGGACCACCCGGACACCGCCCGCCTCGCCGCCGCCGCGATCGCCGTCGAGTACGAGCTGCTGGACGCGGTGACCGACCCCGAGCAGTCCTTCGGCGCACCCGCCCTGCACCCCGACGGGAACCTGATCCGGCACATCCCGCTGCGCTACGGCGACCCCGAGGCCACCGGGGAGGTCGTCGTCGAGGGCCTGTACCGGATCGGCCGCCAGGACCCCGCGCCCATCGGCGCCGAGGCCGGGCTGGCCGTGCCGCGGCCCGACGGCGGCGTGGAGATCTACACCGCCTCCACCGACCCGCACACCGACCGCGACCTGGCCGCCGCCTGCTTCGGGCTGGAGCCGGACCGGGTACGGGTCGTGGTCACCGGAGTCCCGGGCGCCACGGCCGACCGCGAGGACCCCGCCTTCCAGCTGCCGCTCGGCCTGCTGGCGCTGCGCACGGGCTGCCCGGTCAAGCTGGCCGCCACCCGCGAGGAGTCCTTCCTGGGCCACGCCCACCGCCACCCGACCCTCCTGCGCTACCGCCACCACGCGGACGCGGAGGGGCGGCTGGTCAAGGTCGAGGCCCAGATCCTGATGGACGCCGGCGCCTACGCCGACGCGTCCTCGGAATCCCTGGCGGCCGCGGTGGCCTTCGCGTGCGGCCCGTACGTCGTCCCGCACGCCTTCGTCGAGGGCTGGGCGGTCCGTACGAACAACCCGCCGTCCGGACACGTGCGGGGCGAGGGCGCCATGCAGGTCTGCGCGGCGTACGAGGGCCAGATGGACAAGCTCGCGGCGGCGCTCGGCATCGACGGCGCGGAGCTGCGCATGCGCAACGTGCTGGCCACCGGGGACCTCCTGCCGACGGGCCAGACGGTGACCTGCCCGGCGCCGGTGGCCGAACTCCTGCGCTCGGTACGCGACTACCCGCTGCCCGCCCTCCCGAAGGACACCCCGGAGGACGAGTGGCTGCTGCCCGGCGGCGCGGAGGGCGCGGGCGAACCGGGCGCGGTGCGGCGCGGGGTCGGCTACGGCGTCGGCATGGTCCACATGCTCGGCGCGGAGGGCACGGACGAGGTCTCGACCGCCACCGTGAAGGTGGTCAACGGCGCGGCGACGGTCATCTGCGCCGCCGTCGACACCGGACAGGGCTTCTCGACGCTCGCCCGCCAGATCGTCCAGGAGGTCCTGGGCGTGGACGAGGTCGTGACGGCCCCCGTCGACACCGACCAGCCGCCGGCCGGCCCGGCAGCGCACGGCCGCCACACGTGGGTGTCCGGCGGGGCGGTGGAGCGGGCCGCGAAGATGGTCCGTACGCAGCTCCTCCAGCCGATGGCCCACAAGCTGGGCATGAGCACCGAGCTCCTGCAGATCACGGACGGCCGGATCACCTCGTACGACGGCGCGTTCTCCACCACCGTCGCGGAGGCGATACAGGGCAAGGAACTCTGGGCCACGGCCCAGTGCCGCCCCCACCCCACCGAACCGCTGGACGCGGACGGGCAGGGCGACGCCTTCGTCGGCCTCGCCTTCTGCGCGATCCGGGCGGTGGTGGACGTGGACATCGAGCTCGGCTCCGTACGCGTCGTCGAGCTGGCGGTGGCCCAGGACGTCGGCCGCATCCTCAACCCCCGGCAGCTGGAGGCCCGTATCGAAGCGGGCGTCACCCAGGGCGTGGGCGCGGCCCTGACGGAGAACCTCCGCTCGGTGTCGGGCGTCATCCGCCACCCGGACCTCACCGGGTACGCCCTCCCGACCTCGCTGGACGCCCCGGCCGTACGCATCGTCAAACTGGTCGAGGAGCGGGACGTGGTGGCCCCGTTCGGCGCGAAGGCGGCGAGCGCGGTCCCCGTGGTGACGACCCCGGCGGCGGTGGCCTCGGCGGTCCGCGCGGCCACGGGACGCCCGGTGAACAGGCTCCCGATCCGGCCCTCGGCGGCGGTCGCCGCGCCCAACTCTTGACCGTGTGACGTGCATTGCACGTGCAACCCGCGCTTGGGGCTGTCGGTACCGGTCGCTAGAGTGATCGGTAGGACTACGCACGCGCGCGTGCGAACGGGTGCGAACGGGGACGGGGCGCGGCGCCGGCGCTGCCGCGCCCACGGGGATTACGGGGAGTCGGGGAGGCCGTCGTGGCAGTGAATTTCGGGCCGGGTGCCATTGGCATGTACTCGGTACAGCAGGTGGCGGCGCTGAGGGTCGAGTACGAGACCCTGGGCGGCTACAAGAAGCTGGTGGACGACCTCCTCGACAAGCTCGACGGCTCGGCCGCCGCCGACAAGAAGCTCGCCGACGGGACCCTGGAGAAGGCGGCGTTGGGGCACGGCTTCGACGAGGCGGAGAAGCTCTACAAGGCGTACTCGACGGTGCACGAGCAGCTGGTGAACCTGTCGAAGGGACTGGCGGGCCAGATCGAGGGCCTGGGCATCGCGATCCGCACGGCGGGCAAGGGCTTCGAGGGCATCGACGACGAGACTAGGCGGCGGATGCTGGCCATCGCCCAGAAGGCGAAGCATGACTACGTCCCGGAGCGCGACCCGCTCCACAAGGCCAACGCAACGGGCCCGAATGCCCCGGCCGAACCGACCGCGGAGGGAACGGTCTGATGACGGAGTTCGACGGCCTCACGCTCGAGCAGTTGATGGCGATGACCGCCGCCTTCAACCCGGCCACGGTGGAGGCGCGGGGCACGCAGCTGACCGACGCCGCGACGGAGATCGAGAAGATCGGCAACATCCTCAAGTCGCACAAGGTGTCCGACTGGGAGGGCGAAGCCGCGACCGCCTTCCAGGACTGGGTGGGCCAGGCGGGCAGCGCGACGCTGCGGCTGGCCAAGTACAGCGCCGCGGGCGGCACCTGGATGGCGCATGCGGCCCAGACCATGGTCGAGGTCCGCGACGCGATGCCGAAGGCGCACGAGGTCGCGTCGGCGACGTCGAACGTCGCGGCGGCCACGAAGTACCACAACGACCCGGACGCGCAGTCGATCGGCGTGCAGTCCAGGGGCGAGCTGCACGACTACCAGGTGCGGGCGGCGCAGCAGATGAAGAAGCTGGCCGGCTCGTACAGCCAGTCGGCGGACCAGATGAACATGGCGGAAATCCCGACGTTCCCGCCACCGCCGGCGGCGTTCGTTCCGCAGAGTTACGGCGGATCCGAAGATTTCGCGCGTGCGGGGAGCGGGTCTGGGACAGCAGTTGGCTCGGGTGGTTCGTCATACGCTTCGAATGGCCATGGGGTGTCTGTGCCCTCACCTGGCTCAACGTCGGGGGACAACCCGCAGGTGAGCAACACGTTGCCGTCGGGCACGGGCCCAGCGCCGGTGACCCCGCCGGGAGTCCCGGACCGGAACGTGAACGTGGACCTCAACACCGTCGGAACGCTGCCGGACAAGGTGGTTCCCCCAACCACGGGCCTTCCTGTCGGCCCAGTCACTGGGGGCCCCAACCCCGTGCCACTTCCGCCTGTGTCGCTTCCGCCGAGCGCAACCGGACTGGTGAAGCCGGTTGCCGGACCCGGTCCGGTCGGCGGCGGTACCTTCCCTGGTAAGGGCGGTCCTGCCGGCAAGATCGTCGGCATGCCCGGCCTGTCCGCGCGTGACACGGGCATCATGGGCGGTCGGCAGCTGCCCACCGGCGGCCCCAGCACGAGCATTCCGCGTGGCACGGTCATCGGCGCCGAGGGCCCGCAGGGCGGTCGCGGCATGATGGGCGGCGGTATGGGTGGGGGCGCTGGCGGCTCCCATGGGATGTCGGGCGGTTCCGCCGTCGGCCGTCGGCTTGCCACTGAGCCGGGCGGTGTCGTCGGGGGGCGTCAGCCCGGTGGCCGCTCGGCCACGGGCGGCCAGCCGTTCACGCAGGGCGGCTCGGGACTCGTGCGCAATCCCTCGGGTACCGGACCGGTCGGCGGTGCGATGGGACACGGTGGCGTGGGCGCCCAGAACCCGGGCAGGCGGCGTGACGGACAGGGGGGCGAGCGCGCCGATTACCTGGCCGAGGACGAAGAGACCTGGCAGGCCAACCGACGTATTGTCCCGCCAGTGATCGACTGAGCAGAACGGACGTTGTACGGGATGCACATGCGCAAGGCGACCTCGGTCTTCGTGGGTCTGTTGTTGGCCGGGGTTGCCGCGACCCCGGCCCACGCGGCGACCATTCGCGAGCAGCAATGGCATCTCAACGCCATGAAGGCTGACGACATCTGGAAGATCAGCACAGGTAAGGGCGTCACGGTAGCCGTCATCGACACTGGCGTGGCTCGTATTCCTGAACTGGAGGGACAGGTGCTTCCAGGCAAGAACTTTGCATCGAACAAGGTTGAGGGCGATGAGCGGACCGACTACGGGAATCATGGGACGTCCATGGCCGCGCTCATCGCCGCTTCCGGGAAACACCCCAGTGGTGACGGCTCGTTCGGGCTAGCGCCCGGAGCAAAGATCCTTCCGATTCGCGTTCCGCATGAGGACGACTTGAAGGCGCCCTCTTTCACTGCCGCGATCCGGTATGCCGCAGACTCAGATGCCAAGATCATCAGCATCTCCATGGGTACGCCTAAAGAGGACCCCGATCGGCTTGCGGCCGTCGAGTACGCGCTTTCCAAGGGGAAGCTGATCTTCGCTGCTGTAGGCAATGACGGGGATACGACAAACGAGGTCAACTACCCAGCTGCGACACCCGGGGTGGTAGGTATCGGTGCTGTTGAAGCGGATGGCGCCGCGACCAAGGAATCTCAACGTGGTCCCCAGGTGGATATGTCTGCCCCTGGTATCGACATCGTCATCGCTTGTGCCAGCAAGAGCGGTGTGTGCAAGAACCACGGCACGAGCGACGCCACCGCCCTCACCTCCGCCTCCGCCGCGCTGCTCTGGTCCGCGCATCCCGACTGGACCAACAACCAGGTGCTCCGGGTCCTCCTGAACACCGCCGGCAAGCCCGTCGACGGCGCGATGCGCAACGACGGCGTCGGGTACGGCGTGGTGCGTCCGCGGGTCGCCGTGCCCACGCCCGGTGACCCCGGGCCCGCCGACGTGTACCCGTTGCCGGATCTCGCGGCCGCCGCCGCGGCCAAGTCGCCCTCCGGGTCCCCCGACGCCAAGGCCCCGGAGTCCGGCAGCCCCGCGCCCGCTCCTCAGGCCGAGGAGAAGGAGTCCGGGAGCAGCGTCACCTGGATCGCCCTCGGGGTGGCGGCCTGCCTGCTCATCGGCGGGGCCGTTACCGCCGTGGCCGTGCGCCGTTCGAGGCGCTGACGCCCCCGGCATACGTACGAAGGGCCGTCCGGGGGAGTCCCGGACGGCCCTTCGGCGTCGAAGCCGTGACCGGAATCGAACCGGGATGAACGAGACGGAAACTGAGACCGGCGGGCATACGCCCGCCGGTGCCGACAGGGCGACTGCAGGCCGAAATGCTTGGCAGCTCCTGGTCTGCCTACGCCGCTGCGTCCGGACAAGTGCACGATTCACCTGACCTCAGCTACTCGGATGCGGTGAGATGACTCATCGTGAGGTATTACGAACGTGTGAGGACCCGCACGCAGAGCTGGGTTCGCTGGATTCAACGTCATCGCATCGCGGTGGGACTGGCCGCGGGTGTGCCGAGCTTCCTCGGGATCATCCTCCTGGTGTTGGGGCCATTCACTTGGCTGGTAGCCGGTGATGCTGTCCGAGGCCTCCACGGCAAGGAACAGGTGGACGCCCTGAACGCGGTGCGGCAGACCGTGCTGGCGGCGACGGGGGGCGCCACCGTAGCGCTCGGGCTGGCCTACACAGCGCGCACGTACCACTTGTCCCGAAGAGGGCAAGTCACCCAGCGGTTCAGTAGCGCAGTCGGACTAATGGCCTCCACCAAGCTTGAAGAGCGGCTAGGAGGCATCTACGCCCTGGAGCACGTCATGGCGGAGTCGCCTCAGGAGCATCGGACGATTGTGGCGGTGCTTGCCGCCTTCGTTCGCGAGCACGCTCCGCGTGGCACCCCTCCGAGTCCTGGCCCTATTGACGATCAGGGAGATGACTGGGAGCTGTCCCTCCCGCCCTGGGGCACAGAGCCGGCCGCGGACATCATTGCGGCCGTGTACGTACTTGCCCGCCGGCCTGAGCGTGCCGAGCCACGCCGTGTGGATCTTCGCTCCACCAACCTTGTGGGGCTAGGGGTTCGCAGCTTCGAGTTCGATGCCCCTCCACGTCTGACCCGAATGTTCCTGACCGCAGCGAACCTCTGCCGAGCTGACCTTCGCGGTGTCGACCTGCGCGGCACGATTCTTAACAGCGCAGATCTGAGTCTGTCGACCCTCAGCAGCGTGCGGCTCGACGGAGTAGGCCTCGTCAGTGCCAACCTGCGTGGCGCCTCCCTGACCGGCGCCGTGTTGACAGGCACGGATCTCAGTGGTGCGGACCTCAGGGACGTCGCGTACTTGACTGCCCAGCAACTGTCGGATGCCGTGATCGATGAAACGACAAAACTCCCCTTATTCCTTGAAAATGATCCGTGGGTAACGGCCCGTATCGCTGCCTGTCGCGCGTGGCGGGATCGATACGGGCCGTACTCGGCGCCCCCGCCGACACCACCAACCGTGTGATGGGGTTCGCCATACCGCTTGCTCGGCTCGTGACCACGCTCCTGGGGGTGAGGAATGGGGCTCTGGAGTAGCTCCACCCCTAAGCCGCCCTCGGTTGGGTGGATCCGGGACTTCTGCGCGGCCTGCGGGCTCCCTCCCAGCAGGGAACGCCTGCTCGGAGATGCGCTCCGTGTGGGGGCCTACCCAGCACACTTCGAGCGGTCCGGGCTCCACTCGGCCTGGCTGACTGGGCTGACTCCCTGCGGAGTGACTATGCCGTCGGGAAGGCTACCCACACGGAGCCTCCCGTGCCTGCGGGGAGCCCTCGCCCGGATGCGGGCCGCTGGATGGACGCTCGGAGTGGTCACAAACGGGGGGCTCATGGGCTGGTCGACCGCCGCCATGGCCGGGCTATTAGCACAGGGTCGACGCGGTGCGGACGGATGTGGCGCGGCAGGTCGACGGGCTGATCTGAAAAGCCGCGGAGGACCGCTCGGATGGCGACGACGATGGCGCCGTCGGCTTGCTCGTACCGGCCAACTGAGACGAACGAACGGATGGGCGGCACCCCGTGCGGGGTGCCGCCCATCCGTTTTGCCTGGTGGGGCATCTAGAAGCCGTGACCGGAATCGAACCGGCGTAACTCGCTTTGCAGGCGAGTCCCTCAACCACTCGGGCACACGGCTCTGTGGTGGTGACGAGTACGACCGTACGAGGGCGGGTGCGGGCGGGGGAAGGGGAACGGCCGGCCCGCAACGTGACTGCCATACCGCGTTCACAGTCCTAGGGCGCAGGACCGAGGTCAGATCCGCCGAATTGACAGGGACGAGGCAGAGGTATGGACCTTACGCTGGGGCGATGAGCGCCCTGGAACCCCGCGTGCCACAGAGAGCCGCCACACCCGTCCCGCCCCAGCCGCAGGGCGGGATTCTCGGCTCCGCGTACCGGACGCTCAGCATCGGGATCATCTCTGTCGTCTTCCTCATAGCCTTCGAGGCGACCGCCGTCGGCACCGCGATGCCGGTCGCCGCGCGCGAGCTGGACGGGGTCGGGCTCTACGCCTTCGCCTTCTCCGCCTACTTCACGACGAGCCTCTTCGGCATGGTCCTGTCCGGCCAGTGGGCCGACCGGCAGGGGCCGTTGCGGCCGCTCACCGTCGGGATCGGGGCCTTCGCCGCCGGGCTGGTGCTGTCGGGGACGGCGGGTGGGATGTGGGTGTTCCTGCTGGGGAGGGCGGTGCAGGGGTTCGGGGGCGGGCTGGTGATCGTCGCCCTGTACGTGGTCGTCAGCCGGGCCTACGAGGAGCGGTTGCGGCCCGCGATCATGGCCGCCTTCGCCGCGGGTTGGGTGGTGCCGTCGATCGTCGGCCCGCTGGCCGCCGGGACGGTGACCGAGCACCTCGGGTGGCGCTGGGTGTTCCTCGCGATACCCGTGCTGGTCGTCGTACCGCTGCTGGTGGCGATACCGGCGATACGCAGGACCGCGTCCGGCCCGGTGGACACGGACGGCGGGCCCGAGCCGTTCGACCGGCGGCGGATCCGGCTGGCCCTGGGGATCTCGGCGGGTGCGGGGCTGCTCCAGTACGCGGCCCAGGACCTGCGGTGGCTGTCGTTGGTACCGGCCGCCGCGGGCGCGGCCCTGCTGGTGCCGGCGGCGCTGGGGCTGTTGCCGCGCGGGACGTACCGGGCCCGGCGGGGGCTGCCGTCGGTGGTGCTGCTGCGGGGGCTGGCGGCGGGGGCGTTCATCGCCGCGGAGAGCTTCGTACCGCTGATGCTGGTCACCCAGCGGGGGCTGAGCCCGACCCTGGCCGGGTTCTCGCTCGCGCTCGGCGGGCTCACCTGGGCGGGCGGCTCGTGGCTTCAGTCGAAGGGGCGGATGACGCCGTACCGGGAACGGCTGATGGTCGTCGGGATGGGGCTGGTGGCGTTCGCCGTCGCGGCGGCGCCGGCGGTACTGATCGCGTGGGTGCCGGTGTGGACGCTGGCGCTGGCCTGGGGGGTGGGGTGCCTGGGGATGGGGCTGGTGATCGGCTCGACCAGTGTGCTGCTGCTGAAGCTGTCGGCGCCGGAGGAGGCCGGGGCCAATTCCGCCGCGCTGCAGATCTCGGACGCGCTGGCGAACGTGGTCCTGCTGGCGGCGGGCGGGGCGGCGTTCGCCGCGCTGGGCGGTGGCGCGGTGGGGGCGGCGGCGCACGGGGTGGCCTCCGGGGGCGGGTCCTCGCATCCGGCCGCGTTCGTGGTGGTGTTCCTGCCGATGGCCTGCGTGGCTTTGGTGGGGGTGTGGGTGGCGACGCGGCTGAACGCGCCGCCGGACGGGTCCTGACCTGGCCCCTGGCCGGGGGTGGAGGGGGCGGACGGGGGCGGCGTGCCGGGTCGGTTCCCGGTCCCGGGAACCCTGCGTGGGCTTCCCGGGGGCTCTGACCCCGGACCCCTGCGTCTTGGGCGTCGGTGAGCTGGAGGCCCGGCGCCGTGGCTTGCGCGGCGGCGGGGTCGAGGTGGTGTGCCGGTCCACTGCCAAGGGCGCCGGCCGGGCGGGCTGTAGTGGAGCGTCCCGCCCCGAGTGGCCAGCGCCGACGTAGCCGAAGGGGGCTTTCGGCTACGGCCTTGCGCGTCGGCCGGGCCCTAAGCGTGTCGGCCGGGGTGCCGGGGTGCTGGCCGCCCGGGCCGAAATGCAGGGGGATCCCTGGCGGGGTTCGGCTACGGTCCGGGCATGAACGAGTTGATGCTGCGGCTCTCCGACGCCGAGCGCGCGGAGCTGGACGACCTTGCCGACGCCACCGGGACGAGCCCCGAGGGGCTGGCACTGGAGGCGGTGCGGAGCCACCTGGCGGGCGAGCGGGCCCGGGTCTCGGCCGAGGCCCGGCGGCTGGCCTCGCGGCACGCCGCGCTGCTGAAGCGGCTCGGCGAATGAGCACGGCCGAGGCGACCGGTCTGCCCGACACATCCGCATCGGCCAAGCCGCCCGCGCCCGCCGAGCTGCCCGCACCCGCCGAGCCGCCCGCACCCGCCGCGCCCCCCGCGCCCGCGCCGGCCCCGCTCGCCGGGGTGCGGTATCTCAGCCTGCGCGAGGTGCTCGACCTGGCCCGGCTCGCGTGTCCCGGCGAGGTGCGTGCGGCCGGGCTGCTGGAGTCGGCGGTGCACCGGCCGCGGGCGCGGATGTTCGGGACTCCGGCGTACGTGGACCCGTACGAGCAGGCGGCCGCGCTGCTGCACGGGATCGCCGTGAACCACCCCCTGGTCGACGGCAACAAGCGCACCGCCTGGCTGTCCGCCGCGACCTTCCTCGCCCTGAACGGCGTGGATCTCGCGGGAGTTGACCAGGACACGGCGTACGAGCTGGTGATCGACGTGGCCTCCGGCAGCGAGGGGGACGTCCGCCGGATCGCGGAGCGGCTGCGGCGGATGTGACGCTCGCCGCACCCGCCGAGGTCACGGGCCTGTCCCTCCGCGAGGGGCGGTCCGGGGCCGGTAGGGTGGCCCGGTTGTCCTACGTACGACCGCTGCCTGCCCGTACCAGATACACCGAGAGCACGAACCGGAGACCGTGACTACTACCGCCTCCCACCATCTCTCACCCGCCTTCCCCGGCCGCGCGCCGTGGGGTACCGCCAGCAAGCTGCGTGCCTGGCAGGAGGGTGCGCTGAACCGGTACCTGGAGACCCAGCCGCGCGATTTCCTCGCGGTCGCGACCCCGGGGGCCGGCAAGACCACCTTCGCGCTGACCCTCGCCTCCTGGCTGCTGCACCACCACGTGGTCCAGCAGGTGACCGTGGTCGCGCCGACCGAGCACCTGAAGAAGCAGTGGGCCGAGGCCGCCGCCCGGATAGGCATCCGGCTCGACCCCGAGTACTCGGCCGGGCCGCTGAGCAAGGACTACCACGGCATCGCCGTGACCTACGCGGGCGTCGGCGTCCGCCCGATGCTGCACCGCAACCGCTGCGAGCAGCGCAAGACCCTGGTGATCCTGGACGAGATCCACCACGCCGGTGACTCGAAGTCCTGGGGCGAGGCCTGCCTGGAGGCCTTCGATCCGGCGACCCGCCGCCTCGCGCTGACCGGTACGCCCTTCCGGTCCGACACCAACCCGATCCCCTTCGTGACGTACGAGGAGGGGAACGACGGGATCCGCAGGTCGTCCGCCGACTACACGTACGGCTACGGCAACGCGCTCGGCGACGGCGTGGTCCGGCCCGTGATCTTCCTGTCCTACAGCGGCAACATGCGCTGGCGCACCAAGGCGGGCGACGAGATCGCCGCCCGGCTCGGCGAGCCGATGACCAAGGACGCCATCTCCCAGGCCTGGCGTACGGCGCTCGACGCGCGCGGCGACTGGATGCCGAACGTGCTGCGCGCCGCCGACCAGCGGCTGACCGAGGTCCGCAAGGGCATCCCGGACGCGGGCGGTCTGGTCATCGCCTCCGATCAGGACTCGGCGCGTGCGTACGCCAAGCTGATCAGGGAGATCACCGGGACGAAGGCGACCGTCGTCCTGTCCGACGACACGGGCGCGTCGAAGCGGATCGACGACTTCAGCGCGAACGAGGACCGCTGGATGGTCGCGGTCAGGATGGTGTCCGAGGGCGTCGACGTGCCGCGCCTCGCGGTGGGGGTTTATGCCACCACCATTTCGACGCCTTTGTTCTTTGCGCAGGCCGTCGGGCGATTTGTGCGTTCCCGCAGGCGCGGCGAGACCGCTTCCGTGTTTCTTCCGACAATTCCGTATCTGCTCGGTTTTGCCAATGAGATGGAAGTCGAGCGGGACCACGTCCTCGACAAGCCGAAAAAGCAGGGCGAGGAAGACCCGTACGCCGAGTCCGAGAAGGAAATGGACGAGGCGAACAAGCTGGAGGACGAGGACACCGGCGAGGACGAGCAGATGTCCTTCGAGGCGCTGGAGTCCGACGCCGTCTTCGACCGGGTGCTGTACGACGGCGCCGAGTTCGGGATGCAGGCGCACCCGGGCAGCGAGGAGGAGCAGGACTACCTCGGCATCCCGGGGCTGCTGGAGCCTGACCAGGTGCAGATGCTGCTCCAGAAGCGGCAGTCGCGGCAGATCGCGCACAGCCGCCGCAAGCCGGACTCGGAGGCGGACCTGCTGGAGCTGCCGGCCGAGCGGCGTCCTGTGGTTTCGCACAAGGAGTTGCTGGAGCTGCGGAAGTCGCTGAACACGATGGTGGGCGCGTACGTCCACCAGAGCGGCAAGCCGCACGGGGTGATCCACACGGAGCTGCGCCGCGTGTGCGGCGGGCCGCCGAGCGCCGAGGCGACGGCGGGGCAGCTGCGGGAGCGCATCAAGAAGGTCCAGGAGTGGGCCACGCGCATGCGGTGACGCCGTCGTCCGTTCCGGGATCCGCCGGGAGAGAGGGAAGGGGTCCGTGCGCCGGTGCGCACGGACCCCTTTCCGTTCTGCCCTACTGGTTACGCGGTGGTGCGACGACGACGGCCCGTGCCGGCGACCAGGGCCGCACCCATGGCGAGGGCCACACCGCCGGCGCCGAGCGCCCAGGTGGTGGCGGCGTCGGTGCCGGTCTCGGCGAGCTGGCCACCGGTGTTGGTGTTCGCGTCGGTGTTGCCGGTGCTGCCGCCACCGGTGGTGTGGTCGACGATCGGCGTGGTGGTGGTGCCACCATCCGGCTTCGGGTTGTTGCCGTTGCCGCCGTTGCCGTTGCCGTTGCCGGTGTCGGCGTTCGCGGCCTTCAGCTGGAGGCGGTACGTGACGGTCTCGGACCAGACGTCCTCGTCACCGTTGCCGGACCAGCCGACCGTGGCGATGCCGACACGGGTGGCGGGGGCGTCCTTGGCGAACTTGAGCCGCAGCTGGATGTCGAAGGAGTCGCCCGCCTGGATCGAGCCGTGACCGATGTAGAGGCCCCACATCTCCTCGGAGCCCTCGGCCTCGACCGGCCACCACTGCCACTTGCCGGACTCGTCCGGGAGGTAGACCTCGAGCTTGGTCGTGTCGCCGCGGAACTTCATCGTGTCCACGGTGCCGAGGTTGAGACCGAGGTGGTAGTCCTCGAGGTCCTTGCCCGTCGAGTTGTCGACGTGCATGTCGAAGTACTGCCAGCCGCCACCGGCCGTGATGGTCGTCGGCAGGCCGACGAGGGTGACCTTCGGGCCGGTCGCGACCTCGACCTTGTCCTCGCTCTCCTGACCCTTGTCGGCCTCCTTGGAGGCCGGCTTCGCGGCCGGTGCCTCGGGGGCCGCCGGCGTGGCGGCCTTGCCGTCCGCGACCGGCGGGACCGCCGCCGGCGTCTGCGCGGCCGGGGTCTCCTCGGCCGGGGTCTGAGCCGCCGGGGTCTCCTCGGCGGCGGTCCCGGCCGCCGGCTTCTCGGCCGCCGGGGTCTCCTTGACCGGGGCCTCCTTGACCGGGGTCTGCGCGACCGGCGCGGCGTCCTCCTGCGGCGAGACGTCCGGCGTGGTCACGGCCGGCTTCTGGCCCTCGTCCGCCATCGCGGGCGTGGCCATGAGGACCGTCGGGCCCACCACTGCGGCAGCGGCGACGACGGCCATACGCTTCAGCTTCACTTTTACTTCTTTCCCCTTGATGAGCGCCGGGCACTGCGCCCGGCCCACCCCCAGCAACATCTTTTTGAACGTGCTCAGAGTAAGCCGCCGATAAAGCGGAAAAGGGCCGAAGAAGATTACGAAATGGCACAGCCGCTCGAACAAAACGGTACAAGCGGGTAGTAGGCGCCCGGATTCTGGACGAGGCCTTCCGCTCAGCGAACCTGCTCGCTACTGTCCCCGCATCGAACGCCCCGTGGCAGCGCCGCCGCGGGAGCGCAGCCGGTGCCATGGCCGCTACCGGCGGCCTCTCCGTGCGTCGCCGAGGGACCGGCAGCGCTCCACCCCGTGAGAGTCACCGCCGCCCACCGAAAGAGGGAGAGGCGTCGTGACCGCGGAAACCTCCCAGACTCTCGACCGAGGGCTCAGGGTCCTCAAGCTGCTCGCCGACACCGACCACGGTCTGACTGTCACCGAGCTCTCCAACCGCCTCGGTGTCAACCGCACCGTGGTCTACCGCCTCCTCGCCACGCTGGAACAGCACGCCCTGGTCCGCCGCGACCTCGGCGGCCGGGCCCGCGTCGGGCTCGGCGTGCTGCGGCTGGGACGTCAGGTCCACCCGCTGGTGCGCGAGGCGGCACTGCCGGCGCTGCGGTCCCTCGCCGAGGACATCGGTGCCACCGCGCACCTGACCCTCGTCGACGGCACCGAAGCGCTCGCCGTGGCCGTCGTCGAGCCGACCTGGACCGACTACCACGTGGCCTACCGGGCCGGCTTCCGCCACCCGCTGGACCGCGGGGCGGCCGGCCGGGCCATCCTGGCCGCCCGTCAGGGCTCGCTCATCGAGCCCGGATACACGCTGACCCACGGCGAGCTCGAAGCGGGCGCCAGCGGCGCCGCGGCGCCGCTGGTCGGCATCACCGGCCTGGAGGGCAGCGTCGGCGTCGTCATGCTGGCCGACGCCGTGCCCGAGCGGGTCGGCCCGCGCGTGGTGGACGCCGCCCGCGAGGTCGCCGACGCCCTGCGCTGAGTCCCGGGCCACCGCGCGAAGCGCCGTACGGAGTCTCGTACGAGACCTCGTGCGGCTCCCGCAGGGCCGCGCGCCCGCGGCCGCGTCCCGGTCCGCCGGGGCGCGGCAGCGGTGTGCGCACGACGGCCCTGCGCCCGGGCCCGATAGATTGACCGGGTGCTCTCTCGCCTCACACGTCTGCCGCGTCCCACCGCCCTGGCGCTCTGCGCCCTGCCCGTGGCCGGTCTGTTCGCCGCGGCGGCCTTCGCGCCGCTGCCCTTCGTGATCGCCCAGCCGGGCCTCACGGCCGACGTGCTCGGCGTCCGCGACGGCAAGCCCGTCATCGCCGTGACCGGCGCTCCGAGCCGGGAGACCAAGGGCCAGCTGCGGATGACCACCATCCAGGCGACCGGACCCTCCACGACGGTGAAGCTGCCCGAGCTCCTCGACCACTGGTTCGACAGCACCCGGGCGGTCATGCCCAAGGGGGCCGTCTACCAGTCGGGCGGGAGCGACAAGGAGATCGAAGAGCACAATCTGGAGGAAATGACCAAGTCCCAGTCGACCGCGTCGGCGGCCGCCCTCGGCTACCTCCACAAGGACCCGAAGGACGTGAAGGTCGAACTCAACCTCGCCGACGTCGGCGGTCCGAGCGCGGGGCTGCTCTTCTCCCTGGGCATCGTCGACAAGCTCGACGGCGACGGCAGCGGCGGAGACCTCACCGGCGGCCGGACGATCGCCGGCACGGGCACCATCACCCCGAGCGGCGAGGTCGGCGCGGTCGGCGGGGTGGCCCTGAAGACCCAGGCCGCCAAGCGGGACGGGGCGAGCGTGTTCCTCGTACCGAAGGCGGAGTGCTCCGACGCCAAGTCCGAGCTCCCCGAGGGGCTTCAGCTGATCCCGGTCACTTCGCTGACGGATGCGGTGAACGCTCTGCGCGCGCTGAACCGGGGCCAGTCGGTTCCGGCCTGCTGACCACCGCGCTGCGGCCGGCCCGGTCGTCCAGGCCGCGCCAGGAGGGGAAGGCCAGCGGGCTGAGGGTGACGAGCAGGTAGACCCCGGCGAAGGCCAGCAGGGCGCGGCCGGCGCCGAAGCCGTCGACCAGCAGACCGGCGGCGAGCCCGCCCAGCGGCATCGTCAGCTCGCAGCCGGCCGTCGTCACCCCGGCCACCCGGCTGCGCAGCGCGTCGGGGATCTTCTCCAGCATCACGGTGGTCAGGATCGGGTTCAGCACCCCCGCGCCCAGCCCGGACAGCGCCATGGTCACCGCGAGCGGCAGCGCCGTGTCGGTGCACGCGGCCATCACGTACCGGGGCGCGCCGCACAGCAGGAAGGCCGCCGCGAACAGGGCCCTGCGCGGGAACCGCTCGCCCCACGCCCCGTAGAGCAGGGCGCCCAGCAGCGCGAACCCGCCGTAGAGGGAGATCATCAGGCCGAGCGCGGCGGCCCCGCCGAGCGCTTCCCGGCCGTGCACGGGCAGCAGGACCGACGACCAGCCCTGGTCCAGGCCGTTGGTCATCATGACCATCAAGGTGATGCCCGTCAGCAGCCGGGAGCGCGTCAGGAAGGCCCAGCCCTCGGCGAGTTCGGCCCGGTAGGCCCCGAACGAGGGCTTCTGTGCGGTCCGTTGCGGCTCGGCCGCCGGGACCCCGCGCAGGAAGAGGGCGACCAGCAGCGCCGAGGCGGCGAAGGTGGCCGCGTCCAGCAGCAGCACGGCCTCGGCGCCGAAGGCGGCGATGAGTACGCCGGCCAGTGCGGCCCCGATCATCCGGGCCCCGCGCGAGACCGCGTCGTAGAGGCTCGCCGCCCGGGTGACGGTGGTCCCGGCGTGCTCGGCGAGATGGGGGAGCAGGACGTACCGGGAGGTCAGCCCGGGGGTGTGGACGAGTCCGCCGACGGCCATCAGCGCGCACAGCATCCAGAACTCCAGCAGCCCCGCGTAGTGCAGCAGCGGGATCGCGCCGACCGACAGCGCGCAGATGAGGTCGGAGGCCGCCGAGACCCGGCGGCGCCCGATCCGGTCGATGACCGGGCCGCCGGCGAGCGCGGCGACGACCACGGGCAGGGTGGCGCAGAAGGCCACGATCCCGGCCCGGCCGGCGCTGCCCGTGGTCTGGAGCACGAACCACGGGACGCCGATGAGGGTGAGCGAACTTCCGGCTATGGAGATGGTGTTGGCGGCCAGGACCGCGGTGAAGGGGCGCCTGCTCACGCCGCGCTGCCGTGGGCGGCGCGGCCCTGGGCGTGGGCGGGCTGCATCAGCCGGTTCCCGGCGACGACCAGCGCCTCCCCGAGCCGGTTGCGCAGGGCGGGCAGGGCGGGCAGCGCGGCCCCGGCGGTGGCCGGAGCGGCCTCCCGGGCGAGGTGCCAGGCGGCGGCCTCGGCGGCCAGCTCGGCGGTGCGGGCGGCGTGGGCGGCGGTGTGCAGGTCGGCAGGGGTGAAGGCGTGCATGGCAGGACTCCTTCTGTGAGGTGTGAAAGGCGGGGCGGCAAGTCCCGCAGGTGAGCGTCTAGTTGGCGGTGCGCCGGGGGAGGGCGTGCGTGTGGAAGCGGACCGTTTCGGCGCCCTCCGCCGGCGGCAGGTCGTGGTAGCTGTTGAGCACGTCGTGCAGCTTGTGGATCACTTCGAGGCTCTGCTCGGCGGTGAGGCGCAGGGTGAAGTCGCTGATGTCCGAGCCGTGACGCCACTCCGGGGACCAGTCGTGGGCCGTGCCGAGCCAGGTGCTCACTTCCTGCGTGTGGATCGTCGCGATCTCGTGGCGGAAGAGGTCCGCGGCGCCGCGGGTGGCCGGGTCGTCGTCGGCGAGCAGCGATTCGTCGAGCGCCGTGCCTTCGTGGGCGGCCTTCCACCACCGCTCGCGGCCCTTGCCGCGCTCGGGGGCGTCCTCGACGAACCCGTGCGCGGCGAGCTGGCGCAGGTGGTAGCTGGTGGATCCGCTGGACTCTCCGAGCCGTTCGGCCAGTTGGGAGGCGGTGGCGGCTCCGTCGTGACGCAGGGTCGCCAGGATCCGGATGCGCAGCGGGTGGGCCAGGCCGCGCAGGGAGCGCGCGTCGAGCGTGCGGACCTGTGGCTCGTTCGGCCGGGACTCGGCGTTCTTCTCGGGCATGCCTCAACAGTAGAGTTGCAAAGACTCCTCTGCAAGGGTTTCTTTGCAGAGACTTCTTTGGAACTCCGCTCCCCGCTCCCCGCTCCCCGCTCCCGCTCACCCCTCCCTGATGAACCCCTCCTTCAGGAGCCAGTCCTTCGCCACCTCGTGCGGGTCCTGCCCGTCCACGTCCACCTTCGCGTTCAGCTCCCGCGCGACCGCGGTCGTCAGCTTCTTCGTCACCGGATCCAGCAGCTTCGCGATCACCGGGTACTCGGCCAGGGTCCTGGCGTTGATCTCCGGCGCCGCGTTGTAGTTGGGGAAGAACCGCTTGTCGTCCGCGAGGGTGTCCAGGTCCATGGCCTTGATCCGGCCGTCCGTGGTGTAGGCCTCGCCCAGCAGGCAGGAGTCGGACTTGGAGACCTGCGTGTAGATGATCCCGGCGTCCATCTTCTGGATGTTGGCCGTCGGGATCTTCATCCCGTACGCCTTCTCCATGCCGGGCAGTCCGTCCTCGCGGGAGGCGAACTCGTTCTCCACGCACAGCGTCACCGCCGACGGGTCCTTGCGAGCCAGTTCCGCCACGTCCGAGAGAGTCTTCAGCCCGTACTTCGCGTTGTTCTTCTTGCTGATGGCGAGGGTGTAGGTGTTGTTGAGGGAGGACTGCGGCAGCCATACGACGCCGTTCTTCACGTCCGCGTCCCGCAGTGCCTTCCACTGCTCGTACGGGTCGTCGATGGGCTCGGTGTTGCCGAGGTAGGTGATCCAGGCGGTGCCGGTGTACTCGTACATGGCGTCCGCGTCGCCCTGGCGGACGGCCTCGCGCGCGCTGATCGAGCCGGGCAGGTTGGTGCGGTCCAGGACCTCCGCGCCGGCCGCCTTGAAGACGAGGCCGATGATCTGGCCGAGCACGATGTTCTCGCTGAAGTTCTTCGAGGTGACCGTGAGGGAGGCGCCCTTGAGGGGTTCGCCCTGGCCGACCGAGCCCGGCAGGACCTCGTCCACCATCGGGGACCCGCTCTTGAGCCCGCAGCCGCCCAGCGCCAGCGCCAGCAGCGCGGCCGCCGCCGCGCCCGCTGCCGTCCGGACGGGGGAGGTACGCATCTACGCCTCCAGCCCGCGCGGGGTCAGGGCCGTCTCCGCCAGCCAGGCCAGCCAGTCCACGAAGAGGGCCAGCACCACCGTCAGTACCGACCCCACCACCAGCACCGGCATCCGCTGCGTCTGGATGCCGGAGGTGATCAGGTCGCCCAGGCCCCCGCCGCCGCCGAAGGTGGCCAGGGTCGCGGTGCCGACGTTGAGCACCAGGGCCGTCCGTACGCCCGCCAGGATCAGCGGGACCGCCAGCGGCAGTTCCACCTTCCGCAGGGTGCCCACGGCGGACATGCCGATCCCGCGCGCCGCCTCCACCAGCTGCGGGTCGATCGCGCGGAGCCCGGCGACGGTGTTGGACAGCACGGGCAGCACGGCGTAGGCGACCATCCCGATGACGGCGGTCGAGGGGCCGATGCCGAGCCAGATGACCAGCAGGGCCAGCAGGCCGATGGCCGGCGTGGCCTGGCCGATGTTCGCGAGGGCGGTGACGAAGGGGGCGGCCCGGCGCAGGCCGCCGCGGGTCAGGGCGATCCCGAGCGGGATCGCGATGATCAGCACCCAGAAGGTGGAGACGGCGGTGAGCTCGATGTGCTGCCGCAGCCGCAGCCGGACGTTCCCGCCGCCGAGGGAGTTCTTCTCGATGGCGTCGAGCGGGATGTTGGTGATCCACAGGTACAGGACCAGCAGGACGAGGGCCAGTACGGCCGGCGGGATCACCAGCATGCGCCAGGTGATCCGGCGACGCGGAGCGGGCGGCGGGGCCGGCGGCTCGTCGAGCTCCTCGGCGAGTTCGTCGCGGAAGGGCAGACCCTTGACCTCGTGCTCGCCGGGCGGACGGCCGCCCGGCGGGCGCTGCGGGGAGGCGGTGTTCATGGGCCCGCACCGCCCTCCAGCTCCTGTCCGACCCGGTGGTGGCGCAGTTCCTCCAGGTCGTGCGCGTGCTCGGCGGCGGTCAGCCGGTCCGCCTCCAGCATCTCGTGCACCGAGTTCATCAGGGTCTCCATGTCGACGACCCCGATGTACTCGCCGCGCCGCCCGGTGACGGCGACGCGCCCGCCGCTGTCGGTGAGCACGGCCTCCAGGGCGTCGTGCAGGGTCGCGTCCCGGGTGACGGTGTCGTGCACCAGCTGGCCGGCCCGGGCCAGCGAGCCCTTGGCGCGCATCAGGTCGCCGCGGCGCAGCCATTTGTACGGCCGGCCGCGCCGGTCCAGCATCAGCAGCTCGTTGTGGGCGCCGCCGCGCAGGGTGTTGAAGATCTGCTGGAGCGGGTCGTCCACCGACACGGTGGGGAAGTCGGCGATCTCCACGTCCCGCACGCGGGTGAGGTTGAGGCGCTTGAGGGCCGCGCCCGCGCCGACGAACCCGGAGACGAAATCGTCGGTGGGGTTGGTGAGGATGGCTTCCGGGGTGTCGAACTGGGCGATGTGCGAGCGCTCGCGCAGGACCGCGATCCGGTCACCGAGCTTGATGGCCTCGTCGAAGTCGTGGGTGACGAACACGATCGTCTTGTGCAGCTCGTGCTGGAGCCGGATCAGTTCGTCCTGGAGGTGGTCGCGGGTGATCGGGTCGACGGCGCCGAACGGCTCGTCCATCAGCAGCACGGGCGGGTCGGCCGCCAGCGCCCGGGCCACGCCGACGCGCTGCTGCTGGCCGCCGGAGAGCTGGCGCGGGTAGCGGCCGTGGAACTCGCGGGGGTCCAGGCCCACCAGGTCGAGCATCTCCTCGACCCGGTCCTTGACCCCGGACTTGGACCAGCCGGTCATCTTCGGTACGAGGGCGATGTTCTCCGCGACCGTCATGTGCGGGAACAGCCCGGAGGACTGGATGGCGTACCCGATCTTGCGGCGCAGCTTGACCGGGTCCATGTCGGTCACGTCCTCGTCGCCGATCCTGATCCGGCCGGAGGTGGGCTCGATCAGCCGGTTGATCATCTTGAGGGTGGTGGACTTCCCGCATCCGGAGGGGCCGACGAAGACGACGGTCTCGCCCGCCCTGATCTCCATCGACACCTCGTCGACGGAGGGGTTCGGGTTGCCCGGATAGCGCTTGGTGAGGTTCTCCAGCCGGATGGGCGCACCCGAGGCCGGGGCCTTCGGGCTCGCGGCCGGCTCGGGCGTCGGCTCAGGCACGGATCCCCTCCGGGATGGTCAGACGGCCGAGCAGGACGTACGCGGCGTCGAAGAGCAGGGCGAGGACGACGATGCCGAGGGTGCCCGCCAGGACCTGGTTGAGGGCGTTGGCGCTGCCCAGCGAGGCGATCCCGCGGAAGATCTCGTTGCCGAGCCCGGGGCCCGAGGCGTACGCGGCGATCGCGGCGATGCCCATCAGCATCTGGGTGGAGACCCGGATCCCGGTCAGGATCGGCGGCCAGGCCAGCGGCAGCTCCACCTTCATGAGCCGGGCGGTGCGGGACATGCCGATGCCCTTGGCCGCGTCGACGAGCGCGGGGTCCACCCCGCGCAGCCCGACGATCGAGTTCCGGACGATCGGCAGCAGCCCGTACAGGGTCAGCGAGATCACGGTGGGTGGGACCCCGAGGCCGACCAGCGGGATCAGCAGGCCGATCAGGGCCAGGGAGGGGATCGTCAGGATGGTGGCGGTGGAGGTGATGGCGAGGTTGCCGCCCCAGGCGCTGCGGTAGGTGAGCAGCCCGATCGCGATGCCGAGCACGGTCGCGATCACCATGCACTGGAAGACGGCGCTGGCGTGCTGGAAGGCGTCGGTGAGGAGCTGCTGGTGGCGGTTGGACAGGTAGCTCCAGAAGCTCACCCCGTGTCACCTCGCCCGTCGTCTGAGGGGGATCAGTCGTCGTCGGCCGCCTGTTCGACCAGCGGGATGATCCGCAAGGGAACGGGATTCTCCATGACGATCGCCGTCGAAGCCCGCACGATCCCATCAAAAGCGACAACCCGGTCGATCACCCGCTGAAGGTCGGCGTTGGAGCGGGCCACGAGCCGGCACAGCATGTCCCCGTGGCCGGTGGTCGTGTGCAGTTCCAGCACCTCGGGAACGCCGGTCAAGTGGGCTCGTACGTCGGCCCCTTGGCCCTGTTTGATCTCCAGCGTGGCGAAGGCGGTGACCGGGTACCCCAGGGCCGTCGGGTCGACCTGCGGGCCGAACCCGCGGATGACTCCGTTCGACTGAAGCCGGTCGAGGCGCGCCTGCACCGTGCCGCGCGCCACGCCGAGCCGGCGGGAGGCCTCCAGGACCCCGATCCGCGGTTCGCGGGCGAGCAGGACGATCAGGCGCCCGTCGAGTTCGTCGATTCCCATGACTGCCTCCAGGGTGCCCGGTGAGTGGTCATACTGCACAGATCTCTCAGTCATCCTGCGACTCTCTTGGGCAGTCTGTACAGCAGAAATGGAAACTATTGCGCAGCTTGTGGATCGGCGGGACTCTGCGCTCATGACTGAGTCTCTGGCGAACCTCGAAACCGTCCCGCAGACCGCGCGTGAGGCCGACCCCTTCCCGGTGAAGGGAATGGACGCGGTCGTCTTCGCCGTGGGCAATGCCAAGCAGGCCGCGCACTACTACTCCACCGCGTTCGGCATGAAGCTCGTGGCCTACTCCGGACCGGAGAACGGCACCCGCGAGACGGCCAGCTACGTCCTCACCAACGGGGGCGCCCGCTTCGTCCTGACCTCGGTCATCAAGCCGACCACGGACCACGGCCGCTTCCTCGCCGAGCACGTCGCCGACCACGGCGACGGTGTGATCGACCTCGCGATCGAGGTCCCGGACGCGCGCGCCGCCTACGCGTACGCCGTCGAGAACGGCGCCCGCGGGCTGGACGAGCCGTACGAGGTCACGGACGAGAACGGCACCGTGGTGCTGGCGGCGATCGCCACGTACGGCCAGACCCGGCACACGCTCGTGGAGCGCAAGGACTACTCCGGCCCCTACCTGCCGGGCTTCGTGGCCGTCGCCCCGATGGTCGAGCCCCCGGCCAAGCGGACCTTCCAGGCCATCGACCACTGCGTGGGCAACGTCGAGCTCGGCCGGATGAACGAGTGGGTCGCGTTCTACAACAAGGTCATGGGCTTCACGAACATGAAGGAGTTCGTGGGCGACGACATCGCGACCGAGTACTCGGCGCTCATGTCGAAGGTGGTCGCGGACGGCACCCTCAAGGTGAAGTTCCCGATCAACGAGCCGGCGATCGCGAAGAAGAAGTCGCAGATCGACGAGTACCTGGAGTTCTACGGCGGCGCCGGCGTCCAGCACATCGCGCTCGCCTCGAACGACATCGTGGCGACCGTACGGTCGATGCGCGCCGCGGGCGTCCAGTTCCTCGACACCCCGGACTCCTACTACGACACCCTCGGCGACTGGGCGGGCGAGACCCGGGTGCCCGTGGAGACCCTGCGCGAGCTGAAGATCCTGGTCGACCGCGACGAGGACGGCTACCTGCTGCAGATCTTCACCAAGCCGGTCCAGGACAAGCCGACCGTCTTCTTCGAGATCATCGAGCGGCACGGCTCGATGGGCTTCGGCAAGGGCAACTTCAAGGCCCTCTTCGAGGCGATCGAGCGCGAGCAGGAGAAGCGCGGCAACCTCTAGCCACTCCCGCGGCGGCCCCGGCCGCCCCCGCGGCGCCGCTCGGTGCCGCCCCCTGGCGCGGTGCCCTGACGAGCGCTGCACCGGTACGGCCCGCCGGTCCCTCCGGCGGGCCGTACCCGCATGCCCGGAGCCGCGCCGCGGCGGGCCCGCTGCCGGTGTACGGGCCGTCCACCCCGGCCCCCGGCGCCGCGGGAGCCCGGGCGTACCGGGCGCGACTAAGGAGTGCCGCCCGCCGGGCACGGCAGCGTCGCGCGGACCAGGAAGCCGCCGTCCTGCGTCGGGCCGGCCTCCAGGGTGCCGCCGAGCGACCGGGCCCGTTCGCGCAGCCCGGTCAGCCCGTACCCGCCGCCGGGCAGCGGCGCCGGCGGGTGCGGTGCCCGGCGGGGGCCCGGCGCCGGCGCCAGGCTGCGGATCTCGACGAGCATCCCGCCCGGCTCCGCGCCCGGCGCGGGGGCCAGCGCCACCGCCGCGGCCGAACCGGGCGCGTGTTTGCGTACGTTGGTCAGTGCCTCCTGCACGATCCGGTACGCCGCCTCCTGGACCGCCGGCGGCCACTCCCGCCCCAGCACGCCGCCCAGGTCCGCGGAGACCCCGGGACCGCTGTCCTCGATCAGCGTGGGCACCTCCCGCAGCCCCGGCCGGCCCCCGTCCGCCCCGGCCCCGTCCTTCAGCAGCCCCACCATGCGCCGCAGTTCGGTCATCGCCGCGGCGCCCAGCTGCCGGATGGCGGCCGCCGCCTCCCGGCTCTCGGGCTCCCGCGCCGTCCGCTCCAGGGCGCCGGCCCGGACCGTGATCAGGCTGACGTGGTACGAGACCGAGTCGTGCATGTCCCGGGCGAGCCGCGCGCGTTCCCCGGCCACCGCGGTGCGGGCCAGCAGCAGCCGCTCGCGTTCCTGCGCGGCGACCAGGCCGGCGATGTGCGTGGACAGCTCCCGCCTGGCCCGCGCGAGCGAGCCCAGCGCGGTCGGTCCGGCGCTGCCCAGCGCGGCGGACACCAGCCCCATCAGGCCGTACTCCATCGTCCAGTCCGGCAGGTCCGCCGGGTGCCAGCAGGCGAGGGTGGCCAGGAACAGCAGGGCCGAGCAGGTCAGCACGAGCGCGCGGGACCGGGCGGTGACCGCCACCTGGTACATCGCGAACATCGGCGCGAGCACCAGATAGCCGGTGTACGCGACGGGCAGCGTGGCCAGCAGCGCCGCCACCGGGTAGCGCGTGCACAGCGCGACCGCCGCGAGGGTGAACCCGTACAGCGCCAGGTCCCACGGGCCGCTCTCGCTCCACACCGTGGCGATCTCGGCGCCCGAGACCCCGAGGACGACCGCGCTCTGCGCGGCCGGCGGGAACCTCATGCGGCCGGCCGGGGGGCTGTCCCGGCCAGCCCCGCCCGATGGGCGAAGACGGCGGCCTGCACCCGGTTCGCCAGCCCCAGCTTGCCGAGGATCGCACTGACGTGGTCCTTGGCGGTGGCCGTGCTCAGCCCGAGCCGCCGGCCGATCTCGGCATTGGCCAGCCCGTCGGCCAGCAGCGCCAGCACCTCGCACTCGCGGCCGGTCAGCGAGTCCGGCCGCACGCCCTGCGGGGCGGCCGGGCCCTGCCTCAGGTAGCCCCGTACGACGGAACGCGCGACCGGCGCCGACAGTACGGTCCCCCCGGCCGCGAGCAGCCGCACCGAGTGGATCAGCTCGTCGGGGGCGGTGTCCTTGAGCAGGAAACCCGAGGCCCCGGCGCTCAGCGCGCCCGCGACGTCCTCCTCGGCGGAGAAGGTCGTCAGCACGGCCACGGCGGGCGGCGCCGCCTCGGCGCGCAGGGCTTCGAGCACCGTCAGACCGTCGGTGCCCGGCATCCGCAGGTCGAGCAGGACCACGTCGGGCCGGTGGGCGGCGACGGCGGCGACGGCCTCCGGGCCGTCGCAGGTCGCGGGGACCCGGATGTCGGGTTCCGACTCCAGGATCTGCTGCATGCAGGTGCGCAGCAGCCTTTCGTCGTCGACGATCAGAACCCGGATCACTGAACGATCCCCCCTTGGCCGGCCCATCCGGTCGAACATAACAACCACCGGCGCTCCCGGGCCACCACGACGTCCCGGCCACCACGGCGTCCCGGCCACCACCCGTGGACGGGATCCGCCGGCCGAGACCTTGCGCCGGGTGGCCGGGCGGCCTGACCAGCGCTAGGGCGCCGCCGACTGCGAACCCGACTCCGGCTGTTCCGGCTGGCCCGGCGCCTCCGGTGCCGGGTCGGGCTTCGGCTCGGACTGCTCCTCGGGCTTGGTCTCAGGTTTGGTGTCGGGCTTGGTGTCAGGCTTGGCCTCGGGCTTGCCCTCGGGCTTGCCCTCGGGCTTCGGCTTGGCCGCCGGCTTCGGCTTCGGCTTGTTCGGCTTCGGCAGCTCCGGCTCCACCCACGGAGTGCGGGGCTGCATGTTCTCCGGGCCGCCCGGCGCCGGCTGGCCCACCGCCGCCAGGGCCTGCTTCGCCAGCGGCGAGCGCACCGGCGAGAACGCCGGATTGGTCCGCATCACCTCCTGGAGGTGCCGCCGCGCCCCGGCCTCGTCGCCCAGACCCCGCTCGATCATCGCCCGGTGGAAGGCGAACTCCGCGCTGCGCAGCCCCAGCTCCGTGGCCTTCTTCGCGTACTCCAGCGCCGACGCGTCATCGCCCGCCTTGTGCAGGGACCAGCCCAGCGCGTCGGCCACCTGCACGCTCTTGTGCCGCGACCACTCCTCCGACAGCCGCCGCACCGCCGCCGACGGGTCGCCGTGGTCCGCCTCGTACAGCCCCAACACCACCGACTCGTTCACCCCGTGCGTGAGCCCCCGGGCCGTGGCCGTGGCCAGCGCGTCGTACAGCAGCCGCGCCTCGTCCGCCCGGCCCAGCGAATCCAGCAGCTCGCCCAGCTCCAGCGTCAGCTGCGGCGCCGGGGTCCGGCCCAGCGCCATCCGGTAGTCCCGTACCGCCTCCCCGCTGCGCCCCAGCGCCGCCAGCGCCCGCGCCCGGCCGCCCAGCGCCTCCGCCCGCGCCGGGTCCGTCCGCAGCGCCGCCTCGTACTGCCCGAGGGCCTGCGCCGCGTCGCCCCGCTCCCAGGCCAGCTCCCCGAGCCGGAACAGCACGTACGCCTTCTCCGCCGGGGCCTTCGCCTCGCCCGCCGCCTGCTCCAGCGCGACCACGGCGTCCTCCCGCCAGCCCCGGTCCCGGTACACCTGCGAGGCCCTCAGGTGCGCCGCCAGGCCCGAGTGGAGCTCCTCCAGCCGCTCCAGCGCCTTCTGCGCGGCCTTGTAGTCGCCCAGCCCCGTGTACGCGTCCACCAGCACCGGGTACGCCGCCCACCGCTGCTGCGCCTGGGCCCGGACCAGCTCGCCCCACTTCTTCCCCGTCCCGAAGTCCCGCCGGGCGTTGGCCAGCGCGCCCATGCCCGTCATCGCGTCGAAGTTGCCCTTCTCGGCGGGCCGCAGCTCCAGCGAGCGCTTGAGCGCCTCCTCCGCCTTCGGGTACCAGGCCGTGTCGGCCGTGCGCCGGCCCTGCTCCAGGTACGCCGACCCGAGCACAGCCCACGAGGCCTCGTCCTCCGGGTGCTCCGCCAGCCACCCCTCCCGGTCCGCGACCAGCGCCGTCAGGTCCACGGCGGCGGCCGGGGCGCCCATGCCGACCGCCGAGGCGGCCCGTTCGCTGGGCCCCGGCGGGCGGGCGTCGTCACCCGTGCGGGCGGGCCTGATCAGCAGGGCCCCCGCGATCAGGACCACCGCGACCGCGGCCGCCACGAGCGTCTTGCGGCCGGTGAAGGTCACGGGCGGCGCGGGCTGCTGCGATTCCTCGTCGATACGGTCCATGTGCTCACTGTGCGTCAATATGAAGAGCTCGCCGAGGTGTCCGAAGAGGGTCGCGGGCGTGTTCACACCGATGGCCCCGGCTGCCACGCTGACCCCATGGATGATGATCTCTCCGGCCGCCTCCGCGCCCGCCTCCGCGAAGGCCTCCCCGACGAAGCCCTCCTCACCGACCCCCGGGTGACCGCCTCCTACGCCACCGACATGGCGAGCTTCTGCGCGGCCGGCACCCCGGCCGCCGTCGTCCTGCCCCGCACCGTGGAGCAGGTCCGGCACGTCCTGCGCACCGCCACCGCCCTACGGGTCCCGGTCGTCCCCCAGGGCGCCCGCACGGGCCTGTCGGGCGCCGCCAACGCCTCCGACGGCTGCATCGTGCTCTCCCTCGTCAAGATGGACCGGATCCTGGAGATCTCCACCGTCGACCGGATCGCCGTCGTCGAGCCGGGCGTGGTCAACGCCGTCCTCTCCCGGGCCGTCGCCGAACAGGGCCTGTACTACCCGCCCGACCCCTCCAGCTGGGAGCAGTGCACCATCGGCGGCAACATCGGCACCGCCTCCGGCGGCCTGTGCTGCGTCAAGTACGGGGTCACCGCCGAGTACGTGCTGGGCCTCGACGTCGTACTGGCCGACGGCCGGCTGCTGCGCACGGGCCGCCGTACCGCCAAGGGCGTCGCCGGCTACGACCTCACCCGGCTCTTCGTCGGCTCCGAGGGCAGCCTCGGCGTCGTCGTCCGGGCGGTCCTCGCGCTGCGCCCCGCCCCGCCCCGGCAGCTCGCGCTCGCCGCCGAGTTCCCCTCGGCCGCCGCCGCGTGCGAGGCGGTGTGCGCCGTCATGGAGGCCGGACTGACGCCCTCGCTGCTGGAGCTGATGGACCGTACGACCGTCCGCGCCGTCAACGCGCTCGGCAGGATGGGCCTGCCCGAGACCACCGAGGCGCTGCTGCTCGCCGCCTTCGACACCCCGCACGCGCCCGAGGAACTCGCCGCCGTGGGCGAGCTGTGCACCGCCGCCGGGGCCACCGCCGTCGTGCCCGCCGAGGACGAGGCGGAATCGGAGCTCCTCCTCCAGGCCCGCCGGATGTCCCTGACGGCCCTGGAGGCCCTGCGCCCCGCCACGATGATCGACGACGTGTGCGTCCCCCGCTCGCGGCTCGCGGAGATGCTGGACGGCACCGCCGCGATCGCCCGTACGCACGACCTGCTCATCGGGGTCTGCGCGCACGCGGGCGACGGGAACACCCACCCGGTGGTCTGCTTCGACCCCGCCGACGAGGACGAGGCGCGGCGGGCCCGCAGGTCCTTCGACGAGATCATGGAGCTCGGGCTGTCGCTGGGCGGGACCATCACCGGCGAGCACGGGGTCGGCGTCCTGAAGAAGGAGTGGCTGGCCCGCGAACTCGGACCGGTGGGGCTGGAGATGCAGCGGGGCGTCAAGAAGGCCTTCGACCCGCTGGGTCTGCTCAACCCCGGCAAGCTCTTCTGACCGGAGCGGCGGGACTCCCGCCCGGGTCAGGGGCGTCACAGCTCGCCCTCCGCCGACTCGTCCGAGGGCCACGGGTCCCGCAGCCACAGCTCGTCCGCCGGTGTCGGGGTGAGCAGCTCGGCCAGCGCCGCGTCCAGGCCGAGCCGCTCGGCCTCGGTGCCGGGCGGGACCGTGCGCAGGGTCCGCTCCAGCCAGGCCGACACGGAACCGGCGGGGGCCTCCAGCAGTGCGTCGCCGTCGGGGGAGCTCAGCGCCATGCACAGCACGGCCTTGTTGTCGATTTTCGTGGGCCAGATCCGGACGTCTCCGTGGCCGCACGGGCGGAACACCCCCTCGACGAGCAGCTCGCGGGCGAAGGTCCAGTTGACCGGAGCGCTGGAGCCGGTGTGGAAGGTGATGTGCACGGCGTACGGGTCGTCCGTCAGGTACAGCAGCCGGGCCGGGACGGGGATGCTGCGCTCGGGGGACAGGACCAGCTTCAGTTCCAGCTCACGCTCGATGACGGGGTGGTGCATGACGGCCTCACTTCGCTGCGGTTCGGTGCGTTCCGTGTCTTCGCGGGGCGGGGACCGGGCGGTCCCCACACCCCGAGAGAGCTCCGGTGTGCCCGGGTATGACGCGACTTCCGGGAGCGAACGGCAGATTGGCCGAATTCTGTCGACTGACCGAAAACAGTCGGGTGGAGTGAGGTTCGCCCGAAGGCTTGGATTCTCCCGTTACCGGACCGGTCGGGCCGGGGTTCTTGGCTATGGTCCTGCCCTGCACAAGCCTCAAGCCACGATCGGAGTTGGGGACATTGACGGCCTCCCCTGGTGACGGCGAGCACGCGGCCCGCGAGGGCTACTACCCCGATCCGTCCATCCCCGGGTACGTCCGGTACTGGAACGGCTCCTCCTGGGTGCCCGGTACGAGCCGCCCCGCCGCGCCCGCGGACGAGACGGGGCCGGTGTTCCTGGACGAGACCTCCGTGACCGAGGCGCTGCCCGAGCCCGAGCCCCAACCGGTGCCCGCGCCGGCGGTGGAGGCGGCGGCGTGGCAGGCCGACCCCGTGCACCAGGCCGGCTTCGGCGGGCCGCGCGACGTACGGGTCTCCTGGGGCAACCGGGAGGAGGCGCAGCCCGCGCGCGGATCCGGGGTGTCGCTGGCCCGCAGCCCGGCCGCCGCCGCAGCGGACCGGTACCCCGCGCAGGCCGCGGCGGAGGGGATCGGCATCCTGTCGGCCCGCTCCCCGGCGGCGGCCCCCGTCGCGCCGGCCCCCGCGCCCGCCCCCGCACCGGCCCCGGTGGCCGTGGCCCCGGCGGCGGCTCCGGTCGCCACGCCCGCCTGGCCCGCCGCTCCCGGGGGCGGGAGCGGCAGCGGCGGCAGGTCCGGGGTCACCTCCTCCTGGCCCGAGGCGGCCCCCCGGCCGGCCCCCACCCGCCCCGAGGCCGCGGTGGCGGCGCCCCGGCGGGCCCCCGCGGCCCCGCGCCCCCCGGCGGCCGCCGAGCCCCCGGCCCGCGCCGACGAGGCCCCCGCCCGGGCCGCTCAGCCCCGCGCCCGGGCCGCCGAGGCCGCCCCGAGCGCTGCCCCGACCCCCGCCGCAGCTCCCGCCCCCGCTTCCGCCCCCGCCTCCGCCCCCGGCGCCCCCGGCGCCCCCCGCCCCACCGAGCGCGCCGTCTTCGAGCGCATGGCGGAACGTGCCGTCCGCCCCGCCGGGTTCGGCCGCCGCCTGCTGGCCCGCGTCCTCGACTCGGCGGTGCTCGCCGCCGTCGCGGCCGGGGCCGCCCTGCCGCTCGTACCGGACGCCACGGCCCACATCCAGGCCAAGGTGGACGCCGCCAAGGCCGGCGGCCGGGCCACCACCGTCTGGCTGGTCGACGGCACCGTCGTCGGCTACCTGGGCCTCGTCCTGGCCGCCGTCCTCCTCTTCGGGGTCTTCTACGAGGCCCTGCCCACCGCCCGCTGGGGCCGTACCCCCGGCAAGAAGCTGTGCGGGGTCCGCGTCCTGGCCGTCGCCACCCTCCGCCCGCCGCGTTTCGGGGCGGCGCTGCGGCGCTGGCTGGTGTACGCGTTCCTCGGCCTGCCGGGGAGCCTGTGGTGCCTGGTCGACCGGCCCCGCCGACAGGCCTGGCACGACAAGGCGGCGAAGACGTACGTAGCCCGCTAGGGGGTGGCCTGAGGGGCCGTTCCCCCGATCGGCCGCCGTCCCGTTGCGGGGTCCGCGAACCCGGGTTCGACTCGGGCCATGAGTACCGACCAGCCGCCGCCGGGCCCGCCGCCCGAGGACGATCCGTTCCTCAAGAAGCCCCAGGAACCGACGCCTCCGTCGGGCGGTTCACCGTACGGTCCGCCGCCACCCGCCGGTGGCGGGTATCCGCCGCCCCCGCCCCCGGGAGGCCCCGGCGCCGGCGGGTACCCGCCCCCGCCGCCGCCCCCGTACGGCGGAGGCCCCGGCGGCGGCGACCCCTACGGCATGCCGGACCCGCTCGCCGGAATGCCCCCGCTGGCCGACTTCGGCAAGCGGCTCGCCGCCCGCGTCATCGACGTGCTCATCGTCACGGTGCCGCTGTTCCTGATCCAGCTGCCGTTCGGCAACCGCCGCTACATGGTGGACACGGACAAGGGCGAGGACGTCACGGAGGTCATCACCAAGTCGTACGGCGGCACCGGCCTGCTCTGGACGCTGGTCTCGATCGTCGCGTACGTCGGCTACGACTGGTGGTTCACCAAGAAGAACGGCCAGACCGTCGGCAAGAAGTCGATGGGCCTGCGCGTGGCGATGCTCAACGACGGCAGCGTGCCCCCCTCGAACGCCTCCCTCGGCCGCGCGGCCATGCTCTGGGTGCCGACGCTGGTCTGCTGCTTCTGCCTCTGGCCGCTCGCGCTGATCGTCTCGATGCTCGTCGACAAGCCGTACAAGCAGGCCTGGCACGACAAGGTGGCCAAGACGGTGGTGGTCCGTTCGGCCTGAGTCCGCATCAGGCCCAGGGGCCTCGCGTACGAGCACCAGCCGCGCGGGCGGCCGTCCCCCAGGGGGTGGCCGCCCGCGGCGCTGCGGTCAGTGGTGCACGGGGTGTTCGGCAGCGGCCGCCCGGGGTTCAGGCACCCGGGCGGCCGCAGTCGTGTCCGCGGTGGCGGCCGCGGCCCCGGCCCCGGAGCGTGCGGCGTGGCGGCCGCGGCGGCGGGGGATGGGCACGGTGAGCGCGACGAGCAGCCCGAGTGCGAGGGCGGCCGCCGAGATGACCGCGACTCCGAGCCCCGTGCTCGTCTGCGAGAGCAGCAGCATGGCGATCGTCGACACGATGACGGTGGCGGACCCGTAGGCGAGCTGTGCGGCAGTCGGACGCGGCATGGCGATATCCGTCCTCAAGGCGGGGAGGGGGAGTCGGCTCAACTAGGTCGCGCGTCAAGAGACTCTACGACGGGGCATGCCCGAGCGGAACTGCTGGTAAGCGTGACCTAACCCACGGTGTCGGTGCACGGGGGGCGCACGGGCTCATTCTCCGGTCGTCCTCAAGGGGCGGGAAGCGCCCTTCGCCCCGTATGGCAGGGGAACGTCCGAATAGCGGAACTCGCTGACCGCATAGTGCAGTTGTAAGGAACAAGTCAAGGTCTGTCTTTTCTTTCGACTCTCCGGTCAAATGTCGTCACTTGAGACGCGCGCCGCGCGGAACCCCCCGCTCCTATGGAGACGTTCCGACCTACGTTGCGGCCGCGGGAGGGGAACGACATCAAGTGACCAGCAACTCCGCCAGAAGGCGCGCCATGCGTGCCGTCGCCATCGCCGTGACGATGGGGGCCACCGCGGCCACCGGCGCCATCTTCACCGCCGCCCAGGCGAACCCGTCTCCCGTGGGCGCGCCCGCGGTCGACCGCCAGGACCCGTCGGCTCCCGCCCGGGAGCAGGTGAAGCACGACCTCGAAGGACCGTTCAGCAAGCAGCAGGCGCAGGCGCGCGAGGCTGCCCTTGACCAGGTGCTGTCCGGTAAGAAGAACGTCGAGCAGCGCGGCGCCTCGAAGGTCGTCAAGCTCGACGACAAGAAGTACGTCGAGCTCGGCCGCGAGAAGACCGACAAGATCTTCACGATCCTCGTGGAGTTCGGCGACCAGGTCGACAGCACGACCATGTTCGACCCGGACGGCCCGGGCGGCCCCAAGCCCCCCGCGCCCAAGTACGGCGGCACCCCCGGTCCGCTGCACAACCAGATCGCCCAGCCCGACCGCAAGCTGGACAACAGCACGGCCTGGCAGAAGGACTACAGCCGCCAGCACTTCCAGGACCTGTACTTCGGTACCGGCCAGGGCAAGAACTCGCTGAAGACCTACTACGAGAAGACCTCCTCGGGCCGCTACTCGGTCGACGGCCAGGTCGCCGACTGGGTCAAGATCCCGTACAACGAGGCCCGTTACGGCTCGAACTACTGCGGTCAGACCAACTGCTCCAACGTCTGGGACACCGTCAAGGACGGCGTGACCGCCTGGGCCGACGCGCAGAAGAAGGCCGGCCAGACCGACGAGCAGATCAAGGCCCAGCTGGCGCAGTACGACCAGTGGGACCGCAACGACTTCGACGGCGACGGCAACTTCAACGAGCCCGACGGCTACATCGACCACTTCCAGATCGTCCACGCGGGCGAGGACGAGTCGGCCGGCGGCGGCGTGCAGGGCACCAGCGCGCTGTGGGCCCACCGCTGGTACGCGTACGGCACGGACGCGGGCAAGACCGGCCCGGCGAACAACAAGGCCGGCGGTACCCAGATCGGCAACACCGGCATCTGGGTCGGCGACTACACGATGCAGCCCGAGAACGGCGGCCTCGGCGTCTTCGCGCACGAGTACGGCCACGACCTGGGCCTGCCGGACCTCTACGACACCTCCGGTGGCGGCGAGAACGGCGTCGGCTTCTGGTCCCTGATGTCGGCGGGCTCCTGGCTCGGCTCCGGCAAGGAGTCCATAGGCGACCTCCCGGGCGACATGACGGCCTGGGACAAGCTCCAGCTGGGCTGGCTGAACTACGACAAGGCCAAGGCCGCGACGAAGTCCACCCACAAGCTGGGCGTCTCCGCGTACAACACCGCGGACAAGCAGGCGCTGGTCGTCGAGCTGCCGAAGAAGCAGGTCAAGACCGACATCGTCGCTCCCGCCGAGGGCTCCTCGCAGTGGTGGAGCAACATGGGTGACGACCTCAAGAACACCCTCACCCGCTCGGTCGACCTGACCGGCAAGTCCTCCGCGGCCCTGTCCCTCAAGGGCTGGTGGGACATCGAGGCGGAGTACGACTTCCTGTACACCGAGGTCTCCACGGACGGCGGCGCCAACTGGACCGCCCTCGCCGGCACCGCCAACGGCACGGCCATCCCGGTCGACGCCGGCGGCAACCCGTCGCTGACCGGTGCCTCGGGCGCCTGGCAGAACCTCAACTACCCGCTGGACGCCTACGCGGGCAAGAAGGTCGACATCCGCTTCCGCTACCAGACGGACGGCGGCGCGGGCGGCAAGGGCTTCACCGCCGACGCCCTCAGCATCACCGCGGACGGCGCCACGCTGTTCACCGACGGCGCCGAGAACGGCGACAACGGCTGGACCGGCAAGGGCTTCTCGCGGGTGGGCTCCGGCTTCACCAAGGAGTACGCGCAGTACTACCTGGCGGAGAACCGTCGCTACGTGTCCTCCGACGCCACCCTCAAGGTCGGCCCGTACAACTTCGGTTCGGCCGTCCGTCCCAAGTGGGTCGAGCACTACCCGTACCAGGACGGTCTGCTGATCTGGCAGTGGGACACCTCCCAGAAGGACAACAACACCAGCCAGCACCCGGGCCAGGGCCTGATCCTTCCGATCGACGCCAACGCCAAGCCGATGAAGTGGTCGGACGGCACCCTGCTGCGGAACAAGATCCAGCCGTACGACGCTCCGTTCAGCGCCTACTCGACGGACGCGTTCACGCTGCACAAGGCCGACCAGGAGCTGTTCGTCAAGCCGAAGCCCGCGAACCTCGTCTTCGACGACCACAAGGGCAAGTACTACTACGACGAGAACCCGACCGGCTCGGTGAAGGTCACTGACACCAACACCAAGATCAAGATCGCCAAGGAGACCTACGACGGTCTCGTCATGACGGTCGAGGTCGGCCCCGCCGCCAAGTAATTCGGTAAAGCCGCAGGTCAAAGCATGATCGGCCGTCGCCCTCTAGCGGGCGGCGGCCGATCGCGTTTAGATGCGGGGGCTGAGTTTCTTATTGACGGGGGAGCTGAAGATCATGCCCGGTGGAGGTTTCGTCAGATTGCCAGGCGGCAGCGTGGTGGTCGCGCTCACGCTGCCGAGGCCGTCGCCCGGCAAGGGCGGGGACGACGGCCATGTCCGCGTGCTGGTGCACGCCGCGAACCGGGCCCGGGCCCTGACCAGGCTGCGGAACCTCGGGATGCGGGCCGTCTACCTGCGGGGCAACGACCAGGCCCCGACCCCGGACGAGGTCACGGCCGTCCTGCACCACCCCGACGGCCTCCTCTGGCGCTGCGCCCCCGACCGGGCGGAAGAGCTCTGGCACCCCATCCGGGCCCTCCTGGGGCGCTGACCGGCCCTCGGGGCCGCCCGGGGCCCCTCCGGGCCGCACGAGGCCGCCTCAGGCCCCGGGGCCCCGCTAGGCGGCCCGGCCGCCCACCAGGGTCACCCCGGCCGCGCGGAGCTCCTCCAGGGCCCGCGCGGCCGTCTGCGGGGACACCGCGGCCGTCAGGTCCAGGAGCACCCGGGTGGTGAAGCCCGCCCGGGCGGCGTCCAGGGCGGTGGCCCGGACGCAGTGGTCGGTGGCGATCCCGACCACGTCGACCTCGGTGACCTGCCGCTCGCGCAGCCACCCGGCCAGGCCCGCGCCGTTCTCGTCCTGCCCCTCGAACCCGCTGTACGCGGCCTCGTACGCCCCCTTGTCGAAGACGGCGGCGACGGCGCCGGACGCCACGGCCGGGGCGAAGTTCGGATGGAACCCGACGCCCTCGGTCCCGGCGACGCAGTGGACGGGCCAGGAGGTCTCGTAGTCCGGCTCGGCCGGGGGGTGCGCGAAGTGCGCCCCGGGGTCGATGTGGTGGTCGCGGGTGGCGACGACGTGCCGGTAGCCGGCCGTGGCCTGGCCGATCAGCTCGGTGACGGCGGCGGCGACATCGGCCCCGCCGGTGACCGCGAGGCTGCCGCCTTCGCAGAAGTCGTTCTGTACGTCGACGACGATCAGTGCGCGGTGCATGTCGCGTGTCCTTAGGTTGTCGTAGTGCCGATGCGCGGGCTCTTCCCCCGCCCCGCCCCCCGCTACGCGTACTCGGTCGGGATCACGGCCTCGCCGCGCGACAGCTGCGTCGCCGACAGCGGCAGTCCCGACAGCGCCGCCCGGTGCCGCTTGCGCGCGGCCTCCAGCGGCTCGCGGGCCACCACCTCGCCACCCTTGACCAGCTGGACCAGCAGCTGGTCGTCGGCGAGGGCGGACGGCACCGGCCCGGTGCCCACGACCTCGGCCTCCGCGATCCCGTCGGAGTCCCTGCGGCGGGCCGCCCACTTGCGGCCGCCGACCGAGGTCTTCCCGCCCGAGGACTTCTTCGCGACCGCCACCAGCGGGGCCTTCGGGTCCGCCGAGGCCGCCCGCGCCACCAGCTTGTAGACCATGGAGCACGTCGGGTGCCCGCTGCCGGTCACCAGCTGGGTCCCGACCCCGTACGTGTCCACCGGAGCGGCGGCCAGCGAGGCGATCGCGTACTCGTCCAGGTCCGAGGTGACCACGATCTTCGTCGCGGTCGCCCCCAGCTCGTCGAGCTGCTGGCGCACCCGGTGCGCGACCAGCAGCAGGTCGCCGGAGTCGATGCGCACCGCCCCGAGCCCGGTTCCGGCGACCTCCACGGCCGTCCGTACCGCCTCGGCGACGTCGTAGGTGTCCACCAGCAGGGTGGTGGAGCCGCCCAGGGAGGCCACCTGCGCCGTGAACGCGTCGCGCTCGTTGTCGTGCACCAGCGTGAAGGCGTGCGCGCTCGTGCCGACCGTCGGGATCCCGTACCGGAAGCCGGCCGCCAGGTCCGAGGTGGAGGCGAAGCCGCCCACGTAGGCGGCCCGCGCGGCGGCGACCGCCGCCAGTTCGTGGGTGCGCCGGGCGCCCATCTCGATCAGGGGCCGGCCGCCCGCCGCCGAGGACATCCGGGACGCGGCGGCCGCGATCGCCGAATCGTGGTTGAGGATCGACAGGATCACGGTCTCCAGCAGCACGCACTCCGCGAAGCTGCCCTCGACCCGCAGCACCGGCGAGCCGGGGAAGTAGACCTCGCCCTCCGGGTAGCCCCAGATGTCACCGGAGAAGCGGTACGAGGCCAGCCAGTCCAGCGTCCGCATGTCGACGACGGCCCGCTCGCGCAGGAACTCCAGCACCGCGCCGTCGAAGCGGAAGTTCTCGACCGCGTCCAGCACCCGCCCGGTGCCCGCCACGACTCCGTAGCGCCGCCCCTCGGGCAGCCGCCGGGTGAAGACCTCGAAGACCGAGCGCCGGTCGGCGGCGCCGTTGGCCAGGGCGGCCTGCAGCATCGTGAGCTCGTAATGGTCCGTGAAGAGCGCTGTCGACGGCACGTCCACCGGCAGGCCCAGGTCCGCAGGGTTCATGTCACGGATGCTAGCGCACATCTCGTCAAAGTGACGAGATGTAGAGGCCCGTTTGTGCGACGGGCCGGTCGCAGTGGCAGCATGGGACAAGTGAGTGTTGCTCCTGTTGAGATCGAACGCACCGAATCGGCCGAAGAGACCTTCGCGGTCCCCGAACCCGACGTCCCCTGGGTGACCCTGGTGCACAACGACCCGGTCAACCTCATGAGCTACGTGACGTACGTGTTCCAGGCGTACTTCGGCTACCCGAAGGACAAGGCCACCAAGCTGATGATGGACGTCCACCACAAGGGCCGGGCGGTCGTCTCCAGCGGCACCCGCGAGGAGATGGAGCGCGACGTGCAGGCCATGCACGGCTACGGCCTGTGGGCGACCCTCTCCCAGGACCGCTACTGATGAGCGGGACGTTCGAGCCGCTGAAGGGCGGCGGCGCCGCCGTGGCCCTGGAGGAGATCGAGATCTCCATCCTGCGCTCCCTGGCCGTGCAGCTCCTGGAGCTGATCGGTCCGGGCGAGCCGGAACCCGCCGAGGACGCCGACCCACTGGCCGTGCTGTTCGCCTCGGACGGCCCCACCGAGCCCCCGTCCGACCCGGCGCTGGCCCGGCTGTTCCCCGACGCGTACGGGGGCCCGGGCGCGCCGGAGCAGGGCGTGGACCCCGCCGAGCTGACGGCCCGGTCCGCGGAGTTCCGCCGCTTCACCGAGAAGGACCTGCGCACCCGCAAGCGGGAGGACGCGCTGGCCGTCGTACGCAGCCTGGACGGGCTCACCGCGGCCGGCGACGGCGCGGCGGTGCTGGAGCTGACCGGCGAGCTGCCGCTGCGGTGGCTCGGCGCGCTCAACGACCTGCGGCTGACGATCGCGGCGCGGCTGGACATCACCGAGGACGACGAGAGCGCGATGCTGTTCCGGCTGCCGGACGACGATCCGCGCAAGCCGATGGTGATGGCGTACCTCTGGCTGGGCGGCCTCCAGGAGACCCTCATCGAGACCCTCTGAGAGGGCGCGGGTGAGAGCGGCGTTCGCTCAGCGGACGCTCAAATCCGGATAACGATCAGATCACCGCGATGCGGTGATCTGATCCGCCCTGGGAGCCTTTGGCCCGATTTTTTTATGCCCCGCGTCACATTTCTCCCCCTCGCGCACCGGTAGGCCCGTGATAAATCTTCACGACTGCCGAAGGGACGCCACCCATGTCCCCAGGCCCGCTTGGACCGGCTGACCGCCGGCGTGCAACTCCATCCGTATCCGGGGGGATCGAGGACCCGATCCGCAGCCTTGAGAAGGCGCGGGTCGGCGTGGAGAAAGGCGCACCAGACATGACCTCTGTGCAGGTCGAGCAGCACGACAAGACGCCCGGCGAGGGCGGCGGGCCCGAGGGTGGCGGCGAGGGCTACCACCGCGCACTCGGCGCCCGCCAGATCCAGATGATCGCGATCGGCGGCGCCATCGGCACCGGCCTGTTCCTGGGGGCGGGCAAGGCCATCTCCAAGGCCGGCCCGAGCCTGATCCTGGCCTACGCCATCGCGGGCCTGGTCATCTTCTTCATCATGCGGGCCCTGGGCGAGCTGCTCATGTACCGCCCCGTGTCCGGGTCGTTCTCGGACTACGCCCGCGAGTTCCTCGGCCCCTTCTGGGGGTACGTGACCGGCTGGACCTACTGGCTCTTCTGGGTGGTCACCGGCATCACCGAGGTCACCGCGGCCGCGCAGTACATGTCGTACTGGACCCACGACAGCTTCCCGCAGTGGGCCTACGCGCTGATCTTCACCGTGATCCTCTACGGCGCCAACCTGATCTCCGTGAAGCTCTTCGGTGAGCTGGAGTTCTGGTTCTCCATGGTCAAGGTCACCGCCATCGTCGGCATGATCCTGATCTGCGCCGGCATCCTCACCATCGGCTTCTCCGACGCCGCCGACACGGCGACCGTCTCGAACCTGTGGAACGACGGCGGCTTCTTCCCCAAGGGCATCGGCGGCACGCTGATGACCCTGCAGATCGTGATGTTCGCCTTCCTCGCGGTCGAGCTGGTCGGCGTCACCGCCGGCGAGTCCAAGGACCCCGAGAAGACCCTGCCCAAGGCCATCAACACCGTGCCGTGGCGCATCGCCGTCTTCTACGTCGGCGCGCTGATCATGATCCTGTCGGTCGTCCCGTGGCACGAGTTCCAGCCCGGCGTCAGCCCCTTCGTCGCCGCCTTCGAGAAGATGGGCCTCGGCGTCGGCGCCGCCATCGTCAACTTCGTGGTGCTGACCGCAGCCCTGTCCTCCTGCAACTCGGGCATGTACTCCACCGGCCGCATGCTGCGCGACCTCGCGCTCAACGGCCAGGGGCCGAAGTTCTTCACCAAGCTGACCAAGAGCGGCACCCCGCTGGTCGGCACCACCTTCTCCGCCGCGCTGATGCTGGTGGGCGTCTGGATCAACTACGTCGCCCCGGGCAAGGCCTTCGACTACGTCGTCTCCTTCGCCACCATCTCCGGCATGTGGGCCTGGATCATGATCCTGGTCTGCCAGATCCGCTACCGCGCCAAGGCGGACCGCGGCGACCTCCCGCAGTCCCCGTTCCGGGCGCCCGGAGCCCCGTACACGAGCTGGTTCGCGCTGCTCTTCATCGGCATGGTCATCGTGATGATGGGCATGGACAAGGACGCGCGCGTCTCGCTGTACTGCGCCCCGCTGTGGGGTCTGATCCTGGGCGTCTCGTACTGGGTGATGAAGTCCCGCAACCCGTCGGGCGCCGCCTTCAACCAGGCCGACGAGACCGCGAAGATCTCGTAGCGCCGGGCGGCCGCCACGGCCGCGTGTCCAGCATCCGGGCCCTCCCGTACCACTCCTCGGTACGGGAGGGCCCGTCTGCTTATCCTGTCGCTCATGCTGACCCTCACCCAGGCGCTGTACGACCGGATCGTCGAGCACGCCCGCAAGGACCACCCCGACGAGGCGTGCGGGGTCGTGGCCGGCCCGGCGGGCACCGGCCGGCCGGAGCGGTTCATCCCGATGCTGAACGCGGCCCGCTCGCCCACGTTCTACGAGTTCGACTCCAAGGACCTCCTCAAGCTCTACCGCGAGCTGGACGACCGCGACGAGGAGCCGGTGATCGTCTACCACTCGCACACCGCGACCGAGGCCTACCCCTCGCGCACGGACGTGACGTACGCGAACGAGCCCGAAGCGCACTACGTGCTCGTCTCGACGGCCGACCAGGACGGCCTCGGGGAGTTCCAGTTCCGCTCGTACCGGATCGTCGAAGGCGTGATCACGGAGGAAGAAGTGCAGGTCGTCGAGGCCTACTGACCAGTATGTGAGCGATTGCGGTCCGTCATGTGGGATCACACTCCAAACCGGGGACCGGGAATCGTTAACATGACCGCATGGTTTCCCACGACGTGAGCATCGAGACGCCCGGCAGGCTGCTGCTCGTGGCGCGGCTGCACGTCGACCTGTGCCGCCTCGCCAGCGCCATCTGTCCTGCTGCCTGAGCACCACAGCCCTGCCGCGCGGGGCCCCCAAGCGCGCACCCCTACTCCTTCACGCTTAGACGACACTGGAGCCTGCCATGGCCATCGAGGTCCGCATCCCCACCATCCTCCGCACCTACACCGACGGCGAGAAGGCCGTGTCGGGCGAGGGCGCCACCCTGGCCGAGCTCTTCTCCGACCTGGAGACCCGTCACAAGGGCATCCAGGAGCGCATCGTCGACGAGGCCAAGGGCGGCGAGCTGCGCCGCTTCGTGAACGTCTACCTCAACGACGAGGACGTCCGCTTCCTCGACGGCATCTCCACCGCGCTCAAGGACGGCGACAACGTCACCATCCTCCCGGCCGTGGCCGGCGGATCGAAGTAATGCGCTACGACTCCCCGCTCGCCGCGGTCGGCAACACGCCGCTGGTCCGGCTGCCCCGGCTCTCGCCCTCCGACGACGTACGGATCTGGGCGAAGCTGGAGGACCGCAACCCGACCGGCTCGATCAAGGACCGCCCCGCGCTCCACATGGTCGAGCAGGCGGAGAAGGACGGCCGCCTCTTCCCCGGCTGCACCATCTTGGAACCCACCTCCGGCAACACGGGCATCTCGCTCGCCATGGCCGCGAAGCTCAAGGGCTACCGGATCGTCTGCGTCATGCCGGAGAACACCTCCCAGGAGCGCCGCGACCTCCTTCGGATGTGGGGAGCCGAGATCATCCCGTCCCCGGCGGCCGGGGGGTCGAACACCGCGGTCCGGGTGGCCAAGGAACTGGCCGCCGAGCACCCCGACTGGGTGATGCTCTACCAGTACGGCAACCCGGACAACGCGGGCGCCCACTACGCCACGACCGGCCCGGAGATCCTCGCCGACCTCCCCTCGGTCACCCACTTCGTGGCGGGCCTGGGCACCACCGGCACCCTGATGGGCGTCGGCCGCTACCTGCGCGAGCACGTCCCCGGAGTCAAGATCGTGGCCGCCGAACCGCGCTACGACGACCTGGTCTACGGCCTGCGCAACCTCGACGAGGGCTTCGTCCCCGAGCTGTACGACGCCTCGGTGCTCACCACCCGCTTCTCGGTCGGCTCGGCCGACGCGGTCACCCGCACCCGGGAGCTGCTGCGCGAGGAGGGCATCTTCGCGGGCGTCTCCACGGGCGCGGCCCTGCACGCGGCGATCGGTGTCGGCCGCAAGGCGGTGGCGGCCGGGGAGTCGGCGGACATCGTCTTCGTCGTGGCCGACGGCGGCTGGAAGTACCTGTCGACGGGCGTCTACACGGCGGCGACGACGGAGGAGGCCATCGAGGTCCTCCAGGGCCAGCTCTGGGCGTAGGCGGTCCCGGTCCCCGGGGCGCCGGGGGCCGCGGGGCGGGGCTTCAGGCCGGGCCGGCCGGCAGCTCCGCGGGGGGTGCGGCACGGCTCGACCCCGGGTCCTTCACCGCGGTCGGCAGCGTCACCGGCCCCGCCGCCGCTACCGCACCACCGCCCCGCACCACCGCCCCGCTCACCCGGCACCTCCGCCCAGCCCCCGGACCTCGTCCCACACCGTCGGGTCCAGCATCCCCAGCCGCCGCCCGAACTCCCACAGCGACACCTCCGCCGGCCGGTCCCCCTCCAGGAAGCTGCCGCGCCCCTGCGCCCCCACCACTCCCGGCGGCAACGGGATCACCCCGGCCCGCCGGTCGTCGTACTTGCCGGTGATCCACGCGACCCGGGCCTGCGCCCGGTGGGGCCGTACGGCCAGCACCAGACAGGGCCGCCCGTCCGCCAGGCACCACAGTTCACCCGGCCGCACCCTCGGCGGCGCCCCCGGACCGTGCGGCGGGACCGTACCCCGCCCGGCCCGCCCGACCCGCCCCTGGACCAGCACCAAGGCCACCACGGCGACCGCCGCGGCCACGGCGGGCCACCAAGACGTGTCCATATTCCGACCGTAGCCGCGCCGCCGCCCCCCGGCGCGGCAGCCGGGGCAACGTCCGTGCCCCCCGTCGCTCCCCCGGGTGACAGCACAGGTGATTCCCCCCACAACGGCCCGCCGCGGAGGAGCGACCGGGCGTTTCGCGCCTTACGCTCGACCCACGCACGGCCCGCATTCCGTCCACGGACCGTCCACGGAGGTTCACGCTCCATGAAGCTCACCGTCGTCGGCTGCTCGGGGTCGTTCCCGTCCGCGGAATCGGCCTGTTCGAGCTACCTCGTCGAGGCCGACGGCTTCCGGCTGCTCCTCGACATGGGCAACGGCGCCCTCGGCGCGCTCCAGCGCCACTGCGGTCTCTACGACCTCGACGCGATCTTCCTGAGCCATCTGCACGCCGATCACTGCATCGACATGTGCGCGTACTTCGTCGCCCGCTACTACCGGCACGAGGGCGGGCGCTGCGGCACGATCCCCGTGTACGGCCCCGAGGGCACCGAGCAGCGGCTGACCGCGGCCTACGAGGACGTCCCCGACGAGCGCTCGATGAGCGAGGTCTTCGACTTCCGCACCCTGAAGTCCGGCAGCTTCGAGATCGGCCCGTTCCAGGTCCGCACCGAGAAGGTCTGCCACCCCGTCGAGTCGTACGGCATCCGCGTCGAGCACAACGGGCGCTCGCTCGCGTACTCCGGGGACACCGGCCCCTGCGCCGAGCTCGGACAGCTGGCCGAGGGCGCCGACCTGTTCCTGTGCGAGGCCTCCTTCACGCACGGCAAGGAGAGCATCCCTGACCTCCACCTCAACGGCCGCGAGGCCGGCGAGTACGCGCGCGGCGGCACGGTCGGCCGGCTCGTCCTGACCCACGTACCGCCGTGGACGGACGCCGGGCAGAATCTGGCCGACGCCCGCGAGGCCTACGGCGGCCCGGCCGAGCTCGCGCTCCCGGGCGCCGTCTACGAGGTCTGACGGCCCGCCGCACACGACGAAGCCCCCGCCCTCCCTTCCGGGAGAGCGGGGGCTTCTGCGCGTCGTGCGCGGGGCTTACTTCGCCTCGGCCTTCTGGAGCTCGACGAGCTCCTCGTCGGACTCGCGGCCCGGCGTCGGCAGGTTGAACTTCGTGATCGCGAAGCGGAAGACGAAGTAGTAGACCACCGCGAAGCAGAGGCCGACGGCCGCCAGGCCCAGCGGGTTGGTGGCCTTGCCCAGGTTCAGCAGGTAGTCGATGGCGCCGGCGGAGAAGCCGAAGCCGTCCTTCATGCCGAGCGCCCAGGTCAGGGCCATCGAGACGCCGGTCAGCACCGCGTGGAGCGCGTACAGCACCGGGGCGATGAACATGAAGGTGAACTCGATCGGCTCGGTGACACCGGTGACGAAGGAGGTCAGTGCGAGGGAGAACATCATGCCGCCGACGACCTTGCGGCGCTCCGGGCGGGCGCAGTGGACGATCGCCAGGCAGGCCGCCGGGAGGGCGAACATCATGATCGGGAAGAAGCCGGTCATGAACTGTCCGGCGCTCGGGTCGCCGGCCAGGAAGCGGGAGATGTCGCCGCTCTTGCCGTTGTACTCGCCGGCCTGGAACCACGGGAAGGAGTTCAGCAGGTGGTGCATGCCGACCGGGATCAGACCGCGGTTGGCGACGCCGAAGATGCCCGCGCCGACGGCGCCGGAGCCGACCAGCCACTCACCGAAGTTGTGCAGACCCGTGCCGAGCACCGGCCAGATCAGGCCGAAGAGGATGCCGATCAGCAGGCCCGCGAAGGCGGAGAGGATCGGGACCAGGCGGCGGCCGCCGAAGAAGCCCGCCCACTCGGGCAGCTTGGTCCGGTAGAACTTCTGGTAGATCAGGGCGACCACGATGCCCATGACCACGCCGCCGAGCACCTTGGCGTCGACCGGGGCGTCGAGCATGACGATCTTGCCGTCGACGGCCTTGGCCACCTTCGGCAGGTTGGAGTCGGTGAACGTGGCGAGCACGTTCTTGAAGACCAGGTAGCCGGTCACCGCGGCCAGGGCGGTGGAGCCGTCCGACTTCTTGGCGAAGCCGATCGCGATGCCGACGGCGAACAGCAGCGCCATGTTGTCGAGGATCGCGCCGCCGCCGGCGGACATGTAACTGGCGATCTTGGTGAGGAAGCCCGGCAGCGAGGGGTCGCCGAGCATGTCCTTGTCGCCGAGGCGGACGAGCAGCGCGGCCGCCGGGAGCACCGCGACGGGGAGCATGAGGCTCCGGCCGATGCGCTGCATGACGGCCATCACGCCAGCGCCCTTCTTCTTCTCCGCAGCGGTGGCTGTGGACATGGTCTTCCTCCAGTGGGCAAGGCGCCGCCCGGGGACAAGGAAAAGGGGGATGGCGGCGTCTCGGAATGGGGGACCGGGGGCCGGAAAAGCCCTCATGGTCTACACCACTAAGTGGTGTAGACCAGTTGTAGCACGGTGAGGTCGGCGTAAGGAACCCATGGTTTTCGCGGGGGAGGACACGATTGGACAACAGAGACAAGACCTCCGGACCGCGTGGGTCCGAAGGCCTTGAATCCGGGACTTAAGTCCGGAGCATGATGATATGCGCTGGTTGGAGCGCGGAGTTCCGCGGGGTTTCGAGGAGCCCGGCCCCTGTTACGCCTTGGTGGTCTCCGACTCCATCGCCGCGATCTCCTCGTCCGACTCCCGCCCGGGAGTCGGAATGTTGAACTTCGTGATCGCGAACCGGAAGACGACGTAGTAGACGGCGGCGAAACACAACCCGATCGGGATGATCAGCCACGGCTTGGTCGCCTGCTTCCAGTTGATGAGGTAGTCGATCAGGCCCGCCGAGAAGCTGAAGCCGTCGTGCACGCCCAGCGCCCACGTCACCGCCATCGATGCGCCCGTCAGCACCGCGTGCACCGCGTACAGGGCCGGCGCCACGAAGAGGAACGAGTACTCCAGGGGCTCGGTGATCCCGGTGACGAAGGAGGTCAGGGCGACCGACAACATCAGGCCGCCGACCTCCGGGCGCCGCTGCGGCTTGGCGCAGTGCGTGATCGCCAGCGCGGCCGCGGGCAGCGCGAACATCATGATCGGGAAGAAGCCGGACAGGAACAGGCCCGCGTCCGGGTCCCCGTTCAGGAACATGTTGATGTCGCCGTGGTACGTCTTCCCGTCCTTCGCGGTGAACGAGCCGAACTGGAACCAGATCGGCACGTTGAGGAACTGGTGCAGCCCGATCACCAGCAGCGCGCGGTTGGCCACGCCGAAGATGCCCGCACCCCACGAGCCCAGTCCGATCAGCCAGTCGGAGAAGCTCTCCAGCGCGTCGCCGACCGGCGGCCAGATCCACAGGCAGAGCCCGGCGAAGGCGATCGCAATGAAGGACATGATGATCGGCACCAGGCGGCGGCCGTTGAAGAAGCCCAGCCAGTCGACCAGCTTCACCCGGTGGTAGCGCTGCCAGAACCAGGCCGCCAGCAGGCCCATGATGATGCCGCCGAAGACCCCCGGGTTCTGGTACGTGAACCCGGTGAAGGTGTCGCCGGGCGCCAGACAGCCGCCCCCGATGTTCCGGCTCCCCGCCGGGCACGCCTTCGGGAACGCGTGCAGCACCCCCCGGTAGACGAGGAAGCCCGCCACGGCTGCGAGGGCGGTCGAGCCGTCCGCCTTCTTGGCCATCCCGATCGCGACGCCGATGCAGAAGAGGAGCGGCAGGCCGAGGTCGGGGTCCAGCAGTGCCTCGCCCGCGCCCGCCATCACCTTCGCGACGCCCGTCCAGTTCAGCCCCTCCGAGCCGAAGACGTCCTTCTGGCCCAGCCGGGTGAGGATCCCCGCCGCGGGCAGTACGGCGATCGGCAGTTGAAGGCTCCGCCCCATCTTCTGCAGTCCCTGGAACAAGCCGTTCCACCACTTTTGCCGTGGCACTGCTGCGGCGCTGCTCGCACTCATCGGCGTCCTCCCTGACCGGCCCGTTTTTGGCAGCCGGGGCACGTGCGGCACACTGGTGTAGACCAGTTGTGGGCAGGCTGCTGTTGATCGTTATCATTCGATAGATACCAGCCATGTGCTCGCGTAGATGGGCCAACCGTGCGTTAACGTGACAAAGCGAACCGCACGGGCCGGAACCATGTACCTGGCCGCCGAGACTCGTTCTTCGTAACACTCAGGGAGACACACATGGCCACCAAGGCTGAGAAGATCGTCGCCGGGCTCGGCGGTATCGAGAACATCGAAGAGGTCGAGGGCTGCATCACCCGCCTGCGCACCGAGGTCATCGACCCCAGCAAGGTCGACGAAGCCGCGCTCAAGGCCGCCGGCGCCCACGGCGTCGTCAAGATGGGCACCGCGATCCAGGTCGTCATCGGCACCGACGCCGACCCCATCGCCGCCGACATCGAAGACATGATGTGAGCTGAGCCCACCGGCTCGCTCCACCACCCGACGGCCCCGAACCGGACGCACCCGGACGGGGTCTTCGCGTTACGCCGCAGGGACTAGGCTCGGAGCATGTCTCGCATCGACGGCCGTACGCCCGAACAGCTCCGCCCGGTCACCATCGAACGAGGATGGAGCAAGCACGCCGAGGGCTCCGTCCTCATCTCCTTCGGCGACACCAAGGTCTTCTGCACCGCCTCCTTCACCGAAGGCGTCCCGCGCTGGCGCAAGGGCAGCGGCGAAGGCTGGGTCACCTCCGAGTACTCGATGCTGCCCCGCTCCACCAACACCCGCGGCGACCGCGAATCCGTCCGCGGCAAGATCGGCGGCCGCACCCACGAGATCTCCCGCCTCATCGGCCGCTCGCTGCGCGCCGTCATCGACTACAAGGCCCTCGGCGAGAACACCATCGTCCTGGACTGCGACGTCCTCCAGGCCGACGGCGGCACCCGCACCGCCGCCATCACCGGCGCCTACGTCGCCCTCGCCGACGCCGTCGCCTGGGGCCAGCAGAAGAAGCTCATCAAGGCCGGCCGCAAGCCGCTCACCGGCACCGTCGCCGCCGTCAGCGTCGGCATCGTCGACGGCGAACCCCTCCTCGACCTCTGCTACGAGGAGGACGTGCGCGCCGAGACCGACATGAACGTCGTCTGCACCGGCGACGGCCGCTTCGTCGAGGTCCAGGGCACCGCCGAGGGCGAGCCCTTCGACCGCAAGGAACTCAACGCGCTCCTCGACCTCGCCGCCGGCGGCTGCGCCGACCTCCAGGCCCTCCAGCTCGGCGCACTGGAGCTCCAGACGCCGTAGCGGGCGTCCACCGCCGCGGCAGCGGCACCGAAGCGGCAACTGCACCGCAGCGGCAGCAGCGGCGGCAACCGCCGGGCCCCGCCCGGCGTCTGAGAAGGTACGGGCGCACGGTGTCACCACCGTGCGCCCGTCCACATACCCACGCCCGTATCCACGCCTCCGGGGGGACCCGAATGAAGCCTTCGCCCAAGCCGAAGCACCGCATGGTCGCCGTCGCCGTGGCGGCCGTACTCGCCGTCCCGGCCCTCGCCTCCTGCGACGCGATCTCCACGGCCATGGACTGCGCCAGCACCGCCGTGGCCATAGCGGACAGCGCCAACGACCTCCAACAGGCGGTCTCGCAGGCCGGCAACAGCCCGCAGGACGCCCAGAACGCCCTCAACCAGATCGACGCGAACCTGAAGAAGATCGGCGACCAGACGGACAACACCGACCTGGGCAAGGCCATCGACTCGATGACCACGGCCGTCAAGAACGTCCGCACCTCCATCGAGAACGGCAACGCGAACCCGGACATCAAGCCGGTCGCCGACGCGGCCTCCGAGATCTCCAAGGTCTGCACCCCGGGCTGACCGGACCGCGCGGCACGGGATAATCGGCCCATGACCTCGCCGCGCCTGATCCTCGCCACCCGCAACGCGGGCAAGATCACCGAACTCCACGCCATCCTGTCCGCCGCCGGCCTGCCCCACGAGCTGGTCGGCGCGGACGCGTACCCGGAGATCCCCGACGTCAAAGAGACCGGCGTCACCTTCGCCGAGAACGCCCTCCTCAAGGCCCACGCCCTCGCCCAGGCCACCGGCCTGCCCGCGGTCGCGGACGACTCCGGCCTCTGCGTGGACGTCCTGAACGGCGCCCCCGGCATCTTCTCCGCCCGCTGGGCAGGCACCCACGGCGACGACAAGGCCAACCTCGACCTGCTCCTGGCCCAGCTCGGAGACATCGCCGACGAGCACCGCGCGGCCCACTTCGCCTGCGCCGCCGCCCTCGCCCTCCCGGACGGCACGGAACGCGTGGTCGAAGGCCGCCTCCTGGGCACCCTGCGCCACACCCCGGCCGGCACCGGCGGCTTCGGCTACGACCCGATCCTCCAGCCGCTGGGCGACACCCGCACCTGCGCCGAACTCACCGCGGCCGAGAAGAACGCCATCTCCCACCGCGGCCAGGCCTTCCGCGCCCTGGTCCCGGTCATCCGCGAACTCCTGGGCTGACGCCGGACACGCCGAAGGCCCGGCTACGAGAGCCGGGCCTTCGTGTGGGTGCGGCCGGTGGGATTCGAACCCACACGGGATTTCTCCCACGGCGTTCTAAGCGCCGCTCGGCTGCCTGTTACGACACGGCCGCTTGGTGCTGTCATGGTAGCGGCCGGATCGTGAGCGCGACGCTGGGCTCCTCATTCGGATCGTCGACGGCCTCCACGGCACCAGGTGTTCGTGGTCGCGTGGCAGTTGGGGCACAGCAGTCGCAGGTTCTCGCGGCGGTCGTCGCTCCAGTCGCCGTTGATGTGATCCACCTCAAGCGACATCGGTAGCCCGCACCATTCAGGAGGTGCGCCGCACCGATCGCAGAGCTCAGGGACGCCGACATCGCGCAGCGCGCGGCGCAGAAGCAGGCTCTTCGTCCGTCGCTCCCCAGCGTGCTTGACGAGGATGTCCTCCGCCGCCCTGAGCGGAGTGGTTCCAGGCTTCCCGCGCTGGTGCGACTGTCCCAAGAAGTGCGACGTGTCGTGTCCTTCGTCGGCGATCCAACTGCGCAAGTACGCGCGCCGCCGGCTGTTGTCGGGCATCCCCAGACGCCGAAGGGTCTCGGCGATGCTGACGGAATCGGCTATGGCCCGTCCGAGTTCGTCCATGGACGGCCGATCAAGACGCCGGTTGCTCATCCCTGCCGCCTCTTGCCTCGGCCTCGATAGCCGTCCGTCGTGGAGTGGCAGTTGGGGCAGAGGAACCGCAGGTTCTCAGGCCGGTTGTCGCGCCAGTCGCCATTGAGATGGTCGACCTCCAGGGGGAGCGGATCGCCGAGCCAGACGGGCTCGATGCCGCACTGGGCGCAGCGCTCTTCCATGCCGAGAGCCGTCAAGGCGCGCTTGAGGCGTTCACCAGGGATCCGGCGTGCGCTCTCGGGTGCCTGTGCCACGAGCAGTGACTCCGGCGTTCTCCGGGCGTGGTACCTACCCGCGGCGGAAGACGGTGTGAAGTGCGATGTGTCGATCCCCGACGTCTTGACTCTTCGGCTGATGTGGGTGTGGTGCCCGCCCACGTTGTCCAGCCCCAGGCGTCGGAGTACCTCGCACATGTTCGTCGACGCTGACACCGCCTCCTGAAGGATCTCCTTCGTCCATTTCGCCCTTTCCTGTGCGAAATGTGCGATGTCCACCCCCAGGGCCCGCATCCGGTCGCGGATGTACCGGCGCGAGCCGCTCTTCGGGTCCACCCCCAGCTTCTCCAGCGCCTCGGTCAGCGTGCGCGACGTGCCCGCCGCCTGCGCCAGCCTCTCCCGTGTGTACGGGCTCACCGCCATCGGCCCCCTCCGTTCCGGCCACGTGTTCGCAGCCTCGTACGGAGTAACGGACCGATAGTCGGACGGTTACGGCGGATTTCGTCCGATAAACGGAGCAGCCCGCACCGGTTGGGTGCGGGCCGCTCCGTCGGGGAGGGGGTGGGTCAGATGCCCAGGTCCTTGATGATCTTGGCTACATGGCCGGTGGCCTTGACGTTGTAGAGGGCGCGCTCGACCTTGCCCTCCTCGTCGACGATCACCGTGGAGCGGATGACTCCGGTGACCGTCTTGCCGTACAGCTTCTTCTCGCCGAAGGCGCCGTACGCCGTCAGGACCTCCTTCGAGGGGTCTCCGACGAGGGTGACCTTCAGGTGCTCCTGCTCGCGGAACTTCGCCAGCTTCTCCGGCTTGTCCGGGGAGACGCCGATGACGTCGTAACCCGCCTGGGCCAGTACGGCCAGGTTGTCCGTGAAGTCGCAGGCCTGCTTCGTGCAGCCGGGGGTCAGGGCCGCCGGGTAGAAGTAGACGATGACCTTGCGGCCCTTGTGGTCGGCGAGCGAGACCTCGTTGCCGTCCGCGTCGGGCAGGGTGAAGGCGGGGGCGGTGTCGCCCGGCTGAAGTCGCTCACTCATGTCAGCAGTCTCCTCGGGAGGGGATCGTTACGGTCCGAGACTAAGCTGACAGACTGTTCATGGTGGGCCATGCCCCCCATACGACCGACCACGACGACGGAGGCAGCGCGGTGCCGGAAGCCAGGACCCCCGCACAGATCGAGGCGGACATCGTCCGCCGCCGCGAGCAGCTCGCCGAGACGCTCGACGAGATCGGCGTGCGCATGCACCCGAAGACGATCATCGGGGACGCGAAGGCCAGGGTCGCCTCGACGGTCGACCACACCGCCGGGCGTGCCTTCGTGGCCGTGAACCGCCTCGTGACGGACGTGAAGGGCGGGCTGTGCCACGACGACGGCGCGCCGCGGGTCGAGCGGATCGTGCCGGTGGCGCTGTTCGCGGCCGGTGTGGTCGGACTGATCGTGCTGTCCGTGCGCCGCAAGCGCTGATGACCCGGCGAAGTGCGCGGCGCGCGCGGGCGGGTAGGTTCGGGGCGTGAGCGACAACACCACCACCCACGACAAGCTGCCCATCCGCATGCTGCACGACCGTGTGCTCGTCCGGTCCGACTCGCCGGAGGGCGAGCGGCGCTCGGGCGGCGGCATCCTGATTCCGGCCACGGCCGCGGTGGGCAAGCGGCTCGCCTGGGCCGAGGTGGTCGCGGTCGGGCAGAACGTACGGAGCGTGGAGCCCGGTGACCGGGTGCTGTACGACCCGGAGGACCGGGCCGAGGTCGAGGTGCGGGGGGCGACGTACGTGCTGATGCGCGAGCGGGACCTGCACGCCGTGGCCGCGGAGCGGCTGGAGGGGTCCAAGGACTCCACGGGGCTGTACCTGTAACCGCGCGCCCGCACCTCGCCCGCACCGCTACGACCGCTGATCTTCGAAAAGGGCTGGTGGCCCAGGTCACCGGCCCTTTCCGCTGCCCTTTTGCTACGGTGGAGGGGAACCCCGACGAGACGCGCCGTACCGGGTAGCCGTGGCTGTACGACAAGACGACGCACCCCGTTCGCTCTCGTTCCGGAGGTGCCTGTCATGGCCTGGGTTCTGCTTCTCGTCGCCGGTCTGCTCGAAGTCGGCTGGTCGATCGGTATGAAGTTCACCGAGGGCTTCACCCGCCTGTGGCCCAGTGTGTTCACGGGCGCCGGCATCGTCGCCAGCATGGTGCTGCTGTCCTACGCCGCGAAGACCCTGCCGATCGGTACGGCGTACGGGGTCTGGGTGGGTATCGGTGCGGCCGGTGCGGCCGTGTTGGGAATGGCGGTGCTGGGGGAGCCCGTCACCGCCGCCCGGATCTTCTTCATCTGTCTGCTGCTGGTCGCCGTGGTGGGGCTGAAGGCGACCTCCGGTCACTGACCGGGCACGGCTCATTCCAGGAAATCGGCCGATGGGCGCCGGCCCTGGGTGGCGCCGCCCTGGGTCTGGCCTCCCTGCGTCTGGCCGCCCGTGGTCTGGCCCGCGGTGGTCTGGCCTGTGGTGTTCTGACCGCCGTTGGTCTGGCCGCCCTGGGTCTGGCCTCCGTTGGTCTGGCCGCCGGTGGTTTCGCCGCCGGTGTTCTGGCCGCCGTTCGTCTGGCCCTGGTTCTGGCCCTGGTTCCGGCCCTGGTTCTGCCCTTGGTCCTGGCCCTGGCTCCGTCCCTGGTCCTGTCCCTGGTTCTGGCCCTGCGTCCGGCCGTTCTGCGTCTGTCCGCCGGTCGGCGGGGTCGGCCGGGTCGGCGGGGCGGGGGGCTCCGGGGAGCCGCTGTCCGGGGTCTGCTGCCCGGTGTCCGGCGGGAACGGCGGGGGCACGGGCTGGGCCGCGCCCTGCTGGAGTTCGAGGTCGAAGTCCAGCGGGTCCGAGGACTCCAGGGCCGTCTTGGTGTACGCCGCCCAGATACGGGCCGGGTAGCCGCCACCGCCGATGCGGTTCTCGCCGAGGGCCCCGTAGAGGGGCTGCGGGACGCCGGTGTCGGGGTCCTGGCCCATCATCGCGACCACCGTGACCAGGTCCGGGGTGAACGCGGCGAACCAGGCGGCCTGGTCGTTCTCCGCCGTGCCGGTCTTGCCCGCGGCCGGGTGCCCGGCGGCGAGGGCCGCCGTCCCGGTGCCGTTGTCGACCACGCTGACCAGTACGGACGTGGTGGTGTCGGCGGCCTCCCGGTCGATGACCTGCTTCGGGGTGCGGTCCGGCAGGGGGAGGTTCTCCCCGTCCTTGGAGATCTTCTCCACCAGGGTGTAAGGGGTGTAGCGGCCGTGGTCGGCGAGGGTCGCGTAGGCCTGCGCCATGTCGAGGACGCTCGCCTGCACCGTGCCCAGGGCCATCGCCGGGCCCGTCCGGAAGTTGGGGGTGTTCTCCGGGACGCCGAGGGCGACGGCGGTCCGCTTGACCTTCTCCGTGCCGACGTCGACGACCATCTGCGCGTACACGGCGTTGACGGAGAGGTCGGTGGCGGTGCGGACGTTGATGTTCCCGTAGGACTGCTGGCCCTCGTTCTCGGGGTTGAAGGGGACGTCACTGCCGACGACGGGGCGTCTGTTGTCGCCGTTGTAGACGGTGTTGGGGGTGATGCGCACGCCGTCCTGGGTGCGGGAGCCGTTCTGCACGGCGGACGCGAAGACGAACGGCTTGAAGGTGGAGGCGACCTGGTAGTCGTGCCGGGTCGCGTTGTTGACGTACTGCTTGGTGTAGTCGATGCCGCCGTACATGGCGACCACCTTGCCGGTGGCCGGGTCGATGGAGACCCCGCCGACCCGGACCAGGCGGTCCGCCTTGCGCGCGTCCGGGTCGAGCTTGCCGATCACCTGGTTCCGGGCGGCGTCGACGAAGGCGGTCTGGCGGCGCTTGTCGATGGTCGTGGTGATGCGGTAGCCGCCCTCGGCGAGGGTCTTGTCGTCGAGGATCTTGCGCTCGACGACGTAGTCCTTGACGGCCTCGACGAGGTAGCCGCGCTGTCCGGAGAGCCCGGCGACCGGGCGGACCTTGCCCGGCTCGGGGAAGCGGGCCGCCGCGCGTTCGGCCGGGGTCATCCAGCCCTTCTTCACCATGCCGTCGAGTACGTAGTTCCAGCGCGCGACGGCGCGGTCGCGGCTCTGGGGGTGGGCGACGACGTCGAAGGCGCTGGGGGAGTTGAGGAGGGTGGCGAGGTAGGCGCCCTCGGCGGTGGTGAGTTTGCCGACGTCCTTGCCGTAGTAGGCCTGGGCGGCGGCCTGGATGCCGTAGGCGTTGCGTCCGAAGTAGCTCGTGTTCAGGTAGCCCTCGAGGATGTAGTCCTTCGACTTCTCGCGGCCCAGTTTGATCGCGATGAAGAACTCCTTGGCCTTGCGCTTGAGCGTCTGCTCCTGGCCCAGGTAGTAGTTCTTCACGTACTGCTGGGTGATGGTCGACCCGGACTGGGTGCCCTTGCCGGTGGCCGTGTTCCAGGCGGCGCGCAGCATCGCCTTGGGGTCCACGGCCCTTTCGGAGTAGAAGTCCCGGTCCTCCGCGGCCAGTACGGTCTCCTGCACGGTGCGGGGGACCAGTGAGAGGGGCACGTTGACGCGGTCGACCTCGCCGTCCCGGGCGAGCTGGGATCCGTCGGAGTACAGGTAGACGTTGGACTGGGCGGTGGCGGCGGCGTTGGCGGGTGGGATGTCGACCAGCAGGTAGCCGGCGAGCAGGGCGCCGCAGACGAGCAGGGCGGCCAGCAGGAGGGTGCCCACGACCGTGCGCCAGGTGGGGACGGCGCGGCGCCAGCCGGTCCGCCGCCGCCTGGTCTTGTCGGTGGGGGCGCCGTTGCCCGCGCCCGCTCGTTCGCCCCGGGACTCTCTCCGGGGCTCTCTCCTGGGTTCGTTCCGGGGGCCGGCGGGCGCCGGCCGGGGTCCGTCCGGGGCGTCGGGGTCGCGAGGGGTCCAGCCCGGGGGTGGTGACTGGTCGCTCATCTCCAGGGCTCCTCGCGGCTGCCGTACCAAATATCCACATCTGTACCTCATGGTGTCTACCTGATGGCCGGTGATTCTGCTCCGGACGGGCATAAATCGGTCGCGTGGATCGCCCCTCCGCACTAAGCTCGCGCGCTTTGGCCGACGTAGGAACGACGTAGGAACGACGTAGGAACGACGTAGGAACGACGTAGGAACGACGCAGGAACCACGTGGGAAACGGAGGGGTACGGTGCGTCAGAGAGCCGGGCTCTACATGGCCGTCGCGGCCGGCGGGTTCCGCCGGTACGCCACCTACGGGACGGCGACCGCGGCCGGGGTGTTCACCAACACCGTGTTCGGGTTCATCGTCGCGTACACGTACATCGCGCTGTGGGACGAACGGCCCGGCCTCGGCGGGTACGACCAGGCGGAGGCCCTGACGTTCGTCTGGGTCAGCCAGTCCCTGCTGGCGGCCGGGGCGCTCATCGGGGGCGGGTTCCAGGAGGAGCTCCAGGAGCGTGTGCGCACGGGGGACATCGCCGTCGACCTGTACCGCCCGGCGGACCTCCAGATGTGGTGGCTCGCCTCCGATCTGGGCCGGGCCGCCTTCCAGTTGATCGGCCGCGGGGTGCTGCCGCTGGTGGCGGGGGCGCTCGCGTTCCGGCTGGCGCTGCCCGCCGATCCGCTGCGCTGGCTGCTGTTCCTGGTGTCCGTGACGCTCGGGGTGGTGGTGGGTTTCGCGCTGCGCTACCTGCTCGGGCTGGCGGCGTTCTGGCTGATGGACGGTGCCGGGATCAACCTGATGGCCACCGTCGCCTCGATCTTCTTCTCCGGGATGACGCTGCCGCTGACGGTGTTCCCGGGCGCCTTCGGGGAGTTCGTCCGGGCCTTGCCGTGGGCGGCGATGCTCCAGGTGCCGCTGGACGTGCTGATGGGCAAGCACGCGGGGGCCGGGAGCGCCGCCGGGGCGCTGGGGTTCCAGGTGGCGTGGGCGGTCGTACTGCTGGGCCTGGGGCGGCTGATGCAGTCGGCCGCGACGCGGAAGGTGGTGGTCCAGGGTGGCTGAGGCGACGCTGGAGCGGCCGTCGGCCGGGGTGTTGGACGTACCGGAGCGCAGCCGGGTCGTGGAGGGGCTGCGCGGCTACGGGCTGATCGCGGGGATGTGGATCCGCTCGACGATGACGTACCGGACCTCGTTCTTCCTGTCCACGTTCGGGAACGCGGCGATCACCCTGCTGGACTTCGTGGCGATCTACATCATGTTCTCGCACGTGGAGGAGCTGGGCGGCTTCACGCTGCCGGAGATCGCCCTGTTGTACGGGTCCTGTTCGGCCTCCCTGGGCCTGGCCGACCTGCTGCTCGGCAACACCGACCGGATCGGCGTCCGGATCCGGGACGGGTCGCTCGACACCATGCTGGTGCGGCCGGTGCCGGTGCTCGCGCAGGTGGCGGCGGACCGCTTCGCGCTGCGCCGGGTCGGGAGGATCGTGCAGGGGCTGGCGGTGTTGGGCTGGGCGGTCTGGTCGCTGGGCGGCGAGGTGGCCTGGACGCCGGGGAAGGTGCTGCTGGTGCCGGTGATGATCACGGCCGGGGCGGCGATCTTCGGCGCGGTGATGGTGGCCGGGGCGGCGTTCCAGTTCGTCGCCGGGGACGCGGCGGAGGTGCAGAACTCCTTCACGTACGGCGGCTGCACGATGCTCCAGTACCCGCCGACGGTCTTCGCGAAGGACCTGCTGCGCGGGGTGACCTTCATCCTGCCGCTGGCCTTCGTCAACTGGCTGCCCGCACTGCACGTGCTGGGCCGGCCCGATCCGCTGGGTCTGCCGGGGTGGGCGGCTTATCTGAGCCCCCTGGTGGCCTTCGCGGTGTTCCTGCCCGCGTCGCTGGCGTGGCGCGCGGGAGTTCGTTGGTACCGGAGCACGGGGAGCTGAGGCCACGATGGGCACGGACACACTGATCTCGTTGGACGGGGTCGAGAAGGTCTTCGACGTACGGCGCCGGGTGGGCCTGGTGCGGCGGGAGAAACGGCAGGTCAGGGCCGTGGACGGGATCAGCTTCGAGGTCGCGCGGGGCGAGATGGTCGGCTACATCGGGCCGAACGGCGCCGGGAAGTCGACCACGATCAAGATGCTGACCGGGATCCTCACCCCGAGCGGCGGCCTGCTGCGCGTCGCGGGCATCGATCCGGCGCGGGAGCGGATGCGGCTCGCGCACCGGATCGGGGTGGTGTTCGGGCAGCGCACCACGCTGTGGTGGGACCTGCCGCTGAAGGACTCGTACGGGCTGATGCGGCGGATGTACCGGATCCCGCCGGCGCGGTTCAGGGAGAACCTGGAGCGGTGCGTGGACCGGCTGGACCTGGCCGAGCTGCTCGACGTACCGGTGCGGCAGCTGTCGCTGGGGCAGCGGATGCGCGGGGACATCGCGGCGGCGCTGCTGCACGATCCGGACGTGCTGTACCTGGACGAGCCGACGATCGGGCTCGATGTGGTGAGCAAGGCCAAGGTGCGGGGATTCCTGCGGCAGTTGAACGAGGAGCTCGGCACGACGGTGCTGCTGACGACGCACGACCTCCAGGACATCGAGCAGCTGTGCGAGCGGGTGATGGTGATCGACCACGGGCGGCTGATGTACGACGGGCCGCTGGGCGGGCTGCACTCGGCGGGGTCGGTGGGGGAGAGCGAACGGACGCTGGTGGTGGACCTGGATCGGGAGCTCGCGCCGATCGAGGTGGCGGGGGCGCGGGTGGTGAAGGTGGAGGGGCCGCGGCAGTGGCTGGCGTTCCCGGCGGGGGCCTCGGCCGCGCCGCTGGTGGCTGCGGTGGCGGCGGCGTACCCGCTGGTCGACCTGTCGGTGCGGGAGCCGGACATCGAGGACGTGATCGCGCGGATGTACGCGGGGCGGGGGTGAGGTGGGTCCGGGATCGGAGGGGTGGGTCGGAGGCGTGTCGGGTCGGGGTCGGTCGGGGTCGGGGTCGGGTCGGGGTGGGTCAGGGGTGATTCAGGGGTGAGCCAGGGTCAGGTGCCGGGCGTAAGTCATACAACTCCCCGGGATCACTGCATAGGCTGGGCCTCATGAGTGACGAGCGGCCCGAGAAGCCGTTGCCGGAGCTGAGGGCGTCGGATGCCGACCGGGACCGTGTGGCGGAGCGTCTGCGGGACGCCGTCGCCGAGGGCCGGCTGGACATGGAGGAGTTCGAGGAGCGGCTGGAGGCGGCCTTCAAGTCCCGCACGTACGCCGAGCTGGAGCCCCTGACGCGGGACCTGCCGGCGGTACCGGGAGCGGCGGCCCCGCTTGCCTCCGCCCATCCCGCGCACCCGGCGCACCCTGCTCCGGCCGGGTCCGGGACGGCGTGGCCCGCGCGGATCGGCGGGGCCGGCACCTCCGCCACGGCCGTCGCCGTCATGTCGGGGTTCCAGCGCAAGGGGCACTGGACGGTGCCCGCCCGGTTCAACGCGGTGGCGTTCTGGGGCGGGGGCGAGCTGGACCTGCGCGAGGCGAACTTCGCGCAGCGCGAGGTGGTGATCACCTGCGTGGCCGTCATGGGCGGCATCCAGATCATCGTGCCGCCGGGCGTGGAGGTCGACGTACGGGGCGTCGGGGTCATGGGGGCCTTCGACCAGCGCCCCGGTTCGACCCCCGCGGAACCGGGGGCTCCGAGGGTGGTGGTGACGGGCTTCGCCTTCTGGGGCGGGGTGGAGGTGCGGGTCAAGCCGCCGAAGGGGTCCAAGCAGCTGGGCCGGGAGAAGCCGCGCAAGGAGCTGTAGGCGGGGCGGGCGGCGGCGCCGGCAGGTATCCGGGGTTCCCCACCCGGGGCATCCGGGGCATCCGGGGCATCCCGGGATCACCCCCGGGGGTCATCCCTCGGGGGGACCGGTACGGCGCGCCGGGAACTCCTCGGACCTCCCGGGAGTCGGATGCTATGCAGACAAAACCGGCCACTGGGGGAAGGCAGGAGCGAACACGTGGAAGACGTGGAAGACGTGGACAACCGCATCAGAGCGGAAGCCGGGGCCGCCGCCACGGCCGCACCACCCACCCGCGGCGCCTTCGTGTTCAGCGCGGCGGACGAGGAGCGGCAGCGCGGCGTCCGCCGGATGAAGGCCACCGCCACCGGGCTGCTGCTCCTGGTCGCCCTGACCTACGTACTCGCGAGATGGGCGCAGCACACCGGCGCGGGCGCCTGGGCCGGGTACCTGGCGGCCGCCGCCGAGGCCGGCATGGTCGGCGCCCTGGCGGACTGGTTCGCCGTCACCGCGCTGTTCCGGCGGCCCCTCGGCCTGCCCATTCCGCACACCGCGATCATCCCGACCAAGAAGGACCAGCTCGGGGTCTCCCTCGGGGAGTTCGTCGGGGAGAACTTCCTCTCCCCGGACGTGGTCAGAGCCCGGCTGCACGCGCTCGGCATCGGGGGCCGGCTCGGCGCCTGGCTGGCGGATCCCGCCCACGCCGACCGGGTCACGGCGGAGCTGGCCGCCGCGCTGCGCGGAGCCCTGACCGTACTGCGCGATTCCGATGTGCAGGCCGTCGTAGGAGAGGCGATCACGAGACGGGCCGAGACCGCCGAGATCGCGCCCGGCATGGGGAAGACGCTGGAGAAGGTCGTCGCGGACGGCGGGCACCACCGCGCCGTCGACCTCATCTGCGCCAAGGCCCACGACTGGCTCGTCCTGCACGGGGACTCGGTCATGGACGCGGTGCAGGGCGGTGCCCCCGGCTGGACGCCCCGGTTCGTCGACCGCAAGATCGGCGACCGGGTCTACAAGGAGCTGCTCCGCTTCGTCACCGAGATGCGGGACATGCCGGCGCATCCGGCGCGGGGCGCGGTGGACCGGTTCCTCACGGACTTCGCCGCCGACCTCCAGTCGGACAGGCAGACGCGGGCGCGGGTCGAGCGCCTCAAGCGCGAGATCCTGGCGCGGGGCGAGGTGCAGGACGTGATCGCCTCCGCCTGGACCGCCGTCCGGGCGATGATCATCTCGGCGGCGGAGGACGAGCAGAGCGAGCTGCGCCTTCGGGTGCGCTCGTCGCTGATGTCCCTGGGGGCGCGGCTGGCCACGGACGGCCGGCTCCAGGGCAAGGTGGAGGGCTGGACCGAGGGCGCGCTGGTGTACGTGGTCACCACCTACCGCGCCGAGATCACCTCGCTGATCACCGACACGGTGGCGGGCTGGGACGCCGAGCACACCTCGCGCAAGATCGAGGCGCACATCGGGCGGGACCTCCAGTTCATCCGCATCAACGGCACGGTGGTGGGCGCGCTGGCGGGGCTGCTGATCTACACGGTGTCGAGGGTGTTCTGGTCCTGAGGGGGCCCAGGCGGGGTGCGCGGCGTCTGACGGACCGCGCCGCGCCGCGGCCTCGCCGTGCGGCGCCTCGGCGCGCTGTCCTGGCGCGCGGGGCCCCTCGGGGCGGGGGGAGACCCCGTGGCGCCCGAGGCCGCGTCCGAGGCCGCGCCCGACGCGGGGCAAGGCCCCCTCCGGGCACGGTGAGACCCCATGCCGCGGCCGCGCCCGAGGCCGCGGCATGGGGCTCGGACTCGGCCTCGGACTTGGCATCGGCACTCGACCGGCAAGGCCCGAAGGAAGCCGCGTCCTCGGCCGACAGAACCCGAAGGAAGTGGCGGACCTAGCCGCGGTCGGCGACGGCCCAGGCGGCGGCCGCGACCACCCCTGCGGCGCCGAAGACGGCCGGCCAGGCCCCGACCTTCTTGGCCAGCGGGTGCGCGCCCGCGAAGCCGGCCACGTACAGCGCGCCGAGCCCGGCCGCGGCCGGGGTTCCGGCCCGGCGGTGCCATTCCCGGCCGGCCGCGAGCCCGGCGGCGCCGAGGACGACGCCGCCCAGGGGGCGCTTCTTGGTCCAGCGGGCGACGGCGTAACCGCCCACCAGCCCGGCCGCCGCCACGATCGAGGTCGGTACCCGCTCCATGTGCCCCACTCCCTCTGCGCGTTCTGACGAAATCGTCTCGACGCCGACTCGACGGATGATCCGAAGAACCATCGATCCCACCGGCCCTACGAGGCTAACGCGGGCCCCGGGTGACCCGGCGGGCACCCAGCCCTCCCAGCACCAGCACGGCCCCGCCGACCACGGCGTCCGGCAGCCCGTCGCGTACCGAAGGCGGCAGCAACGCCACGATGCCGAGGACGAGGAGAAAGGCGAGGGCGCACCAGCCGGCCGCCCGAAGGAGTCTGTCCACGGCTGCTCAACGCGCCCGCCACGTCTGCCGACACGCGGAGCGGAGGGGATTTGTCGCACACTCGCCGGATCCGGGTGATGTCCGCCTCAGCAACCCGGAGCGCATAAATTCACTCTCCCAAGACAAACGGGAAAATCCCCACCAACACCACTGGCCCCACCCTCGACATCAGGAGCCCGGACATCGTGATCTGCTACGGACAGGCCGTCCTCGACCTCGCGGACGAACTGGTCGACGCCTACGCGGACGTCTTCTCCGCCCCACCGTGGAACGAGGACGAAGAAACCATTCGCCAGTTCGCGTCCCGCCTCCCGGTCGACGCCCGGCGCCGTGGTTTCCGTACGGCCCTCGCCCAGTCCACGGCCGGCATCGACGGCTTCGCCACCGGCTGGCTCACTCCGGCCGCCTTCCCGAAGAACCGCGCGTACGCCCAGGTCGCGGCCCAGCTCGGCCCGGCCCGCGTGAAGGAACTCCTCACCGGCGCGCTGGAGATCGACGAGCTCGCCGTACGCCCCTACGCGCGCGGCCACGGCACCGGGCGCGCCCTGCTCACCGAGATCACCGCCGACGCCCCGGACGGACGGGCCTGGCTGCTGACCTCCCGACTGGCCCGGGACACGGTGGCCACGTACCGCCGCCTGGGCTGGCACGAGGTCCCCGCGCTCCCCGGCACCGAGACGGGCGTGATCGTCTTCCTGGCCCCGGACCACCCGAACCGCTGACCCGGGGCCGCGGGTACGCCCACCCCCCGCCGGGCATACCCGCGCCATGATCACCCCCCACCCCCGCCCCACCCAGCCCCGCCCCACCCAGCCCCGCCCCACCCAGCCCCGCCCCACCCAGCCCCGGGCCTCCCAGCCCCGGGCCTCCCAGCCCCGGGCTACCCGCCCTCCAGCCGCCCAGCCCCCGGCACCCCACACCCGGGCGACCCAGTCACCGGCTCCCCAGCCCCGGGCTACCCGCCCTCCAGCCGCCCAGCCGTCGGCCGCAGCCTGCGCAGCCGCGCAGCGCCCCGCGGTACCGGGCCCGGCCGCACAGGGCCCGCCGTCGCAGGCTTCGACCACCCAGAGCCCGGCAGCACAGCGCCTGGCCGCGTCGATCCCGCCGTCGCAGTCCCCGGCCAGCCAGTCCCCGGCCAACCAACATCGGGGTGCCCAGCCCTCGGCTGTGGCCTGCGCAGCCGTGCAACGTCCGGCGCCGCAAGGCCCGCCTGGGTCGCGCCTGCCGTCGCAGTCCCCGGCCGCCCAACCCTCGGCCATGGCTTGCTCAGCCACCCAAGGCCAGGCCACGCAGGGGCCGCCCGCTCAGGCCCCGACCCCTCCACGCCCGGCTGTGCCGTGCCCGCTGCCACAGGCTTCGGCTCCCCAGGTCCAGCCGCCGACTGTGGACCGCTCGTCCGCGCAACACCCGTCAGCGCAGGGCTTGGCTGTGTCGAGGCCGCCGTCGCAGCGTCCGGCCCCCCAGGGCCCGGGTTCCCAGCTCGCTGCCTCCCAACGCCCGGCCTCCCAGAGGCAGTCCGGCCAAGGCCCGGTCACGCAAGGCCAGGCCACGCGGGCTCAAGCCACCCAGACCTCAGACTCCCAACGCGCGGCCACTCACACCTCGGCCCCACAGAACCAGACCCCCCAGCCCCCAGCCACCCAGCGCCCAGCCGCACAAGGCCCGCCCGCCCAGGCCCCGCCCCCCGCGCGCCGGGGTGCCGGGGACGGCGGGGACGGGGCGGCGCGGCTTGCGCGGCTGGCCCGGCGCCAGCTGAACCTGGCCACCCGCCACCAGCTCACCACCACCGCCGCAGTGCCCGACGGCACCGTCACCTCCCGTACCCGCCCCGGCGGCCCCTGGCAGCGCTTACTACCCCGCGTCTACCTCCTCCAGACCGGCCCCCCGGACCACCGCCAACGCGCCCTCGCCGCAGTCCTGTACGCCGCCGAGCCCGCCGCCGACCCCCTCTCGGGAGACTCGGCCGCCCTGACCGGCGGCGCCGCCCTCGCCCTCCTCGGCATCCGCGAAGCCCCGTACACCCCGGCCGACGTCCTGATCCGCGCCCCGCGCCGGATCGCCGCCACCGACGCCGTCCGCCCCCTGGCCACCACCCGCTGGCCCCGCACCATCGCGGTCTCCGGCATCCCGTGCACCCGCCCGGTCCGCGCCGCCGCCGACTTCGCGGCCCGCACCGAGGACCCCGCCCTCATCCGCTCGGTACTGGCCCACGTGGTCCAGGCCGGCTGGTGCCACCCGCAGGACCTGCACGCCGAACTCCGCACCGCCCGCCTCCTGTCCCGCCCCGCGATCGCCTCGGCCGCGGCGGAACTCCTGGCCGGCGTCCGCTCGGTCGCCGAGGCCCAGGCCCGCGACACCCTCTCGGTGACCGACCTCCCGACGCCCCTGTGGAACGCCCGCCTCTACACCCCGGACGGCGCCTTCCTGGCCAGCCCCGACGCCTACTGGCCCGACGAGGGCGTGGCCCTGGAGATCGACTCGGCCGAGTACCACTACACCCGCGACGCCTGGCACGCCACCCTCCGGCGCCGCCTCCGCCTGGAGTCCCACGGCGTCCTGGTGATCAGCGCGACCCCGTCGATGATCCGCGACACCCCGGCCGAAGTCCTCGCAGCCCTCCGCACCCTCCTCACCCTGGCCACAACCCGCCCCACCCCACCCACAGCCCTGGCCCGCGGCCACGTCCAACTGGAGCTCCGCTTATAGGCAGTGGGCTCAATCAGCGATCGCTTGACATCATGTGTCCATGTCTGAGCGATCAAGTTCTGTTGAGTTCGGAACTCCTGCCGGTGTGACCGAAGGGCAGTGGTTCAAGGGGCATAAGGAGCTGCACGCGGCGGGTCTCCATCGCTTCTCCGGGCGTGGGATCTCCGGTGTCGAGAAGACGGGTGCTGACTCGATCGTCCTCTCCGGGGGGTACGTCGATGACCGCGATGAAGGCGACTTGATCATCTATACCGGCGAAGGGGGGCGGGACCGCGACTCGGGGGAGATGGTGGCCGATCAGTCCCTTGCCTACAAGGGCAACGCTGCCCTCGTCGTGTCGCAGGCGATGGGGCATCCGGTGCGGGTGATCGAAGGGCTGGGAATCACGGGCGGCAAGCGTCGACGGGCGACGAAGGGTTACCGGTATCGCGGCCTGTACCGGATCTCCGAGCACTGGCACCAGGTCGGACAGGACGGCTTCGTCATCTGTCAGTTCAAGCTGTTGAAGTTGCAGCCGGGGGAGCAGGTCGCGCCACAGGCGGTCGACCCGCTGGAGGGAGCTGCCACCAACCTCGAAGAGCAGGTCCGCCGATACATCTCCCAGGACAGGCTCGTTCGGGACTCATCAGTGGTGCGCGCAGTCAAGGCCATGTACAAGAACACCTGTCAGATCTGCAGCCTCAGACTCGTCGTCTCTCCAGCGGGCGAGGCGTACAGCGAAGGCGCGCACATACAGGCCGTGGGGAAGCCGCACCTCGGCGTGGACAGGATCGACAACGTCCTGTGCCTCTGCCCCAACTGCCATGCGCTCTTCGATCGAGGAGCCCTGCAACTCACCGATGAGCTGCACGTCATCGACGGCCTCACCGGCCGGTTCCGCTCGGTGCTTGCACGGGCCAAGGGGCACGACATCGGCATCGAGTTCGCGCGCAAGCACCGAGAGCGCTGGGCCGGCAGGCTCACCAAGTAGGTCTCCCTACGCCCCGTGGCACTCCGCGTACGGCTTGCCCGAGGTGCACCAGCAGGGGGAGGAGGGGGTGGGGGGCCAGGGGGTGGCTTTGCCTCGGGCGGCGAGGGTGGTGGCGTACTCGGCCAGGAGGGACGGGGAGGCCGGGGAGGTCTTCTCGGACGCGGCGAAGGCCTCGTACGAGGGGACGCTCGCGGTGACGATGCCGAGGTTGGTGGTGCCCGAGGCGGCGAGGGCGCGGAGGGAGGCCTCGGTGGCGGCGAGGTGGGCCGCGTGGGAGGGGTACTCCGCCGTGAGGGTGGGGTACGAGGAGACGAGCTCCGCCAGCTCCGGCTGGGGCCAGTGGAGGATGGCCACCGGGAAGGGGCGGGAGAGGGCGGCGCGGCGGTCGCCGAGTTCGGCGCGCAGGCGGGCGATCTCGGCGCGGAGCTCGGCCGGGTCGTCGGAGCCCAGGGCCCAGATGCGCTTCGGGTCGTGGAGCTCGTCCAGCGGGATCGGGCCGATGTGGCGGGTGTCCGCGACCATGTCCCATTCGTCGTGCGGGAGCCCGAGGAGGCGGCGGACGCGGTGGCGGCCCGTGAGGAGGGCGGTGGTGGCCTGGGTGAGGGGGGTGTTGTCCGGGATGAGGAGGTTGGCGGCCTCGGTGAAGGTCTCCTCCGACGCGGTCAACTCGTCGTGGGCTTCGAGGGCTTCGGCGATGACCTCCCAGGGCGCCGGGTCCGCGGGTGCGGCGGCGCGGATGCCCTGGATGAGGGCGCGGGCCTCGGCCTCGTGGCCGTACTCCCACAGGTTCGCGGCCTGGAGCGCCTTGATGAGGTGCGGGTCGGCCGGATCGCCGGCCAGGAGTTGGTCGTAGAGCGTGCTCGCCCGTTCGCGTGCGTCGGCCAGTTCGAGGTGGGCCGCGGCCTGGAGGAGCAAGGGCTCCTGGTCCTCGGGGTAGCGGGTCGCCGTGCGGATGAGGCGCTCGGCTTCGGCGATGTGCTCGGCAGGCGTGTCGGGGCGCATGGTTCACACCGTACTGCCGCTGGTCAGTTGACGGGGGAGGTCTTAAGGTGCCGCCCGTGCGGGATCACGTACCTGTGGTGGTGCAGGGCAGGGGTCGGCGGGGCCGGCGGGCCGGCTTCGCGGGAGCGCTGTGGGCGGCGGCGGAACTGACCGTCACGGTCGGGCTGGTGGTGTTGTTGCTGGTGGTGCACCAGGTGTGGTGGACCAACCGGCAGGCCCTGGCCGCCGCGCGGGAGGAGGTCCAGGCCCTGGAGGACTCCTGGAAGTCGGGGGAGGGAGAGGAAGCGGGGGCGGGAGGGGATGCGGGGGAGTCCGGGGAGTCCGGGGAGTCCGGGCAGGTGGGCGGGGCGGGCGGGGCTCCGGTCGAGTCTCCGGTCGTGGAGAGTCCAGGTCCCGGTCCCGGTCCGGGTTCGGGGGGCCTGGGCGGTCCGTCCCCCGAGGGGCGGCCGGTGGCCGGCGCCGCCCGGCCCGTCGTGCCGCCCGCGCGCGAGCAGTCGTACGCCGTCCTGCGCATCCCGCGCCTCGGCCTCGTCGTCCCCGTCGCCCAGGGGATCGACAAGCGCGCCGTGCTGGACAAGGGGTACGCCGGGCACTACCCGGGGAGCGCGCAGCCCGGCGCGCAGGGGAACTTCGCGCTGGCCGGGCACCGGAACACCCACGGGGAGCCGTTCCGGTACATCAACCGGCTGAGGGCGGGGGACGAGCTGACAGTGGACGTGCGGGGCAAGAAGTACACGTACGTGGTCGGGAAGATCCTTGCCGAGACCACCGAGCGGGACACCGGGGTCATCGCGCCCGTGCCGCGCAGCGTGGTCAAGCCGGACTACGGCTACAGCGAGCCCGGCGCGTACATCACGCTGACCACCTGCACCCCCGAGTACACGTCGAAGTACCGGCTGGTGGTGTGGGGGACCCTGAAAGGCTGAACTCGTAGGGTGGGGCAGTGCGCGTGAGATGGATGAAACGTCCGCAGTTGCTCTGGCTTGGGGTTCCGTTCGTCCTCTTCCTCGGCGCCTTGCCCTTGGTGAACCGGGTGCATCCGCAGGTCGGCGGGCTTCCGTTCCTGTGGGTGTGGTTCATCGGGGCGACCCTGGTGACCCCGCTCGCCGTCTGGCTGGCCTGGCGGGGTGACCACCGGTGAGCCAGGCGGCGGTGGCCACCGGGGTGTTCGCCGTGTTCATGGTGGCGACCGTGGGGCTCGGGCTCTTCGCGGTGCGCGGGCGCGGCGGGGGTAGCGGTGGCGGTGGGGGTGGGGGCGGCGGTGGTCTCGCCGAGTGGTCGGTGGGCGGGCGCTCGCTGGGGACCGTGTTCATCTGGGTCCTGATGGCGGGCGAGGGGTACACCAGCTTCAGCTACCTGGGCGCGGCCGGCTGGGGGTACAACTACGGAGCCCCGGTCATGTACGTGGTCGCGTACATGACCTGCGGGTACGCCGTCGGGTACGTGGTCGGGCCGCTGCTGTGGGACTACGCGCGGCGCCACGGCCTCGTCGGGATCACCGACATGGTGGCCCACCGGTACGGGAGACCGTGGCTCGGGGCCGCCGTCGCGGTGCTCGCGACCGTCTTCCTGCTGCCCTACATCCAGCTCCAGATCACGGGGATGGGCGTGGTCGTGTCCACGATCTCCTACGGGGCGGTCTCGTTGGAGACGGCGTACTTCGTGGCCTTCGCAGTGACCACCGGGTTCGTGGTGGTGAGCGGGCTGCGCGGCAGCGCCTGGGTGTCCGTGCTGAAGGACGTGCTGGTCATCGGCACGCTCGGCTTCCTCGCCGTCTACGTACCGCTGCACTACTTCGGCGGCTACGGGGAGCTGTTCGACCGGCTCGTGGCCGAGCGCCCGCAGTGGCTGACGCTGCCCGGGCACGGGAGCGGGGCGGACGGGCGGGGGGAGCTGGGGATGGGGTGGTTCGCGAGCACCACCGTCCTCAACGCGCTCACCGTGGTCATCTTCCCGACCACCGTCGCCGGATACCTGGGCGCGCGCAGCGCCGACGCGCTGCGCCGCAACGCCATGCTGCTGCCCGCGTACAACGTGCTGCTGTTCGTGCCGATGCTGCTGGGGATGGCCGCGCTGTTCGTGGTGCCGGGGCTGGTGGGCGCGGACTCCAACCTGGCGCTGTTCAAGCTGGTCGTGGACTCGCTGCCGGCGTGGGCGGTCGGGGTGATCGGGGTCGCTGCGGCGCTGTCGTCGATCGTGCCGATGGCGGTGTTCATGCTGGTCATCGGCACGATGTGGGGGCGGAGCGTGCTGTCGCTGGTGCCGCGCTGGAGTGCGGGGGAGCGGCAGAAGACGGCCTCGCAGGTGGTCGTGGTGATCGCCGGGTCGGTGGCGCTGGTGATGACGTACGTGGCCCCCAACACGCTGGTCCGGCTCTCCCTCGTGTCGTACGAGGGGATGGCGCAGCTGGTGCCGATGCTGCTGCTGGGGCTGGTGTGGCGGCGGCTGACGGTCTTCGGGGCGGTGAGCGGTCTCGTGGCGGGGGTCGGGCTCGTCTGCGGGCTGGTGTTCACCGGCAACGACCCGGTGTGGGGGGCGAACGCGGGGATGGTGGCGCTCGCCGTGAACCTGGCGGTGGCGCTGGGGGTTTCCTGGCTGGGGCCCCGGGACGAGGCGGATGTGCGGCCAGACGAGGTGGTGTTGGCCCGTGACCCGGGGCCGGACGCGGGGAACGGTACGGGACCCGGGGCCGTTGTCGGTACGGGCGGTTAGTATCGATCGCGAGTACCCGATCTCGTACGAGAGTTCGTGCGGGAGGGGTTGTCGGCAGGCCGGGCTGTGCGCAGCCTGTGCACGGGAGGGGAAGGGGGCGGTCCGCATGACTGGGCGATCCGGCGCGCGTTCGTCGTCCTCCGCGTTCCCGTCCCCGTCGTTCCCGCTCCTGTTCTCGCGGGGATCGCAGCTGGTGGTGACCCTGCTGCTGCTCGGCGGGTTCCTCGGGCTCCTGCTCGGGGAGAACGGGCTGGCCGCCGCTGTCGTCGCCCTTGCCGCGGCTGTCGCCGTGGGCGCCGCCGCCCTGGCCGCGAGCCTCGTGCGGCCCGTGCCGCCGCACCGAATACGCACCGCGATCCGTGATCGCGAGCAGCGCACGGCGTTCCTGCCGCAGCGCGATCCCGACGCCTCCGGCCGCTCGCGGCCCAGGGCACCGGGCCGCCTCGTCCCGACGGCCGCGTAGGGGCGCGCACATCGCCTTGTCCTGCTGACTGATCACTGCTGTCGCCCCTCGCGGGTCGTCACGCCGAAATGCATCTCTTTCGACGTTCGACGAGACCCCTCGGAGGGCCCGCGTGTCCGTTTTCACCCACCTTGTTGCTGAGCTGGGCCGGCTGCTGGAGCCGGTACTGGCCGACTCCGCGACCGCTGCCGCGATCGTGCTGTTCACCGTGCTCGTACGGCTCGCCCTGCACCCCCTGAGCCGTGCCGCCTTCCGGGGTGCGACCCCGGCGGCGGGCTGCCTGCCGATGCTGCTCCAGCTGCCGGTGTTCTTCGTGATGTACCAGGCCTTCTCCTCGGCGGAGGTGGGCGGGGCGGCCAATGAGCTGCTGGGCCACCGGCTGTTCGCCGCGCCACTGGGGGGCCGCTGGGCCGACGCGCTCGGGGAGGGTGGCGTGTTCGGGGCGCCGGGGCTGGTGTTCCTCGGGCTGTTCGCGGCCATCGCGGTGGTGGCCGCGTGGAGCGCGGTGCGGGGACGGCGGGCCGCCGCGGCCGCGCCGCTGGTGCCGGCCGCCCTGCCTGCCGCCGCGGGCAAGAGCGCCAAGGCGGGAGCCAAGGCTGGGAGCAAGGCGGGGGGCGCGGTGAGCGCCAAGGCGGGCCCGAAGGCGGGTGGCCTGGGGAAGGCGGGGCTCGCGGCCGGGACTCCGCCGCAGCTCACGTCCGAGCAGCAGGCGGCGATGCGCAAGCTGGGCGGCGTACTGCCCCTGCTGTCGTTCGGGACGCTGATCACCGCCGCCGTGGTGCCGCTGGCCGCCGGGCTGTACCTGCTGACCACCACCGCCTGGTCGGTCGCGGAACGCGCCTGGCTCCAGTACCGCAAGGAGCGGCAGGCCGCCGATGGAGCGCTGCGTTCCAGTCTGTGAACAGGGTCTTGCGGATTGGTCGTGCATCTTGGAGGATCGACCAATCCTCCGATGGCCGCAACCCATCGTCCGGCCCGGGGCATGCCCATGGGCCGACCACCCTCGACCACGGGAGAATGCCCATGAAGCTGCTGCGTGTCGGACCGGTCGGGTCGGAGCGCCCTGCGCTCCTCGACCAGGACGGGACCCTGCGGGACCTTTCCGGCCTGATCACGGATGTGGACGGCGCCCTGCTGGCCGACGACTCCGTGCTGTCCCGGGTACGGGAAGCCGCGGCGTCCGGGGAGCTTCCGGTACTCGCCTTCGAAGGCCTGCGCATCGGTTCGCCGATCGGCCGCATCGGCAAGATCGTGGGCATCGGGCTGAACTACTTCGGGCACGCGGCGGAGGTCGGCGCGGAGCCGCCGGCCGAGCCGATCCTCTTCCTCAAGGCCGCGGACACCGTGGTCGGCCCGGACGACAACGTGCTGATCCCGCGCGGCAGCGTGAAGACCGACTGGGAGGCCGAGCTCGGCGTCGTCATCGGCGCCACGGCCCGCTACCTGGCCTCCGCCGAGGAGGGCCTGGCGCACGTCGGCGGGTACACGCTGGTCAACGACGTCTCGGAGCGCGAGTTCCAGATCGAGCGCGGCGGCACCTGGGACAAGGGCAAGAACTGCGAGACCTTCACCCCGCTGGGCCCCTGGCTGGTCACGGCCGACGCGGTACCGGACCCGCAGCGGCTGGACGTCAAGCTGTGGGTCAACGGTGAGCTCAAGCAGGACGGCAACACCTCGGACCAGATCTTCCCGGTCGGCGAGGTCGTGCGGTACCTGAGCCAGTTCATGACCCTGCACCCGGGAGACGTCATCGCCACCGGCACCCCGGCGGGAGTGGCCATGGGCCAGCCCGAGCCGAAGCCGTACCTGCGGGCCGGTGACGTGGTGGAGCTGGAGATCGAGGGCCTCGGCCGGCAGCGGCAGGAGTTCAAGAGCGCGTAGGGGCGCGCCCGGCCAGTGGCCGTGGGCCGCGGCCGATGCGGGGGAGGGGCGGATCGCCGGAGGGCGGCCCGCCCCTCTCGGGCTCCCGGGGGCGGGAGGTCTCGTACGCCGCGCACCGCTACCGGCGGGGCGGCGGGCCGGTGCCGGTGCCGGTGCCAGGCAGGCTGGTGCCGGGGTGCCGGGGTGCCGGGGTGCCGGGGTGCCGGGGTGCCGGGGTGCCGGGCCCAACGGGTGCCGGGGTGCCGGGTGCCTGGGTGCCGAGGTGCCGGGCCCACGGGTGCCGGGGCGCCGCGTCGAGGTGCCCGGCCGTCGAGCCGCCGGTCAGGACGGGTTCGTGGCCGCCCCGACCGCTCGGTAGCGACGCCGCTAGGCCCTGGCGTCAGAGTGGCTCCCCCAGCTACCGCCGGGAGGTGCCCCCCCGGGCCCGCGACGCCCGGCACCGGGGCTCGTCGCCTTGTCGGGGCGCCCGAGTACGTCTCGTACACGGGCGGCCCTCGGCCTTGCGATGCCTCCCCTCGCCCCTCCGCGGGCCTGGGGAGACCCCATGCCGCCGGACGGCGCGGGCCTTAACGGCGCCACTTCGACGACAGGGTCTAGGTCAGCTCCACCGTCACGCCCTCGCGCGACGAGCGGTGGGCCGCCTCCAGGACCGCCAGGCACTGCGCCGCCTCCGTCGCCGTGACCGGAGCCGGGCCGCCCTCGCGCAGCGCGGCCGCGACGGCCGCGTAGTACGCCGGGTAGTCGCCCGGCACAGTCCGCGTCGGGGTGCCGCCACCCGTCAGCGGCGATTCGCCCGAGCCCAGCCGCCCCCACATGTGCTCCGGTTCCACGCCCCACGGCTGGTCCCCGGAACCCGGCCGCAGCCCCTCGCGCAGGGCGGCCTCCTGCGGGTCCAGCCCGTACTTCACGTAGCCCGCCCGGGAGCCGAGGACCCGGAACCGCGGTCCCAGCTGCGCGGCGGTCGCGCTGGCGTACAGGTGCGAGCGGACCCCGCCCGCGTGGGTGATCGCGATGAAGGTGTCGTCGTCCGTCTGCGCGCCCGGACGGCGTACGTCGGCTTCCGCGTAGACCCGTACGGCCGGACCGAACAGCACCAGTGCCTGGTCGACCAGATGGCTGCCGAGGTCGTACAGCAGGCCGCCGATCTCCTCCGGCGCGCCGGACTCCCGCCAGCCGCCCTTCAGCTGCGGCCGCCAGCGCTCGAAGCGGGACTCGAAGCGCTGCACATCGCCCAGTTCGCCGTCGGCCAGCAGCCGGCGCAGGGTGAGGAAGTCGTTGTCCCAGCGGCGGTTCTGGAAGACGGACAGGAAGGTGCCGGTCTTCTCGGCGAGGGCGGCGAGTTCGCGGGCCTCGGCGGCGGTCGCGGCGAGCGGCTTGTCCACGACGACCGGAACGCCCGCGGTGAGGGCGGCCGTGGCGAGCGGGACGTGGGTCTTGTTGGGGCTGGCGATCACGACCAGGTCGACGGCCGGCGCCTGGCCCGCGCCGGCCCAGAGCTCTTCGGGGGATTCCGCGATCCGGACGTCCGGGTAGGCCTCACGGGCCTGGGCCTGGCGGCCCGGGTCGGAGGTGACGACCGTGTCGAGGACGAGCCCTTCGGTGGCGGACACCAGGGGGGCATGGAAAACGGAGCCGGCGAGTCCGTAGCCGATGAGTCCGACGCGGAGCGGGGAGGAGGCGTTCATGGGCATACTTTGGCAACAGCGTTGCCTAAGTGCAAGGGGAGTCGGCAGGGTGAACCAGGGCAATGAGGCTAATGAGCGCAATTGGGGCAGTCGGGGCGGTGTGAACCTGCCGGCCCTGCGCGGTCACAACGAGGCGCTCCTGCTGGACCTGCTGCGCGGCGCGGGTCCGGACGGGCTGGGCCGGACCGAGCTCGCCGCCCGTACGGGCCTCACCCCGCAGGCCGTCAGCAAGATCATGGTCCGGCTGGCCGCGGACGGACTGGTGGCGGAGGCCGGTCGAGGCGCCTCGACCGGCGGCAAGCCGCGCACCCTGCTGCGGCTGGTCCCCGGGGCCCGGCACGCGGTCGGGGTTCACCTGGACCGCGACGAGCTGCGCGCCGTCCGGGTCGACCTCGCGGGCGGCGTCGTCGAGCGGCATCGCGGCCCGCTGGACTTCGGGGCGGGCCCGGCGGTGGTGGTGGACGCGGTGGTACGGGCGGTCGCGCGGGTTTCCGATGTCGGCGGGGCGGGGCTGCCGCTGCTCGGGGTGGGGGTCGCGGCACCGGGCCCGCTCGACTGGCGGACCGGGGTGTTCGGGCGGGTGACGGGGTTCCCGGAGTGGGAGGGGTTCCCGCTGCGGGAGGTCCTGGCGGGGCGGCTGGGGCCGGACCTGCCGGTGGTGGTGGACAAGGACACCAACGCCGGGGTGGCCGCGGCGGGCCCCGACCCGGGCGGCTCCGTGTACCTGCACGTCGGGACCGGCCTGGGGGCGGGGCTGCGGCTGGCCGGCGAGGTGTACCGGGGGGCGCGCTCGGCCGCCGGGGAGTTCGGGCACCAGGTGCTGGAACTGGACGGGCCGGAGTGCCGGTGCGGGGGGCGGGGGTGCGTGGAGGCGCTGTGCCTGGGCGCGGTGGCGCGCGGGGACCTGGCCGAGGCGGCGCGGATCCTGGGGGAGGGGGCGGCGAACGTGGTGGCGCTGCTGGATGTGGACCGGGTGCTGCTGGGCGGGCGGGTGGTAGACGCCGACCCGGAGGTGTTCGTGGCCGGGGTCCGGGCGGTGCTGGCGCGGCGGAACCTGGCGCCGGTTCCGGTGGCCCCGGTGGCCCCGGTGTGGGCCTCGGTCCCGGTCTCGGGGTCGGCCCCGGCCCAGGCGCCGGCGGCGCCGGTGGTGGCGGTGGCGGTGGCCGGGGGCGGGGTGGCGGAGGGGGCGGCGGAGCTGGTGCTGGGCGGGTTCTTCGGACGGGTCGGTGGGCTGGGCCGGTGACCCGTGCGGGGCGGGGGCTCTGCTGCGGCGCCGCTGCCGGGGGCCGGGCCCGGGGTCCCGTCGCCTCAAACGCCGGCGGGGCTGGGTTTGCCAGGCACGGCCGGAGCGGCCCGGCGGGCGGAGGTGTTCGGCGGGGCCGGGGGTCGCCAGGTGTGGCCTGGGCTCCGGTGGTGTGGTGCGGCGCCGTTGCCGGGGGCCAGCCCCCGGGCCCCCGCGCCTCAAACGCCGGCGAGGCTGGGATTTGCTGGCCGGGTGGCCGGGTGGCCGGGTGGCCGGGTGGCCGGGTGGCCGGGCTGCACGGTGGCGGCTGGTCCGGCGGAGCCGGCCGGGGCCCGGCTTGACCGGGTGGGCCGATCAGGGGTAAACCGGGGCGACCCAGGCGTGGCGGTCCGAGAGGGGTCGGGCGGGCCTGGCAGGGTGCGGGCAGGCCGGGGTGATTGTCGCCTCGTCTGATCATCGTTCCCGTCCGGCGAGCTGCGAAGGTCTTCCATGCGACTGCGCAAAGCCCTTGCCCTCCCCGCCGCACTACCGGCCGTGCTGCTCCCGGCCGTCCTCTCCGCAACCCTCCTCCCCGGCCTCGCGCCCGCCGCCGCCGCGATCGGCCACGCCGCCTCCTCCGCAGCAGTCGGCCACGCCGCCTCCGCCGCGGTGGGCAACGCCGCTTCCGTCAACGCCGCCGCCGGCCATGCCCCCGACACCGCCGCGGTCGGCGCCACCATCACCACCGCCGCGGTCGGTACCACCGCCGCCTCGGTCGGCAACGCCGCCTCCGAGGTGGTGAGCCATGACGTCCCCGCGCGCGCCGCAGTGGGCCACCCCGCCCCCGCCGCAGCGGTCGGCAAAGCCGCGGTCGGCAACGTTCCCCTCGCCCCGCTCGGCAACGGCACTCCCGTCAACGCCCCGGTCGGCCACCCCGCCCCCGTCCCCGCCGCAGCGGCCGGCAACGGCACTCCCGCCGACGTCGCAGTCGACAACGCCCCCGCTGCCGCGGCCGGTACCACCGCCACCGGCCCCATCGGCAACGGCGGCGGCGCCTACCCCGCGCCCGCGCTGCCCTCCCGGGTGCAGGCCACCTGCGGCGACGGCAAGAGCACCGCCTTCCCCATCGGCGCCCGGATCCGCGGCGGACCGGCCGTCTACCGGACCGGCGGCGGGGCGCAGTCATGGTTCCTGGACCTGACCAACACCACCCGCGACGAGTGCACCGACATCCACCCCGTGGTCGTCTTCACGGACAAGGCGCGCGCCCTGCGTCCCGCCCACCTCCGGATGGAGTTCGACGCCCCCGGCGGCCCCTACCCCGTCACCCTGGAGCACACCGACCGCGACGAGATCATCGCGGTGTTCGACGGCGGCGACGCCTTCTCCGGGTTCTCCGTCGGCGCGGGCGGCTCCCTCACCGTCAAGGTGCAGCTCGCCTTCGCGCCCGACGCCCCCCACGGCGAGGTCGTCGCCGATGCCGCCCTCGTCCAGCGCAAGGCCGACGACGGCGACTGGGTCGGCGAGGCCGGCGGCTACCGGTTCTTCCTGGAGGGGCCGGACGAGCCCGTCGAGGCGGGATCGCTCGCGCACACCGGCCCCCGGGACTGGGCCTTCGGGGTCGGCGCCGTGGCCGCCCTCGCCACCGGCGGCGGACTGCTGATCGGAGCCCGCCGCCTGCGATCCACACCCTGAGGCCTGAGGCCCCCGGGGCCCCGCCCGTACGCCGACCCCCGTACGTCGACCCCGGCATGGCCGACCCGGGCACGGCCCCCCGACGCCGACGTGGGCACCGCCGACCCCCGACGCCGACCCGGGCACGGCCACCCCCGCACAGCCGGCCCCCCACAGCCCCCCCCGCACAGCCACCCCCGTACACCTCGCCCGCGTACAGTCCCAGGGTGGAAGAACAGACCCGGCACCAGCCCCACCCCCACCCCCACCACCCCGGCCTGCCCGTGCGTTCGGGGATTCCCGAGCACGGCCGCATCCCCAAGTACTACGCCGTCAAGGCCCGGGTCTCCGTACTCGTCGAGGAGCTGGGGGAGGGCGGGCTGCTGCCCACCGAGCGGGATCTCGCCGAGCAGTACGAGGTCTCGCGCGAGACCGTCCGGCAGGCCCTGCGCGAGCTGCTGCTGGAGGGCCGCCTGCGCCGCTCGGGCCGCGGCACCGTCGTCGCCGGGCCCAAGCTGGAGCAGCCGCTCGCGCTCGCGAGCTACACCGAGGGCGTGCGCCGCCAGGGCCGCCGACCCGGCCGCAACCTCATCGGTCTGGAGCGGTTCCCCTGCCCCGCCGAGCTGACCCGCGGCATCGGCGCCGAGGCCGGCGAGCCGGTCTGGCACCTGGAGCGCGTCCTGCTCGCGGACGACGAGCGGGTCGGCCTGGAGAGCACGTACATCCGCGTCGCCCGGGCGCCTCGGCTGGACAGTGATTTCCAGCCGGACTCCTCCTTCTACGAGTACCTGCACGACAGCCTCGGCATCTCGTTCGGCGACGCCGACGAGCGGCTGGAAACGGTCCTCGCGACCCCGCGCGAGGCGCTGCTGATCGGCACCCCTCCGGCTCTTCCGATGCTGCTCATCCACCGCTTCTCGCGGGATCAGGATGGCCGTCCGCTGGAGCGGGTACGTTCGCTCTACCGTGGCGACCGGTTCAGCTTCACGACCCGCCTGCGGCCCGAATAGCCGAGACCGATCCTCATCGAACCACCCTGAAAGGGGCGTAATGAAATCACAGAAAGATAACGGGTCTAGTCCAACAGTCGAGGGCTGTTCACCGGCGCGCCACCGGGCGGCCCCGCGCGGGCCATGGGCCGCCCGCACCGTGGACGGCGTGAGAGTCATAGTCGTCGGAGGCGGCGTGGTCGGCACCATGCACGCCTGGCAAGCAGTCCAACGCGGCCACGAGGTCGTCCAGATCGAGCGGGAGGCCGAGGCGCGCGGCGCGTCACTGCGCAATTTCGGCCAGATCTGGGTCAGCGGCCGGGCCGGGGGCGAGGAGCTCGACACCGCCCTGCGGGCCCGCGAGCTCTGGGAGCGGATCGGCGCGGAGGTGCCCGGTCTGGGCTTCCGCGCGATCGGCTCCCTCACCCCCGTCCGGGGCGCCCACGAGTACGCGGTCGCCGAGGCGGCCGTGGCCCGGCCCGACGCCGCCGCCCGCGGCTACAAGCTGGTCACCGCGGCCGAGGCCCGGCAGATCAACCCCGCCCTGCGCGGCGCCTTCGAGGCGGCCCTGTGGTGCGAGCGGGACGCGGCCGTGGAGCCGCGCACCGCACAGCTCCACCTCCGGGAGGCCCTGCGCGCCACCGGCCGGTACACCTTCCTCCCCGGGCGCGAGGTCCGCGAGGTCACCGGCCCCGGCGCCGTCCGCGACGACCACGGCGACGTCCACCGCGGCGACGCGGTGATCCTGGCCACCGGCGCCTGGCTGAGCGGCCTGGTCCGCGAGCTGGCGCCCGAGCTGCCCGTGCGCCGCGTCCGGCTGCAGATGATGCAGACCGCCCCGCTGGGAGAGGCGCTGACCACCTCGGTCGCCGACGCGGACAGCTTCCGCTACTACCCCGCGTACGCCTCGCCCGCCCTCGACGCCCTGAGCGCCGGACAGCCGCAGGCGCCGGTCGCCGCCGAGCACGGGATGCAGCTCCTGATGGTCCAGCGCCGCGACGGCGGACTGACCATCGGCGACACCCACGAGTACGAGCACCCCTTCGCGTTCGACACCCTCGAAGACCCCTACGAGCACCTCACCGGGGTCGTCGAGTCCTTCCTGGGCCGCCCGCTGCCGAAGATCCACCGGCGCTGGGCGGGCGTGTACGCGCAGTGCACCGACACCACCCGCGTCGTCCACCGCCAGCAGGTGAGCGAGGGCGTCTGGCTGGTGACCGGACCCGGCGGGCGCGGCATGACCTGCTCGCCCGCCATTGCCGAGACCACCGCGAACGAACTGGGCTGGTAACCAGCATGAGCAACGAATCCACGAACCACCTGATCGTCCTGGACATGGCCGGCACCACCGTCGCCGACGGCGGTCTCGTCGAGCGGGCCTTCGAGCGCGCCGCCGCGCACCTGGGCGTCGAGCCCGGCAGCGCCGACCACGACGCGAAGCTCCGCTACGTCCGCGACACCATGGGCGAGTCGAAGATCTCCGTCTTCCGCCACCTCTTCGGTACGGAGGACCTGGCCCGCCGCGCCAACTCCGCCTTCGAGCAGGCCTACGGGGAACTCGTCGACGGCGGCCTCATCGCCCCCGTCCCCGGCGCCCGCGAGACCATCGAGGAACTGCGCGCCGGCGGCCGCACCGTCGTCCTGACCACCGGCTTCGCCCGCGTCACCCAGGACGCCATCCTCGACGCCCTCGGCTGGCAGGACCTGGCCGACCTGACGCTGTGCCCCGCCGACGCGGGCGGCCGCGGCCGGCCCTACCCGGACATGGTGCTGGCCGCGTTCCTGCGCACCGGCGCGGTGTCCGACGTACGCGAGACGGTGGTCGCGGGCGACACGGCGTACGACATGCTCAGCGGTCGCCGCGCCGGGGCCGGGATCGTGGCGGGCGTCCTCACCGGCGCCCACGACCGGGCCACCCTGGACGGCCACGGGGCGACCCACGTGCTCGGCTCCATCGCGGAACTCCCCGGGATCCTCGCCCGGACGGCACGGGAGTCCGGCACGTGAGCGGCATCCGCTTCGACCGCGTCTCGGTCGCCTACCACGGCACCACCGTCCTGGACTCCCTCGACCTGACCGTCGAGCAGGGCGAGGTCATGGCCCTGCTCGGCCCGTCCGGTTCGGGCAAGACCACCGCGCTGCGGGCGGTCGCCGGGTTCGTGCGCCCCGTCGCGGGACGCGTGCTGATCGGCGGCCGGGACGTCACCGCCCTGCCGCCGCACCGGCGGGGCATCGGGATGGTGGTCCAGCAGTACGCGCTGTTCCCGCACATGCGGGTCGAGGACAACGTCGCCTTCGGCCTGAAGGCACAGAAGGCCGCCAGGGCCGAGATACCCGGCCGGGTCGCGCAGGCCCTGGAGATGACCGGGATGGCCGCCTACGCCAAGCGCTACCCCCGCGAGCTCTCCGGCGGCCAGCAGCAGCGCGTGGCCATCGCCCGCGCGCTCGCCATCCGCCCCGGGGTGCTGCTCCTCGACGAGCCGCTGTCCGCGCTGGACGCGCAGCTGCGGTCCGGGATGCTCGCCGAACTGGCCCGGCTGCACCGCGAGCTGCCCGACGTGTCGATCCTGTACGTCACCCACGACCAGGTCGAGGCGCTGACCCTGGCCGACCGGATCGCCGTCATGGACAGGGCCCGGCTCCAGGACTGCGGCACCCCGCAGCAGCTCTACCGGGCGCCGACCACCGAGTTCACCGCCTCCTTCGTCGGCAACGCCAACCTGCTGCCGGTCACCGTGGCCGACGGCGGCGCGGTGTTCGAGGGGCGCGCGCTGGAGCTGGACCGGGGCCGCGCGGCGCCGGGGGCGGGCGCCACCCTGTGCGTACGCCCGCACCTGATCGGCCTCGGCGAGGGCCCCAACGCCCTGCGCGGCAAGATCGCCGAGGTGCAGTGGCGCGGCTCGACGCACCGGCTGTACGTGGACGTCGACGGCCACCGCATCAAGGCGGACCTGCCCGAGCTGCGCGAGACGCCGGCCCTGGGCGACGAGGTGACCCTGCACTTCGAGCCCCGGGACGCCGTCCTGCTGTCGGCGGGGGTGTCCGATGGCTGAGGCCTCCGCGCCGGCCGCTCCGGGGCCGCAATCCCCTCCGGCGGACACCACGAACACCTCGGACACCACGAACACCTCGGACACCACGAACGCCACGGACACCACGGATACTTCGGACGCCTCGGCCGCCTCCGCCGCACCGGCCCCGGCGATCCCGCACCAGCCGCTGCGCGTCCCCGCGCCGGGCCCGCCCGAAGGCCAGGCCACCGGCCCCGCCGCCCCGACCACCGGCCCCCCGGCCCCGGCCCCGGCCGCGCGAGCGCCCCGTACCCTCCCCGGCCTGCTCTGGTCCCTCCCGCCGGTGGCCGTGCTCGCGCTGGTCTTCCTCTACCCCGTCGCGCTGGTCGTCCAGCAGTCCCTCACCCCCGAGAACGGCGGCGGCGCCTTCGACGCCTACTCCTCCGTCTTCGCCTCCACCGCCTTCCGCGAAGCCCTCGGCACCACCGTCTGGCTGGCCGTCGGGGCCACCGCCGGCTGCCTCGTACTCGGCTTCGCGCTCGCGCTGGTGATCGCCTTCGTGCCCTTCCCCGGAGCCAAGGGCGTCGCCAAGTTCATCGACGTCTTCCTCTCCTTCCCCTCCTTCCTCATCACCCTCGCCCTCCTCTTCATCTACGGCACCGTCGGCATGGCCAACGGGGTCTGGACCGATGTCCTCGGCGTCGCGGACGGCCCCTTCCACTTCCTGACGACGCCGTGGGGCGTACTCCTCGCGGAGATCACCTACTTCACGCCCTTCGTGATGCGCCCGCTGCTCGCCGCCTTCTCTCAACTGGACACCGCCCAGCTGGAGGTGGCCTCCTCGCTCGGCGCCGGACCCGCGCGGATCATCCGGCGCGTGATCCTGCCCGAGGCCCTGCCGGCCCTCGCCGCCGGCGGCAGCCTCGTCCTGGTCATGTGCCTCAACGAGTTCGGGATCGTCCTGTTCACCGGGGCCAAGGACGTCACGACGCTCCCGATGCTCGTCTACGGCAAGGCGATCCTCGAATCCGACTACTCGGCCGCCTGCGTGGTCGCCGTCGTCAACATCGCGATCTCCGTCGGCCTGTTCGGCCTCTACCGGGTGGTGAGCAAGCGTGCTGGTGCATAGCAAGGCCGGCCGCTGGGCCGCCTGGAGCCTCTTCGGCCTCCTCTTCCTTCCCCTCTTCGCCCTGCCGCTGCTCGTCGTGGTGGCGGCCTCCTTCGCCACCCACTGGTCCGGCGCCTTCCCCTCCGGCCCGACCACCGGGAACTACGCCTCCGCGGTACAGGGCGAGTCCCTCCAGGCCCTGACCACGTCCCTGGTCACCGCCCTGGCCGCCAGCCTGCTCGCGCTCACCGTCGGCACCTGGGCGGCGCTGGCCGCCGCCGGGCTGAACAAGCGCGGGAAGCGGTCCCTGGACGCCCTGTTCATGCTGCCCGTCGCCGTGCCGTCGGTGGTGGTGGGGCTCGCCGTGCTCGTCGCCTTCAGCCGGCCGCCGCTCCTGCTCAACGGGACCAGCAGCATCGTCATCCTGGCGCACGCGATCCTTGTCACGGCGTTCGCCTACCAGTCGGTCTCGGCTGCCATCGTCCGTCTCGACCCCGCGTACGAGCAGGCGGCGGCCTCCCTGGGCGCCCGTCCCGCGTACGTCCTGTGGCGGGTCAAGCTCCCCCTGCTGCTGCCCTCCCTCACCGCGGCGGCCGGGCTCTGCTTCGCCCTGTCCATGGGCGAGCTCAGCGCCACGATGATGCTCTACCCGCCGGACTGGATGCCCCTGCCGGTCCGCGTCTTCACCGCCACCGACCGGGGTTCGCTCTTCGGCGGATCCGCCGTCGCCGTGGTCCTGATGGCCACCACCCTGCTGGTCCTGCTGGCCGTCTCCCGCATCCGCACCAAGGCGTCCTACCGCTGAACCCCCGGCCCCCGGCCCCCCGAACGCACCCCCCGGCCGCCCCGGCCCCCGAACACCCACCGCGCACCGCTGAACCTCTGCTGACTCCCTTTCCCCGTAAGGAAGCTCCATGCCCAGCAACCCCGGCAGCCGTCCCCGTCTCCTGCGCACCACCGCCGCCGTCACCGGCAGCCTCGCCCTCGCCGCGGGCCTCACCGCCTGTGCCGGATCGGCCTCCTCCGCCGACTCCAAGGGCGGCGAGAAGGTCGTCACCGTCTACAGCGCCGACGGCCTCAAGAGCGAGAAGGGCGACGGCTGGTACGACAAGGTCTTCGCCGACTTCACCAAGAAGACCGGCATCGAGGTCAAGTACGTCGAAGGCGGCTCGGGCGAGATGGTGCAGCGCGCCGTCCGCGAGAAGACCAACACCCAGGCCGACGTACTGATCACCCTGCCGCCCTTCATCCAGCAGGCCGACGGCAAGGGGCTGCTCCAGGCCTACCGGCCGCAGGGCTCCGACCAGGTCAAGGGCGGCGACAAAGCCGCCGACGGCAAGTGGACCTCGGTCGTCAACAACTACTTCGGCTTCGTCTGCAACAAGAAGGAGCTGACCGACGCCCCCAAGACCTGGGAAGAGCTGCTCGACGCCAAGTTCAAGGGCAAGCTCCAGTACTCCACCCCCGGCGTCGCGGGCGACGGCACCGCCGTGCTCATCAAGTCGATGCACGACTTCGGCGGCAAGGAGCCGGCGATGGAGTACCTGAAGAAGCTCCAGGCCAACAACGTCGGCCCGTCCTCCTCCACCAGCAAGCTCGCGCCCAAGACCGACAAGGGCGAGCTGCTGGTCGCCAACGGCGACGTCCAGATGAACTTCGCCCAGTCCAAGGCCATGCCGAACCTGGGCATCTGGTTCCCCGCCAAGGACGGCGGCAAGCCGACCACCTTCGCCCTCCCGTACGCCGCCGGCCTGGTCGACAAGGCCCCGCACACCGAGAACGGCAAGAAGCTCCTCGACCACCTCCTCGGCGAGGACGCCCAGAAGCTGGTCAGCGAGGTGGGCGGGGGCTTCCCGGCGCGCGGCGACGTCAAGCCGACCGACGCCAACGCCGTCGAACTCACCAAGATCATGACGGGTGTCGAGGTCTTCGAGCCCGACTGGGCCGACATCGACAAGAACCTGACCGGCTACGTGGACGCGTGGAAGTCGGCCACCGGAAGCTGACCGGTCACTCCCCGGACACCCACGACCGGGACAGTGACAGATGGATAACGGGTCTGGACCGAAGGCCGCACCCTCGGTCCGGACCCGTCGCACGCCACTCGCGCCTTCCCACGATTACTCCCGGAGGAGTACGTGCCCACTGTCCTGCCGCCGCGCCGGGTACTGACGGTCGCCGCAACCGCAACCGCAACCACCGCCGCCCTGCTGGCCACCGCTCTCGGCGCGCACACCGCCACCGCGGCCCCCGCCGCCAACACCGACAAGGTCCTCGTCATCGGCCTCGACGGCGTGGTCCTCGACCGCGTCAAGGCCGCCGACGCCCCCCACCTCAACGGCCTGATGGCCGCCGGCCTGACCGCGAAGAGCACCCTCTACGCGAACCCCATGGCCGCCACCTCCTCCGGCCCCGGCTGGTCCACCATCGCCACCGGGGTCTGGCCCGACAAGCACGGGGTGAAGGACAACTCCTTCACCGGCAAGAACTACGCCGCCCACCCGGACTTCCTGACCCGCATCGAGAACGCCAGGCCGACGCTCAACACGTACGCGGCCGCCGACTGGGAGCCCATCACCTCCACCGACCAGAACGGCCCGATCTTCTCCCCGAAGGTCGACAAGCGGCTCTCCCTCAAGGGCGACCGCGACGGCTACGGCAGCGAGGACCCGAAGATCGCCGCCGCGGCCGCCGCCGAACTGCGCGACAAGAACCCGGACGCCGCCTTCGTCTACCTCGGGGAGGTCGACCACGCGGGCCACTCCTCCGGTGCCGCCGGCCAGGAGTACCTCGACACCATCGCCCGCGTCGACGTACTGGTCGGACAGCTCCTCACCGCCGTCCAGAGCCGCCCGACGTACGCCCAGGAGAACTGGAAGATCCTGGTCACCACCGACCACGGCCACACCGACGCGGGCGGCCACGGCGGCTCCACCCTCCAGGAGCGCGGCACCTTCGTCATCGCCAAGGGCCCCGGAATCCCCGCCGGTTCGGTCCGCGCCGACGTACGCCTCGTCGACGTCGCGGCGACCGCCCTCGCGCAGGTCGGCGTCACCGGCTCCGCCCTCGACGGGGTCCCGCTGAACGCCCCCGACAACGACCCCTTCGACGCCCTGCGCCCCAACCTCCAGGCCCGCGTGGACGAGACGGGCATCCCGGCGGGCGTCAAGGGCTTCACGCACACCCCGCCGGCCGGCTGGGCCGTGGACAACTCCCGGATGGGCGCGGGCGGAGTCACCGAATGGGCCGGCTGGGCCTTCGCCACCGACGAGTTCTGGAGCCAGTCGCAGCGCGACCAGTGGCGTGAGCTGAACGTCCGCTCGCGCGACGTGTTCGCGGTGGCCGACTCCGACGAGTGGGACGACAAGAGCCACACCGGAACCTTCGACTCCACCCTGATCACCCCCAAGTGGCCGGTCACCGGCGGCACCACGAAGGTGCTGAGCTACCAGACGCACTACCGCCACGACGCCGGACAGACCGCCCAGGTCCTGGTCTCCTACAACGGCGCCGCCCCGGCCGTGGTGAAGAACTACACGGCCGACGCGGTCGCCAGGACCGAGACCGTGAACCTCCAGGTCCCGGCCGGCGCCACCGACGTCCAGATCCGCTTCCGCTACACCGGCACCAACAACTGGTACTGGACCGTGGACAACGTCACCCTCGGCTGAGCCCGCCGGCGTGACCCGCGGCGGGCCGCTGTCCGGGCCGTGGACGGGTACTCCGCCCACGGCCCGTCCCGGCTAGGGTGGTACAGACCAGAGGCCCCCGAGGTCAGAGGCCCCGCAGAGCGGAGAACAATCCCGTGGCAGAGCGCAAGCCGATCGAATCCTGGCTCACCGACATGGACGGGGTCCTCATCCACGAGGGCACCCCGATCCCCGGCGCGGATGCCTTCATCAAGCGGCTGCGCGAGTCCGGCAAGCCCTTCCTGGTGCTGACCAACAACTCCATCTACACCCCGCGCGACCTCCAGGCGCGCCTCAGCCGGATGGGGCTGGACGTCCCCGTCCAGAACATCTGGACCTCGGCGCTCGCCACCGCCAAGTTCCTCGACGACCAGCGCCCCGGCGGCACCGCGTACGTCATCGGCGAGGCCGGACTGACCACCGCCCTGCACGACATCGGCTACATCCTCACCGACCACGAGCCCGACTACGTGGTCCTGGGCGAGACCCGTACGTACAGCTTCGAGGCCATGACGAAGGCCGTCCGGCTGATCAACGGCGGCGCCCGCTTCATCTGCACCAATCCCGACGAGACCGGCCCCTCCACCGAGGGCCCGCTGCCGGCCACGGGCGCGGTGGCCGCGCTGATCACCAAGGCGACCGGCAAGCAGCCGTACTTCGCGGGCAAGCCCAACCCGCTGATGATGCGGACCGGCCTGAACGCCATCGGCGCGCACTCCGAGAGCAGCGCGATGATCGGCGACCGGATGGACACCGACGTGCTGGCCGGGCTGGAGGCGGGCATGCAGACCTTCCTCGTGCTGACCGGTCTGACCTCCGCCGAGGACACCGAGAAGTTCCCGTACCGCCCCACCAGGACGGTCGATTCCATCGCCGATCTCGTCGACCTGGTCTGACTCGGGTCCGTCGAGGGTTTAGCGCGTACGGCTGACACGTACGGGCCAAGGGTGCGCCGCTCCGGATGCGGAGCGGCGCACCGCGCGTGAATCTCCTTGTTGAGGAGGTTCACCATGCGCAGTGCTCTGATCGCTCTCCGTTTCACCGGGGTGGCCGTCGCCCTGACGGCCCTCACCGCCGTGACCGCGCCCACCGCCGTCGCCGAGGAATGGGACCGCGACCGGGACCGCGGAAGCGTCTCGGTCAGGCCCGATCCGGCCGAACCGGGGGACCGGGTCAAGCTGGAGGTACGCGGCTGCGACTGCGACGGGGCCATCGCCACGTCCTCCGTCTTCGCCTGGGAGGCCCGGCTGTCCCGCGGCCCGGGCGACCGGCAGACGCTGTGGGGCGAGGCCACCATCAGCCACCACGCCGATCCGGGGCGGCACGAGATCCGGGTCAAGTGCGAGGGCCGCGAAGGGATCCGCGGCTCCATCCTGATCCACCACCGCCCGAACCCGCACCACACGCCGGTCTGGCCGGTCCACGCGGGCGGCGGGGGCATGGCCTCCGAGCTCGCCGCCTCCTCCCGGCTCCTGGAAGCGCGGGGATCCGGGGCGCAGGCCCAGCAGCTCCGGCCCGAGGCCCAGCCGGGCCAGCCGGACCAGCCGGGCCAGCCGGACCAGCCGGGCCAGGCGGCCCAGCAGGCTCAGGCCGCGGCCGCGAAGAAGAGCCACGGCGGTGACGGCCCGGGGCTGCCGCACACGGTGATCGGCGCCATCCTGGCCGCCGCCGCGACCCTGGCCGTCGCCGGCCGGGCCCTGACCCTGCGCCGCCGTCGCAGCGGCGAGTGAGGGACCGCCTCCGGTGAACGGGGAGCCGAGGAGCTCCGGCGGATCCCGCATGCTGACCTTCGCAGCGTGGTCGGTGCTGGTGTGCGGCCTGTGGCTGTGGGGCCGTGAGATCACCGGAGTCCCGGACCCGCCCGCCGGCCAGCCGGGTGCGGTGGCGGTCCCCGGTCTGCCCGCGGCGCACGCGCCGCTGGAGGGCGCCCTTCCGGCACGGGTCGACGTCCCGTCCCTGGGAGTCCAGGCCCCGGTGATCTTCCGCAAGCTGGACGCCCAGGGCGCGATCGAGCCGCCGCCGTACGAGAGCCCGGGCACGGTGGGCTGGTGGAGCGGCGGCACCCTGCCGGGCGCGGCGGGGACCGCCCTGATGGTCGGCCACGTGGACACGAAGTCCAAGCCCGCGGTGTTCTACGGCCTGAGCACCGCCAAGGCGGGCGGCAAGGTCCGGGTGGTGCGGGCGGACGGCTCGGTCGCCGAGTTCACGATCGAGGACGTACGGCTCTACGAGCGCGCGGGCTTCGACCCGCACAAGGCGTACGGCCCGCGGATCGAGGGCCGGGCGGAGCTGAGGCTGGTGACCTGCGGGGGGACGTACGACAAGGCGGCGAAGGCGTACTCGGCCAATGTGGTGGTCTCCGCCTACCTGACGGGGGTGAGCGTCCGGCCCGGCGCCGCGGCGTGAGGCGCGGCGCCCGGCCTGACGGGCCGCCGCCGCCGTAGGGCCGGACGGTGGAACGAAGAAGCCCCCCGCAGCTTTCGCTGCGGGGGGCTTCTCCCGTCTGTGCGCCGCCAGGGACTCGAACCCCGGACCCGCTGATTAAGAGTCAGCTGCTCTAACCAACTGAGCTAGCGGCGCTTGGTGACAGGCAAAACTCTACCCCACCTCCAGAGGTGCTCGTGACCAGCCGCGCCGGTGTTGTCCGATTAACCCATGTTTAAGAGGTTTGTCGTGCACGATATGTCTGGGCCGAGCCGATCTGATGCCCCGCCAGATACGTGCCCGGCCGGACCATGGACGAGCAGGGGAGTGGACGGAACCGCATGACGATGCAGCCTCCGATGCATGTGCAGCTGCCGACGCTGATGCCGATGCCGGTCTTCGAGGAGTACGAGCCCGCAGGCGACTGTGTCTGCCTGGGGTGCGTACAGCGACGTCGCACCCTCGCCCGCGGGCGGGCCATACCGCTTCGCGACGGCGGCCACCCCGCGGCCCGCGGAGTCCGCCGTGCGCTGGTGCTCGCCACCGCGGCCGGCGTGGTCCTGGGCGGCGGCGGCTCGGCTGCCCTGGCCGCGGCCACCCCGGTGCCCGGCCCCGGCCCGGTGAGCCTGGACGACCCAGGCACCGACCCCGGCACCGACCCCGGCACCCCGCAGGGCGACCGGGCCCCGCTGCACGGGCCGAAGGGCCGCCCCGGCAAGCCCCCGGGCCGGCCGGGAGCCCCCGCGCCGGCGCGGCGGACCGACCGGTCGACGATCATCAACCGGGCGAAGCTGTGGCTGGACGCCCAGGTCCCCTACAGCATGTCCGAGTACTGGACGGACGGCTACCGGCAGGACTGCTCCGGGTACGTCTCGATGGCCTGGAACCTTGGTACGAACGAGTGGACCGGCAGCCTCGACAAGTTCGCCACCCTCATCACGAAGGACGAGCTGCTGCCCGGCGACATGCTGCTCTTCCACAACCCTGCCGACCCCAGCAAGGGCTCGCACGTCACGCTCTTCGGCGGCTGGGCCGACGAGACGCGGACGCACTACATCGCGTACGAGCAGACACCCCCCGTGACGCGGAAGCAGGCTACGCCGTACGCGTACTGGAAGAACTCGGCGAAGTACCTCCCCTACCGGTTCAACGGGGTGACGGGCGGCATCCCGGGGACCACCCCGACGCCGCCGACGACCCCCGTGACCCAGCCGGCTCCCGGCGCGAAGCCCGTGTCGGCGACCTTCCCCGGTGCGTCGAAGTTCGGCCCGGGGGCGGACAACGAGTACGTGGCCCAGCTCGGCGCGATGCTGATCGAACGCGGCGGCATGCGGTTCTACCCGAAGGGCGCCAGCACCAAGTGGACCGAGTCGGACCGGCTGGCCACCCAGGCGTTCCAGCTGGCCCAGGGCTGGACCGGCGCGGAGGCGGACGGCCTCCCCGGCGCGCACACCTGGCGGCTGCTCGCCCAGAAGCAGGGCAACGACATCAGGCCGACGGCCATGACGAGGCCGGCCCGGCCCGGACCCGCCGGGATCCCCGAGTACCCGGGGGGTTCGTACTTCCGCCCCGGCCAGTCCCATCCGGCCGTCGCCGCCCTCGGACTCCAACTGGTGAAGAAGGGCTTCGGCAAGCACTACACCTCCGGCGTGGGCCCGCGCTGGAGCGAGGCCGACCGCCGCAACGTCGAGGCCTTCCAGCGCGCCCAGGGCTGGCGCGGCGCCTCGGCCAACGGCTACCCGGGCCCGGAAACCTGGCGCCGGCTGTTCGCATGACGGAGGCAACGATGTACCCCACCCGCACCACGTCCACGACGGGCACCTTCCCCGTCCCCCCGGCGGGCTCCCGCCCCCAGACCACCCCCGCCCCCCACCCGTCGCCGGCCCCGGCCGCTGCGGCTACGGGCCGGCCGGGCCCGGGTGCGTCGCCGTCCGATGCGGCTACGGGCCGGCCTGGCCCGGGTGCGTCGGCCTCCGGCGCCCCGGCGCCCCGCCCGGGCCGCTGGACCTCGACGCCGTCGGGTCCGGACCGGCGGGCGTCGGCTGCCGCGTCGGGCATCGATCAGCCCGGCCTGGAAGGGCCTGCCCCCGCGGGCGCGGAGCCCGCCGCAGGTCGTTGGCCCTCGATTCCCACGGGTTCGGAGGGCCGGGCGGCGGTTGCCGCTGTGGTTACGGACCAGCCCGGCTTGGAGGCGTCGGCCCTCGGGGGCGCGGAGTCCGCCGCGGGCCGTTGGTCCGCGACTCCGTCGGGTTCGGACAGCCGGGCGGCGGCTGCCGCGTCGGGCACGGCGTCGCCGGCCGATCCTGCTACGGGCCCGGGGGCGTCGGCCTCCGGCGGCGCGGCGCCCCGCCTGGGGCGTTGGACCTCGACGCCGTCGGGTTCGGACCGGCGGGCGTCGGCTGCCGCTGCGGTTACGGACCAGTCCGGCCTGGCTGCTTCGACCCCCAGCGGCCCGGGCTCTCGTCCCGGCCGTTGGGGCACGAGCCCGTTGGCTTCGGACGGGCATGCGGCGCATGCCGCAGGGGGTTCGGCCGGGCCGGGTGAGGGGTCCGTTCCAGGCGGGGCGGCCTCCCGCCCGGGCCGTTGGGGCACGACCCCGTCGGGCTCGGACGGCCCGGCGGTGCTCGCGGCTGCGGGTACGGACCAGCCGCGTCCGGAGGGTTCCGCCCCCGGTGGCCCGGCTTCCCGCCTGGGCCGCTGGACCTCGACCCCGTCCAACCCGGCCCCGGCGGAGCCGAGCCACGGCCCGGCGTGGGCGGATGCCGCCCCGGGCCCGGGCCCGGCTTCCTCGGGGCCGGCCGGGCCGGACCACCGCCCTGGGTGGGCGCCCGCCGCCTCGGCCCAGGCTTCGCAACTCCCGGCGGGACCGGCCGATGCGGGCGCACACACCGCCGGGCTGCCCGGCGCCCCGGCCGTACGGTCGGCGCCGGTGGCGGCCCCGGAACCCCGCGCGGCACGGGCGGCCGAGGCCCCCGCCCCGGCGTCACCCGAACCGGCGGGCCTCGTCCCGCCCCGCGCGGCCGAAGCCGTGCCCCCGGTCCCGGCGCCCGGCCCCGCCCGCTGGGCCGACGGGCCGCGGACCCACGCGCCCGAGCCGGCCCGAGCGGCGGAGCCCCACGGCCCGGCCCAAGCCCGGGCGGAGTCGGCGGCGGAGCCCCCGGCCGGCCGTCCCGCCCGCTGGGCCGATGCTGCCGCCGCCGAGGCTTCCGTACGCGCACCCGAGCCGTCGGCCCCCGGCCGCGACCGCTGGACCGACGCCTCGCCTCGGGACGCGGCCACCTCCCACGCCCGGACCCAGGCCCGGGATGCGGGCGGGTCGTACGGTTTCCAGTCGCAGTCGCAGTCGCAGTCGCAGTCGCAGTCGCAGTCGCAGTCGGAGCCGGCAGCGGCCTCTGCTGTGTCGGACCCCGTGGTCTGTGCGGTCGGGGCCCCCGCCCCTGGCTCGGAGTCGGCGGCGGAGCACCGCACTTCGGTCCCGGCCGAGTTCGGCCACCCGGGCCGGGACGCGGGTGGGTCATACGGGTTTCAGGCGCAGTCGGCGGAGCACCGGACTTCGGCCCAGGCCGAGCCGGTAGCCGAGTTCGGCCACCCGGCCAGGGCGGCCGAGCCCGTGCCGGTCGGCCAGGACGCGGGCGCGTCGTACGGGTTCCAGGCGCAGTCGGAGTCGGCTGCGGCCCCCGCCGGGCCGGAGCACCGCGCGGTCCGGGAGGCCGGAGTCCCGGCGGGTCCCGCCGAGGCGGTGCCCGGGCAGTCGCAGGCCGCGTACAGCGGTGACGGCCCCGCCGAGCCGCAGGCGCGGCCGCACCCGGACGGGGTGCCGGCCGCGCGCGGAGAAGCCGACCCGGCGTCGGGCATCCCGCACCCCCAGGTCGCCTCAGCCCGCCGCCCCGCTCCCGAGCCCTGGCCACAGGCCGTCCAGTCGCCCCCCGGGCACCCCCAGGACGAGCTCTGGCCACCGGCCGAGCCCGCCGTCCGCGGCGTCCCGGGCCCCGGCGTCCCGGACACTGGCTTCGGCGACACCAGCGTCCCGGGCCCCGGCTTCGCGGACACCGGCATTCCCGGCCCCGGCTTCGCGGACACCGGCTTCGCCGCCACCGGCGCCCCCGCCCCCGGCGTCGCGGACACCCGCGTTCCCGGCCCCGCCGTCGCGGACACCGGCTTCGCGGACACGGGCTTCGGCGACACCAGCGTCCCCGCCCCCGGCGTCGCGGACACCGGCTTTGCCGCCACCGGCATTCCCGGCCCCGCCGTCGCGGACACCGGCGCTCCCGGCCCCGGCATCCCCGGCCCCGCCGTCGCGGACACCGGCGCTCCCGGCCCCGGCATCCCCGGCCCCGCCGTCGCAGACACCGGCGCTCCCGCCCCCGGCGTCCCCGGCCCCGGCCTCGTCGGCACGGGCTTCGCGGACGCCCACGCCCACGCCCCCGCCGTCGCAGACACCGGCGTCGCAGACACCGGCCTCCCCGACCCCGCCGTCGCCGACATCGTCGCCCGGGCCGTCGCCCGCGGCATGGCCGGGCGCGCCGACCGCGAGGAGGGCGAGGGGGAGGACGACACCCTCGGCCTCCCCCGGATCGCGCCCGCCCGCGGCGCCACCGTCACCGAGGTACCCGTACACCTCCCGTTCCGCGGGCAGCCCCACGCACCGCAAGCGGCCGCACCGCAGCCCGGCGCCGGCGCCCTGCCCGCACCCCCCGTCACGCGCCCCGCCGCCGGCCGCCGTGTCCCCCGGGGCGACGACCGGCTCCGGGAGCACCGCGGCCCCGTGCTCCCCGGCTGGATCGCCGTCACCATCGGCGCCCTCGCCCTCGTCGGCTGCTCGGCCGTGCTCTGGCGCGCCGGGGCCGTACCCGACGCCCTCGCCGCCGCCTTCGGGCTGACCCCCCGCGCCTACCACGGGCTCCGCGCCACCCACTGGCCCCCGCTCGCCTTCCTCGGCATCGTCGCCCTCCTCGCACTCGGCGGGCTCGGCCGGGCCAGGGCAGGCCACGCCTGGGTGCTCACCCTCTTCGGCAGCTACCGCGGCACGGTCCGGCGTACCGGACTGACCTGGGTCAGCCCCCTCCTGCTGCGCCGCCGGGTCGACGTACGGCTGCGCCACTGGCGCAGCGAGCCGATGCCCGCCGTCGACTCCGGGGGCCTCGCCCTCCAGGTCGTCGTCCAGGTCGTCTGGCAGGTGAAGGACACCGCACGCGCCACGCTCGCCGTCGAGGACCACACCGAGTACCTGGCCGAGCAGGTCGAATCGGCCATGGCCCGGGTCCTGTCGCAGCTTCCCGCCGACGCCTTCCACGAGGCCGCCCCGAGCCTGCGGGACGCCGAGGCCGTCGGTGACGCGCTGACGCGGATGCTGGCCACCGAGACGGAGGCCGTCGGGGTCGAGGTCTTCTCGGCCCAGCCCACCCGGATCGAGTACGCCCCGGAGGTGGCGGAGGCCATGCGCCGCCGCCGGGTCGCGGCGATCGACGCCAAGCACCGGGACTCGGTGCTGACCGCGGTCGTCGACGCCGTCGACGACACCGTCCACCGGCTGACCTCGCGCGGGATCGTCGAGCTCGACGACTACGAGCGCAAGGCCCTCGTCAAGGACCTCACCGTCGCCTTCTACACCGGGCGCGCCGACCAGTAACAGCAGAACCAGCACAACCAACCCAACCAGCACAACCAACACAACCAGCAGAACCAGCGCAGACAGCGGGGAACGGGTGGCCGGTAACTACCGGACCACCCGTTCTCCCATTGGTATAGACATCGCCAACTCCCGTCAATAATCTGAGACTTGGTCTAGACCTAGCAACCATCCCCACGCGTGCGCACGCTCTCGCCAGACTCCCCCCACGTCCAAGGAGCATCATGCGTCCCTTCCGCATGCCCAAACGGTCCGGCGCCGCCGCGCTCGGCCTCGGCGTCCTCGCCGGCGTCACCCTCCTCGCGGCCCCCACCGCCAGCAGCCACGGCTACACCGACACCCCCATCAGCCGCCAGAAGCTCTGCGCCAACAAGACCGTCTCCGACTGCGGCCCCATCCAGTGGGAACCGCAGAGCGTCGAGGGCCTCAAGGGCTTCCCGGCGGCCGGTCCCGCCGACGGCCGGATATGTTCCGGCGGCCACAGCGAGTTCGCGCAGCTCGACGACCCGCGCGGCGGCTCCTGGCCCGCCACCAACGTCACCAGCGGCCAGAGCTACGGCTTCCGGTGGCAGTTCACCGCCAACCACTCCACCACCGACTTCCGCTACTACGTCACCAAGAACGGCTGGGACCCCACCAAGCCCCTCACCAGGGCCGCACTCGACCCCCAGCCCTTCCTCACCGTCGCCTACAACGGCGCCCGCCCCGCCATGACCACCGTCCACCAGGGCGCCATGCCGAGCGGGAAGACCGGCCGCCACATGATCCTGGCCGTGTGGACCGTCAACGACACCCCGATGGCCTTCTACTCCTGCTCCGACGTTCAATTCTGACGTAGCGTCAGCTAACCTCCGGCGGCATGCGGACGACGACGACCACAACGCCCGAAACCGTCGCGGAGCTCATAGCGCGCCAATGGGGCGACCACCGGCCCGGCCTGAAGCACGAGGACACCGTCCTCACCCGGCACCGGACCGCCCAGGAGGCCGCCGCGCGCGCCGCGCTGCTCGTCGACCTCCTGCCGCCGGGGGCGGAGCCGCACGTGGGGGTGCTGCTCGACAACACCCCCGAATTCCCCTCCTGGCTCGGCGCGGCGGCCCTCGCCGGGGCCGCCGTCGCCGGGATCAACCCGACCCGGCGCGGCCCCGAGCTGGCCCGCGACATCCTGCACACCGACTGCCGGATCCTGGTCACCGAGCGCGCCCACCTGCCGCTGCTGCGCGGCCTGGACCTGCCGGGCGTACGGATCCTCGTGACCGACACCGAGGAGTACGCCGCGCTCCTCGCGCCGTACGCCGACGCGAAACCGGGGGACGCCGTGCTGGCCGGCGGCCCCGGGCCCGCCTCCCGGCTGCTCCTCTACTTCACGTCGGGCTCCACCGGCGCCCCCAAGGCGGCCATCTGCACCCAGGGCCGGCTGGCCGCCGCGGGCGGCTCGCTGGCCCGGCAGTTCTCGGTCACCCCCGACGACGTCCACTACATCTGCATGCCGCTCTTCCACGGCAACGCGGTGATCGCCGACTGGCTGCCGGCGCTGGCCGGCGGCGCGGCCGTGGCGCTGCGGCGGCGCTTCTCGGCGTCCGCGTTCCTCGACGACGTACGGGCGTACGGAGCCACGTACTTCACCTACGTCGGACGGGCCGTCCAGTACCTCCTGGCGACCCCGGCCCGGCCCGACGACCGGTCGCACACGCTGCGGCTCGGATTCGGCACCGAGGCCGGCGCGGTGGACGCGGCCCGCTTCACCGAGCGCTTCGGGGTCCGGCTGGTGGAGGGCTACGGAGCCACCGAGGGCGGCGCGTCGGTGGTCCGCACCCCCGACACCCCGGCGGGGGCGCTGGGGCGGGCCGGCGCGGGGGACGACCTGGCGGTCATCGACCCGGAGACGGGGGCGCAGTGCCCGGCCGCCGTACTGGACCCGTCGGGGCGACTGCTCAACGGCCGCGAGGCCATCGGGGAGCTGGTCAACCGGGGCCGGAGCCTGTTCGAGGGGTACTGGCGCAACCCGGACGCGGAGGCGGCGCGGACCCGGGACGGGTGGTACTGGACCGGGGACCTCTTCTTCCGGGACTCCGCCGGGTTCCTGTACTTCGCGGGCCGTACGGACGACCGGCTGCGGGTCGACAGCGAGAACCTGGCGGCGGCCGTCATCGAGAACGTCCTGGCGCGGTGGGAGGCGGTGGCGGCCGTGGCCGTGTACGCGGTACCGGACGAGGTGGCGGGGGATCAGGTGATGGCGGCCCTCGCGCTCCGGCCGGGGTACGCGTTCTCCCCGTCGGAGTTCGCGGCGTTCCTCGCCGCGCAGCCGGACCTGGGTACGAAGATGCCGCCGCGCTATGTCCGGGTGGTGTCCGAGATGCCGACCACGGCGACGAACAAGGTCCACCGGGTGGCTCTGCGCAGGGCGGGGTTCCGCTGCCCCGATCCGGTGTGGTGGTCCCCGCCGGGGGAGACGGGGTACCGGGAGTTCGACGCGGAGGCGCTGGCGGGCGTACTGGCGGGGTACGAGGCGCGGGGGCGGCGGGAGCTGCTGGATCGGTAGCCCGCGCACGGCCGGGCTCGTGACGGGCCGCTCCGCACCCCGGTCGACAGCGGGAGGCGTCGGCGAGACGATGGATGGACCGATCCGTGAGTTCCCGGACGGGAGAGATCGATGAACCGACGTCTCAACCTGGCAGTGCTCGTTACCGTGACGGTGTCCTCGCTGGCGCTGGGACCAGCGGCGTTCCTGGCGGGACCGGCCGGGGCCGCACTACCCAGTGCCTCGTGCAGCGTGACGCAGAACGCTAAGGACCCGGAGATCTTCGATATCCAGGGCAAGGGTTTCAAGCCGGGAGAACCCGTACAGCTCCAGATCAAGTCGGGCTTCGGGGTCTCCTTCCCGGTGACGGCTGACGGGACGGTCTCGACCGGCGCGGCCAAGAACCTCGGTCCCTTCACCATGAAGCAGGGCGACGGGCCCAAGATCACGTGCACCACGGTGAAGGAGGCCGAGCAGCAGGACGCCCGGGCCGAGTACGGCAAGGGCTACCGGCAAGGGGTCGCCGACACCAAGGAGGACTGCAAGAAGGAACCGCCGAAGCAGGGCGTCGCCCCCCTGGACCCGAACTACGAGAAGGGCTACGCCGCCGGTTCGGCAGCCGCACTGGCGCAGTTCTGCAAGTGAATCGGCGGGGCGCCCGGAGCCTCCGGAGGGGAGAAGGGCCGGGGAGTGGAACCGGCAGGGGCGAACGGCCCTCTTGGAGGGGAAAGGGGGGCGGGTATGACAGCAGTGTGCGGTTCGGTCGGGGTTCGGCGCCTGGTGGCGGCGGCGCTCCTGTGCGGCTTGCTCACGGCTTGTGGGACCCGGGTTTCCGGAGAGTCCTCCGGCGCCGCCCCGGCCTCGCCGACCTGTGCGCCCAATCCGCCCACCGAGGACGAGACCGGCGGTGCCCCGGTCGTCCCGACCGAGGAGGAGACCGGCGGTGCCCCGGTCGTCCCGACCGAGGAGGAGACCGGCGGGGCCCCCGACATCCCCACCGAGGAGCAGACCGGGAGCGGGCCGGTCATCCCCACCGAGGAGCAGACCGGGAGCGGCCCGGAGGTTCCCACTGAGGACCGGGTCGGCCACTGCCAGGTCGTCGACGGGTGGTTCGACATGACCCGGGACTTCGCCGCGTACTACGACCGGCACGGCAACGGCTTCCTGCCCCCCGGCAGCATCCGGCAGGTGCGGCTCCGCAAGACGGCGGAGAACACCGAGGCCTGGGTCACCTTCGCCACCGACTCCGTGGGCAAGGGCGTCGGCGATGACGCCCGGCAGATCGGCGAGGTCTTCAAGGCGTGGCGGCACGAGGTCTACGGGGACAAGGGCACGGTCGGCTTCCGGACCGACCAGGACATCCGGGTGACCACCACCTGGTAGGGCCTGCCCCACCCCCGGGACGCCCCCTGGGGCCATGGTCCGGCCGGGACGGCACCCCCTAGCTTGGGCCGCATGCACGTGGACGACGTACGCAACCCCTGGCAGGCCCTGGCCTCCCCCCGGTACCTCCGGTCCGCCCTGCCCTGGCGGGCCGCCGGGTATCTCGCCGGGTCCGCGGCCACCGGCCTCCCGCTGCTGCTCGCGCTGGTCCTGCTCGCCGGGACCGGTGCCGTGCTCAGCCTCGCGGTGGTCGGCCTGCCGCTGCTCGCCCTGCTGGGGCTGGCCGGCGTACCCGTCGGGGCCGTCGAGCGGCTGCGGCTGCGACTGTTCGAGCCGGGGCCCCTGCCCAGCCCGCACCGCACCCCGGCCGAGCCCGGCCTCGCCGCCTGGCTGCGGCTGCGCTACCGCGAGCCGGCGACCTGGCGGGAGCTGGCGTACGCCGTGCTGCACGGCTTCCTCCTCTGGTGGCTGGACCTCTGCGCCCTCGCCCTCTTCCTCGGCCTGCCCCTGCTGCTCCTCGCCACCCCGCTCCTGCTGGCCCTCGGCGACGGGGAGGTCAAGGTGGTGAAGCTCTGGCTGATCACCGGCTACCCGCCCGCCTTCGCGATCGCCGCCGCCGGACTGGCCTTGCTGCCCCTGCTCCTCCACCCCCTCGGAGCCGTGGCCCTGGCCCGCGCCGCCCTCGCCCGCCGGCTCCTCACCTCCGCCGGGGACGACGAACGGCTCACCGAGGTCACCCGCTCCCGGGCCCGCCTCGTCGACGCCTTCGAGGCCGAGCGCCGCCGCATCGAGCGCGATCTGCACGACGGAGCCCAGCAGCGCCTGGTCGCCCTCACCATGACCCTCGGCCTGGCCCGTCTCGACGCGCCCCCCGGCCCGCTGGCCGCGCAGCTGGCGAAGGCCCACGAGGAGGCCGGCAAGGTCCTCGCCGAGCTCCGCGAACTGATCCACGGCATCCACCCCCAGGTGCTCACCGACTACGGCCTCGGCGGCGCCCTCGACGACGTCGCCGAACGCTCCGCGCTCCCCGTGGACACCGACATCGAGCTGCCCCGGCTCCCCGAGTCCGTCGAGGCGGCCGGCTACTTCGCGGTCTGCGAGGCCCTCGCCAACGCCGCCCGGCACAGCGGCGCCGCCCGCGCCGAGCTCACCGCCCGGCACACCGGCACCGCCCTGCTGATCGGCGTACGCGACGACGGGCGCGGCGGCGCCGACCCGGCGGCCGGTTCCGGGCTGACCGGACTGGCCGACCGGATCGCGGTTCTCGATGGCACACTGACGATCACCAGCCCGCCCGGCGGTCCGACCGTCCTGAGCCTGGAGATCCCGTGCCCGGTCCGTTGAGAGTCGTCCTCGCCGAGGACGGGGTCCTGCTCCGCGAGGGGCTCGTCGGCCTGCTGACGCGTTTCGGCCACGAGGTGGTGGCCGCGGTGGGGGACGCCGACGCGCTCCGCAGCGCCGTCGCCGCGCACGCCCCGGACATCGTGGTCACCGACGTACGGATGCCCCCCGGCCTCACCGACGAGGGCCTGCGCGCCGCCGTCGAGCTGCGCGCCGCCCGCCCCGCCCTGCCGGTCCTGGTGCTGAGCCAGTACGTGCAGCGCTCGTACGCCGCGGACCTGCTGGACTCCGGCGACGGCAGTGGTGTCGGCTACCTCCTCAAGGACCGGGTCGGCCAGGTCGAGCAGTTCCTCGACGCGGTGGTCACGGTCGCGGACGGCGGCACGGTGGTGGACCCCGAGGTCGTACGCCAGCTGCTGCGCCGGCGGCGCGACCCGCTGGCCGCGCTGACCCCGCGCGAGCGGGAGGTGCTCGGCCTGGTCGCGGAGGGGAGGTCGAACGGGGCCATCGCCCGGGAGCTGGTGGTCTCCGAGGCGGCGGTGGGCAAACACATCGGGAACATCCTGGGAAAGCTGGACCTGCCGCCCGCCGAGGAGACGCACCGCCGGGTCCTGGCGGTCCTCGCGTACCTCCGGGGGTAATGGTTTTGAGCACCCCTGAGGACCGGGTAGTATTTTCTCTGTCAGGCGCCGCTAGCTCAGTTGGTTAGAGCAGCTGACTCTTAATCAGCGGGTCCGGGGTTCGAGTCCCTGGCGGCGCACCTGTACTTCGGGCGGTTTCCGGTTCACCGGGAACCGCCCGAAGTGTTTTCTGCGGCCGTCGTCGGCGTCGTCGGCGTTGCCGGCCGTCCCGGCCGCGCCCGCCGGTAGCCGCCCGCCGGCCGCCGCTAGACGTTCAGAGCGTGAGCGACAGCAGCAGCGGCGCGGCCTTGCGGTTCAGGGCGTCCGCCGCGGCCCGCAGCCGGTGCGCGTGCTCGACCGGCATCGACAGGGCCAGGCAGCCCACCGAGGCCCCGGCCGTGATCGGTACCGCCGCGCAGACCGTGCCCACGGCGTACTCCTGGAGGTCCAGCACGGGCACGGTGGCCGGCTGGCTGTCGAGCTTGGAGAACAGGATCCGCTCGTTCACGATCGTCTTCGACGTCAGTCGGGCGATCTTGTGCCGGGAGAGGTGGTCGCGCCGCCCGTTCTGGTCTAGCTGGGTCAGCAGGCACTTGCCGACCGCGCTGGCGTGCGCCGCGGACCGGAAGTCGACCCACTCGTGCACCTTGGGGGTGCGCGGGCTGTCCGCGAACTGCGTGATCCTGACCTCGCCGTCCACGTAACGGCTGATGTAGACCGCAGCGCCGACCGAGTCCCGCAGCCGGTCCAGGGTCTCCTGGAGCTTCTCCTGGAGGGCCAGCTGCCGGTCGACGCCGGAGCCGAGCAGGACGAGCGAGTCCCCTATGGCGTAGGCACCGTCGGACACCTGTAGTACGTATCCCTCCCGGCGCAGCATGAGCAGCATCGGCGCGAGATGGGCCGCGGGCAGGCCGGTCTCACGCGCGATCTGTATGTCGCTCACACCGCCGGTGTGCCGTGCGATCGTTTCGAGTACGCGAAGCGCGTACTGCACCGAATGGAACGGCGCGGTCGGCTCGGGCTTCAGCGCCACGGTTTTCCCCCTACCAGGTTGTTACCGCTTGCCCTACCACGATAGCCATCAAGAGGCCCACGTGGAGCGCCTGTTGATGAGATTGATGGCTCAATCAAGTCCCTCAGCCAGGCCTTGCTCCAGAGGCATATGCCGTCGGCATGGCCAGCTCGACGGTCTGCCCGGGAATGCCCGGGCTCCGCCGATGGTTCGAATTCTTCGTACAGACGAATTCTGCGATCGGCAGAGCCGCACGGGACGGGAGCGACGATGAGTGACGCCGGGGACACGGGGACCAGGGCAGACGCGGACGCCGGGACGGCCGGTGCCGCGCACCCGGTCCGCGGCACCGTACGGGGGCGGGCGCCGGTGCCGCTCTCGGTGCTCGACCTCGTCACCGTCGGGGCGGGCAGCACCGCCGGCGAGTCCCTGCGGACCAGCGTGGCCATCTCCCGGCTGGCCGAATCCCGGGGCTTCCACCGGCACTGGGTCGCGGAGCACCACTCCATGCCCGGAGTGGCCAGTTCCTCCCCGGCGGTGATCCTGGCCCACCTCGCCGCCCACACCTCCCGCATCCGGCTCGGCTCGGGCGGCGTCATGCTGCCCAACCACGCCCCGCTCGCCGTCGCCGAGCAGTTCGGCACCCTGGAGGCCCTCGCCCCGGGCCGGATCGACCTCGGTCTGGGCCGCGCGCCGGGCACCGACCCCCGTACGGCGGCCGCGCTGCGCGGGCCCGGGCGGACGGAGGAGGCCGCGGACGAGTTCCCCCGCCGGCTCGCGGAGCTCACCCGTTTCCTCGACGACGACTTCCCCGACGGCCACCCGTACGCCCGGGTGCACGCCGTGCCGGGCCCCGTGCAGGGCCCCGGCGGGCGGCCGCCGATCTGGCTGCTCGGCTCCTCCGGCTTCAGCGCCCGCCTCGCCGGGGAGCTCGGCCTGCCCTTCGCGTACGCCCACCACTTCTCGGCCGCCGGGACGCTGCCCGCGCTGGACCTCTACCGGCAGAGCTTCCGGCCCTCGGCCGTACTGGACGCCCCGTACGCCCTGATCGGGGTCTCGGCGCTGGCCGCCGACACCGACGAGCAGGCCCGGGCGCAGGTGCTCACCGGCGCGCTGTCGATGCTGCGGCTGCGCAGCGGCCGGCCCGGGCTGGTCCCGACGCCGCAGGAGGCGGCCGCGTACCCGTTCACTCCGCTGGAGCGGGAGTTCGTCGACAGCTGGCTCGCGAACATCGTGCACGGCACCCCCGACGAGGTCCGCGACGGGCTCGACGGCCTGGTGAAGCGGACGGGCGCGGACGAGCTGATGCTGACCGCCAACGCCCATGGCGGCGACGCCCGGTTGAGGTCGTACGGGCTCGTCGCAGATGCGTACGGCATGCCGGTGGAAGGCTCGACCGCGGCTTGAGCGGACGCGAACGGGGTTCGGCTGGTTTGTTGCCGAAACCTTGCCGGAAGATGGCTTAGTGCAGCCTTAAACCGCTCGTCACCCGGGGTGGCGGGCGGTTTCTGATGTGCGCTCAGGTCTCTGACGAGGGGATTTGGCGGCTGAGTGGTCTAGTCCTTCTTTGGTCCAAACCATTGACTGGGACCTCGGGTGATCGCTATCACTTCTCTCACCTGAAGCTGACGCTCTCTCCTCCCACCCCCCGGAGGCAGTTCATGCACATCCGTAAACCCCTCATCGCGGCCGCCGCCACGGCCGCGCTGGCAGCCGGAGCGCTGGCCACCTTCGCGGGGCTCGGCACCGCACAGGCGGCGGACACCGCCACCACGGCGAGCGCCGGCGGCGTGAAGATCGCGTACTACGACCAGTGGAGCGTGTACGGCAGCGCCTTCTACCCGAAGCACCTCGACACCCGGGGCATAGCGGGCAAGCTGGACGTGATCAACTACTCGTTCGGCAACATCCACCCCACCAACCTCACCTGTTTCGAGGCGAACAAGGCGGCGGGCGACGACAACAACCCCAACGCCGGTGACGGCGCGGGCGACTCGTACGCGGACTACCAGAAGTCCTTCAGCGCTGCGGACAGTGTCAGCGGGGTCGCCGACAAGTGGGACCAGCCGATCGTGGGCGTCTTCAACCAGTTCAAGCAGCTGAAGGCCAAGTACCCGCACCTGAAGATCAACATTTCGCTCGGCGGCTGGACCTACTCGAAGTACTTCAGTGACGCGGCCAAGACCGACGCCTCCCGCAAGAAGCTCGTCTCCTCCTGCATCGACCAGTACATCAAGGGCAACCTGCCGGTCGAGGGCGGCTACGGCGGCGCGGGCAGCGCCGCCGGGATCTTCGACGGCATCGACATCGACTGGGAGTACCCGGGCTCGTCGGGCGGCCACCTGGGCAACCACTACGCCCCCGAGGACAAGCAGAACTTCACGCTGCTGCTCAAGGAGTTCCGCGAGCAGCTCGACGCGTACGGCCAGGCCAACGGCGGCAAGAAGTACCTGCTGACCTCCGCCCTCCCGGCCGGCCAGGACAAGATCAAGTACATCGAGACGGACAAGATCGGCGCGTACCTCGACTACGCGAACATCATGACGTACGACATGCACGGCGCCTGGGACGGCGACGGCCCGACGTACCACCAGTCCCCGCTGTACTCCCCGGCCGGCGACCCCACCGACCCGATCGCCCCGGGCACCCAGAAGTACAGCATCGACAACGCCATCGACTCCTGGATCGACGGCAACCCGGCCTACGGCATCACGGGCGGCTTCCCCGCCAACAAGCTGACCCTGGGCTACGAGTTCTACTACCGCGGCTGGAAGGGCGTCCCCGCCGGGGCGAACAACGGCCTCGCCCAGTCCGCGACCGGCCCCTCCGGCGCCCGGCCCACCAGCCAGCAGGCCGGCATCGCCAACTACAAGGAGCTCGGCGGCATCGTCGACAACCCGGCGAGCACCTTCTGGGACGACCAGGCCAAGGCCTCGTACTTCTACAAGGACGGCGAGTTCTTCACCGGCCTGAACCAGAAGTCCGTCCAGGCCCGGGTCGACTACGGCAAGCAGCGCGGCCTGGCCGGCGCGATGATGTACTCCCTCCTCGGGCTGGACAACAACACCACGCTGCTGAACCAGATCTCGGACGCCCTCGGCGGCACCACCCAGCCGCCGACCACCCCGCCGACCACGCCTCCGACCACTCCGCCCACGACCCCGCCGACCACGCCCCCGACGACCCCGCCCACGGGCTGCGGTTCGGTCCCGGCCTACGTCGCGGGCACGGTCTACACCGGCGGCAACGAGGTCTCCCACAACGGCCACAAGTGGAAGGCCCAGTGGTGGACGCAGAACGAGGCGCCCGGCACCACCGGTGAATGGGGTGTCTGGAAGGACCTCGGCGCCTGCTGATCTCCCCCCACCCCGCGCCGAGCGGCACCCCGCCCCGTCCCGGATTCCGGGTGCGGGGCGGAGGTGTGTCACATGGTTGCCGGATTCCGGACGCCGGAGCGTGTCGGGCTCGTTACGCTCGGCCACAAGCTCGTTCTCCGCTTGGGGGTGCCGTCTCATGGTTCAGGCCCGCGACATCGATCCCAGTGCCTCGCCGCTGGACTACTACAGCTACGAGCTGCGCCGGCTGAGGGAGGAGGCGGGCCTGAAGCAGGCGCAGTTGGGCAGCATCATCTTCTGCACGGGCTCCCTGATCGGCATGATCGAGAACGGTCGGCGGGTGCCGACCCGCGACTTCTCCGAACGAGTGGATGCTGCGCTCGGCACGGGTGGTGTGTTCTCCCGCCTGGTGGGTCTGGTCCTGCGGAGCCAGCTGCCAGCCTGGTTTCAGGCTTATGCGGAGATGGAGGCCAGGGCGACGCACATCTCCTCGTTCCAGCCTCAGCTGGTCTACGGGCTCGTGCAGACCGAGGCGTACGCGCGAGCGGTCCTCCAGGCGGGGTGGGGAGAGAAGCTCGACGAGGCGGTCGCCGCGAGGATTGAGCGCCAGCGCATCCTGACCCGGGAACGTCCGCCGCTCGTCTGGGTGGTGCTGGATGAAGCGGTGCTGCACCGGCCGTTCGGCGGCCGCGAAATAATGCGGGACCAGCTGGACCACCTGCTGAAGTTCCGGGATTCCCGCGAGACGCGGATCCAGATCCTTCCCTTCAGCGCCGGCCATCACCCGGCCACTGTTGGGGCGTTCAACGTTCTCCGGTTCGAAGGTGACCCGGATATCGTCTATGCCGAGAGCTACGGTTCGGCTCATGTGACAGCGAATCCCGAGACGGCCAGTGACTGTGCACATCGCTACGACCATTTGCAGGCCGCAGCACTCTCTCTGGAGGAATCGGCGGCTCTGATCGCCCGTGTACGGGAGGAACGTTATGGGGACTATGCAGGACCTGACGGGCATGCTCTGGCGTAAGTCCAGCTACAGCGGCGGGACCGGCGGCGACTGCGTCGAGTGTGCCCCCGTCGGCGCAGCCGCCTGGCGCAAGGCCTCGTACAGCGGAACCACCGGAGGAGACGGCCTCGTGGCCGTCCGGGATTCCAAGCGGCCCGACGGGCCGGCCTTCACCGTCGCCCCGGAGGCGTTCGGCGCGTTCGTCCGGAGCCTCTGACCGCACGCCTGAGCGGCAGCCCCTCGGCGGGGCTGCCGCTCAGGCCGGAGGGTGCGGGCCCGGCCCGTCCGGCTGCGCGGCGCCTCCGGCCTGGCGGTCGATCATGCGGGCGATCACGTCCGGGGCCACCGCCCGGGAGTAGAGCCAGCCCTGGCCCGTGTCGCAGCCGACGCGGCGGAGCCGGGCCGCCTGGCCCGCGGTCTCCACGCACTCGGCGGTGACCGTGAGGCCCAGCCGGTGCGCGAGCTGGACCAGCGCCTCGACGATGGTCTCGTCGGCCGGGTTCGGGTGCGCGCCCTCGTCGTAGCGGAATCCGCGCACGAAGGAACCGTCCAGTTTCAGAACTGATACGGGGAGCCTGCTGAGGTAGGCGAGGTTCGAGTAGCCGGTGCCGAAGTCGTCGATGGCGATCCGTACGCCCATGTCGCTCAGGGCCTGGAGGGCCTGGAGGGGGCGTCCCGCCGAGCCCATCACCGCCGACTCGGTCAGCTCCAGTTGCAGCAGCTGAGGGGCCAGCCCCGTCTCGGCGAGGATCTCCGCGACGTCGCCCACCAGGTCCGAGTCCCACACCTGCCGTACCGCCACGTTGACGGAGACGAACACCGGGGAGTCGCTGGGCTGCTCGATCTGCCAGCGGCGGGCCTGCCGACAGGCGGTCCGCAGCACCCACTGACCCAACTGCACGATCGAGCCGTCCTCTTCGGCGATCCCGATGAACCGATTCGGCGTGAGCGTGCCGAATTGCGGGTGTTTCCAGCGCACCAGGGCCTCGACCCCGCGCACCGTCCCGCTCTCCAGGTCCACCAGCGGCTGGTACTCCAGCTCGAACTCGCCCCGCTCCACGGCCGGCCGCAGCGTCGAGGAGAGCGCCTGCCGTGTCATCCGGTGCGCGTTGCGCTCCGGGTCGAAGAGGGTCCAGCGGGCTTTTCCGTCCGCTTTCGCCCAGTACAGGGTCGTGTCCGCGGCCTGCATCAGCCCGGTGGCGGAGGTCCCGGCCGTCTGGCGTTCCACGACCCCGATCGACGCGGAGACCGACAGCCGCTGCCCGGCCAGGTCGAACGGCTCCTGTACGGCGGCCAGTACGCTCTTCGCCAGGTCCGCGAGCTGCTCCGTGCCGGTGGAGTCCTCGACGAGCAGGGCGAACTCGTCGCCGCCGAGCCGCGCCACCAGATGCCCGCCCGTACGCCCGTAGCCGGACTGGTCGGCGCACTGCGTCAGGCGGGCCGCGACGGCGGTCAGCAGCCGGTCCCCGACCCGGTGGCCCAGGGTGTCGTTGACCGCCTTGAACCCGTCGAGGTCCAGGTAGCACAGCCCGATCCGGCCCGTGCCGCCCTGCTCGTACGAGGAGTGCTCCAGCGCGGCCGAGAGCCGCTCGAAGAACAGCGCCCGGTTCGCCAGCCGGGTCACGGGGTCGTGCATCTGGAGGTGCCGCAGCCGGGCCTGGAGGTCGCGCCGGTCGCTGATGTCGGCGACGGACAGCAGGACGTCCCGGGTTCCCGGGACGGGCCCCACCGTGACCTCGGTCCAGACCGAGTGCCCGTCGGGGTGTTTGAGGCGGCGGGTGCAGCGCAGCCGGGCCTGCCGGCCGCGGAGCACCTCCTGGTAGGCCTGCCAGGTGCGGGCCTCCGCCGCCAGGTCCACCAGGTCGGCGGCCTGCTGCCCGACCAGCGGGCGCGGCTCGGTGCCCAGCAGGGCGGCGAGGGCCTGGTTGGCGGCGACGACGCTGCCGTCCCGGTCGACGACGGCCATCGCCAGGTGGGCCGCGTCGAAGGCGGCCCGGAAATCGTGTGCTCCGGATGCGGGCCGGGACGGCGAGGCCGCCACCGCCCCTGCTCCCGGTCCGGTCGACATGCCCGGCACGGCCGGCACTGCTGGGTGACGCTCCGTAATGGCCGATCGGATGCTGTCGGCCGCCGAACCGGTTCCCTCTGAGGTTCCGCTCACCGTTGGCTCCCGCAGTGCTCGTGAGTGTCCGTGCAGGAAAGTGTGCCGATCATAGAGGCTGCCGGACGGCCCTATCCAGCGGCGTCGCCGGGTTGGGGGCGGCACTTCGACGAGATGACGCCGTGCTGACGGATCGTCGGTCCGATTGCGGGCGATCGTTTCTGCGCGCCTGTGAGCGCACCGGGACCTCGGCTGATCTCCCGTGATCGGTCGTGACGTTCTGTAGGCAGGGGCGTAAAGGTCAGGGGTCACCGGCTTGCCGTACTGCTCACTCGTGTGGGGCAGCGGAACAGGGCATTAGTAAGACAATCGCCTCAAGGTGGACGAGAGAGTACGAATCCACCACCGGAGGTCGATGTGTCGCGACAGCAGACACCCGGGGGAGTGGACTGCTCCCGCATTCGAAGTGCGGCCGCCGTCTTCACCTCCATGGCGGCGCTCGCCGCCATGTCGCTCGTCGCCGGTCCCGCCGTGGCCGATTCGGGGGCGGGCCCCTGCGCGCTGACCCGTACCGCGGCGCACCACTCCCTCGGCCTGGACACCTGGAACGGCGCCTACCCCAAGCCCGTGCGCACCCTGAACGCGGTCATGGTCTTCCTCTCCTTCCCCGACCACCAGCCCAAGGTCGCTCCCGAGGACCTGACCCGCGACTACTTCCCCACGACCAGCGACTTCTTCGAGCGGGCCTCCTACGGCCGCTTCCGGCTGACCCCGCACCCCCAGGAGCAGTGGATCCGGATGCCCAAGCCGTCCACCGCGTACGGAATACAGCGCGACTGGGCCCCGGAGGACCGGGCGGCCTACCTGCGGGACGCGGTCGCCACCGCCGACCCGACGGTGGACTTCAGCCGGTACGACGTCGTGTACTTCGTCGCCGACCCGGACGCGGCCGGGGTGGACTCCGACGCCACCAAGGTCGTGAACTTCGACCGGCCGATCCGCGCGGACGGCACGGACCTGCGGCGCATCGTCACCGTCTTCGAACAGCACCCGCCGGACCGCAACGTCCTCGCGCACGAGACCGGGCACGTCTTCGACCTGCCCGACCTCTACCACCGGCCGACGGACGGCAAGGGCGACTGGGACACCTACGTCGGCGACTGGGACGTCATGGGCAGCCAGTTCGGGATGGCCCCGGACCTGTTCGCCTGGCACAAGTGGAAGCTGGGCTGGCTCGACCCGTCCCAGGTCGACTGCGTCCGTACGGGCTCCTCGCTGCACACCCTCCTGCCGCTCGCGGAGGGTGTGCAGCGGGGCGCCACCGGCGGGACCCGGCTCGCGGTGGTCCGTACCGGCCCCGGCAGTGCGATCGCCATCGAGGCCCGCGGCTCCGCCGGCAACGACGGGGACACCTGCACGGAGGGCGTGCTGGTCTACCGGGTCCGCAACGAGGCGGCCTCGGGCGGCGGACCCATCGAGGTGCTGGACGCGCATCCGGCCACCGAGGCGTGCTGGGACCGCTCGGTGTACCCGCCGCTGGCGGACGCGCCACTGGAGGTGGGCGAGTCCTTCACGGTCCCGGGGGAGCGGATCCGGATCGAGGTGGCGGACCGCACCCCGTCCGGCGCGTACACCGTGAAGATCACCACGTAGGAGCGGGACACGAAAAAGGCCCCCACTCGCGTGGGGGCCTTTCTCCGTCTGTGCGCCGCCAGGGACTCGAACCCCGGACCCGCTGATTAAGAGTCAGCTGCTCTAACCAACTGAGCTAGCGGCGCTTGCTGACGTCGTAGACATTAGCATCCGGATCCGCCGAACCAAAAATCGATACCTGCAGGCGGGCGGCGTGCAGGAAGGCCCAGAGCAGCGAATCCGCACCCGGCAGCCAGGGCCGCCGGGCATCCGGCGCCACCAGCCAGCGGGACGGGCCGGGGGTCGCGGCCAGCGGGGGCACGGTGACGGCGTCGCCGTGCCCGTGGCAGAGCGGGGCGGCGGTGGCCGGGCTCCACTCCTCCCAGGCCAGCAGGGCGGGCAGCCGGTGGGCCGTACCGGGCGCGGCGAAGAGCAGCATCCGGCCGCGGTGCACGGCCGCGGGCCCGCAGCCGGGGCCCTCGGCCCAGAGCAGGTCCAGCATCCGGCGCCCGAGCACGAGCGGGACGTTGACGACGTCGAAGGCGCTCCCGCAGGGCAGCACGGCCGACGCCGTGGGCCGGCCCTGCCAGGCGGCGAGCGCGCTGCCCGGGTCCGCGCACGCGGAGGCGAGCCAGGCCGCGCCCTCGGGGGTGACCAGGGTCGCGGGCGCGGGAGCGGTGCGGGCTTCGAGGGCGGGGCAGCCGGTCAGGGTCGTCATGCCCTCAGGTCTACCGGGGGTAGTGCTCCGCTTCCGGGGAGTTACGGGAATCCGGGACAGCCGGGGCGGGACCGGAGTATGGTGCGCCCCGCATATGCCAGTTGCCGTGGCCGCGGGGTAGCCGGGCGCGGTGCGCCGGGCGGCGCAGGGGCCGCCCGGCAGGGGGTCACGCCTCGTCCGGGCGGCCTTCGCTCAGCAGGGTCTCGCCGAACTCGATCATCTTGACCGCGTAGTCCTCGGTCCACTCCGCCTGCTCCGCGATGGCCGCCGCGGGCAGCCGGTCGAAACGGCGCGGGTCCGCCAGCTGCGCCGCCGCGATCGCCTGGAACTCCACCGCCCGGTCCTGCGCGGCCCGGAAGGCCAGCGTCAGCTCGGTGGCACGGGTCAGCAGCTCCCGCGGGTCGTCTATCGACTCCAGGTCGAAGAAGTGCTCCGGGTCCGTGGCCACCTCCGAGGGCTCGAAGAGCAGCGGCGCGGGCCGCAGCCTCCGCTCGGTGCGCTCGGGCTCTGCCATGCGTGTCCTCCTGCTGCGCGTACGAAATCCCTTCCGGGCCACCCTCCATTGTCCAACGTCGCGCAAGGGTGCACCCGTGGCCTCAGACGGCCGCCGGCTCCTTCGCCAGCGCCGCGACGTCGTCGAGCACCCCGGCGAGCTCGCCCGCGAGCCCCTCCGGCGCCTCGAATCCCTCGTCCCCGACCAGTGCGTTGATGCCGGGGATCGCCACCGAGCGCCCGGCGGGCACCATGCCGACCCGGTTCAGCACGGGCTTGAGCATCTCGGCGGCCGGCGCTCCGCCGGTGGGGCCCGCGCTGTAGCTGACGATGCCGACCGGCTTGCCCTGCCACTCGCGGTAGAGGAAGTCGATGGCGTTCTTGAAGGGGGCGGTGTAGCCGCCGTTGTACATCGGCAGGACGAAGACGAACGCGTCGGCGGAGTCGATCAGGGCGCTCCACGCCAGGGTGTGCGGGTGGGTGTAGATGCCGCTGGAGGCGTACTCGGGCTCGTCCAGGAACGGCAGCGCGATCTCCGCGAGGTCGACCGGGGTGACGTCGAATCCGCCGTGCGCGCGGGCCTGGCCGGTGACCCACTCGGCGAGCGGGCGGCCCGAGGAGGTGGGGCGGGTGGCGGCGGAGATGACGTACAGGCGGGTCATGGCGTGAACTCCCTCTGGCTTTGGGCGTGGTGCGTGGGTGCGGTGCATGGGTGCACTCTGGTGGTTGACGTGTCACCTAGCAAAGCCGGGCGGTCTTGATATGTCAACTAGATAGGTGACGTGTCATCGACCTGGTTAGAGTTGTCCCATGAGCAAAGCCCCCGACCCCGCACCCCGCTGGCTCAGCGATGCCGAGCAGCAGGCCTGGTACGCGTGGCGGCGGATGTTCCCGCTGGTCAACGCCGGGATCGCGCGTGATCTGACCCAGGACAGCGCCCTCTCCGAGGCCGACTACGACGTCCTGTCCGTCCTCGGCTCCACCGAGGACCACCGCATGCGGATCAGCGGGCTCGCCCACCTGATGCAGTGGTCCCGGAGCCGGCTCTCGCACCAGCTCACCCGGATGGAACAGCGCGGCCTGGTCCGCCGCGAGGAAGTGGCCTCGGACGGCCGCGGGGCCGAAGTGGTGCTGACCGCGGCCGGGGTGGACACCATCACCACGGCGGCGCCGCTGCACGTGGAGTCCGTACGGCGGCACCTGATCGACACCCTGACCGAGGAACAGCTGCGGACCCTCGCCGAGATCGGCGAGGCGGTCCGCACGCGCCTCGGCATCGAACGCAAGCGGTAGCGGCCCTACGGCTTCCAGCCCACCCGGTGCTCCGCCAGGTGCGCCAGCACGGAGTGGTTCGCCTCCCAGCCATCCGGAAACTTCACCGATACCCCCAGCTGCACCGGCTCCGTCGACGGATGGTCGTCCAGCAGCTCCGCGATGCCCGCCCGGGCCACCACCACGCACGCGTGCCGGTGCCGGGAGGCCAGTACGCACAGCCGGCCCGTCTCCAGATGGAAGGCCGTCGCGTCCGGCCGGCCCGACAACGGGTGCAGGACCACCGTCAGGTCGTACTCGCGCCCCTGGAGCCGGTTCGCGGTGTCCACGGTGACCCCGGCGACCCCCAGCCCGGCCAGGGCGGCCCGGACGGCGGCGGCCTGGTCCCGGTGCGCGGTGCCCACCGCGATCCGGTCGGCGGTCAGCGGCGCCGGGCCCCCGGGATGCTCGTCCACCGTCACCGCGCCCCGGTCCAGCGCCCGGCGGACCACCAGGGCCACCGCCCGCACCGCCTCCGGATCGGTGCGCGGGGTGTGCCGCGCGGGCAGCTCCAGCAGGCCCCAGCCCGACTCGGCGGCCTCGTCCAGCACCCGGTCCGGGCCGGACCCGTCCGAGGCGACCCCGTACGACAGCCGCCGCTCGCCGGGGCCCGTACCGCTGCGGAACCGGCTGTACGGGTAGAAGGCGCGCGAGACCAGCGGCGCGGCCGTCGCCGGGAGCCGCCAGGACACCGGCAGCCGGTGCTGCGGCAGCCCCGGGTTGTGCGCCAGCAAGGTGGACACCGCCGACGCCGAAGGGTCGTAGGACAGCCCCGCCCACTGCTCGGCGCCGACCACGCTGAACGGGTCCAGCTGCCCCGGGTCGCCCACGAACAGCGCCCGCTCGAACAGCCCGGCCACGGCCAGCAGCGCGTCCGAGCGCATCTGGTACGCCTCGTCCACGATGGCGTGCTCCCAGGGCTCCGTGTCCTTCACGTACGCCCACTTCGCCGCCGTCGAGATGGTGATCGGCAGCTCGGCGAGGTCCCCGGCCTTCGCGGACAGGGTCACCGAGGGCAGCTCGCGCAGCGCCGGGTCGTAGGCGTCCCCGTCGCTGCTGTGCAGCCGGCCGACCTTCAGCCCCGGGTCCTTGCCGTGCAGCCGCAGCACCAGGTCGTCGACCTGCGCGTTGGTCTGCGCGACGACCATCAGCCGGCGCCCGGCGGTGGCGAGCTCGCGGGCCGCGCGGACGACGAGCGTGGACTTGCCGGCCCCGGGCGGGGAGTCGACCACCACACCCCGCTCGGCGCCGTACAGGGTGTCGTGCAGGATGGCGGCGGTCGCCTTGTCCGCGGCCGCGCCCGGATCGAAACTCACAGCAGGTCCTCGGCGGTCAGGGGATCGGGCGCGGAACCGGGCAGCACGCCGGCGGTCAGGTGCGCCGGGGGCCCGCCGTGCGTCCACGGGGTCCGCTCCGGATCCGGCAGCTTGGGGCCGCCGCGCGCGTCGTGCTCGAAGAGCGTCCAGCACACGCGGTCGCCCTTCTCCGGCACCGAGCCGGACACCGGCTCCTTGCCGCTGCCCATCTTGTCGAGCAGCCGCAGCACGATCTGCCCGGCCTCCTCGAAGCGTACGAACTCGGCGGCCTGCGGGCGCCCGTCCAGCGAGCGGTACACCTTCCCGCCCCCGCCCTCGGCCAGCTGCGGCCGGTCCTCCGAGGCCACCGTCACCAGCGGGCGCGGGCGCGGCCGCTTGGCCTCGGTCCACTCCATGACCACCTCGGTGACCTCACCGGCGAAGGCCTCGCCCGACAGGCGCCGGCCCGCCATCACCAGCGGGTCGTCGAGCGCCTCCTGGGCGTCGAGCCGGACCTGCTCGGTCTCCCGGGTGGCCAGCTTCTGGGCCGCCGTCACCGCGTCGTCGCGGCGCGGCTGCGGGGGCTCGCCCGCCCGGACCCGGTCGCGGTGGCCGGTGTACGACCAGCGGTCGCGGGTCCAGCGCTCCTCGGCCCGCTGCGCGGCGGGCAGTTCGCGCAGCAGCTCCAGCGAGCGCCACACCGCCGCCCAGGTGGGCCGCATCTGGTCCGCGACGAGTTCCCGCACCGCCCGCTCGGCCCGGTCCAGGGCGTCCCGCTCGCCCGAGGCGCGCGCCGCGTCGTAGCGGGCCATGGCCGGGGCCAGCAGCTTGTTGTCGAAGGCCGGGTCGGTGGCCGGTCCGGCCGGCGGGACCAGCAGCCGGCCGTCCCGGTCGCGGGCCAGTTCGGCGCGCAGGGCCGCCTCGGCGCCGGTTTCGCCCTCCGGCGGGGCTATCCAGGCGAGGAGGGCGCCCAGGTGCTGGTCCTCCAGGTTGCTCTGGCCGGTCGCCCAGTGCCGCCCGAGCAGTTCCGTCGCCGAGAGCAGCATGGCGGATCCGGGGACCCGGGAGCGCTCGCCGAGATGGGTGAACCAGCGCCCCAGCAGCGGCACCCGGGCGGGGGCCGGGTACGGGTTCTCCGGGTCCTCCTCGGCCGTCCGCCGGAACCGCATCGACCGGCCGAGGAGGCGGACGTACTCCACTCCCGCCGCGCTCGGCACGATCACCTGCGGGGCGTCCAGGCACAGCTCGGCGGCGACCTTGCTCCTGGCGCCGGTCTCGGGATCGGTCTCGGTGCGCTCCACGAGCTCGACGTCGTCCGCGTACGAGTCCACGTACGGCAGCACCAGGTCCGCCAGCTCCGCCAGGAACGCCCAGCGCAGGTCCCGGTCGCGCGGCTGCGGGACCACGAGCAGCCCGGGCCGGGCCGGGTCCGTGCCGACCAGGGCCCCCAGCGGGGCGCCGGCCTCGCCGGCCGTGGTCAGCGGTACGAGGACCAGCGGGCGCTCGCTCAGATGCCGGTGCCGCACGGTCGCCAGGGCCTGGGCGCGGCCCGCGCGGACCGCCTGCAGCCGCGCGAGGGTGTTCAGCAGGGGCATGCGACGGCCTCCGGGGAGGTGCGGGCGGGGGCGAGCGCCAGGGCCTCGGCGCGCAGCCGGGCGGCCTGGTGCAGCGCGGCGGCGGTGGGGTCCTGGTCGGGTCCGGCCTCGGAGCCGGCTCCCGCGGCCGCCGCGAGGGCCTGCTCGACGGTGGTCAGTCCGCCCAGCTCGCCCCGTAGCGAACGGCCGAGCGCGGTGACCTCGTCGGCGGCGCGGGCCCGCTCCCGGCAGTGGAAGGCCAGCTCGCAGGAGGCCAGGCACTCGGGGGCGTACGCGGCGGAGACGGCGGACACCGCCTCGGTCAGCTCCTCGGCGGGCCGGGCGGGATCGAAGCACAGCCCCTCGGGCAGGGCGGTGGCCAGTTCCTCGACCCGGGTCAGCCGCTCCAGCTGGCGCAGGGTCACGGAGCGCTCGCGCCGGATGTCGACGAGGGCGGCGGTGGGCAGGTTGGAGAAGTCCTTCGGGCAGACCAGCAGCACCTGGTGGCCCACGGTGGCGCCGGGCAGTTTCCCGGCGGTCTTCTCCAGGGCGAGCACGTACACCGCGGACTGCCGGGCGGCGGCGCCCACCTTCGCGGCGTCGGCGCCCCCGTCGATCATCGGGAACGATTTGATCTCCACCACGGTCCAGCGGCCGTCGGGGTGCACCACGACGGCGTCCGGTTCCAGGTAGGCGGGGGCGCCCGCCACCTCCAGGGCCAGCATCGGATGGTCCAGCAGCGTCCAGGTCCCCGCGGTGGTGGCCTCGCGCAGGGCCAGCGCGGTCCGGGCGGCACGGCCCTGCGGCCCCGCGGCCGTGAGGTCGGGCACCAGGGCGTCCGGTCCGGGGGCTTCGCTGCCGGCGCCGAGGTGCTCGTGGACCAGCCGCAGCAGCTCGGCGCCCCCGTCGCCCTTGACCTTGGCCTCGAAGGAGTTGCCGCGGACTATGGCGAACTGCGACTGCCCGAACGCGGCCGGGGAGCCGAGGGCAGCGGCGAGCGCCGTCTTGTCCACGCCGGCCCCGTCGAGCAGGGCCCGTCTGCCGCAGCCCGGGTTCGCGGCGAGCGCGGCGAGCGCCCGGGCGTCGAGCGGGCGGGGCGGCACGGCCGGGCCGCGCAGGTCAGCGAGCCGCTGCCGCAGTGTCGTCGTCTGCGGTGTGTGCTGCGGAGGGCCGCCGGTCGGGTAGGAGCTCACGGGCGGAAGTGTCCCATCCGCCACTGACAATCGTGGTCTTACGCCGGAAAACGGCAGCTCCCGAGCCGGATCGGACGGCGCCGAGGCGCTGAGCGGCCCAGAATCCGAGGCCCATCACGACGGCTCCGCCGACGGCGTCCAGGAAGTAGTGGTTGGCGGTGCCCATGACCATCAGCGCGGTGACGGCCGGGTAGGCGGCCCCGAGCGCGCGCAGCAGCGGGCGCCGTCCGTGCGTCCACAGCACGACCCCGCACCACAGGGCCCAGCCGACGTGCAGGCTCGGCATGGCCGCGTACTGGTTGGTGAACGATCCCAGCCCGCGCGGGGCGCTGGCCTCGCCGCCCCACCAGCCGTAGGCGCTGTACTGGGCCATCGTGTCGGTGAACCCGTACGGGCCGTCGAGGAGCCGGGGCGGGCAGGTGGGCAGCAGGCAGAAGCCGACCAGTCCGAGGAGGGTGGAGACCGTCAGCCAGGTGCGGGCGGTGCGGTAGTGGTCGGGGCGCCTGCGGTAGAGCCAGACCAGTACGGCCGGGGTGACGAGGTAGTGCAGCGAGGCGTAGCCGAAGTCGGCGGGTATGCCCAGCCAGGGGGTCCGCGTGAACAGCCGGTTGAGCGGCCGTTCGAAGTCGATGCTCAGCAGCTCCTCGGTGCGCAGGAGGGCGAGTCCGTGCTCGACTGCGAGGCCGACGTCGCCCCGCGCGAGGAGTCTGCCGCCCGAGTACGCGCCGTAGACGAGTCCCAGGAGCAGCAGTTCTGCCCACCATCGAGTGGGCCGCTGCCGAGTGGTCATACGGTGTAGGACGCCTGTGCGACGGGAGGAGTTGCCCGGTGTTCGTGTGATGGATGATGGATGGACGACGGAATCGCCTTCAAGCGGGCGTTTTCCGTGCGCATCCGCGACGACCGGGAGAAACTCACATGGCCCCCCGCATCCTGCTGGCCCGCCACGGCCAGACGGCGTGGTCCCAGCTCGGCAAGCACACCGGACGCACCGACGTGCCCCTGCTGGAGGAGGGCCGGCGCGGCGCGAAGCTGCTGGGCGAGCGGCTGGCCCGGGAGCCGTGGGCGGGCCTGCGCGGCCTGGAGGTGCGCACCAGCCCGCTGGTCCGTGCCAGCGAGAGCTGCGACCTGGCGGGGTTCGGGGTCCGGGCGGAGCCCTGGGACACCCTCATGGAGTGGGACTACGGCGACTACGAGGGCATGACCCCGGCCGAGATCCAGGCGGTCCGTCCCGGCTGGCTGATCTGGCGCGACGGGGTCCCCGGCGGCGAATCCGTCGCCGATGTCGCCGCCCGCGCGGACGAGGTGGTCGCCTGGGCCCGCTCGGCGGAACGCGACGTCCTGGTCTTCGCCCACGGCCACATCCTGCGCACCCTGGCCGCCCGTTGGCTCGGCTTCGAGGCCTCTTTCGGCGCCCGGATCCGGCTGGAGCCCACCTCGCTGTCGGTCCTGGGCTGGGCGTACGGGGCTCCCGCGCTGGAGCGCTGGAACGACACCGGGCACCTGGACGGCTGAGGCCACGGGGCGCAGGTCAAGTGACGTACGCCCGGGACGGGTCGGCGGACCGTGGTGAGCTCCACGCGGGTGCGGGTGCGGGTGCCTGTGCGGGCGTCGGGCCCGGAGCCGTCACAGCGCCGCGTGCCGGGTCAGGAAGGCTCCGACGCGCGGTGAGCGCTGGTGCGGGACCAGGGCGCCGGCCGTCCCCGCCAGCATGGACCGGATGCGGGTCGACTGGACCTCGGTGAGCAGGTCCAGCACCCGGCCGCCCGCCCAGGCGGCCTCGTCGGGCGCGCCCGCGCGGGCCAGGTTGTCGGCCAGTTCGGCGGTGTAGAGGGCCACGTTCCGCGCGAAGTGCGGGTCCTGGAGGTCCGCCGCCCGGCGGGCGTGCCGGGCGGCCCGGGCGTGCTCCCCGAGCGAGGCCCAGCAACGGGACTCCAGGGACTCCAGTTCGGCCTCCCCGAAGAAGGACATCCACTCGGGGTCGGCGCTCGCCGGGCCCCGGGAGAACTCCGTGTGCGCCCGGGTCAGCGCCTCCTCGCAGGCCCTGCGGTCGGCGAGCCCGGCCCAGCCGCCGGCCTCCCGGAGCGCGAGGAGGGAGAGCAGCCGGGGGGAACCCAGCGAGCGGGCGGCGCGGCGGCCAGCCTGGGCCGCCCGTACCGACTCGCGGTGGCGCCCGCAGTCCCGGGCCAGGAAGGCCATGTTGCTGAAGGCGTGTGCCTCCAGGGCCGCGTCCCCCGACACCCGGGCCGTCGCCAGGGCCTCCGCGTAGTGCGAGCGGGCGTCGTCGAAGCGGCCCGAGTCGTGGGCCAGCCAGCCCACCGAGACGGCGAGTTCCCCGGCGCCCGCGTGCAGCCGGTCCTCGGTGGACTGCCGGGTGGCCCCCGCGTCGAGCAACGCGTAGGCGGTGCGCAGGGGTTCGGCCGCCCTCCGGTACAGGGCGTCGGCCCCGTGCCGGTCGTCCAGCAGCCGGATCTGGCGTACGGCCTCTTCGACGGCGGCGGCCTCCGACTCGCCGGCGCGGGTGGGCAGCCGGCGGGAGTCGCCGGTCAGGGTGAGGCTGAGCGTCGCGGCTGCCACGGTCGCGGAGCCGCCCGCCATGAACGCGCGACGCAGCACGTCGCTCTCCTTGGAACGGTGGATGGGGTGGGAGAAGGCGGGGGTTTCGGGGGCGGCGCGCTGCGCGGACCGGCCGCGTACCGTCTCGCGCGGGGAGAATCCCAGGTCGGCCAGGGTGCGGCCGGGGAACATGTGCAGGAAGACGCGCTCGTAGGCGTAGTTGGGGCAGCGGATCTCGCCGGACTCGACCCGGCCGATGTAACGGGCGTCGCAGGAAACCGTTTCGCCGATCTCCCGTGCCGCCCGGCGGACCAGGCCCGCGAACTCGGCGGGGGAGCGCGCTCCGCGCAGTCGCCGGAAGGAGGAGTTGGGTGAGTGGGGGAACGCCGCCATGGACGTGGCCTCTCTGGACTTCGGGCTTTCTTCAGGCTGGGCCCGGCGGGCATGAACGTACCGGCAGCGGAGGCGCGTTCATGCGATGTTTGCCTACAAAACGGATATCTCACCCGCGATCCGCCATGAACTGCCATCCTTTGCGGCATCGTTCCGCCGCACCTGTTGACGATCCGCCGCGTTGAACCCATGCGGAGTGGCCCGCACGCGGATCGAGGAGGGGTTCCCTTGGTGGAGGGCGGCATGGAGAGCAGTGGAACGAACACCGTGCCCGAGCCGGGCGCGACCCTGGGAACGGCCGGGACCGTGGGCACGGCCGAGGCGCCGGACCTGGTGACCGTGCCCACGCGCCAGGGCCTGGAGGCGGTCGACATCATCCGCCGCGCCACCGGCCGCTCCGCCACCGGCGTCGGCCCCGTCCTGCACGACGGCTCCGGCGGCACCCTCGGCTTCATCGTCCCGCCCGGCACCGCCGACGCCTGGGACCTGCCCGGCAGCGCCTGTACGCAGACCAACGGGCGCGGCATGCGCTTCGGTGACGTCGACACCGCCTCGCCCGCGGCGGGCGGCACCGGCTGGCTGCTGCCGCCGGAGGCCGTCGGGCAGGTCACCGACCCCGAGGTGCTGCGCGCGGCGCTCGGCGAGGCCGCCCGGCTGATCGAGGCGGCCGACAACTGCCGCTGATGCCCTGACCAGCGATAATGGGGGAATGGCAGGGAAGAGCAAGGGCAGCAGGCGCAGAGGTGACTCCGAGGCGGTCGTCGGGCAGGTGGACGGCGGCCAGGCCGAGCTGGCGCCCGACCGCGAGCGGTCCCGGGCCTGGACCCTGCTGATCGACGGGGCTCCGCAGTCGCACGTGGACCTCGACGACCCCGGGTACCTGGACTTCTCGTACCAGCGGCGGATCGGGCACCTGATCGACCTCGTCGCCCCCGCCCGGCAGCCCCTCAACGTGGTGCACCTGGGCGGCGGCGCCTTCACCCTGGCCCGCTACACCGCCGCGAGCCGCCCCCGCTCCACCCAGCAGGTGGTGGAGATCGACGCCGGCCTGGTGGCCTTCGTACGGGAACACCTGCCGCTGGACCCCCAGGCGCGGGTCCGGGTCCGGGCGGTGGACGCGCGGGCCGGCCTGGCCAAGGTGCCGGACGGCTGGGCCGACCTGGTGATCGCGGACGTGTTCAGCGGCGCCCGCACCCCGGCGCACCTGACCAGCGCCGAGTTCCTGGACGACGTACGCCGGGCCCTGGCGCCCGCCGGCTGGTACGTGGCCAACCTCGCGGACGGTCCGCCGCTGGCGCACCTGCGGGGCCAGATCGCGACGGCCGCGTCCCGGTTCGCGGAACTGGCACTGGCGGCCGACCCGGTGGTGTGGCGGGGGAAACGCTTCGGCAACGCGGTGCTCGTGGCCGCCGACCGGGAGCTGCCGGTGGCGGAGTTCACCCGGCGGGTGGCGAGCGATCCGCACCCCGGGAGGGTGGAGCACGGGCGGGCCCTGGCGGACTTCGCGGGCGGCGCGACGGCGGTGGCCGACGCCTCGGCGGTGGCCTCGCCGGAGCCGCCGCCCTCGGTGTTCCGCTAGACGGTGTCCGGGCGGTCCGGGCGGTCCGGGCCGTCCGGACCGCCCGGGCGGGACGCCGCGGCGCGTTCCCGCAGGAGGCGCTTGTCCGGTTTGCCGCGGTCCGTCAGGGGGAGGGCCTGCGTCCAGAACACCGCGGTCGGGCGGTGGTCCGGTGCCAGCTCCGCGGCCACCAGCGCGCAGGCCGCGGCGGCGGCCCCGTCCGTGGGGGCCTGCCCGGGGGGCGGCACCAGGAAGGCGCACACCTCCTCGCCGGTGCCGGGGTGGAACCGCCCCACCACGGCCGCCTCGGCCACCGACGGGTGCCGGGTGAGCGCCGCCTCGACGGGGCCGCAGTAGATGTTCTCCCCGTCCACCATGACCACGTCCTTGACCCGGTCGTCGAGGTAGAGGTAGCCGTCGGCGTCGAAGTGCCCGAGGTCCCCGGTGCGCAGCCAGCCGTCCCGCAGCACCTCGGCCGTCAGCGCGGGCCGCTTCCAGTACCCGGCCATGACGGTCGCGGACCGGACCCACACCTCGCCGGTGGCGCCCGGCCCCAGCGCCGTCCCGTCGGCGGCCCGGACCTGCGCCCGCACCCCGGGGACCGGCCGGCCGACGGAACCGAGCAGCTCGGGCCGGTCCGAGGCCGCCGCCTCGTGGTCGGACGCCGACAGCCGGCAGATCACCCCGGCCTCGTTCATCCCGTAGCCCTGCCGCCACCGCGTGCCCGCGCCCCAGCGGGTCAGCGCCTCGCGCAGCGGGTCCGGGTGCACGGGGGAGTCCCCGTACGACACCTGGGCCAGGCCGGGCAGGCCGTCGGCGGTCGCCGGGTCGTCCAGCAGCCGGTACACCATCGAGGTCGTCAGGTACGTGGACACCGGCCCCAGGCGGCGGCAGGCCTCGGCGAACTCCCGCGTGCCGAACGGCCCGAGGACCTCCGACCGGCCGCCCGAGCGCAGCTGCTCCAGGCACCGGCCGCCGGAACGCTGGGCGAGGGAGGTGACCGACAGGTAGACCTGCCCGGCGTCCCGGGCGCCGCCGGTCGTACGGGCCGCCATCGCCCCGAACGTGGAGGCCACCCCCTTGGGCCGGCCCGTCGTACCGCCGGTGTAGGTCACCCGGGCCACGTCGTCCTCGCGCGCCCGTACCGGCACCGGCAGCGCCTTGCGGGCCCGCGCCCCCTCCAGCAGGTCCGCCAGGCCGATCCGCGCGACCCCGGTGTCCGGCACCGGGGTGTCGTGGACGACCAGAACGGGCTCGCAGTCCCGCAGCACGAACTCCAGACCGTGGGTGGCGGGGCCGACCACCACCTGGGTCAGCCGCGCGCCCAGCAGGTGCGCGGCCAGCCGGACCAGCAGCACCTCGGGCGGATTGCCGGCCGACACGCAGGCCAGGCCGGACCCGCGGCGGATCCCGAGCTCCGTCAGGGCGCCCGCCAGCCGGTAGGAGTCGGCCAGCACCTCGTCGAAGGTCAGGAGCCAGGACGGCCCGGCGCCCAGCGCGGGCCGGTCCCCGTACCGCTCGCAGGCCTCGATCAGGTCCGTGACGTACCTCGCGCCGCCCATGCCGGCCGTCCCTCCCTCGCCGCTCCCGGTCGGTGCCGACGGTAGCCGAGTGAGCGGCGGCCGCCCCGCCGGCCGGCTCTCAAGGGTCGACGATCTCCACGCGCGGAGCCGTGTCGTGCCAGGTGCAGAACACCGACACCTCGCGGCCGTCCCGGGTGAAGGTGACCCGGATCCAGAAGTCCTGCTTCCACACCTGAACCCGCCAGCCGGCCGCCGGGGTCGCCGAGACCAGCTCGGCCGAGGCCGCCCCGATGTCGAAGACCACCCGGCCGCCCGAGACCGAGTACCCCTTCACGTCCTGCGCGTGGCCCTCGTCCGGCTGCCGGTACGGGCGCGGGCTCGACGGCGCGGGCGCGGGCTTCGGCTTCTCGGGGGACTCCGAGGCGGAAGCCGAAGGGGACGGGCCGGAAGGGGTGGGGGAGGGGGACGCGGACTCCGGTGGAGCACTGGGCGAAGGCGGCGGATCGGAGCGCTGCGTGGAGGAGGACAGCGGCAGCGTGGTCAGCGGAACGGCGAGCGGAGGATCGTAGGCGGTCCCGGACATGACGGTGTGCACGCCCCACCACGACAGCGTCACCGCCGCCGCCGTGGACAGCGTCCACGCCATGGCATGTACAAGTCCTCGTCGCATCAGGGGACATACTGCACCACCCGTCACAGAGGTGGCCCGCCACCTCCCCGGGTCGCCCGAATGGACTACGGTGCGGCCATGGCTAGTGTGCTCGTGGTCGAGGACGACCAGTTCGTACGTTCCGCCCTCATCCGGCACCTGACCGAGGCCTCCCACACCGTGCGGAGCGTCGGCACGGCCCTGGAGGCCCTGCGCGAGGTCGCCCACCACCGCTTCGACGTGGTCATCCTCGACCTCGGGCTGCCCGACCTCGACGGCGCCGAGGCGCTGAAGATGCTGCGCGGGATCACCGACGTGCCGGTCATCATCGCGACCGCCCGCGACGACGAGGCCGAGATCGTCCGGCTGCTCAACGACGGCGCCGACGACTACCTGACCAAGCCATTCTCCGTCGAGCACCTCTCCGCCCGGATGGCCGCCGTACTGCGCCGCTCCCAGGCGGCCGGAGCCGAACCGCCGAGCGTGCTGCGGGTGGGCGGGCTGGCCATCGACCCGCTGCGCCGACAGGCCCAGCTCGACGGGGCGGTACTGGACCTCACCCGTCGGGAGTTCGACCTGCTGGCCTTCCTCGCCGGACGGCCCGGGGTGGTCGTGGCCCGGCGCGAACTGCTCGCCGAGGTGTGGCAGCAGTCGTACGGGGACGACCAGACCATCGACGTCCACCTGTCCTGGCTGCGCCGCAAGCTCGGCGAGACCGCCGCCCGCCCCCGCTACCTGCACACGCTGCGGGGTGTGGGCGTCAAGCTGGAGCCGCCGGCGTGAGGTGGGCGCTGGTCAAGGTGTGCCTCGCGGTCACCGCCATGGTCGTGGTGGCCTTCGCCGTCCCGCTGGGGCTCGTGGTCCAGGAGATGGCCAGCGACCGGGCCTTCTCCAACGCCGAACGGCAGGCGGCCACCATGGGGCCCACCCTGTCCATCACCACCGACCCGGTGCAGCTGCGCAAGGCGGTGGAGTCCACGCAGATGGGCGCCGACCGGCGGATGGCCGTACACGTACCGGCCCTCGGGGACAGCGCCCCCGTGGACATCGGCGAGGGCTGGGCCGGCGAACACGCCGTCGCACAGACCCGCAAGATCGCCCGCGCCACCACCGCCAAGGTCTCCGGCGGGGGTTCGGCGCTGCTCCAGCCCACCGCACTCGGCTCCGGCGACATCGCGGTGGTCGAGATCTACGTGCCGGAGAGCGAGGTCAGCAACGGGGTCGCCACGGCCTGGATGGTGCTGGCGGCCGTCGGGCTCGCACTGATCGTGGGCTCGGTGGCGGTCGCGGACCGGCTCGGCGCCCGCCTGGTGCGTCCCGCCGAACGGCTCGCGGACGCCGCGCACCAGCTGGGCGAAGGACGGCTCGGCGCGCGGGTACCGGAGGACGGGCCCAAGGAACTCCGCTCGGCGGCCGTCGCGTTCAACTCCATGGCCGACCAGGTGGTGGAGCTCCTCGCCAATGAGCGGGAGCTGGCCGCCGACCTCTCGCACCGGCTGCGGACACCGCTGACGGTGCTGCGGCTGAACGCGGCCTCGCTCGGCGACGGCCCGGCCGCCGAGCACACCCGGGCGGCGGTGGAGCAGCTGGAGCGGGAGGTCGACACGATCATCCGTACCGCCCGTGAACAGCGCGCCCCGCACACCTCGGCGGGCGCCGGCTGCGACGCCTCGGAGGTGATCCGCGACCGGATGGACTTCTGGTCGGCGCTCGCGGAGGACGAGGGCCGCGAGGTCCGGCTGGCGGGCGTCGACCGTCCCGTACGGATACCCGTGGGCCGGCCGGAGCTGGCCGCCGCCCTGGACGCCATGCTCGGCAACGTCTTCCGGCACACCCCCGAGGCCACCCCCTTCGCGGTGGACGTCCACGACGCGGGGGACGCCGTCATCGTGCTCGTCTCCGACGCGGGCCCCGGCATCGAGGACCCGGACGCGGCGCTGCGGCGCGGCAACGACGGCGCCCGCGACGGCTCGACGGGGCTGGGCCTGGACATCGTGCGCCGGGTCGCGGAGTCCACGGGCGGCGACGTCCGGCTGGGCCGCTCGGTGCTCGGCGGGACCGAGGTCCGGGTGTGGATCGCCCTGGACGGCCGTGCGCGGGGCGAGGCCCGCCGGAGCCGGCGCAAGCGGCGGGGCGCCTGAGGCAACGCGGCGCGGGGTGGGGCCAGTCGGGGTCCGCCCCCGGGAGCCGGGGTCGCCGGGGGCCAGTCGGGGTCGCTTGAGGATCATCGGGGGCGCGCCTGGCGGGCGGTAAGTCCGCAGGTCGGTACGGTCCGCGGCATGGACACCCTCATCTTCGGCGGGCTCCTCGCCACGCTGATCGCCATGTACCGGGAGTCGTCCCGGACGGTCGTACTCGGTGCCTGGTGGGTCATGCTCATCGCCGTGATCCTGCTGATGGCGCACCACATCACCAGCAGCCTCGCCCTGACCCTGAACTACTGACCCGATGGCCACGATGAGCAGCCTCCTGCCGGAGACCCCGCTGGAGGGCGGACTGCTGGGCCGGGTCCAGTACTGGTTCGCGTGCTTCTTCACCATCGGCTGGACGGCCGTCGTCTGCGGCGGCCTGTTCTACCAGTTCGGGATGTGGGAGTACCCGTGCCCGCTCTGCGTCGTGCAGCGGATGTTCATGGTGCTCGCGGCGATCGGGGCCGGTCACATCATCCGCACGGCGCTCGCCGTCGGCGCGGTGACGGGCCGCGACTACATGATGGGCTGGGGCCTGGCGCTGGTCGCGGTGGCGGCGGGCTCGTTCGCGGCGTGGCGGCAGACCAGCCTGCACCTCCTGCCCGGCGACAAGGGCTACGGCAGCGAGGTGCTCGGGCTGCACCTGTACGTGTGGGCGTGGATCCTCTTCACGGCGTCCGTCGTGGCGATCGGTACCGTCCTGGCCTTCGCCCACTCCACCGCCGACCGGGCCATTCCGACGGCCGGCCCGGGGGTGTACCGGACGGTGGGGCTGCTCGCGCTGTGGCTCCTGGGCATGGTCATCGCCGTGAACCTGGTGGCCGTCCTCTTCGAGGAGGGCTTCAACTGGTTCCTCCCGGACGATCCGACGCGCTACGAGCTCCCCTATGACATCGGCATCCTGGATGGGAAGTGAGCATGAGCTACGCAGTCCTGGGAACCGGCACGGTCGGCCGTACGGTCGCCGCCCGCCTGCGCTCCCTGGGGCACGAGGTGGTCATCGGCACCCGCGACCCCGAGGCCACCCGCGAGCGCGCCGAGTTCGCCGACGGGCAGCTGCCGCTGGCGTCCTTCGCGGAGGCCGCGCGGGAGGGCGAAACCCTGGTCAACGCCACGGGCGGGATGGTGAGCGTCGCCGTGCTGACGGAGGCGGGCGCGGCGGACCTGGACGGCCGGATCCTGATCGACCTGGCGAACCCGCTGGACTTCGCGCAGGGCTTCCCGCCCCGGCTGGGCGTGGTCAACGACGACAGCCTGGGAGAGCGGATCCAGCGGACGTTCCCCCGGCTGCGGGTGGTCAAGACGCTGAACACGATGAACTGCCGGGTCATGGTCGAGCCGGCGCGGGTCCCGGGGGACCACAACGTGTTCCTGTCCGGCGAGGACCCGGAGGCGAAGCAGGACGTACGGGCCCTGCTGCGCTCCTTCGGCTGGCCGGACGCGCGCATCCTCGACCTCGGCGGCATCGAGTCGGCCCGCGGCACCGAGATGGTGCTCCCGCTGTGGCTGCGGCTGATGGGCACGCTGGGGCACGCGGAGTTCAACTTCGAGATCCGGACGGCGGACGTCACGCCCTGAGGCCCCGGACGGCGGTGGTGCCGGCCCGGCGGCCTCGGACGGCGGAGGTGACGGCTTGGCGGCCCCGGACGGCGGAGGTGCCGGCCCGGCGGCCTCGGACGGCGGTCCAGATGTTGCCGCCGCCGTTCCCCGCCCGGAGGGTGGCCATGACGGACCCCCGCCACAGCCACCCCCGGCGAAGCACCCCCGCCGGCACCCACCGAGGAGCCCCCGCATGCGAGTCATGCTCCGCGCCCACATGGACACCCACGCCTCCAACGAGGGCATCAAGAGCGGCGCCCTGGACCAGGCCATCGGCAGGCTGTTGGAGAGCGTCAAGCCCGAGGCCGCCTACTTCGGCCTCGCCCAGGGCGTCCGCTCCTGCTGGATCGTCTTCGACCTCCAGGAGAGCTCGGACCTGCCGCCGCTCGTCGAGGACCTGTTGATGCAGTTCAACGCGGAGGTCGAGGTGTGTCCGGTGATGGACCACGACGACCTGGTCAAGGCCATGCGGAGCATGAAGGCTACGAAGTCTTCGTAGCGCCGGCGTCCGCGGCCCGGAGGGCGACGCCCCCGACGGCCTCGGGCGCGACGGCCTCAGGCGCGGCGGCCACGCCCCCGGCGGCCGCGCCTTCGGCCTCGGGCTCGCCGGCCTCCGCTGCGGCGCCCGCCCCGAAGCGGACCCGGCCGGCTCCCGCCACCACGGCCAGCACCGCCGAGGCGGCAGCCGCCCCGCACGCCACGGCGAACGCGGCCCGGTACCCGTACGCGCCCGCAAGCGGACCGGCCACCGCCGCGGCCAGGGCCTGGCCGACGATCAGGCCGCTGCCCACCACGGTCATGGCCTCGCCCATCCGCTCCGCCGGGCCTGCGCGTTCCACCAGCCCGAACAGCGCGATGAGATGCGGGGCCACCGCGAGTCCGATGCCGCCGATGGCGAGCGCCGCCCCCCACAGCCCCGACACGGCCAGGAGCGGCAGCGTCAGCGCGGCCTGGATCCCGATGGTCCAGCGCAGCCGCACGGTCAGGTCGGCCGACCCGGGCCGGGCGACGGTCACGAACCCGGCGATGGAGCTGGTCACGGCCATCGCCGCCCACACCAGCCCGGCCGTGCCCGGCTCGCCCAGGGACTCGGCGAGGGCGTTGACCCCCGTATTGGCCCCGCTCCACGCGCAGCCCTGGAGTACGGCCATCGTGAACAGCAGGACCAGACCCGGCGACCACAGTCGTACGTCGGCACGTGCCCCGGTCGCTTCGACCGGCCCGGGCGCGGTCGGGTGCAGGGCGAAGAGGGTGCCGAACACCAGGATCAGCGCCGCCGCGAGCAGCAGCGCGGAGGCGGGGTGCACCGTCACCGCGAGGATCCCGGCGAGCGCGGGCCCGACCATGAACCCGACCTCGTCCAGCGTGGTGTCGAAGGAGAGCGCGGCCCCCACCAGGGCCTTGTCCTCGCCCGCCAGCCGCGCCCAGCGGGCCCGGGCCAGCGGCCCGACCTGCGGGACGGTGAGACCGGCCGCGACGGCGAGCGCCATGCGGACCGGCAGCGGCAGCCCGCCGAGGACCGACGCGACCAGGGCGAGGAGGACGACGGCGTTGGCGCCGCAGGCGGCGAGCAGCACGGGGCGGTGGCCGCGCCGGTCGGCGAGCCGGCCGATGACCGGGCCGCCGAGGGCCTGGCCCAGCCAGAGCGCGGCCGCCACGGCGCCGGCGGCACCGATGCCGTCGCGCGCGTTGATGAGCAGGAGCGTTCCGATGGGGCAGAGCGCGGCGGGGAGCCGGGCGAGGAACGCGTACACGGGAAGGGCTGTGCCGCCGAGTGCGAACACTCCGCGGAAGCCGCTCGGAGCGGCTGTGGAACCGGACATGGACATCCTCCGTCAGCACGCCGACCCTCCCGTATCTCCGGCGCGCGTATTGCCCGTTGGGCCGGACGATAGCCGTGGAAGCGCAGCCTCGGAACCCCCTGCCCAGGGTGTGGGCAACGGCCGGAAATCCGGCCCGGAGGTCAGGAGTCGGCGCCCGCGTTGAGACGCTTGGCCTGGGCGCGGCCGACTTCCGCGGCGCGGTGCAGGTAGTCGGCGATGATGGCGAGCTCGCTGTCGGAGTAGCTGTTCAGCACGGCCCCGAAGGCCTGGCCGGGGGTTTCCCAGGCGGCGCCGATGCGTTCGCGGGCTGCGGGGGCGAGGGCGACGAGGGAGCGGCGGCGGTCGTGCGGGTCGGCGTGCCGCTCGACCAGGCCGGCCTTGGCCATCCGGTCGACGAGGCGGGTGGCGGAGCCGGAGGTCAGGCCGGTGAGGCGGGCGATGTCGCCGGTGCTGACCGGGCCGGGCTCCATGTCCAGGAGGTGCAGGCACTGCATGTCGGTGGGGTGCAGTCCGAGGTGGTCGGCCATGGCCTGGTTGAAGAGCGAGTAGTCGGCGTAGTGGCGGCCGCTTTCCGTGATGATCCGCGCGAGGAGTTCCGCGCGGCTCCAGTCCTCGCGGTTCCCATGGGGTTTGTGGTTCCCGTGAGGCTTGTGGTCGTCGTGGGGCTCGCGGTTTCCGTGGGGCTCGCGGTCGTCGTGGCGTTCACCTGAACGAGGGGAATCGGTTGACATCGGCTTCTCCATGCTCCAAATTTATCTGCGTGGCGCAGGAAATGCGTCACGCAGAATCTGTGTCACGTGTCCCATCCTAAGGAAAAGGAACCTGTCATGTCGATCCTCGTCACCGGCGGCCGCGGCGCCGTCGCCCGCGGGCTCTCCGCCCTCCTCTCCGCCCGCGGCATCCCGTACCGCCTCGCCTCCCGCGAGCGGGACACCCCCGATGCCGTCCACCTCGACCTCTCCGACCCCGCGACCTTCCCCGGCGCGCTCGCCGGAGTCCGATCCGTCTTCCTGTACGCCGAGGCCTCCGCCGTCGAAGCCTTCGTCAAGGAGGCCGTGAGCGCCGCAGTGGAGCATGTGGTGCTCCTGTCCTCCTCCTCGGTGCTGAGTCCGGACGCCGCCGACAGCCCGCTGTCCGCCTCCCACCTCGCCGTCGAGGAAGCCCTGCTGGCCTCCCCGCTGCGCACCACCCTGCTGCGGCCCGGCTCCTTCGCGAGCAATGCCTACGGCTGGTCCTGGTCGCTGAAGTCCGGCCGCCCGATCCACCTGCCGTACCCGGGCTCCTACTGCGACCCGGTCCACGAGGCCGACATCGCCGAGGCCGCTCTGGCCGTCCTCACCGAGCCCGCTCTCGGAGGTCGGGCCTACACCCTGACCGGCCCCCAGTCGCTCACCTTCGCCACCCAGCTCGCGATACTCGGCGCGGTCCTCGGCCGGCCCGTGCCCTTCGAGCAGGTCTCCGCCGAGCAGTGGAAGTCCGAGGTCGACGGCTACATACCCGGCCCGTACGCCGATGCGCTCCTCGACTACTGGGCGGCGAACGAGGGCCTCCCCGTCGAGATCACCGACGATGTGGAGCAGCTCACCGGCCACCCGGCGCGCAGCTTCGAGACCTGGGTGGAGGACCACGCCGCCGAGTTCGCGATACCCGCGTGAGCGCAGCCGGTGCCCGTCAGGGCGTGGGCGGCGCCGAGTCCACCGGCTCCGGCCGGGACTCCGGACCGGTCCGCGCGAGGCCCGGGGTGGGGTAAGTGAACCGGGGCAGGAACAGCTGGGTGACCGGGCCGACGGCCAGGGCGTACAGGACGGTGCCGACGCCCGCGCTGCCGCCCAGCAGCCAGCCCCCGGCGAGGACGGCGAGTTCGATCGCGGTCCGGATGGAGCGGATGGACCGCCCGGTGCGGTCCGAGGCGCCGGTCATCAGGCCGTCGCGGGGGCCCGGGCCGAAGCGGGCGCCGACGTAGAGGGCGATGGAGAAGCCGTTGAGGGCGACGCCGCCGATGAGCAGGGGGATACGGGCGGGAAGGTCCAGGTGGGCCGGGACGAGGTGGAGCCCCAGGTCGGACGAGCAGGCGAGGATGGCGATATTGGCGAAGGTGCCGAACCGGGGGCGCTGCCTGAGGGGGACCCAGAGCAGCAGGACCAAGACCCCCACGAGGGCGCTGATCGCGCCGAAGCTGAGCGGGGTGTAGAGCGCCAGGCCCTCGTACAGCACGCTCCACGGGTTGACCCCGAGGGAGGAGCGGATCATGAGCGACAGGCTGAACCCGTAGAGGGCGAGCCCGGTGAAGAGCTGCGGAAGCCGCCGAAGGGGGCTCACGGCCAGGGGCAGGTACGTGAGATCGGGCAGGGGTTGGGGCAGGGGTTGGGGCTGGGGTTGGGGCCGGGGCAGGGGCCGGGGTTGGGGTTGGGGTTGGGGCAGCGTGACGGCGCGGGGCATCTGGTTCTCCGGGACGGGTGAGGTGCCGTGAGGCAGGCGGGGTGGGGCCGAACGTAGTCAGCCCGCGGCGCGGAGTCCTGGTCCAATTCCGGCACACTGGACCAGTGCGGATCTCCGAGGAACAGCTGGTCAGGGCCGTGGGCGAGTGGCGGCGTCCGGCCGTCGCGCTGGCCGAGGCCCTGGACGGCGCGGTGCGCGAGGCCGTCCTCGACGGACGGCTCCGGGTGGGCGGGACGCTCCCCGCCGAGCGCCGCATCGCCGCCGGGCTCGGCATCAGCCGGGGGACCGTGGTGGCCGCCCTGGACCGGCTGCGGGACAGCGGCTGGGTGCGCACCCGGCAGGGCAGCGCGAGCACCGTCCAACTCCCGCCCCGGGGCGCCGAGCGCATCGCCCCGCTGGCCGCGAGCGGCAGCGGCGCCTCCATCGACCTGCGCAGGGCCGTACCGGCCGCCCCGCAGCTCAGCTACCTCGCCGCCACCGCCCGAGCGGTCGCCCGGGCCGCCCCCGTGCTGGCCGAGGACGGCTACTGCGGCGCCGGCCTGCCCGCGCTGCGCGCCTCGATCGCCGACCGGTACACCCGCCAGGGCCTGCCCACCCGGCCCGAACAGATCCTCGTCACCTCCGGAGCCCGCGCCGCCCTCGCCCTGCTCGCCGCGCACCTGCGCCCCCGCGTCGCCGCCGTCGAGAACCCCACCTACCCCCGCGCGCTCGCCGCCCTGCGCGGCACCGGGGCCCGCCTGGCCGGTTTCCGGGTCGGCGCCGACGGCTGGGACGCCGACCAGCTCGGGAAGGCTTTCGCCGCCGCGCACGACGGACTGGCCTACCTGGTACCGGACTTCCACAACCCCACCGGCGCGCTGATGGACGGCCCCACCCGGCAGGCCGTCGCGGAGGCAGCCCTGCGCCACCGGGTGACGGTGGTGGCGGACGAGACCCTGCGCGAGGTGAACCTGGGCGCGCGGCCGACGTGGCAGCCGCGGATCCGCCGCGCCGTCCTGATCGGCTCCGTCAGCAAGACCATCTGGGCCGGACTGCGCGTGGGCTGGATCCGGGCCCCCGAAGCGGCCCTGATCGCCGAGCTCCAGCACCACCCCCTGTGTGAACCGCTGTCCGCGCCGCCCATGGAACAACTCGTCGCCGTCGAGCTCCTGAACGAACTCGACCCCCTCCTGCTGCGCCGCCTCGCGGAACTGCGCGCACAGCGCGACCACCTCGCCGACCGGCTCGGCGGCGACGACCGCTGGCAGTTCACCGTCCCGGACGGCGGCCTGGTGCTCTGGCTGAGGCTCACCGGAACCCCGGCCGACACCGTGGTGGCCCGGGCCCGTTCGGCAGGCCTGGAGCTCTCGCCGGGCCAGCGGTTCGCCCTCGACGGCACGCTCACCCGCTACCTCCGCGTCCCGTTCACCCCGGCGCCCCCCACCCTCGACCGGATCGCGCAGACCCTCGACGCCGCCTCTCGATAGACGCCGCCTCTGTATATTCGGGACATTCGGAGAGTCCCTAGAGGGTCTAGGAAGAGCAGAGGGAGGTGGGCGCATGGCGCCGCGCGCGGGGCTGACGGCCGAGCGGGTCACCCTGGCCGCCGCCGACATGGCGGACGAGGCCGGGTTCGACAGGATCACCGTGTCCGCGCTCGCCCGGAGCTTCGGGGTGAAGGACGCGAGCCTGTACTCGCACGTCCGCAACCTCCAGGACCTGCGCATCCGGGTCGCGATCCTGGCCGCCGGCGAGATCGCCGACCTGATCGGCACGGCGGTGGCGGGGCGGTCCGGCAAGGAGGCGCTGGTCGCGTACGCCGACGCGTACCGGGACTACGCCCTGCGCCACCCCGGGCGGTACGCGGCCACCCAGATCCAGCTCCCCCCGGAGCGGGGCACGCGGTCCGCGGGCCACCTGCGCTTCGTGGAGCTCACGTACGGGGTGCTGCGCGCCTACGGCCTGGCCGAGCCGGACCTGACCGACGCGGTCCGGCTGCTGCGCAGCACCTTCCACGGGTACGCGGGCCTGGAGGCCACCGGCGGGTTCGGGCACCCCCGCGACGTGGGCGCGTCCTGGGAGCGCATCGTCGACGCCCTGCACATCGCGCTGGCCAACTGGCCGCCCGGCCGGGGCTGACGTCCGGCCGGGGCTGACCCCCGGCCGGCCGACGCCCCGGGCCGCCGTACTGCCTTCCGCGCCCCGCCGCCGGACGCGCGCAGACGTCACAAAGTGCCGCTGCGGGCCAGCGCGGCGTACCAGCGGGCGCTGGAGCGCGGGGTGCGGACCTGGGTTTCGTAGTCGACGTGGACGATGCCGAAGCGCTTGCTGTAGCCGTGGCTCCACTCGAAGTTGTCCATCAGGGACCAGAGGAAGTACCCCTCCACCGGGGCCCCGTCGGCCATCGCCCGGTGGATCGCCGCGAGGTGCTCGCGCAGGTAGCCGATGCGCTGCGGGTCGTGCAGATCGGGGGCGTACGCGGCGCCGTTCTCGGTGACCAGCAGCGGCAGCCCCGGCGCCTCGCGGGAGAAGCGCAGCAGCAGGTCGTAGAGCCCGGTCGGATCGATCGACCAGTTCATGTCGGTGAGTTCGCCCGGCGGCTGGTGGAAGGAGACGGATTCCGCCCCCGGCCAGGGGGAGTGACCGGTGGCCCCGTGTCCGTCGGCGCGCGGACCGTCCGCGCCCGCCGAGACCACCGCCGGGGTGTAGTAGTTCACGCCGAGGAAGCTGAGCGGCTGGTGGATCAGCGCCTCGTCGCCCGCCCGGACGAAGGACCAGTCGGTCAGCGCGGCCGTGTCGGCCATCAGGTCCTCGGGATAGCCGCCGTGCAGCAGCGGCCCGGTGAAGACGCGGTTCGCGAGGGCGTCGATCCGCCGCTGCGCGTCCAGGTCGGCCGCCGAGCCGGTCAGCGGCCGCACCGCGCTCGGGTTGAGCGCGATGCCGACCCGCGCCGAGGAGGGCAGGGCCGAAACGGCCAGCCCGTGCGCCAGGTTGAGGTGGTGGGCGGCCCGCAGGGAGTCGGCGGGGCAGGTGCGGCCGGGCGCGTGCACCCCGGAGGCGTAGCCGAGGAAGGCGCTGCACCAGGGCTCGTTGAGGGTGGTCCAGCGTTCCACCCGGTCGCCGAGGCGCCGCGCGACCGTCTCCGCGTACGAGGCGAAGGCGTACGCGGTCTCCCGCCGCGGCCAGCCGCCCGCCTCTTCGAGCTCCTGTGGCAGGTCCCAGTGGTACAGGGTCGGGCAGGGCTGGATCCCGGACGCGAGCAGCTCGTCCACGAGCGCGTCGTAGAAGCCGATCCCACCTGAGAGCACCCGCGGCCAGGACACCGAGAACCGGTACGCCCCCAGCCCCAGTTCGGCCATCAGCCGGACGTCCTCGCGCCACAGCCGGTGGTGGTCGGCCGCCACGTCGCCGGTGTCGCCGCCGTGCACCTTGCCCGGTGTGCGGCAGAAGGTGTCCCAGATCGACGGTCCGCGCAGCTCGGCCCCGCCCTCGATCTGGAAGGCGGCCGTGGCCGCGCCCCACAGGAACCCGTCGGGGAACTTCATCTCCGTCATCCCTTCACCGCTCCCTGCATGATGCCGCCGACGATCTGGCGGCCGAAGAGGACGAACACCAGCAGCAGCGGGAGCGTGCCCAGCAGCGCACCCGCCATGATCACGGACTGGTCGGGGATGTAGCCCCGGCCCAGCCCCGTCAGGGCCACCTGCACCGTCGGACTGCCGTTCTGGGTCAGCGCGACGATCGGCCAGAAGAAGTCGTTCCAGGCCATCACGAAGGTCAGCATCCCCAGCACCGCCATCGCGGGCCGGGCGGCCGGGAACACCACGTGCCACACGATCCGCAGCGAGCTCGCCCCGTCCGTGCGCGCCGCCTCGACCAGCTCCATCGGCAGCGCCTGCGCCAGGTACTGCCGCATGAAGAACACCCCGAAGGCGGACACCAGGCCCGGCAGGATCACCGCCTGGAGCCGGTCGGTCCAGGACAGCTCCGCGATCAGCATGTACAGCGGGACGACGCTCAGCTGCGGCGGGATCAGCATCGTGGCGACCACCAGTGCCATCAGCAGCCGCTTCCCCCGGAAGCGGAGCCTGGCGAAGGCGAAGCCCGCCAGGGTGGAGAAGGCCACCGTGCCGGCGGCGACCGTCCCGGCGACCACCAGCGTGTTGAGCAGGGCGGTGCCCATGTTGGCGTCGGTCCAGGCCACCGACAGGTTGTGGCCCAGGTTCCCGCCGAACCAGAACGGCGGCGGGGTCTGCGCGAGCCGGGTGTTGTTGCGGGAGGCCGCGATCGCCGTCCACACCAGGGGGAAGAGGGAGCCGAGGGTGAAGATGCCGAGGATGACGTACGTCGGTTTCCCCGCGCGCAGGGACTTCATCGGGACACCCTTCGCAGCAGCCGGGCCAGGCCCGCGATCACCAGCAGGATCAGGAACATCGCCCACGCGATGGCGGAGGCCCGCCCGAGGTGCAGGTTCACCCAGCCCTGCTCGTACAGGTACAGGCCCAGCGTCTGGAACTGGTGGTCCGAGCCGCCCGTGGCCCCCGCCCCGCCGTTGAACAGCAGCGGCTCCCCGAAGAGCTGGGTGGCGCCGATGGTCGACACGACACAGGTGAAGAAGATCGTCGGGCGCAGCGAGGGCACGGTGACGTGGACGAACTGCCGCCACCGCGAGGCCCCGTCCAGCTCGGCGGACTCGTACAGCTCGCCGGGCACGGCCTGCATGGCCGCCAGGTAGATCAGCGCGTTGTAGCCCGTCCACCGCCACACCACGATCGTGGAGACCGCCAGTTGGGAGGCGAAGGGGCCGTTCTGCCAGTCCACCGGGCCGAGGCCGACCGTCGACAGGCCCCAGTTGACCATCCCGTAGTCCCGGCCGAAGAGCAGCACGAAGACCAGGGTGGCGGCGGCCACCGAGGTCGCGTACGGGGTGAGCACCGCGACCCGGAAGAAGGCGGAGCCCCGCATCCGGTAGTTGAGGAGATGGGCCACGCCCAGCGCGACGAGCAGCTGCGGCACCGTCGAGAGCAGCCCGATGGTGAAGGTGTTGCGCAGCGCGTTCCAGAAGAACTCGTCGTCCCACAGCCGGGTGAAGTTCCGCAGCCCCACCCACGTCATCGCGTCCGGGTCGGTCAGCTCCACCTGGTGCAGCGCCGCCCAGCCCGTGTACAGCAGCGGGAACAGCCCGAAGGCGGCGAAGAAGAGGAAGAAGGGCGCCACGAAGGCGTACGGACTCCAGCGCAGGTCCCACCGGTAGCGGCGGGAGCGCCACGTCTGCCTCCGGCCGCCCCCCTCCGCCGCCGGCCGCGTACTGCCGCCGGCGGAGGGGGCGAGCACAGCCGTCTCGTCCGTCACAGCAGCCTCACTGGTCCAGGGCGTTGTCGATCGCCTTCACCGCGGCGTCCCAGCCCTCCTGCGGGCTGCGGCCCTTCTGGTCGACCTGGAGCATCCCGATGTCGGCCAGGTTCTGCGCGATGACCAGGTCCTTCGGGCCGATCAGCGTCACCGGGACCCCCTCGGCCGCCCGCGCGAAGATCTCCCCGATCGGAGCGCCGCCGAAGTAGGCGTGCTGCGCGCCCGACACCGCCGGCAGTTTGTACGCCGCGCTCGCGCTCGGGAAGCTCCCGCGCTTCTCGAAGAGCTTCGCCTGCTGCGCCGGGGCCGTCAGCCAGGCGGCCAGCTTCGCCGCCTCCTCGGCGTGCCTGCCCGCCTTGGGCACCACCAGGAACGAGCCGCCCCAGTTGCTGGGCTTCGGGGCCGGCGCCACGTCCCACTTGTCCTTGCCCGCCGGCCCCGCCTTGTCCTGGATGTAGCCGAGCATCCACGCCGGGCAGGAGACGGTGGCGAAGTTCCCGTTGGAGAAGCCCTGGTCCCAGGCCGGGGTGAACTGCTGGAGCTTGGCGCTGAGGCCCTCGGTGGCGAAGGAGGCCGCCAGGTCGAAGGCTCCGCGCACCGCCGGGTTCGTCTTGTAGACGACCTTGCCCCGCTCGTCGTAGAACCGCTGCGCGCTGCTGCCGGTCACGGCCGCCATCACGCCCGACGCCGAGTCCACGAAGGCCTTCCCGTCGCCCGCCTTCGCCTGGTAGGCCTTGCCGGCCTCCAGGTACTTGTTCCAGTCGCCCGCCCACAGCGCGCCCACCGCCGCGCGGTCGGTGGGCAGCCCGGCCGCCGCGAAGAGGTCCTTGCGGTAGCAGATGCCCTGCGGGCCGATGTCGGTGCCGAGGGCGACCGTGGACCCGTTCGAGGCGGTGCCCTGCGCCCACTTCCACGGCAGGTAGGCGCCCTTGTCCACGCCCGGTGCCTTGCCGAGGTCGACCAGCTTGTCCGCCTGCGTCGCGGTGATCTCCGCGATGTTGTTGACCTCGACGGCCTGGATGTCGGCGAGACCGCTGCCGGTGCCCAGGTGGGTGAGGAGCTGCGGGTAGTAGTTCTCGTTGCGCTCGATGGAGGTCTGCTCGATCTTCACCCCCGGGTTCTGCGCCATGTACTCGTCGTAGAGGCCCGCCTCCTGGAGCCCGAAGGCTCCGAACACCCCGACGGTGAGGGTGGTCTTCGCCTTGCCGCCGGCCGGGGCGCCCTTTTCCGGGCTCTCGGCCGGGTCCTGCGAGCACCCCGCGAGGAGCAGCGCCGCCGCGCCCACCGCACCGACCACGGTCACAACACTTCTTCGGGCTCGCATCAGGATCCTCCCTGGGGGATGGAACGTGCCGGGTGTCGTGTGCCACAGTGTGGGAGCGCTCCCACCATCGTCAAGAGGCAGTCAACAGGTAGATTCACAGCCGGGAGGAAGCCATGAACGGGCACGGGCGCAGCGGGGGACGGCCGACGCTGGAGGAGGTCGCGGTCCGGGCGGGGGTCGGGCGCGGCACGGTCTCCCGGGTGATCAACGGATCCTCCAAGGTCAGCGAGCACACCAGGGCCGTCGTCGAGGCCGCCGTCGCGGAGCTCGGGTACGTGCCCAACCGCGCGGCCCGGGCGCTCGCCGCGAACCGCACCGATGCCATCGCCCTGGTCATCCCCGAACCCGAGGCCCGCTTCTTCGCCGAGCCGTACTTCTCCGACGTGGTCCGCGGCGTCGGCGCCACCCTCGCCGAGACCGAGGTCCAGCTGGTGCTCACCCTGGCCGGCAGCGAGCGCGAGCGCCGCCGGCTGGCCCAGTACCTGTCCGGGCACCGCGTCGACGGGGTGCTGCTGGTCTCCGTGCACGCCGGGGACCCGCTGCCGGAGCTGCTGGCCGAGCTGGGCATCCCGGCGGTGATCAGCGGACGCCGCTCGGCCGCCGAGACGCTGCCCAGCGTGGACTCCGACAACCTCGCCGGAGCGGCCGGGGCCGTACGGCACCTCCTCGGGCGGGGCCGCCGGGCGGTGGCCACCATCACCGGACCCCTCGACGTGTACGGGGCCCAGTGCCGCCTCGACGGCTACCGGCAGGCACTGGCCGCCGCCGGGCTCCCGGCTGACGAGCCGCTCGTCGCGGTCGGCGACTTCACCGAGGAGGGCGGCCGCCGGGCCATGCGCGAGCTGCTGGAGCGCCGCCCCGGGCTGGACGCCGTGTTCGCCGCCTCCGACGTCATGGCGGCCGGCGCCCTGCGCGAGCTGCGCGCGGCCGGCCGGCGCATCCCGCAGGACGTGGCCCTGGTCGGATTCGACGACTCGGTGGTGGCCCGGCACATGGACCCGCCGCTGACCAGCGTGCGGCAGCCGATCGAGGAGATGGGCCGCACCATGGCGCGGGTGCTGCTGGAGCGGATCGCGGGGGAGCCGGAGCGCGCCGGGAACACGGCCGTTGTGCTGCCGACCGAGCTGGTGGTCCGGGAGTCCTCATGAGAGGGCCCGCACACGCGAAAGGCCCCGGTCCGCTCTCGCGGGCCGGGGCCTTTCCACAGGGTGAGTGACGGGACTTGAACCCGCGGCCACCTGGACCACAACCAGGTGCTCTACCAACTGAGCTACACCCACCATGTCCGGTCGGAAAACCGACCGGCCGAAGAAAAGGGTACAGGGTCCGGGAGGGTGCTCGCTCCCCCGTTCCCCGGCGCCGGTCTCCGGAAGGTGCCGCCGGGTCCTACTCGCCCGGTACGACGTGCTTGGCGGCGATGGTCCGTGCCGTGTCCGAGTCGGGCCCGGGCTGCGGCACGAAGACCGCCTCGCGGTAGTAGCGCAGCTCGGCGATGGACTCCTTGATGTCCGCGAGCGCCCGGTGGTTGCCGTTCTTCGGGGGACTGTTGAAGTACGCCCGCGGGTACCACCGGCGCGCCAGCTCCTTGACCGAGGACACGTCCACGATCCGGTAGTGCAGGTAGCTCTCCAGCGCCGCCATGTCGCGCAGCAGGAAGCCGCGGTCGGTGCCGACCGAGTTCCCGCAGAGCGGAGCCTTGCGGGGCTCCTTGACGTGCTCCCGGACGTACGCCAGGACCTGCGCCTCGGCGTCGGCCAGGGTGGTCCCGCCGGCCAGCTCGTCGAGCAGGCCGGAGGCGGTGTGCATCTCGCGCACCACGTCGGGCATGGTTTCCAGGGAAGCGTCCGGCGGGCGGATCACGATGTCCACGCCTTCGCCGAGCACGTTGAGCTCCGAGTCGGTGACCAGTGCGGCCACCTCGATAAGTGCGTCGTCCGTCAACGAGAGCCCGGTCATCTCGCAGTCGATCCACACCATGCGATCGTTCATGCGCCCCACCTTATGCGCTCTGCGGCCGATCGGGCCGGGCCCGCACGTGCCGAAGGCCCCTCGCATCGGGGACGGCCGACGTGAGGGACCTTCGGTGGTTCGTGCGGCAGGCGGCTACGCGTGCTCGCGCAGTACCCGGCCCGGGGCGTACAGCTCCGTCACCGACGGACCGGCAGCGGCCAGGGCCGCCGCCGCCCGCTGGGGCTGCGGAGTGCGCTGGTGCGGAACCGGGGTCTCCTGGATCTGAGACACCTGCGATACGTCGGCCTGCGGCCGGCGTGCCCGGTAGGCGGACCGGTAGGCGGCCGGGGAGGACCCCAGCTGCCGCCGGAAGTGTCCGCGCAGCGCGACGGGCGAACGGAATCCGCAGCGCCCGGCGACCTCGTCGACCGAGTAGTCGGAGGTCTCCAGCAGCCGCTGTGCCTGGAGCACCCGCTGGGTGATCAGCCACTGCAGCGGCGCGCTGCCCGTGAGCGAGCGGAACCGCCGGTCGAAGGTGCGCCTGCTCATGTAGGCGCGGGCCGCCAGCGTCTCCACGTCGAACTGCTCGTGGAGGTGTTCCAGTGCCCAGGCGACGACCTCCGCCAGCGGGTCGGCGCCGATCTCCTCCGGCAGCGACCGGTCGAGGTAGCGTTCCTGGCCGCCCGTGCGGCGCGGCGGTACGACGAGCCTGCGGGCCAGGGCCCCGGCCGCCTCGCTGCCGTGGTCGGTGCGCACGATGTGGAGGCACAGGTCGATTCCGGCCGCGGTGCCCGCGGACGTCAGCACGTCGCCGTCGTCGACGAACAGCTCGCGCGGGTCGACATGGACGGACGGGTACCGCTTGGCCAGCGTCGGCGCGTACATCCAGTGCGTCGTCGCGGGCCGGCCGTCCAGCAGACCGGCGGCGGCGAGCACGAAGGCCCCCGTGCACAGTCCGACGATCCGGGCCCCCTCCTCGTGCGCCAGACGCAGTGCGTCCAGCGCCTCCGGCGGCGGCGGTGAAGTGATGGAGCGCCAGGCGGGAACGACGACCGTGCCTGCCCGGGCGATCGCCTCCAACCCGTACGGCGCGGTCAGTTCGAGTCCGCCGGTGGTCCGCAGCGGACCGTCCTCACCGGCGCACACGAGCAATCGGTAGCGTGGAACTCCCGCGTCCTGCCGGTCGATGCCGAACACGGAGAGTGGAATGGAACTCTCGAAGATCGGGCCGCCGCTGAACAGCAGCACGGCGACGATCTCTCTGCGGCGACGCCCCGCGAGCTTCCGGCCCGCGTCAGCGACGACGGCGGTGGAATCCTGGCTCATGGCGCTAAGCCCCCCTTGGGTGTCGCGACTCCTTGGTCTGGTCGCACCTGCACGTTTCCCCTCGGCCTTGCACGTGGATCCCCCGCCGTAAATACATGATCGAATCTACTGCGTCCCGTGCTGTCGGCGTGACAAGTTCAGCACGCAGCGCTATGTCGACTTGGCAACTTGGCGAAAAGCATTCGATCAGGAAGCGTTCCACTCCGCTACCCGCGCGGGAAGCGTGCAGTCCGGCCATGGCCAGTACCCATAGGGTCGAGAGCCCCCCGGGGCTCTGTCGTCGCTGGTGGTAGGGGGGTTGGGGGGACATTCCGGCAAGGGGGGCAGCCTGCCGGGAACTTGGCTGAAAACAGGCGGGTGTGTACGTGCGAACCGGTCAGTCGTGGGGGGAGATCGCACCAGAACCGTGACAGCCGCGGTGGGAACCCGCCCCGCTGCGCGAGTGCCGGCCGCGGTGGACGGACGGAAGCGGTTCCTCCGCGCGCACCCGGGCGGCGGCCCGTTCCGCCTTCTCGGAGTACCGCAGCAGCACCCGGCAGGCGGCGGTGACGGCGGCCAGGCCCAGGGTCGCGACCGCGGCCCCGCCGAAGGAGGTTCCGTAGACGACCAGGACCACGGGGACGAGCAGGCAGCTGAAGGCGGCCCAGCGCACCACGTCACCCGCCGGGTCGTCCTGCGGGTGCCGCAGGGGCTGCACGGACGAGTGAAGTGCGGCGGGGGCGAGACGGCTGGACGCGCCCGCGGAGTGGGCGGGCGGGACGGACCGGTCGGCCGGCGTCGGCGGAGCGGGCTGGACGGGGTGAACCGGATGGCCGGGCACGGCGTACTCCCTGCGGGCTCTTCCTGGGCGGTCGGACCTGTGTCCAACGGCGGGCGGCGGGGCTCGGTCACTGCGCGCACGGGTGGCACACCGCCGGCTCGTCACTGGCTGTAGGGGGCAGCCGCCATTGCCAATGCGCCGTCCCTCCGGCATGCTCCCTGGGACGCTCTCCAGGGGCGGCAAGCCCTGTGCAGGACAGGAGTGTCGCCGTACCCTGGTGGGTAAGGGCTTGGGAAGATGCTTCCCGGACAGAGCTCCGTCACACTGCGTCGCCGAAATCGCCCCTGTCGCTTCCCCCGAGGATCCTTCGCCGAGACACCCATGGCCGGTCACGAATTCTCCGAACCCGCGGACCGCAAGCGCAAACCCCTCGCCGACTCCGCGTCGGCGGACCTGCGCGCGGCGGAACAGACGCGCCTCCCCTGCGACCCGGCCTTCCGGCACGGGGTCGTGGTGGGCTTCGACGGCTCCACCTCCAGCGAGCGGGCGCTCGCGTACGCGATCGGGATGGCCCGGCGCTCGGGGTCCGGTCTGATCATCGTCCATGTGGCCAACCGGCTCCCCACCACCGTGTGGGCCGGCTGCGAGCCGCCGGTCTTCGTGGACGTGCCGGACCACCGCACCGAGGTGCTCGGGCTGGAGCTGGCCTGCGCGGACTACCTGACCGAGGTGCCGTGGATCCTGGTCGAGCGGGGCGGGGACATCTGCCACGAGCTGGAGGAGGTCGGCCGGGAGTACTCGGCGGACGCCATCGTGGTCGGCTCCACGCACGGGATCGTCGGCCGGATCTTCGGTTCGGTGGCCGGGAGGCTGGCCAAGCGGGCGCAGCGACCGGTCGTTGTCATTCCGTAACCCTCTGTATGCCGATTGTGCGGTTGTGAACCCCCATGTAAAGGGTAGATAAATGCTGCTGGGACGCAGCAAACAACTGCAGATCGAAGGGAGCCCGCCGTGGACAACGGTGTCTCTGCGGGAAGCACGGCCTCTACTTCCACCCTCGGCCACATTGCCCTGGGTCTCACCCTTCTCGCGTTCGGTATCGGCCACACCGGCATCATCGGCGGAGTGACCGCGGCCGACTCCGTATCGCTCGCCACCTACGTCGGCGGCCTCGCCCTGTTCGTCCTCGGGATCCTGGAGTTCCGCAGCGGCAACGGGTTCAACGGCACGGCGTTCGCGGGCCTCGGTGCCTTCTGGTTCGCCTGGGCCACGGCGGCCGACGGAAAGGTTTCGGCAGATGCTGCCGGAGCGTTCCTGGTCCTCTTCGCCCTGCTCGGCCTGACCCTCACGGTGGGGGCGGCGAGCGGACTCTTCGGCCAGGGCGTGTACGGCCTGTTCACCCTCTCCCTGGTGCTCCTCGCGATAGGCGCCTTCGCCGACAGCGGGACGCTGGCCAAGGCCGCCGGCTGGGTGGCGGCGGTCGCCGGGCTGCTGGCCTGGTACGGGGCCACCGCGGCGCTGGCGCACTGGCCCATGGCGCTGGGCAAGGCCAGGGGCGGGGCGGTGGCCGCGAGCTGAGCCGTGCGGACGGACGGCGAAGGCCCCCGGGGATCCCCGGGGGCCTTCCTCGTGCGCGGAGCGTCGCCGCGCCGCTCGCGGCGGCGCGGGGCGCCGTCGGCTACTCGACCGTGACGGACTTCGCGAGGTTGCGCGGCTTGTCGATGTCCCGGCCCATGGCGAGGGCGGTGTGGTACGCCAGCAGCTGGAGCGGGATGCCCATCAGGATCGGGTCGAGCTCGTCCTCGTTCTTGGGCACGAGGATGGTGTGGTCGGCCTTCTCCTGCTCGCGGTGGGCGACGGCGAGGATACGGCCGCTGCGGGCCTTGATCTCCTCCAGCGCGGCGCGGTTCTTCTCCAGCAGGTCGTCGTCCGGGACGATCGCGACCGTCGGCATCGCCGGCTCGATGAGCGCCAGCGGGCCGTGCTTGAGCTCGGAGGCCGGGTAGGCCTCGGCGTGGATGTAGGAGATCTCCTTGAGCTTGAGGGAGGCCTCCAGCGCCACCGGGTAGCCGCGGACGCGGCCGATGAACATCATCGACTTGGCCTCGGCGTACTCGGCCGCCAGCTTCTTGATGTCCTCCTCGGTCTCGAGGATCTCCTGGATCTGCGCGGGCAGCTTCCGCAGGCCCTCGATGATCCGCTTGCCGTCGGTGACCGACAGGTCCCGGATCCGGCCCAGGTGCACGGCGAGCAGGGCGAAGGCCACGACCGTGTTGGTGAAGCACTTGGTGGAGACGACGCAGACCTCGGGGCCGGCGTGCACGTACACGCCGCCGTCGGCCTCGCGGGCGATCGCGGAGCCGACCACGTTGACCACGCCGAGGACGCGGGCGCCCTTGCGCTTGAGCTCCTGCACGGCCGCGAGCACGTCGTACGTCTCACCGGACTGGGAGACCGCGATGTAGAGGGTGTCGGGGTCCACGACCGGGTTGCGGTAGCGGAACTCGGAGGCCGGCTCGGCGTCGGCGGGGATGCGGGCCATGCCCTCGATGAGGCCGGCGCCGATCAGGCCCGCGTGGTAGGAGGTGCCGCAGCCGAGGATCTTCACCCGGCGGATGCCGCGCGCCTCGCGCGGGTCCAGGTTCAGGCCGCCCAGGTGGACGGTGGAGAAGCGGTCGTCGATCCGGCCGCGCAGCACGCGGTCGACCGCGTCGGGCTGCTCGGAGATCTCCTTGTGCATGTACGTGTCGTGGCCGCCCATGTCGTACGAGGCGGCCTCCCACTCGACGGTCTCGGGCGTGGCCGTGGTCGTCGTGCCGGAGGTGGTGTAGGTGCGGAAGTCGTCGGCCTTGAGGGTGGCCATCTCGCCGTCGTCGAGGGTGACGATCTGGCGGGTGTGGGCGACCAGCGCGGCGACGTCCGAGGCGACGAACATCTCCTTCTCGCCGATGCCGAGGACCACCGGGGAGCCGTTGCGGGCGACGACGATGCGGTCCGAGAAGTCGGCGTGCATGACGGCGATGCCGTAGGTGCCCTCGATGACCTTGAGCGCCTCGCGGACCTTCTCCTCCAGGGTGTCGGCCTGGGAGCGGGCGATCAGGTGGACGAACACCTCGGTGTCGGTCTCGGACACGAAGACCACGCCGTCGGCCTCGAGCTTGGCGCGCAGCTCCGAGGCGTTGTCGACGATGCCGTTGTGGACGACGGCGACCTTGCTGTCGGCGTCCAGGTGCGGGTGGGAGTTGATGTCGCTCGGGGCGCCGTGGGTGGCCCAGCGGGTGTGGGCGATACCGGTGGTGCCGGCGAAGCGCTTGGGAACCCGGGACTCCAGCTCGCGGACCCGGCCCTTGGCCTTGACGACCTTCAGGGCCGCGGACTTCGGGCTGTTGACGACGATGCCCGCCGAGTCGTAACCCCGGTACTCCAGCCGCTGGAGACCCTCCAGCAGCAGCGGTGCAACGTCACGCTTGCCGATGTAACCGACGATTCCGCACATACGGTTCTGCCCCTCCTGAAGTCCTGTACGAGTGCTCGTGCCGCTGCCCGGGCGGCTGTCCGCCGTGCCGCCCGTCAGCCGTAGACGATGCGGCGCAGCTGCCGCAGCGAGAGCTCCGGCGGTGCCACGGCGCGGTGCGGCAGCTCGGCCGCGATCCGCTCGAAGATTTCCGTGTTGACCGCGCCGCCGGACTGCAGTTCGCGGTGGCGGCGGCGGACGAACTCCTCGGTCGTCTCGTCGAAGTAGGCGAGCACGTCGAGCACCACCCGGGCGGCCTCGCCCCGCTGGAGCGAGGTGCTGCGCACCAGGTGGTCGACGAGATCGTCATGCGACGGGCGACGGTCGAGCACTCGTAGATACTGACGGGGAGTGGGCCGGAACGCAAAGATCCTGCCCGAAATCGGGCAGGATCGCGCTGGTCTGGACCAGAGGAATGGTGAATTCCGGGCCTGGTGGGTCAGAAACGACCCAAAATTGCCGCTTTCGCCGCCGAGAACTCCTCGGGCGTGAGGATCCCCGCCTGGTGCAGCTCACCGAGCTCGCGGAGCCGGCGCAGCAGGGCGTCGTGATCGGCTCCCCCGGCCGGCGCGCGCTCGGGCGCCGGGAGCGCCTCGGGCTCCGGCCGTGCGAAGGGGTGCGGCATCCGCACCGTCACGGCCGCCGCGACCAGTGCGGTGACGAGCTCCTTGCGCCAGCCGAAGAGCTCCACCGCGCACAGGTCGTACTTCGGGGAGGGGGTCGCCTGGGCGCCCGTGAGCGTGAACCGGATCCAGCCGTTGGTGAGCCCGCGCGAGGGGACCCACTCCACCGCCCGTACGTCCGCCGCCCGCAACTGGGTGGAGCCGGCGGACTGCTTGGCCTCCTCCGCGGCCCAGTTCCACTCCAGGGTCAGGCGGTCGCCGTCGAAGGACACCGTCCCGCCGCCCGCCACGGCCGTGAGCGGCACCGACGGGCCGGGCAGCAGGTACCGGTCGGCCGGGCCGGGGTCCACCTGCTCCAGCAGCAGTGCGTTGCGGATCGCGTCCACGAAGTACTCCGCGACGCCGGTGCGGTCCGGCTCCACGGTCAGCCGGTACGGGTCCGAGGACTCCGGCAGCCGCCCGCTCGTCGCCTGGAGCAGGGGACAGGCGCCCTCGCGCAGTCTGAGCCGCAACCGGCCCGATTTACGGCCGGGTTCGTAGGAGATCCCGGCGATCGCGTGCAGCGGCACGGCCAGCTCGCCGAGGGCCTGGCGCAGCGGGCCGGTCTCCTTGTCGCGGCCCGGCACGATGCGCACTGTGTCCCCGTCGAAGGTCCAAGTGCCGTCCTTCTGGATGATTTCCGCCATCCTGCGATTCTCGCACCGGCATGTCGGGCCCGGTTGACCTATACCTGGGCGCATGAGAGTCCTGCGACGCACGCTCGGCACCCTCCTCGTCCTCGGCGCGGCCGCCGTCTCCTGCGCAGCCGCCCACGGCGACGACGCCAGACCCGGCGGCGAGCGCCCCGCCGCCCTGGCCTCCTACGAACAGCTCCTGCCCGCGCCCGCCTCCGCGCGGGCCGAAGGCGCCGGGTACCTCTTCGGGGCGGACACGGTCATCCGTACCGGCCGCGGATCCGACGAGGAGGTCCGCCAGGTCGGGGAGCTCCTCGCCGAGCAGCTGCGCGGGCCCAGCGGGCTGCCGCTGCCGGTGGTGGAAGAGCCGGAGGGCGACGGGATCCGGCTGCGGATCGACGGCTCCGGCGAAGGCCTCGGGGCGGAGGGCTACCGGCTGGAGGCCGGCCCCGACGGGGTCACGCTGACCGCGCGCACCCCGGCGGGTCTCTTCCACGCGGGCCAGACCCTGCGGCAGCTGGTGCCGGTGCGGGGGACGGGGGTGGTGCCGGGCGGGAAGGTGGAGGACGCGCCGCGCTTCGCCTACCGGGGGGCCATGATCGACGTCGCCCGCCACTTCTTCACGGTCGAGCAGGTGAAGCGGTACGTCGACCGGCTCGCCCAGTACAAGGTCAACACCCTGCACGTGCACCTGACCGACGACCAGGGCTGGCGCATCGCGATCGACTCCTGGCCGCGGCTGGCGCAGTACGGGGGCGGCAGCGAGGTCGGCGGCGGGCCCGGCGGCCACTGGACCAAGGACCAGTACCGCGACCTGGTCGCCTACGCGGCGCGCCGGTACGTGGACGTGGTCCCGGAGATCGACATGCCCGGCCACGTCAACGCGGCGCAGGCCTCGTACGCCGAGCTGAACTGCGACGGGAAGGCGCGGGAGCGGTACACGGGCACCAACGTGGGCTTCAGCTCGCTGTGCGTCGGCAGCGAGCGGACGTACGAGTTCATCGACGAGGTGCTCGGCGAGCTCGCGGCGCTGACTCCGGGGAAGTACCTGCACATCGGCGGGGACGAGGCGCACGTGACACCCGCGGCGGACTACGCGGCGTTCATGGACCGGGCGCAGCAGGTGGTGGCCGGGCACGGCAAGACGGTGGTGGCCTGGCACCAGCTGGCGTCGGCGCGGCCGGCGGCGGGCGCGGTGCTCCAGTACTGGGGGCACGGCGGCACGTCGGCGGCGGAGAAGGCGAAGGTGGCGGCGGCGGCGAAGGCGGGCCATCCGCTGATCCTGTCCCCGGCGGACCGGCTCTACCTCGACATGAAGTACGACGCGAGCACGAAGCCGGGGCTGGCCTGGGCCGGGTACGTGCCGGTGCAGAAGGCGTACTCCTGGGACCCCGGGGCCTACTTCCCCGACGTGCCGCAGGCGGCGGTCCTGGGGGTGGAGGCACCGCTGTGGACGGAGACCATCGCCACGCGGCAGGACTGGGAGTACATGGCGTTCCCGCGGGTCCTCGGCCTGGCCGAACTGGGCTGGTCGCCGGCGGCCTCGCTGAACTGGGACGCGTACCGGCAGCGGCTGGCGGCGCAGGGCCCCCGGCTGGACGCCCAGGACGTCAACTACCACCGCGCCCCGGACGTGCCCTGGAGCTGAGGGGCAGCAGCGGCAGGCACGGGCGGGCTCCCGAGGGACCGTATCGGGAGCCCGCCCGTGGGCTCGCTACCGCCGCGCGAAGGGCGCGACGGGGTTCTTGAGGGTGCCGATCAGCTGGAGCGCGGCCGACGGGTCGGCGAGGTCGACCATCTGCTTGTTGTTGCGCAGCTGGAGCCGGTTCAGGCAGGACAGCTGGAACTCCTCCGCGAAGAGGTCGTACCGCTCGAAGCGCTCCGCCAGCTGGGGCATGGACTCCTGGTAGTCGTGGCCGCAGTCCGCGACCGCCTTCCAGAAGGTGTCCTCCTCGCAGATGCCTTCCGACACCAGGATCGAGTTCAGGAAGCGGAAGAAGCAGTCGAACACGTCCGTGAAGACGGACAGCAGCTTCATGTCCTCCGGGACGTCCGCCCGGACCCGCTCGACCGCGGGCGGCAGGACCGCGTCCGGGTCCATGACCACGATCTCCTCGGCGATGTCCTTGAAGATCGCCCGCTTCACCACGCCGCCCTCGATGACGAGGATGGTGTTCTCGCCGTGCGGCATGTACGCGAGGTCGTACTGGTAGAAGCAGTGCAGCAGCGGAACCAGGTAGGCCTTGAGGTACGACCGCAGCCACTCGGCGGGGGTCAGGCCCGACTCCTCGATGAGCGCGCCGACGAAGGACCTGCCCTCCGAGTCCACGTGCAGCAGCGAGGCCATCGTGGCGAGCCGCTCGTCGCCCCGCAGCGAGCCCACCGGCGACTCGCGCCACAGCGCGGCCAGCATCTTGCGGTACGGCGAGTAGCGGTCGGTCGCGCGCTCGTACTGGCGGTGGTGGTATCCGATCGCCGCACGCTCGCGGATGATCGAGAAGTCCACGGACTGGAGCACCGGGTCCGACTGGATCAGCTGGTGGAGCCAGTCGTTGATCGCCGGGGTGGCCTCCATGTAGGCGGCCGAGAGGCCGCGCATGAAGCCCATGTTGAGGACCGAGATGGCGGTCTTGACGTAGTGCTTCTCCGGCGCGCTCTGGTTGAAGAACGTACGGATCGACTGCTGCGCCAGGTACGCGTCGTCGCCCTCGCCGAGCAGCACCAGCCGGCGGTTGGCGATCTCGGCGGCGAAGGTGACCGTGGTCTTGTTCCACCACTGCCAGGGGTGGACCGGGAAGAGGTGGTAGTCCGCCAGGTCCAGGCCCAGGTCCGCCATCTTGGCCGCGAAGCCGGCGACGGCCTGCTCGCCGAGCTCGTCGCGCATGAAGGAGTCGTGGTCCAGGCCCGCGCCCGCGGTGAAGGTGGAGACGTCCTTGTGGGCCGCCGCCCACACCAGGTGGACGGGGCTCGCGGTCTCCGGGGCGTAGGAGAGGTACTCGTGCACGCCGAAGCCCAGCCGGCCGTTGTTGGCCACGAAGCAGGGGTGGCCCTCGGTCATCCCGGTCTCGATGTCCTGGAAGGAGGACTTCGCCAGGACCGACGCGGGGACCTGCGGCTTCGTGTACTTGAAGCCGGAGCCCGCCAGGGTGGAGGAGATCTCCTCCAGGTACACCGGCAGGACCTCCGCGCTCAGGCCCAGGGCCTCACGCAGCTCGATGTGGAAGTCGAGGGCGTCCAGCTCCAGCTCGGCGCCGTCGCGGTGCCGGGTGATCGAGGACTCGTCCACCGACCAGTGGTCCAGGGCGTGCAGGACGGCCGTGAAGCGGTACTCGACCGAGCCGTCGTCGCTGAGGACCGCGTAGCGGGCGTCGCCCAGCGGCTTCGGGGTCAGCAGGCGCTCGTGGGAGAACTCCGCCAGGGCCTTGCGGACCAGCGCGCGGTTGGCGCGGGCCCACAGTTCGGGGGAGAGGTGGGAGACGGCGTCGGCGAGGCTCATATCGACGCGCCCTTCAGGCCGGTGGCCGCCTCGAACTGCTCGCGGGTGCAGAAGCTCAGCAGGGCTTCCTTCTCCGGCTTGGTCACGGGGCCGTCGGGCACGAAGCCGACCGCCTCGTTCAGGGCGTGCACGGCGGTGTTGTGGACGTCCGGCTCGACCACGACGCGGCGGGCCGCGGGGTCGGCGAAGAGGGCCGCCATGACGGTGGTGATGACCGCGCGGGTGAACCCGTGCAGGGGGGTGTCGCTGGGCGCGACGAGGAAGTGCATGCCGACGTCGCCGGGCTGGGCCTCGTACAGGCCGACCAGCTCCAGCCGGCTCGGGTCGTACTTCTCCATCAGGAAGGCCGGACGGCCCTCGTGGAGGCCGATGAAGGCGTCGTGGTGCTCGGCCGCGGCGATCTTCATGTACTCGCGCTCGACGTCCGGCAGCGAGGCGTCCTGCATCATCCAGAAGGCGGCTTTGGGGTGCGTGACCCAGCCGTGCAGCAGCTCCGCGTCGGCGAAGGGGTCGAGGGGGCGTACCGCGAACTCGCCCAGGTCCGGGTCGGTGCGGGTGAAGAGGGTTTCGGTGGTGCTCATGCGAGGGGGCCTTCCGGGGCTGCGAACTGCTGGAACGCGATGGACTTCTCGACCTTGTAGTACTCGCGGCCGAGGAGCTCTCCGATGATGTACGCGTTGCGGTACGCGGCCATGCCCAGGTCGGGCGAGGTGATGGAGTGGTTGTGGACCGTGCCGTTCTGCAGGAACACGCCGCGGCCGGTGGTGTCGATGCTGTAGTTGCGGGCCGCGTCGGGGCGGCCGTGCCCGTCGAAGTTCAGCCGGTCGCGCACCGGGGCCAGGAACTCCGGCAGGCTGTACTTGTAGCCGGTGGCCAGGACCAGTCCCTCGGAGGCGAGCGAGAAGTCGCGCTCCTGCTCCTCCTGCCGCAGGCCCAGGGTGTAGGTGCCCGTGGTGGTGTCGTACGCGGCGGAGTTCAGCGAGGTGTTGGTCAGCAGGGTGGTCGGCACCGGGCCGGGCATGCTGATCTTCTTCTGGTAGAGCAGGTCGAAGATGGCGTTGATGAGCTCGCCGTCGATGCCCTTGAAGAGGTTCTTCTGCTGGGTCTCCAGCCGGTAGCGGGTCTCCTCCGGGAGGGCGTGGAAGTAGTCCACGTACTCGGGGGAGGTCATCTCCAGCGTCAGCTTCGTGTACTCCAGCGGGAAGAACCGCGGGGAGCGGGTGACCCAGTTGAGCTGGTACCCGTACGTGTCGATCTCGGCGAGGAGGTCGTAGTAGATCTCCGCGGCGCTCTGGCCGGAACCGACCAGGGTGATCGACTTCTTCTTCTGGAGCTCGGCCTTGTTCTGCATGTAGGCGGAGTTGTGGGTGAAGTCCCCGCCCAGGCCCGCGCAGGCCTGCGGGACGAACGGCGGGGTGCCGGTGCCCAGGACCAGGCGCTTGGCCAGGTGCGTCTCGCCCTTGTCCGTGTGGACCTCGTACAGGCCGGCCTGCTCGTCGTACGTGACCTCGGTGACGGAGGTGGAGTACCGGACGTTGTCGAGGCGGTCGGCGGCCCAGCGGCAGTAGTCGTTGTACTCGGCCCGCAGCGGGTAGAAGTTCTCCCGGATGTAGAAGGAGTACAGCCGGTCCTTGTCCTTCAGGTAGTTCAGGAAGGAGAAGGGCGAGGTCGGGTCGGCCAGGGTGACCAGGTCCGACATGAACGGCGTCTGGAGGTGTGCGCCGTCCAGGAACATCCCGGCGTGCCACTCGAAGTGCGGCTTCGACTCGATGAAGAGGCCGTCGAGCTCGTCGATCGGCGCGGTCAGGCAGGCGAGTCCCAGGTTGAAGGGACCGAGGCCGATACCGATGAAGTCGAAGGGCCGGCGGGGCTCACGAGGCGTGGACAAGGGATTCTCCCAGGTACTGCTCGGCGTGGGACGCGAGGAGGTCGAGGACGGCCGCGATGTCGGCCGTCGTGGTCTGCGGGTTGAGGAGGGTGAACTTCAGGTACTGCTTGCCGTCCACCTTGGTGCCGGCCACCACGGCCTCACCGGAGGCGAACAGGGCCTTGCGGGCGTGCAGGTTCGCCTCGTCGACGAGGTCGGCGCGGACCTCGCCCCCGGGCACGTAGCGGAAGACCAGGGTGGAGATCTGCGGCTTCACGACCACCTCGAAGCGGGGGTCGGCGTCGATGACGTCCCAGCCCGCGGCGGCCAGGTCGATGACCTCGTCGAAGAGCGAGCCGATGCCGTCGGCGCCCATGACGCGCAGGGTCATCCAGAGCTTGAGCGCGTCGAAGCGGCGCGTGGTCTGGATGGACTTGTCGACCTGGTTCGGGATCCGCTCCTCGGCCATCCGGCGCGGGTTGAGGTAGTCCGCGTGGTACGTGGCGTGCTTGAGGGTGTCCCGGTCGCGGACCAGCATGGCGCTGGAGCTGACGGGCTGGAAGAACGACTTGTGGTAGTCGACCGTGACCGAGTCGGCCCGCTCGATGCCGTCGAGGAGGTGGCGGCGGGTGGGCGAGGCCAGCAGTCCGCAGCCGTAGGCGGCGTCCACGTGCATCCACGCGGAGTGCTCCCCGGCCAGGCGGGCGATCTCGTGGAGCGGGTCGATGGATCCGAAGTCGGTGGTGCCGGCGGTGGCGACGACGGCCATAGGGAAGAGGCCCTCGCGCTCGCAGGCCTCCAGCTCCAGGGCGAGCACGGCGGTGTCCATGCGGCGGTTGCGGTCGACCGGGACCGAGACGACGGCCTCGTAGCCGAGTCCGAGCATGGCGGCCGACTTCTTCACGCTGAAGTGGCTGGCCTCGGAGGTGAAGATGCGGAGCTTGGGGAGCACCTCGGACTTGGGCAGCTCGCGACCCGTGCCCAGGGCCTGCTTCATGACGATGCGGCAGGCCTCGTCGCGGGCCAGCAGCAGCGCGTGGAAGTTGGACTGGCTGCCGCCGGAGGTGAAGATGCCGTCCGCGCCCTCGCCGAGGCCGATGCGCCGGGCGGTCCAGTCGATCAGGCGGCGCTCGATGAGCGTGCCGCCGATGGACTGGTCCCAGGTGTCGAGGGAGGAGTTGACGGCGGAGAGGATCGCCTCGCCGAGCACGGCGGGTATGACGACCGGGCAGTTGAGGTGCCCCAGGTAGCGCGGGTGGTGGAAGTACACCGCGTCGCGCAGGTAGACCTCTTCCAGTTCGTCGAGGGCCGCGGCCGCGCTTTCGAGCGGCTTGTCGAGGTCGATCCCGTCGATGACCGGGGCGAGTTCGTCGACGGACATACCGGTGTGGGGCCGTTCCGTGGTCGCGATCTTGGCGGCGACGCGGTCGACGCCTTCGGTGACGGAACGCCGGTAGAGGTCCGCGGTCGTCTCGTTGAGCAGATGCGAACGCATCAACTTTCCTCCGGGCAGGGGAAGAGGTGGGGTGTGTGTTGCTTAGGTTAGCCTAACCTAATTTGTATACAAAATAAGACGGGCCCCACCGGGAAGGCGGGGCCCGTCTCTCAAGTTCCTTGCGTGGGGCGGGCGTTCGGCGGCCGGCAGGCGACAGCTCGCGGCACTACAGCTCGGCGGTCGGGTCCTCACTGGGAGCCTTGCCCGAGTAGGCCTCGGCGAGGAGCTCCTCCTCGCTCGCGCCCAGGCGCCAGTAGCCGGTGAAGCGCACCGCGCGCCGGTCGACGGAACGTTCCTGCACGAGGTGGCGGCGTACCGCGCGGATCGTGCCGGACTCGCCCGCGATCCAGGCGTACGGAGCCTTCGCGGCGGGCAGTTCGGCCGCCCGGATCACGTCCAGCAGCTGTTCGGTGCGCTCGCGGCCCGTGCCGCTGTCGCGCACGATCCAGGTGATGTCCGCGTCCGCGAGGGTCGGCAGGACGAGCCGGTCGTCCGCGTGCGGGACCTCGAACCAGGCCTTGACGCGGGTGTCGGACGGGAGCCGGTCCAGGATCGCGGCGGCCGCGGGCAGCGCGGTCTCGTCCGCGTACATCAGGACCGCGTCGGTGGCGGCCGGCGGCTGGAACCGTACGGACTTGTTGTCCGCGACGGCGGGGCCGATCGCGAGGATGCGGCGGCCGGTGACGGCCCGTCCGGCCCACCGGGACGCCGGCGCCGTGACATCGGCCGCTGCCGCGGCGGGATCCCCGTGGAGGACGAAGTCGATGTCGACCTCGTCCACGCCCTCGGGCGTACGGCGCTGCTCGCGCACGGTGTACGAGCGCATCACCGGCCGGTCCGCGTCGGGCATCTGGCGCCAGGCGGCGAACCAGGTGTCCTCGTCCGTGGACGGGAGCACGGTGTGCTCGTGGGCGGGCGGCGGCAGGAAGAGCGAGAGGCTCTGGTCGTAGCCGCCGGAGCGGAAGTCCGCGAGGGACTCACCGCCGAACGTGACGCGCAGGAACGAGTGGCCGAGACGGCGGGTGCGGAGCACTTCGAGCGAGAAGAACCGGAAGTGGGCCACGGCCGGGGCCGCGTCGGGTGCGGTGACGGTCATGCGGTGGGTCCCCCCTGGGATTCGGTACGGCGTCCGTTGCCGGACGCCGAGGGTCAGCTGACCTTCTTGGCGTTCTGGACGGCCTTCGCGAGGTCTTCCAGCAGCTTGGCGCACTTGTCGTACGAGAAGATCGGCTCGGTCACGCGCGGGGTGATCTGGCCGGCCTTGACGGCGGGCATCTCGGCCCAGGTCGGCTTGGCCTTCAGCTCCTCCGGCTGGAGGGTGCCCGTGCGGTTGTCGAGGAGGACGACGTCGGCCTTGTACTTGCCGGCGTTCTCCCAGCTGAGGCTCTCGAAGAAGCCGCCCTCGTCCAGCTTCTCCGGGATGACGAACTCGACGCCGAGCGACTCGAAGTACTTCAGGTCGGCGGAGGTCTTCGGGGTGGAGACGTAGAACAGGTCGGCGGCGCCGGAGCCGACGAGCACCTTGATGCCCGGGTTCGCCTTGGTGGCCTCGCGGACCTTGGCGGCGGCGGCCTCGAAGCGGGCCTTGGCGTCGACCGTGGACTTGGCGTTCATGTCGGCGCCGAGGGACTTGGCGAGGTCCGCGGTGCGGGCCAGCGACTGGTCGAGGGAGGCGTCGCCGCCCACCTTGATCGCGGCGGCCGGGGCCAGCTTCAGGATCTTGTCCTTGGAGGCCTCCGGGACGTACCAGTAGGTGCCGTCCCAGGTGTTGGTGACCAGCAGGTCGGGCTGCAGGGCCGCGTACTTCTCGACGTTGAACTCGTCGTAGACGTTGCCGAGGATCTCGACCTTGGAGATGTCCATCGTGCCGGCCTGGACGTCGGGCTTGCCGTCGGCGGTCTTGGTCGGGCCGAAGACGCCCTTGACCTTCACGCCGTAGTCGGACAGCGCGGCGGCGGTGCCGGTGAAGGCGACGATGTTCTTCGGCGTGGACTTGGTGGAGACGTCCTTGCCGAGGTCGTCCTTGAAGCTCCAGGGGCCCGAGGCAGCGGCCTTGTCCTCGCCGTTCCCGTCCTTCGCCTTGTCGCCGCCCCCGCACGCGGTGAGTGCCGCGACGAGGCCGAGGGCGCCGCCGGCCGCGATGAGACCGCGGCGGGTGAGGAGGGAGGATCGGGACTTGGGCATGTCGATGTCCGCTTTCGTGCGTGCCAGGCGGCCACTGGGCCGTTCGGAGGGAAGGTTAGCCTAACCTTGGCCGAAAGCGATAAGGGGGCCCTAAGTTTTCGGGCCCCCTCCACTGAACTGTTACCTGACCGGCGACGAGCCGCCGCTCAGGGCCCGGCCGTTGGTCAGCCGGCGAAGCCCAGCTCACGGGCGATCAGCATGCGCTGCACCTCGCTCGTGCCCTCACCGATCTCCAGGATCTTGGAGTCCCGCCACATTCGAGCCACGGGGTACTCGTTCATGAACCCGTAGCCGCCGTGGATCTGGGTGGCCTCACGGGCGTTGTCGACGGCGACCGTGGAGGAGTACAGCTTGGCGATCGCCGCCTCCTTCTTGAAGGGCTCGCCCGCCACCAGCCGGGAGGCCGCGTCGCGCCAGCCCACGCGGGCCATGTGGGCGCGCATCTCCATGTCCGCCAGCTTGAACTGGATGGCCTGGTTGTCCCCGATGGGCCGGCCGAAGGCCTTGCGCTCCTTCGCGTACTTCACGGACTCGTCCACACAGCCCTGCGCCAGACCCGTCGCGAGCGCGGAGATGGCGACCCGGCCCTCGTCGAGGATCCGCAGGAACTGGGCGTAGCCGCGGCCCTCCTCGCCGACCAGATTGGCCAGCGGCACCCGTACGTCGCTGAAGGACAGCTCGCGGGTGTCCGAGGAGTTCCAGCCGACCTTGGAGTACGGGGCCGCCACCGTGAAGCCCGGCGTGCCGGACGGGACCAGGATCGAGGAGATCTCGGGGCGGCCGTCCGCCTTGCGGCCCGTCACGGCGGTGACGGTGACCAGACCGGTGATGTCCGTACCGGAGTTGGTGATGAAGCACTTGGAGCCGTTGATCACCCACTGGTCGCCGTCCTTGACGGCCGTGGTGCGGGTACCGCCCGCGTCGGAGCCGCCGTCGGGCTCGGTCAGGCCGAACGCGCCGAGCACCTCGCCGGAGCACAGCCGGGGCAGCCACTCGCGCTTCTGCTCCTCGGTGCCGAAGAGGTAGAGGGGCATGGCGCCGAGGGAGACCCCCGCCTCCAGGGTGATGGCGACCGAGGAGTCGACACGGGCCAGCTCCTCCAGGGCGATGCCGAGGGCGAGGTAGTCGCCGCCCATGCCGCCGTACTCCTCCGGGAAGGGCAGGCCGAACAGGCCCATGCGGCCCATCTCGCGGACGATCTCGTACGGGAACTCGTGCCGCTCGTACAGGTCGCCGATCTTGGGCGCCACGACGTCGTGGGCGAACTCCTCGACGGTGCGGCGGAGTTCCTCGTGCTCGGGGGTGAGCCGGTGGTCGAGGGGCATGTCTTCGTTACTCCTTGTGGGAGAGGGCGCGGACGGTTCGGGAGGGGCTGGGCCGCCCCAGCTGTTCGGCCATCCACACGCTCGTGGCGGTGAGGGCGGCCAGATCGACCCCGGTCTCGATGCCGAGGCCGTCGAGCATCCACACGAGGTCCTCGGTGGCGAGGTTGCCGGTGGCGCTCTTCGCGTACGGGCAGCCGCCGAGGCCGCCGGCGGAGGCGTCGACCGTGGTCACGCCGTGCTGGAGCGCGGCGAGGGTGTTGGACAGGGCCTGGCCGTAGGTGTCGTGGAAGTGCACGCCGATCCGGTCGGTGCCGACGCCCTCCTCGTTGAGCTGGCTCAGGAGGGTCTGGACGTGCCCGGGGGTGGCGACGCCGATGGTGTCCCCGAGGCTCAGCTCGTCGCAGCCGAGGTCCAGGAGGGCCTTGGCCACGGAGACCACCTGGTGGACGGGGACCGGCCCCTCCCAGGGATCGCCGAAGCACATCGAGAGGTAGCCGCGCACATGGGCCCGCTGCTCCTTCGCACGGGCCACCACGGGCTCGAACATGGCCAGCGACTCGGCGACCGTGCGGTTGAGGTTGCGGGCGGCGAAGGTCTCCGTGGCGGACCCGAACACGGCGATGCGGGTGGCCCCGAGCGCGAGCGCCCGGTCGAGCCCGCGCTCGTTGGGGACCAGGACGGGCAGGTCCGCCGGCACGTCGGACAGGAGCGGGAAGAGCTGCTCGGCGTCCGCGAGTTGGGGCACCCACTTGGGGTGCACGAAGCTGGTGGCCTCGATGGTGGTCAGCCCGGCCGCGGCGAGGCGGCGGATGAACTCGGCCTTGACCTCGGTCGGTACGGCCGTCTTCTCGTTCTGCAGCCCGTCGCGGGCGCCGACCTCGTGGATGCGGACCCGGGCCGGCAGTTCCGGAGCCGGGACCGTCATGGGCAGCCCGTTCACTCGGCCTCCTCCTCTTCGTCCGCGGTGACCACGGCCAGGACCTGGTCCATGGCGACCGTGGTGCCGGGGGTCACGTCGAGCTCGGTGACGGTGCCGGCGTGCGGGGCGGAGATGACGTGCTCCATCTTCATCGCCTCGACGACCAGCAGGCTCTGCCCGGCCACGACGTGGTCCCCGACGGCCACCTTGACGACGGTGACGGTGCCGGGCATGGGGGCGGCGAGGGTGTCGGCCCCCGCACCGGCCGCGCCGTGTGCCGCTACGGGGTCGTGGCGCTGAACGTGCCAGCTGTCGCCGTCGCGGCCGAGCCAGGTCCCCTCCGGGGAGGCGGCGTGGCTGAAGCGGTGGGTGACGCCGTCGAGTTCGATCGTGAGGTGGTCCGGGGTGCGGGTGAGGACGCGGCCGCGGGCCGGTGCGCCGGGGCTCTGCCCCAGACCCCCCGCCTCGATCGCCGGCGAGGCCGGATCCGGCTGAGCGAGGGAATCGCCCGCGGTCAGGAGGAGCTCCGTGACGGCGCCGGCGTCGGGACCGGCCGGGCGGGTGCGGACCTGCACCGGGTCCTGGCCGGGGAGGCGGAAGTGGTGGACCGTCCAGGCCGGGGTGCCGCCCAGGCGCCAGCCGTTGCCGGCGTCGAACGGGTCCGCCCACGATTTCAGCCCGCCCGGCGTGTGAGGACCGGGGTCTGGGGCGGAGCCCCCGCGCGGCGGAGCCGCAAATCCGGTACGCCGGGAAGGGGCGGGGTGGGGGACGTTCAGCAGCGAGGCGGCCGCATACACCTCCGGCGGGATCCCCTCCGGGAGCAGCCCGGTGAGGTCCCGCTCCACCAGGCCCGTGTCCAGGTCGCCCGAGACCACGTCCGGGTGGGCCAGCAGCCTCCGCAGGAAACCGGCGTTGGTCTGAACGCCCAGGATCACCGTGTCCGCCAGGGCCCCGCGCAGCACGCGCAGGGCCGTCGCCCGGTCCGGCCCGTACGCGATGACCTTGGACAGCATCGGGTCGTACGCGGAGCCCACCGGCACGCCCGCCGTCAGCCCGGAGTCCGTACGCACCGCGCCGCCGTCCGGCTCCGAGAGCGCCAGGACCGTACCGCCCGACGGCAGGAACCCCCGCGCCGGGTCCTCGGCGCAGACGCGGGCCTCGATGGCGTGGCCGGTCAGCCGGACGTCCTGCTGCGCGAAGCCGAGAGGGGCCCCCGCCGCCACCCGCAGCTGCTGCTCCACCAGGTCCAGGCCGGTGATCAGCTCGGTCACCGGGTGCTCGACCTGGAGGCGGGTGTTCATCTCCATGAAGTAGTAGGAGGACGGGTCCCCGCCCGGGACGATGAACTCCACGGTGCCCGCTCCGACGTACCCGCACGAGCGGGCCGCCTCCACGGCCGCCGCGCCCATCGCCGCGCGGGTCTTCTCGTCGAGCAGGACCGAGGGGGCCTCCTCGATCACCTTCTGGTGGCGCCGCTGGAGGGAGCACTCGCGCTCGCCCAGGTGCACCACGTTGCCGTGGGCGTCGGCCAGCACCTGGATCTCGATGTGCCGGGGCCGGTCCACCCACCGCTCCACGAGCAGCGTGTCGTCGCCGAAGGAGGACTTCGCCTCGCGCCGGGCCGCCGCGATCTCCTCGGCCAGCACCGCCGTGTCACGGACCAGCCGCATGCCCTTGCCGCCGCCGCCCGCCGAGGGCTTGAGCAGGACCGGCATGCCGATCTCCGCGGCGGCGGCGACCAGTTCGGCGTCGGACAGCCCGCTGCCGGAGGAGCCGGGGACGACCGGGACCCCCGCCGCCTTCACCGTCTCCTTCGCGCGGATCTTGTCGCCCATGAGGGAGATCGCGCTCGCCGGAGGCCCGATGAAGGCCAGCCCGGCGTCGGCGCAGGCCTGGGCGAAGGCGGCGTTCTCCGCGAGGAAGCCGTAGCCCGGGTGGACCGCCTCGGCCCCGGTGCGGCGGGCCGCGTCCAGGAGCCGCTCCACCGACAGGTAGCTCTCGGCGGCCGCCGCCGGGCCGATGCGGACGGCGGTGTCGGCCTCCCGCACGTGCCGGGCGTCGGCGTCCGCGTCGCTGAAGACGGCCACGGAGCGGATGCCGAGCTCCCGCAGGGTACGGATGACGCGTACCGCGATCTCGCCCCGGTTCGCGACCAGAACAGTGCTGAACATCGAAGAGGTCCTCACGTCACATACGGAAGATGCCGAAAGCGGAGTCGCCCAGCGGGGCGTTCGCGCACGCGGTCAGGGCCAGCCCCAGCACCTGCCGGGTCTCCATCGGGTCGATGACCCCGTCGTCCCACAGCCGCGCGGTGGCGTAGTAGGCGTTGCCCTGCTCCTCGTACTGGGCGCGGACCGGGGCCTTGAAGGCCTCCTCGTCCTCGGCCGGCCATTCCTGGCCCGCGCCCTCGATCTGGTCCCGCTTGACGGTCGCCAGTACCGAGGCCGCCTGCTCGCCGCCCATGACGGAGATCTTGGCGTTGGGCCACATCCACAGGAAGCGCGGCGAGTACGCCCGCCCGCACATCGAGTAGTTGCCCGCGCCGTAGGAACCGCCCACGACCACCGTCAGCTTGGGGACGCGGGTGCAGGCCACCGCCGTCACCATCTTCGCGCCGTGCTTGGCGATGCCGCCCGCCTCGTAATCGCGGCCGACCATGAAGCCCGAGATGTTCTGGAGGAAGAGGAGCGGGATCCCGCGCTGGTCGCACAGCTCGATGAAGTGCGCGCCCTTCTGGGCGGATTCGGCGAAGAGGATGCCGTTGTTGGCGATGATCCCGACCGGGTGGCCGTGGATCCGGGCGAAGCCGGTGACCAGCGTCTGCCCGAACTCCGCCTTGAACTCCTGGAAGCGCGAGCCGTCCACGATCCGGGCGATGATCTCGCGGGCGTCGTAGGGGGTGCGGGAGTCGACGGGAACCGCGCCGTAGAGCCCGTACGGGTCCACCTTCGGCTCCTCGGGAGCCTCGACGGTCCACGGCAGGTCCCCGCGCCCGGGCAGGGTCGCCACGATGTTCCGTACGATCCGCAGCGCGTGCGCGTCGTCCTCCGCGAGGTGGTCGGTCACCCCGGAGATCCGGGAGTGGACCTCGCCGCCGCCCAGCTCCTCGGCCGTGACCACCTCGCCGGTGGCGGCCTTCACCAGCGGCGGGCCGCCGAGGAAGATCGTGCCCTGGTTGCGGACGATGACCGCCTCGTCGCTCATCGCCGGGACGTAGGCCCCGCCCGCGGTGCAGGAGCCTAGGACGGCGGCGATCTGCGGGATGCCGGCCCCCGACATGCGCGCCTGGTTGTAGAAGATGCGGCCGAAGTGCTCCCGGTCCGGGAAGACCTCGTCCTGCATCGGGAGGAAGGCGCCGCCGGAGTCGACCAGGTAGAGGCAGGGGAGACGGTTCTCCAGGGCCACCTCCTGGGCGCGCAGGTGCTTCTTGACGGTCATCGGGTAGTACGTGCCGCCCTTGACGGTGGCGTCGTTCGCGACGATCACGCACTCGCGGCCGCTGACCCGGCCGATGCCGGCGATCACCCCGGCGGCGGGGGCCGCGCCCCCGTACATGCCCTCGGCGGCCAGCGGGGCCAGCTCCAGGAAGGGGGACCCGGGGTCGAGGAGGGCGTCCACGCGGTCGCGGGGGAGCAGTTTTCCGCGGGCGGTGTGGCGGGCGCGGGCCTTCTCGCCGCCGCCGAGCCGGGCCGCGTCGAGCCGGGCGCGCAGGCCCTCGGCGAGCTCGCGGTGGGCGGCCTCGTTGGTCCGCCAGGCCTCGGACGCCGGGTCCGCGGCGCTCGTCAGCACTGGTGCCTGCTGCATCGGTCGAGCTCCCTTGCTCGGTCCACGCTGTTAATGAGCGTTAACGCTTGTGCGCCTTAGGTTAACGAGCGCTAACGGCCCTGTCTAGAATGGATTCCCATGAGCACCAGAGCGGCCGCCCCGACCCGTCGCGAGCAGATCCTCAGTGAGGCCGCTCGTCTTTTCGCCGAGCGCGGCTTCCACGGCGTCGGCGTGGACGAGATAGGGGCCGCGGTGGGCATCAGCGGCCCCGGCCTGTACCGCCATTTCGCGGGCAAGGACGCCATGCTCGCCGAGCTGCTGGTGGGGATCAGCGAGCGGCTGCTGACCGGCGGCCGCCGCCGGGCCGAGGAGGCCGGCGGCGACCCGGCCGCGGTGCTCGCCTCCCTCGTCGAGGGTCACATCGACTTCGCCCTCGACGACCGGGCGCTGATCACCCTGCACGACCGGGAGCTGGACCGGCTGCGGGACGCCGACCGCAAGCTCGTCCGGCAGCTCCAGCGCCAGTACGTCGAACTGTGGGTGGAGGTCGTGCGCCAGCTGCACCCGGGGGTGGGGGAGGCGGAGGTACGGGTCTGCGTGCACGCGGTGTTCGGCCTGCTGAACTCCACGCCGCACCTGGCGGCGCCGGGCCGCGAGGCGACCGAGTCCCTGCTGCGCCGCCTGGCGGACGGGGCGTTCGGGGCGCTGTCGGGGTGACGCCGGGTGTCCGCGGGTCGAAATGGTTCCGGCGTCGGAACGCGCGCGACGGCACAATGGTCGCCATGCCGAAGCCGATAGAGACGCCTGCCCAGTCCGTTGGAACCCCGAGCCGCGCCGAACTCATCGACCACCTGGTCCGCACGCGCATCGCGGGGGACGTCGCGACCCCGCGCGAGAACAACCTGTCCCACTACCGCAAGCTCGCCAACGGGGACCGGCACTACTGGCTGGGCCTGGAGCTCGGCGACCGCTGGACGGACGAGCAGGACGTGCTCGCCGTGATGGCCGAGCGCTGCGGGGTCGTGGACGACGCCGCCTACCGCTTCGGCCAGGACACCATCGACCCGGAGCTGACCGTGGCCGGCCTGGACCGGCTCGCCGCCCGGCTGCGCAAGGCGGTGCTGGACCGGCAGAGCGTGCTGCTGGCCACCGGGCACCCGGGCGGCCTGCTGGACGTCCACCGGGCGACCGGCGAGGCGCTGCGGGCGGCCGGCTGCGAGATCGTGGTCATCCCGCAGGGGCTGGTCGCGGACGAGGGCTCGGTGTGGCAGTTCGGGGACGTCGCCGTGCTGGAGCGGGGTGCCACCCTCTGGCACACCCACTCGCCGGAGCCGATGGCCGCGATCCTGGACGGCCTCGCGGCCGGGAACCGGCCGCAGCCGGACCTGGTCCTGGCCGACCACGGCTGGGCGGGCTGTGCGGCCCAGCGGGGCCTGGACGCCGTCGGCTACGCGGACTGCAACGACCCGGCGCTGTTCCTCGCCGAGGCGGAGGGCACCCTCCAGGTGGCGATCCCGCTGGACGACCACGTCCGCGACCCGCGGTACTACGACCCGATGGTGGCGTACCTGCTGGACGCCGCCGGCCTGCGCTGACCCGGGGGAGTCCCGCGGGCCTACCGCACCCAGCCGGTCGTGAACTCCTGTACGGCCGAGCCGTCGAGGTCGGCCAGCTTGGAGCCGACGAACTCCCGCGCCCAGTCCGAGGTCTGCACCCGGAACGGCATCCGCTCGGCGGTCAGCGCCGCGATGACGGGGGCCGCCGCCTCGGCGGGGGTCTGGGCGCCGGTGAAGGACTGCGTGGCGTGTTCGATGTACGCCTTCAGCGCCGGGGCGTACGGTCCGGCCTCGGTGAGCATGGTCGGGATGTCGAGCCGCAGGCTGGTCACGAACTCGCTGGCCACGGCGCCCGGTTCGACGACGGCCACCTGGACGCCGGTGGTCGCGGCGACCGGCGCGAGCGACTCCATGAAGCCCTCGACGGCGAACTTGGCCGCGCAGTAGGCCTCGTTGAACGGCTGGCCGACCACACCGCCGACGCTCGTCACCGTGATGACCCGGCCGCCCGAGGCGCGCAGGTGGGGCAGGGCGGCCCGGGTGAGCTCGACGACGCCGAAGTAGTTGACCTCCATGGCGGTCCGGACCGGCTCCATGCCCTGCTGCTCCACGGTGCCGACGGACCCGGCGCCCGCGTTGTTCACCACCGCGTCGAGGCGCCCGTGCTCGGCGACGACCTCCGCCACGCAGTCGGCCACGGAGCCGGCGTCCGTCACGTCCAGCCGCTTGACCTGGACGAGGTCGGACACGCCCGCTTCGGCGGCGGCCTCGCGCAGGGCGTCGGCGCGGCCGGTGTCCCGCATGGTGGCGACGGCGTGCCAGCCCGCCCGGGCGGCGGCTACGGCCGCGGCGAGGCCGATGCCGGTGGAGGTTCCGGTGATGAGGACGGTCCTGGTGGCGGGGGTGGTCATGAGGGCTCCCGTGAGGTGATTATTTGTGCGTGCACACACACATTAGCTTTGTGTGCGTGTGCACGCAACGGGGTACCCTGCGGGCATGGCGCACAACGACCTCACCCTGGGCGAGATGACCCCTCGCGACCACGCGTTCTACGGCCTCGTCTGGGCCGGGACCACCCTCAGCGCCCGGGTCGACCAGGCCCTCGCGCGCCGCCACGACCTTCCGCTGTCCTGGTTCGAGGTCATGCTCTGGCTCCACGGGCAGCAGGAGCCGGTCGCCGCCTCCGAGCTGGGGGCCAGGACCCTGCTCAGCCGCAGCCAGGTCTCCCGCGTCGCCGACTCCCTCCAGGCCCGCGGCCTCGTCGAGCGCATACCCTCCCCGACGGACGCCCGCTCCGTCCGGATCGCCCTCACCCCGGCGGGCCGCCGCACCTTCCGGGAGGCCGACGCCACCCGCCGCGAGGCCCTCGCCGAGGCCTTCGACGACCGGCTCGACGACGCCGACATCGCGGCCCTGGAGAGGGTCTGGGCCAAGCTCAAGGCCTAGGGAGCGCCGTCAAAGCGGCGGCGGGGTCGGCGGCGTCGGGGTCGGGTCCAGGTACACGCGCCGGACCGCCGGGAAGCGCTCGCGCAGCTGCGCCTCGGCCAGCTCGCACGCGGTCTCCACCTGCCGGGCCGAGGCCAGGTCGTGGAAGTCCACCTTCGCCGCGATCAGGACCTCGTCGGGCCCCTGCACCAGGGTGGTCAGCTCCAGCACCCCCTCGATGTGGAGCACCGACGGCAGTTCCTCGCGCACCTGCGCCCGCGTCGCGGCCGGCAGCGGACGCCCGATCAGGTACTGGGCGTTCGAGCGCCCCAGCTCCCAGGCCACCCACACCAGCAGCAGCCCGATCAGCAGCGACGCCACCCCGTCGTACACCCCGGACCCCGTCAGCTGCGCCCCCAGCAGCCCGCCCGCCGCGAGCCCGAGTGGATCCCGTCGTAGACGGCGAAGACCGCGCCGCCGACGAAGGTGGCGACGGAGGCGAGGAGCGCCCAGATGTACCGCTCGGGCCCGTAGCCCAGCGGATGCGCCTCGTCGGCCGGCCGGGCGCTGCGCTTGAGGGAGGTCGGCAGCAGGACCTCGGTGACGGTGTCGGCGACGGAGTGCGCGGCCTCGGAGAGCATCGCGCTGGACCCGCTGACCACCCCGCCGACCGCCTTCGCGGCGGCGATGCCGAGGTTGGTGACCACGGCGACGACGACCGTACCGACGCTCTCGGATTCTTCGGACATGCTGCGACGGTATGTCCGGTTTTCGGGCCGCGGGGTCAGTGACACCCGCCCCCGCGCCGCGGGCCGCTCAGGCGCGCGGTACGCGGACGACGCCCTCCTGGATGACGGTGACGGCCAGCCGACCGTCCTGGGTCCAGATGCGGGCCTGCCCCAGCCCCCGGCCGGCGGCCGCCGAGGGGGATTCCTGGTCGTACAGCAGCCACTCGTCGGCGCGGAACGGCCGGTGGAACCACATGGCGTGGTCCAGGGAGGCTCCCACCACGTCCCCGACCGCCCAGCCGCCCCGGCCGTGCGCGAGCAGCACCGAGTCGAGCAGGGTCATGTCCGAGACGTAGGTGGCCAGGCAGGTGTGCAGCAGCGGGTCGTCGCTGTCGAGCTTGCCGGCGGTACGGAACCACACCTGCGAGCGCGGTTCGACCGGTTCCCCGACGCTGCCCCACGGCGGGACCGTCGCGTACCGCAGGTCCACCGCCCCGCGCGCCTCGATCAGCCGCTCCACCGTGCCCGGGTCGCGGAAGATCTCCCGGTACGCGGGCAGGGACTCGGCGGCCGTCGGCAGGGTCTCCGGGTCCGGGGCGGAGGGCATGGCGGCCTGGTGGTCGAGGCCTTCCTCGTACGTCTGGAAGGACGCGGAGAGGTGGAAGATCGGCTGGCCGTGCTGGACCGCGACGACCCGGCGCGTGGTGAAGGAGCGCCCGTCGCGGATCCGGTCCACCGAGTACACGATGGGCGCGCCGGGGTCGCCCGCGCGCAGGAAGTACGAGTGCAGCGAGTGCGCCGTGCGGTCATCGGGCACGGTCCGGCCGGCCGCGACCAGGGCCTGGGCCGCGACCTGACCGCCGAACACCCGCGGTACCAGCGCCGAACGGCTGGTACCGCGGAAGATGTTCTCCTCGATCTGCTCCAGGTCGAGCAGATCGAGGAGCGTCGTCAGTGCCTCGTTCATGGTCGGTGCGCGGCCGTCCCGGTTCCCTCTGGTGGTTACAGGCCCATCGACTTGGCGATGATGGACTTCATGACCTCGCTGGTGCCGCCGTAGATGCGGTTCACGCGGTTGTCGGCGTACAGGCGGGCGATCGGGTACTCGTTCATGTAGCCGTAGCCGCCGTGCAGCTGGAGGCACTTGTCGATGACGCGGTGCGCGACCTCGGTGCAGAACAGCTTCGCGGACGCGGCCTCGGCGGCGGTCAGCTCACCGGCGTCGAGGGCCTCCAGGGCGCGGTCGGCGACGGCCTCGGCGGCGTCCACCTCGGCCTGGCAGGCGGCCAGCTCGAACTTGGTGTTCTGGAAGTGCGCGACCGGCTTGCCGAAGACGGTGCGCTCGGTCACGTACTGCTGGGCGAACCGGATGGCGGCCTTGGCCTGCGCGTACGCGCCGAAGGCGATGCCCCAGCGCTCGGAGGGCAGGTTGGCGCCGAGGTAGTAGAAGCCCTTGTTCTCCTCGCCCAGCAGGTCCTCGACCGGGACCTTGACGTCGACGAACGCCAGCTCGGCGGTGTCGGAGGTGCGCAGGCCCAGCTTGTCGAGCTTGCGGCCGATCGAGTAGCCCTCGGACTTGGTGTCCACGGCGAAGAGGGAGATGCCGAAGCGGCGGTCGTCCTCGCGCGGGGCGGAGGTGCGGGCGCAGACGATCACGCGGTCGGCGTGGACGCCACCGGTGATGAAGGTCTTGGAGCCGTTGAGGACGTAGTGCGAGCCGTCCTCGGAGAGCTTGGCGGTGGTCTTCATGCCCGCGACGTCGGAGCCGGTGCCCGGCTCGGTCATCGCCAGCGCCCACATCTCCTCGCCGGAGACGAACTTCGGCAGGTAGCGCTTCTTCTGCTCGTCGCCGGCCAGCATCTTGATGTAGGGCAGGGCGAGCAGCACGTGCACGCCGGAGCCGCCGAAGTTGACGCCCGCGCGCGAGGTCTCCTCGTACAGGACGGCCTCGAACTTGTGCGTGTCCAGGCCCGCGCCGCCGAACTCCTCGGGGACGTTGATGCCGAAGACGCCCAGCTCACCGAGCTTGTAGTAGAAGTCGCGCGGCGCCTGGCCGGCGGCGAACCATTCGTCGTAGACCGGGACGACCTCGGCCTCGATGAAGGCGCGGATGGTCTCGCGGAACGCCTCGTGGTCCTCGTTGAAAACGGTACGGCGCACAGCCGCCTCCTCGATCCTGTCGCCCGTCGCGCTGTCGCGCCGTGTCTAAGCGCTTGCTCAGACTATTAAGTTACCGGTGGGTTGGGCGAGCTGTCCAGAGTCGGGGGGTGTGCGGCGGGTGCCGCCGCCGGTTCGGGCCGCCGGCGGCACCCCGCGCCGCGGGTCCTACTTGCCGAGGACCGTGCCGGCCCACTGGCCGGCGGCGCGCTGCGTGAGGGCGTCGTTGCTCATGATCTGGGTGCCGGGCATGGACGCCATGCCGATGTCGCCGGCCGGCGCCGCGCCGTTGTGGGAGCCGACCGTGTTGTCGCGGCCGGCGTTGAACACGTCGTCGCCCGCCACCTGGCTCAGGTCGCCGAAGACGATCGAGTACGTGTTGCTGATCGGCGCGTACACGGTGAAGGTGTCGTCGGCGGCCGCGGCGGACGCACCGGCCAGGATCATGGTGCCGGCGGCGAGGGCGGTCAGGGCGCAACGGATCGAACGCACGAGCAGGCCTTTCGTGGTGGGGTGGGGGCACTGAGAAAGTAGGCCGCTTCGCGCCCCGAGGCCCCCCACCCGCCGCCGCGCCGCCCGAGTCCATCCGTACGGCGCAGCCGACCCGGGACCGGCCCGGTCAGGCCCCGGTGTCCCGGGCCAGCGCGAACCACAGCTCCATCCGGGTGTCCGGGTCGTCCAGGTCCCGCTCCAGCAGGGCGGCGCAGCGGGCGACCCGCTGGCGGACGGTGTTGCGGTGGACCCCGAGGGCGGCGGCCGTCCGGTCCCAGCTGCCGTGGTGCCCCAGCCAGACGCGCAGGGTCTCCCGGTGGGCCGGGGTCAGCGGGCCGAGCAGGGCCTCGGCGTGCGCGCGGGCCTCGGCGGGGTCGAGCAGGCCGGCCAGGCCGCCCGGGGTGTGCCGGGCCAGCGGGGTGCGGGCCGCCTCGGCGCGCTGGAGGGCGCGGCGGGCCTGCGCCTCGGCGGCGCGGAGTTCCTCGGGCCGGGCCGGGGCGCTCACCCCGAGGCGCCACCCGGGCTGCGGACCGGGCTCCCGGTCCGCGAGGAGACGTACCTCGGACCCGCGGGCGTCCAGCAGTACGGTGCCCAGCGCTGCCGCGAGGGCCTGCGGGTCGGCGGTGCCCCGGGCGTGGACGGCGTACCAGGGCCCCGGCCCCAGCGCCTCGGCCGGGGAACCGCCCAGCAGCAGCCGGGCCAGCGCCGCGGCCTCGCTCCCGGCGGGCCGTTCGGCGGTGAGCAGGCTCAGCAGGACCGCGGCGATGGAGGCGATGGCGTGGTCCCCCGGCGCCCGGCCCGGGGTGGCGAGGGCCAGCACCCGGCCGCCGCCGACGGCGTGGACGGCGAGGTGGGTCCCGCCGAGCGAGTCGGTGGCGGTGGCCGCCGCCCCGGCCGCCACCCGCCGCGCGAGCACCTCCACGGCATCGAGCGCCCCCTCGCCGGGCGCGGCCCCGGCCTCCCGGATCACACCCCGCCCGGACGGATCCGGGCCGCCCGGGGCCAGCAGGGCCGCCCAGCCGGCCAGGCTCGCCGCCAGGCGGGCGAGTACCGCCGCGGCCGGGTCCGGCCGGGCGGCGGCCGCGGCCAGGGACTGCTGCGCCTCTGTGACCCGGCGCAGCTCGCGGGTCCGGGCCTCGGCCATCAGCCGCCAGACCGTACGGGCCACCGCGGTGAAGGGGGTGCGCTGCGGCACCTCCAGCAGCGGCAGCCCGTGCCGCGCACAGGCGGCGGCCAGCTCCGGCGGCACCTCCTCGTACACCGGCGCCACGCCGAACCCGAGCGCGGCCGCGCCCGCCTCGACGAGCCGCGCCACGTACCCGTCGGCGTCCGCCCCCAGCTGCCCGCCCGCGGTGAGCAGCAGCTCGCCACCGAGCAGGTACGGCGACGGGTCGGCCATCTCGGAGGCGTGCACGGCGTGCACGGCCACCCCCTCGCCCCCGGGGACGAGCGCGCGCAGGCCCAGCTCCCGGTCGGCGAGCAGGGCCGCCAGGTCGACGCCGGGGGTGGGCGGCTGCTGCTCCTGGGGTACGCGCGGCATGGATACTCCGTACACATCGAGAGAGCGGGGTGGATGAAACGTACACTGCGCGACCCCCGGGTGTCCGTCTACGCTCGAAGGACCGCACACCCCCCTCCGGAAGGCCCCCTCATGAGCACGCAGCCGCGCGGACCCGTCGACTCCTCCCGCATCCCGCGCTACGCGGGCCCGGCGACCTTCGCCCGGCTGCCCCGCCTCGACGAGGTCGGCTCCGCCGACGTGGCCGTCGTCGGCGTGCCCTTCGACTCCGGCGTCTCCTACCGCCCCGGCGCCCGCTTCGGCGGCAACGCCATCCGCGAGGCCTCGCGCCTGCTGCGCCCGTACAACCCGGCGCAGGACGCCTCCCCCTTCGCGCTCGCCCAGGTCGCCGACGCCGGTGACATCGCGGTGAACCCCTTCAACATCAACGAGGCCGTCGAGACGGTCGAGGCCGCCGCCGACGAGCTCCTCGGCGCCGGCTCCCGCCTGATGACCCTCGGCGGCGACCACACCATCGCGCTCCCGCTGCTGCGCTCGGTCGCCAAGAAGCACGGCCCGGTCGCGCTGCTGCACTTCGACGCGCACCTGGACACCTGGGACACCTACTTCGGTGCCGAGTACACCCACGGCACCCCGTTCCGCCGCGCCGTCGAGGAGGGCATCCTCGACACCGAGGCGCTCTCGCACGTCGGTACGCGCGGCCCGCTGTACGGCAAGCAGGACCTGGACGACGACGCCAAGATGGGCTTCGGCATCGTCACCTCGGCCGACGTCTACCGCCGCGGCGCCGACGAGGTCGCGGACCAGCTGCGCCAGCGCATCGGCGACCGTCCGCTGTACATCTCGATCGACATCGACGTGCTCGACCCGGCGCACGCGCCCGGCACCGGCACCCCCGAGGCGGGCGGCATGACCTCCCGCGAGCTCCTGGAGATCGTCCGGGGCCTGTCCTCCTGCAACCTCGTCTCCGCCGACGTGGTCGAGGTCGCCCCGGCGTACGATCACGCCGAGATCACCTCGGTCGCGGCCTCGCACACCGCGTACGAGCTGACCACGATCATGAGCCGTCAGATCGCGCAGGCGAAGGGCAAGTAAGCACCGTGACGCACGACCACGACCTGGTACTCCGTCCGACCGAAGCCCAGACGGCGGCCGCGCTCGCGCCGCCGCCGGGGCGGACGGGCGGGGACCTGGTCGTGGAGACGCTGCGTTCGCTGGGCGCCACCACCGTGTTCGGGCTGCCCGGCCAGCACGCGCTCGGCGTCTTCGACGCGGTGGGCCGCTCCGACCTGCGGCTGATCGGCCTCCGTACGGAGAACAACGCCGGCTTCGCCGCCGACGCGTACGGCCGCGTCACGGGCGAGGCCGTCCCGCTGCTCCTCTCCACCGGTCCGGGCGCGCTGATGGCGCTCCCCGCCCTGGCGGAGGCGGCGGCCGCGTCCGCGCCGGTGCTGGCGATCTCCTCCCAGGTGCCGGTGGCGGGCCTGGGCGGCGGCCGCCGGGGTCATCTGCACGAGCTGCGCGAGCAGTCCGCCTCCTTCCGGGACGTGGTCAAGTCCGTCCACGAGGCCCGCACCCCGTCCCAGATCCCGTCGGTCATCGCGCAGGCCTGGGAATCGGCGCTCACCGCTCCGCACGGCCCGGTCTGGGTGGAGATCCCCGAGGACGTCCTGCGGGCCGAGACCCTGGTCCCGCAGGTCACCGGCGTGGACGCGACCCCGCACGAGCTCGCCCCGCGCCCCGAGCTCACTGCGCTGGCCGCGCACTGGCTGGAGAACGCCGCCCGGCCCGTGATCATCGCGGGCGGAGGTGTCGTACGCGCGGACGCGGCGGGCAAGCTCAGGCGGCTCGCGGAACGCCTCAACGCCCCCGTCGTCACCACCTTCGGCGGCAAGGGCGCCTTTCCCTGGACGCACCCGCTGTCCCTCCAGTCCTGGCTGGAGGACCGTCACATGACGGACTTCCTGGAGGACGCGGACGTCGTCCTGGTCGTCGGCTCCGGCCTCGGGGAACTCTCCTCGAACTACCACACGTTCTTCCCCGAGGGCCGGGTGGTCCAGATCGAGGCCGACCTCGGGAAGCTGGAGTCCAACCACGCGGGCCTCGGCATCCACGCGGACGCCCGCCTCGCCCTCCAGGCCCTGCTGGAGACGGTGTCCGAGCGCCAGGACCCGACGGCGCCCGAGCGCGTCCGTGCGCTCCTCGACGCGGTCGCGGCCCGGCTCTCCTCGCAGGACGTCGCCCTGGAGCAGCAGCTGCTGGCCTCGGTCCGCGCGGCCCTGCCCGCCCGCTCGCCGTCGTTCTGGGACATGACGATCCTGTCCTACTGGGCGTGGTCGGCCTTCGACCCGAAGCACCCCAACACCATGCACTCGGCCCAGGGCGCGGGCGGTCTCGGCTACGCCTTCCCGGCGGCCCTCGGTGCGTGCGTCGCGGAACCGGGCACCCCGGTGCTGGCCGTCTCGGGCGACGGCGGCGCGATGTACTCGATCGCGGAACTGGCCACCGCCAAGCAGCACGACCTGGACGTGACCTGGCTGATCGTGGACGACGCCGGCTACGGCATCCTGCGCGAGTACGGCTGCTCGACGGGTACGGACCTCCCGGGCCCCGACTTCGTGGCCCTGGCCGCCTCCTTCGGCATCCCGGCGGCGACCACCACCCCGGACACCCTCCGCGAGGACCTCGCCAAGTCCCTGGCCACCCCGGGCCCCTCGCTCCTGGTCCTCCCGGCCACCCTCAAGATGTTCGCCCCGACCCACCTCTGACCCGACGGCTGCTCAGGCGGCCTCGTGGTCCCGTGCCGTGAAGACCACCGTGGAGGTCTCAGAGCCCCCGAGCGACCTTCCGGTCCCGGGCGAGCCTTCACCGCGCGCGAGCGGGACGGGTACGCGTTGCCATGGCGCCTCACTTATCTAGATACCTTCGTCCAGCCCAGTGAAGCGGGCCGCGGGGGTTCGCCGCAATATTCCGGTCGCGGATGCCCGCGCCGGAGGAGGCCGACCGGCTCGGGCTGGCCGCCGGGACGCCGGTCGTCCTGGTCTGCCGTACGGCCCTCGCCGCCGACGGGCGCGTGGTCGAGGTCAACGAGATGGTGCTCGACGCCTCCGCGTACGTACTGGAGTACGAGTTCGAGGCCCCCTGGAGCGGCGCCGGACACCCGCTCGGGTGAAGCTCGCGCGCCGTCCCCGTACGGCAGTGCGATTGTTGCAGCGGGATGAAATCCGCCGGTCGGCGCGTTGGGGGAGGCGGCAGGACAGGACCGACGGGGAGGCACCACGTGGCGGCGGCAGAGACGGCGACAGGCGGGAAACAGGGCTGGGGCAGGAGGCTGGCCGCCTACACCTGGCGGTACAAGCTCAATGTGCTGCTCGCGCTCGGGTCCTCACTGGCCGGGATGGCCGTCATGGCACTCGTGCCGCTGGTCACCCGGGTCATCCTCGACGACGTCATCGGGGACAAGACCAAGCCCATGGGTCCCTGGGCCGGGATGCTCATAGGCGCGGCCCTGCTCGTGTACGTGCTGACCTACATACGCAGGTACTACGGCGGCCGGCTCGCGCTCGACGTGCAGCACGACCTGCGCACCGACATGTACGACTCCATAGCCCGCCTCGACGGGCGCCGGCAGGACGAGCTGTCCACCGGTCAGGTCGTCGGCCGGGCCACCAGTGACCTCCAGCTCATCCAGGGCCTGCTGTTCATGCTGCCCATGACCATCGGGAACTTCCTGCTCTTCGGGATATCCCTGGGGATCATGCTGTGGCTGTCGCCGCTGCTGACCCTGGTCGCGCTGCTCATGGCCCCGGCGCTGTGGTTCATCGCCAAGCGCAGCCGCAAGAAGCTCTTCCCCGCCACCTGGTACGCCCAGGCCCAGGCGGCCGCCGTCGCCACCGTCGTCGACGGGGCCGTGACCGGCGTACGCGTCGTCAAGGGCTTCGGCCAGGAGGAGCAGGAGACCGGCAAGCTCCGCGAGGCCGGCCGCCGGCTCTTCGGCGGACGGATGCGCGCCATCCGGCTCAACTCGCGCTACACCCCGGCCCTCCAGGCCGTACCCGCCCTCGGGCAGGTCGCCATGCTGGCCCTCGGCGGCTGGATGGCCACCAGGGGGCAGGTGACCCTCGGCACCTTCGTCGCCTTCTCCACCTACCTCGCCCAGCTCGTCGGCCCGGTCCGCATGCTCGCCATGGTGCTGACCGTCGGCCAGCAGGCCCGCGCCGGCGTCGAGCGGGTCTTCGAGCTCATCGACACCGAGCCCGTCATCAAGGAGGGCGGGCACGAGCTCCCCGCCGACGCGCCCGCCACCGTGGAGTTCGAGGACGTCCGCTTCGGGTACGACCCCGAGCGGCCCGTGCTCGACGGGTTCTCGCTGCGCATCGCGGAGGGCGAGACCGTCGCCCTGGTCGGCGCCTCCGGAAGCGGGAAGTCCACCGTCTCGCTGCTGCTGCCCCGTTTCTACGACGCCGACCGCGGCGCCGTCCGCGTCGGCGGGCACGACATCCGCGAGCTGACGTACGCCTCGCTGCGCGGCGCCATCGGCCTCGTGCCGGAGGACTCGTTCCTCTTCTCCGACACCATCCGCGCCAACATCGCCTACGGGCACCCCGGGGCCACCGACGAGCAGATCGAGGCCGCCGCCCGCGCCGCCCAGGCCGAAGGGTTCATCCAGGACCTCCCCGCCGGGTACGACACCAAGGTCGGCGAACAGGGCCTGACCCTCTCCGGCGGCCAGCGCCAGCGCATCGCGCTCGCCCGCGCCATCCTCACCGACCCCCGGCTGCTGCTCCTCGACGACGCCACCTCCGCCGTCGACGCCCGGGTCGAGCACGAGATCCACGAGGCGCTGCGCACCGTCATGGCCGGCCGGACCACCCTGCTCATCGCACACCGCCGCTCCACGCTGGCGCTGGCCGACCGGATCGCCGTACTCGACCACGGGCGGCTCTCCGACATCGGCACGCACGAGGAGCTGGAACGCCGCTCCCCGCTCTACCGCAGGCTGCTGACCGACCCGGACGCGCTGGCGGCCGGCTCGCCGCGCACCCCCGACGCGCCCGCCATGGCCGAGTTCGAGCGGGACATCGAGCGGGACATCGAGCTCGAAGCCGAGATCGACTGCGAGCCCGTCAACGCCAAGCGCCGCGTCGCCGGCGGGATCACGCCCGAGCTGTGGCAGCGCCGGGAGGACACCAAGGCCGCCGGCCCCGCCGCCGTCGGCGACCGCGCCCCCGGAGCCGCGCATTCCATGGCCGGGGCCGTCGCCGGGACGCCCGCCACCCCCGAGCTGCTCGCGCAGGTGGCCGCGCTGCCGCCCGCCGACGACCTGCCCGAGGTGGACGAGACCCGGGCCGCATCCGCCGAGGAGAGCTACGGCCTGCGCCGGCTGCTCCGCGGCTTCTGGGCGCCGCTCGCCGTCAGCCTCGGCCTGGTCGCCGTCGACGCGGGCTCCGGGCTGCTGCTGCCGATCCTCATCCGGCACGGCATCGACAAGGGTGTCGAACAGGCCGCGCTGGGCGCGGTGTGGGCCGCATCGGTGCTCGCCCTCGTCGTCGTCATCGGGCAGTGGGCCGCGCAGTTCGCCGAGACCCGGATGACCGGACGGACCGGCGAGCGGGTGCTGTACGCCCTGCGCGTCAAGATCTTCGCCCAGCTCCAGCGCCTCGGCCTCGACTACTACGAGCGCGAGCTGACCGGCAAGATCATGACCCGGATGACCACCGACGTGGACGCCCTCTCCAGCTTCCTCCAGACCGGGCTCGTCACCGCCGTCGTCTCCGTCTTCACCTTCTTCGGGATCCTGGTCGCCCTGCTCGTCCTCGACGTCGAGCTCGCGCTGATCGTCTTCGCCACCCTGCCCCTGCTGGTCGTGGGCACGGTGATCTTCCGCCGCAAGTCGGTCGCCGCGTACGAGCTCGCCCGCGACCGGGTCAGCACCGTCAACGCCGACCTCCAGGAGTCCGTGGCCGGGCTGCGCATCGTCCAGGCCTTCGGCCGCGAGCGCGACGGCGCGGCCCGGTTCGCGGAGCGCAGCGACTCGTACCGCCAGGCCCGGGTCCGCGGGCAGTGGCTGATATCCGTCTACTTCCCGTTCGTGCAGCTGCTCTCCTCGGGCGCGGCGGCGGCCGTGCTGATCGTCGGCGCGGGCCGGGTGGAGGCGGCGACCCTCACCACCGGTGCGCTGGTGGCGTACCTGCTCTACATCGACCTGTTCTTCGCCCCCGTCCAGCAGCTCTCCCAGGTCTTCGACGGCTACCAGCAGGCCACCGTCTCCCTCGGCCGGATCCAGGACCTGCTGCGCGAGCCCACCACCACCCCGCGCCCCGCTCAGCCGCGCGAGGTGGGGCGGCTGCGCGGCGAGGTCGCCTTCGAGGGCGTCCACTTCGGCTACGGCACCGCGCAGGAGCGGGGCGAGAAGGGCGACGCGCTGGCCGGGATCAGCCTGCGGATACCCGCCGGGCAGACCGTCGCGTTCGTCGGCGAGACCGGGGCGGGCAAGTCCACGCTGGTCAAGCTCGTGGCCCGGTTCTACGATCCGACCTCCGGCCGGGTCACCGCCGACGGAGCCGACCTGCGGGAGCTCGATCTGACGGGGTACCGCCACCGGCTGGGGGTCGTCCCCCAGGAGTCGTACCTCTTCCCGGGGACGGTCCGCGACGCCATCGCCTACGGGCAGCCCGAGGCGAGCGACGCCGAGGTGGAGGCGGCCGCCCGCGCGGTCGGCGCCCACGACATGATCGCCACCCTCGACGGCGGCTACCTGCACACGGTCGCCGAGCGCGGCCGCAACCTCTCGGCCGGCCAGCGCCAGCTGATCGCGCTGGCCCGCGCCGAGCTCGTCGACCCGGACGTGCTGCTGCTCGACGAGGCCACCGCCGCCCTCGACCTGGCCACCGAGGCCCAGGTCAACCTGGCCACCGAACGGCTCGCCGGGAAGCGCACCACCCTGGTCGTGGCCCACCGGCTGACCACCGCCGCCCGCGCCGACCGGGTGGTGGTCATGGACCGCGGCCGGGTCGTGGAGGACGGCACCCACGCCGAACTCCTGGCGCGAGGCGGCCGGTACGCCGAGCTGTGGCGCACCTTCGCGGGGGAGGACGAACGGGCCGCGGCCTGACCGCGCGCCCCGCCCGTTCCCGACCGGAGCCCTTCTCCACCCCCGCTCGACCGCTGGACCGGACCCCCCCCGGATGAACTTGCCCGGTGCAACCATCCGGGGGGTCCGCGCGTCGTACGTACGCGCGTGCGTATGACGTACGACCGATCGGGGGCCAGGGTGTTGCAGGGGTCGAGGGGGCGCGGCCGGGGGCGGACCGTGAGCCTCGGGGTGTTCGGGGCGGCGCTGTGGCTGGGGGTCGGCGGGCTGTTCGCCGCGCCGCCCGCGCAGGCCGCGACCGGAGGGTGCGGGGGCCGGCTGGTCAAGACGCTGCCGCTCGCGTCGGGCGAGGTGCGCGTCTACAAGAGCCGCACGCAGGCCTGCGCGACGACGGTCGCCCTGAACCCGGGCGAGCGCCGCCGGATGGCGGTGAGCATTCAGCCGCGTGGCGGTGTCCCCGTCCGCGACGCGGGTCAATTCACCCGGTACGCGGGCCCCGTCACCGTCGGCGCGATCAACCGCTGCGTGTATGTAAAGGGGAACGTGGCGGCCGGATCGGCCGATTCCGGCTGGATCCTGTGCTGACCGTGGCTTGATCCGTTCGGAGCGTGCCGCGGTCCCAACCAGGTCTGTTCAGCGGCGTGTTGACCCCGCTAGGTTCACGGCGACCGAAGTGAACTCAAGGGGAGGGTGAATGCGCAAGACGCTCGGATGGCTGCTGTCGCTCGTGGTGCTCATCGGCACCATGGGCGCGGCCGGCGCCACGGCACAAGCGGCCACCGCCGCGGGGCCGACCGCCGCCACGGACATCAAGGACCAGATCCTCGGCATTCCCGGGATGAGCCTGATCGAGGAGAAGCCGTACCCGGGGTACCGGTTCTTCGTGCTCAACTACGAGCAGCCGGTCGATCACCGGCAGCCCACGAAGGGCACCTTCAAGCAGCGCCTGACCCTGCTGCACAAGGACACCTCCCGGCCCACGGTCTTCTACACCTCCGGCTACAACGTCAACACCAGCCCGCGGCGCAGTGAGCCGACGACCATCGTCGACGGCAACCAGGTGTCCCTGGAGTATCGATTCTTCACGCCCTCCCGGCCCGACCCGGCCAACTGGGGCAACCTGGACATCTGGCAGGCCGCCAGCGACCAGCACCGCGTCTTCACCGCCCTCAAGAAGATCTACAGCAAGAACTGGATCGCCACGGGCGGCAGCAAGGGCGGCATGACGGCGACCTACTACGAGCGCTTCTACTCGCGCGACATGGACGGGGTCGTCGCGTACGTCGCCCCGAACGACGTCAACAACAAGGAGGACTCGGCCTACGACCGGTTCTTCGCGAAGGTCGGCACCAAGGAGTGCCGCGACAAGGTGAACGCGGTGCAGCGCGAGGCGCTGGTCCGCCGCGCGCCGCTGGAGGCCAAGTACCAGGCCGCCGCCGCCGAGAACGGCTGGACCTTCACCACGGTCGGCAACCTCGACAAGGCCTACGAGGCCGTCGTGCTCGACTACGCCTGGGCCTTCTGGCAGTACAGCCTGCTCTCCGACTGCCCGGCGATCCCGGTCGCCGCGACCGCCTCCGACCAGGAGATCTGGGACTCCGTCGACGCGATCTCCGGGTTCTCGGCCTACGCCGACCAGGGACTTCAGACGTACACGCCGTACTACTACCAGGCGGGTACCCAGCTCGGCTCTCCCGACATCAAGCAGCCGCACCTCAAGGGACTGAGCCGCTACGGCTACCAGCCGCCGCGCAACTTCGTGCCCCGCGAGATCCCGATGACCTTCCAGCCGGGGGTCATGACGGACGTGGACAACTGGGTGCGCGACAACGCCAACCAGATGCTGTTCGTGTACGGGCAGAACGACCCGTGGGGCGCCGAGCCCTTCCACCTCGGGTACGGGGTGAAGGACAGCTACGTGATGATCGCGCCGGGCGCCAACCACGGGGCCAACGTCGCGCAGCTCCAGGAGGGCGAGAAGGCCCTCGCGACCGCTCGGATCCTCAAGTGGGCCGGGGTGGCCCCGGCCGCCGCGCTCGCCGACTCCGCCAAGGCGGCGCCGCTGGCCTCGCCGGACGCGCAGCTCGACCAGCGGGACCTGGAGCGCGAGCCGCAGCTGCGGCCGTAGCCCGGGCGGGCCGCGGGAGGACGTACCTACGGGTACGTCAGCCCGTGGCCCAGCGGGTAGCGGCCCGGCACCGGGACGGGGAGGCGGCCTTCGGGCCGCCGCCCGCCGGTGATCACCCGGGCCGCCGCCCGCAGTTCCACGTCCGTCCAGGAGTACGTCGCCACCTCGGCGGCGCACCGCGGCAGCCGGGCCGGGTCGTAGGGGTTGCGGATCGCCACCACGACCACCGGCACCCCGGTGGCGATCAGGCCGGCGACCAGGGTGCGCTGCGGGCTCTCGCCCTCCGGGACGTTGTACGTGCACACGAGCACCGCGGCGTTGCCCGGCGCGGCCTGCACGGCCCGGCCGGGCGGCACCGCCGTGGCCCGGCAGCCCAGGGCGGTCAGCTCCCGCGCCAGTACGGCCGTAGGGGGCCCCGTGGTACCGGAGGGGGAGTCCGGGTCCGCCCCGGTCACCAGCAGCCGTGGTCCGGCCCCCGGATCGATCGGCAGCAGCCGCACCGGGTTGGCCAGCAGGGTCGTCGTGCCCGCCGCGATGTCGTCGGCGGCGGCCAGGTGCGCGGGCGAGCCGACGGCGGCGTCCACCGCCGCGGGCGTGGTGTACGGATCGTCGAACAGGCCCCGGCGCGCCTTGAGTTCCAGGATCCGCAGCACCGACTCCTCGATCCGGGCCTCCGTCAGTTCGCCCGACTCGACGGCCGCCACCACGCTGCGGTGGGCGAGGCCCAGGTCCGGCGGGTTCAGCAGTTGGTCGCAGCCGGCCTTGAGCGCCAGCACCGGGACCCTGTCGTTCCCGTACTTCTGGCGGACCCCGGCCATGTCGAGGGCGTCGGTGACCACCACCCCCTGGAAGCCGAGGCGTTCGCGCAGGATGCCGGTCACGATCGGCCGCGAGAGGGTGGCCGGATCGCCCGAGGGATCGAGCGCGGGAAAGACGATGTGGGCCGTCATGACGGCGTCGACCCCCGCCTCCACCGCCGCCCGGAACGGCGGCTCGTCCAGCTTCTCCCAGACGGCGCGGGTGTGCCGCATCACCGGGAGCCCGACGTGGCTGTCCGTCTCGGTGTCCCCGTGCCCCGGGAAGTGCTTCGCCGTGGCGGCCACCCCGGCCGCCTGGTACCCGCGGACCTGCGCGGCGGCCAGACCCGCCACCGCGCGCGGGTCGGAGCCGAAGGACCGTACGCCGATCACCGGATTGGCCGGGTTCACGTTCACGTCGGCCACCGGCGCGTAGTCCTGCCGGATGCCCATGGCGGCCAGCTCGGTACCCGCGATCCGCGCGGCCCGGCGGGCCTCGGCGGGCGAACCGCCCGCGCCGAGCGCCATCGCCCCCGGCAGCAGGGCCGCCGGTCTGCCGATGCGGGCGACGGCCCCGTGCTCCTGGTCGGTGGAGAGCAGCAGCGGGATGCCCGGACCGCTGTCCGCGGCGGCCCGCTGGAGGCCGTTGGACAGGGCGGCGATCTGCTGCGGGGTACGGGTGTTGTGGGCCCAGGCGAAGTAGATGATCCCGCCGAGGTGGTAGCGGGAGACCAGCTCGGCGGCGGTGCGCACCCCGAACAGCTCCAGGTTCTTCGCCGCGTCCGCCGGGTCGGGGTCGGTCGCGGAATGCCCGTAGGCCCGGGACACCAGCAGCTGCCCGACCTTCTCGGCGAGGCTCATCCCGGCCACCAGCCCGCGCAGCCGGGCCCGGTCGGGGTAGCGCCCCAGCGGCCCTCCCGGGGCCTGCCCGGGGGCGCGCGGGTCGTCGGGGGCGCGGTGGGCCCCCGAGGCGGTCGAGCAGGCCCCGGCGGCCGTGACGGCGGCCAGGGCGGCAGCGGCGAGCAGGGACCGGCGGGAGGCTTGGTACGGCACCCGCCGGACCCTACTGCCGGGCTACGCCCCGGGAGCCGCGGACACTCTCGGAGTCCCCCGGAAGGGCTGCACCCCGGGCGGTACTCCCGGTACTCCCGCCGGTGCACCGGTGTGCTGGTGCAGCGGCCGCCGGCGCCGGCTCAGGCGAGGGAGCCGCCACCGGCCCCGTCCCAGTGCTCCTGGAGGGTGCGCACCGCCTCGGTGATCGCGGGCCGCCGGGCGGCGCCGGTCCGCCACAAGGCGTACAGCCTGCGTACCGGGCCCGGTTCCAGCCGGACGGCCACCGCCCCCGGCGGCAGCGCCCCGGTCCCCAGGCGCGGCACCACGGCCACCCCGAGGCCGGCGGCGACGAGCGCGACGATCGTGTGGTTCTCCTCGGCGACGTGCGCGATGTCGGGCTCGAACCCCGCCGTGCGCATCGTCCGCACCAGCCAGTCGTGGCAGACCCGCCCGGGCGGCTGGCACACCCACCGCAGCCCGCCCAGATCGGAGCGCCGGACCACGGCCCGCGCGGTGAACGGGTGCCCGGCCGGCACCACCAGGTCGCAGCGGTCGTCCCCGATCACCGCCTGCTCGACGCCCTCGGGGGCCGGCAGCGGGGCGATGTCCCAGTCGTGGGCCACCGCCAGATCGGTGACGCCGCGGGCCACCAGGTCCACCGAGAGGTGCGGGTCCACCTCCGTGAGGCGGACGTCCAGCGCCGGATGCCGGGCGGCCAGATCGGCCAGCACCCCCGGCAGCAGCCCGCGCGCCGCCGACGCGAACGCGGCCACCGTCAGCAGCCCGCTCGGCCGGCCGCGGCGCTCCTCCAGCGTGGTCTCGGCACGCTCCACGATCGTCAGCAACTCCTGGGCGGTGTCCGCGAGGTGCCGGGCCTCCTCGGTGAGCGCGACCCCGCGCCCGCGCCGCTCCAGCAGCGTGGTGCGGGTCTCCCGCTCCAGCTTGGCGATCTGCTGGGAGACGGCCGAGGGGGTGTAGCCGAGTGCGGCCGCCGCGCCCGCGACCGAGCCGTGGACGGAGACGGCGTGCAGGGCGCGCAGCCGGGCCAGATCGAGCATGCGGCCATGGTAGCCCCGGCGGGCGGGGACACGTAAGCAGTGCTTTATCCATCACGGAAGAGATTCGCGCTGGTGCTACATGGTCCGGGGGTCGATGCTCGGACCATGCGTCCCGTACACACCGCACTCGCCGTGCTCGTCGCCGCCGTCTGGGGCTTCAACTTCGTCGTCATCGAGATCGGCCTGGGCCACTTCCCGCCGCTGCTGCTGTCCGCCCTGCGCTTCCTCGTCGCCGCGCTGCCCGCCGTCTTCTTCATCGGACGGCCCAAGGTCGCCTGGAAGTGGATCATCGGCGTCGGAGTGGCCCTCGGGATCGCCAAGTTCGGCCTCCTCTTCACCGGCATGGCCGCCGGGATGCCGGCCGGGCTCTCCTCCCTCGTCCTGCAGATCCAGGCCGTCTTCACCGCCGTCCTCGCCGCCCTGGCGCTGGGCGAGCGGCCCGGCCGGGTGCGGCTGTTCGGCATGGCCGTCGCGCTCGCCGGGATCGTCGTCGCCGCCGTGGACGGGGGCACTTCCGGGCCGGTGCTCGGCTTCTCCCTGGTCGTCGCGGCCGCCGCCTGCTGGGGCGTGTCCAACGTGCTGACCCGCAAGGCCGCCCCGCCCGACGCGCTGAACTTCATGGTCTGGGTGTGCACCGTCCCGGTACTGCCGCTGTTCGCGCTCTCGCTGCTGCTGGAGGGGCCCGACCGGGACCTGGCCGCGCTGCGCGCCCTGGACTGGTCCGGGGTGGCCGTCATCGGCTACGTCGCCTGGGTGTCGACCGTGTTCGGCTTCGGCGCCTGGGGCTACCTGCTGCGCCGCTACCCGGCCTCGTCGGTCGCGCCGTTCTCGCTGCTGGTGCCGGTGTTCGGGATGTCCTGCGCCGCGCTGGTGCTCGGCGAGGGGATCTCGGGGCTGCGCTGGGTGGCTGCGGTGCTGCTCGTGGGCGGGGTGGGGCTCACCTCGCTGGCCCCCGCGCGCGGGGCGGCCCGTACGGCGGCCGTCAGTGCGGGGAGCCCTCCTGAAGCGGCAGTCGCCAGTCCTGCCCGGTGAGGGTGACGCCGTACGAGCGGTGCGGGCGCTCGGCCACCAGGGTGAACCCGGCGCGCTGGTAGAGGGAACGGGCGGAATCCAGCACGTCGTTGGTCCACAGCACCAGCTCGCGGTAGCCGACCGAACGGGCGAAGCCGACGACGGTGTCCACGAGCAGGGCGCCGATGCCGTGGCCGCGGCCCCGGGGATCCACCAGGAGCAGCCGCAGCCGCGCGGTGCCGCTCTGGCCGTCCTCCCGTACGCACATCACCGAGCCGACCGGACGCCCGTCGAGCTCTGCGATCCAGACCCGCTCCAGATAGGGGTCGTGGTCCTCCGCGAAGTCCGCGACGATCCGGGCCACCAGACCCTCGAACTCCTGGTTCCAGCCGTACTCGGCGGCGTAGAGCGCGCCGTGCCGTTCCACGATCCAGCCCAGCTCGCCGGGCCCCGGATCCCGCAGCCGTACCGGCGGCGGAGCGGTGTCGTCAGGGGGCTTCATGGCGCCCGAGGATAGCGCCCGGGCGGGCCGAGGGGGCGGCCCGCGCCGCCGGGGAACGCGGACCGGGGCCTGCCCGGTCCGCCCCGCGCCGCAGGGGTCGCTCTCGCCGCCCTACTGCCCGCGGCCCACTTCGTGCGGGCTCACTTCTTGGCGCCGCCCAGGATCTGGCCCAGGAGGTCGCCCAGGCCGCCGCCGGCCGGGGCTGAGCCGGGGGCGGAGCCCGCGGTGGCCGCGCCCGCGCCCTTGCCGGCCGCGCGCTTGGCGAAGACAGCCAGCAGCACGGGGATCAGCAGCTCGATGACCCGGGAGATGGTGGGCGCCGGGATGCCGGTCTTCTTCGAGACCGCGTTGGCCACGGGCCCGCTCACTTTGGCGAGCACCCCCGCCAGCAGGCCGCCGCCCAGCAGACCGCCGCCGAGCGTGGCAACGCCCTCCAGCGGGGGCTCGGACACCTCCGCGAAGGCCTGGCGGACCTCGTGGCCGTCGTCGTCATCGGCGTCGGCCTTCTGCTGGAGGTCACCGGTCATGGCGCCGACCGTGGCGGCGACCGTGTCGCGCGCACCGTCGGCGTCGGTACCGAGCAGACCGGCGATCTCGGTCAGCCGGTCGTCGCCGAGCTCATGGAGCACGTCGTCCTGGAATGAGGGTTCGCTCATGCCTGAAACGCTACGTCCGTGGTCTTTTGGCGGCATCTCGGATCGTACTCGCGTGCGGCTCGGGTAACGGAAGGGTAAAGCTGTGCATCGGCGTGCAACCCCCGGCCGTTGTGGCGGGTCGTACTTTGCGTCGGCACTTCCGGGAGGGGATCTGGGGGGATCGGGAAGTCCGACGAGGGAGGGGTAACCGTGAGGGGGTCCGGCCGGAAGGCCGGACCCCCTTCCGGTTTTCCACAGGCCGGACGGCCTGTCGGCGGCGACCGGTAGTTTCAGCGCATGACTACCAACGGAGCGGTGCAACTGGCAGTGGTCGAGGGGGTGCTGGAGCGCATCACCTACGCCAACGAGGAGAGCGGCTACACGGTCGCCCGGGTCGACACCGGACGCGGCTCGGGCGACCTGCTGACCGTCGTCGGATCGCTCCTCGGGGCGCAGCCGGGCGAATCGCTGCGCATGGAGGGCCGCTGGGGCTCGCACCCCCAGTACGGCAGGCAGTTCAGCGTGGAGAACTACTCGACGGTCCTCCCCGCGACCATCCAGGGCATCCGCCGCTATCTCGGCTCCGGCCTGATCAAGGGCATCGGACCGAAGATCGCCGACCGGATCGTGGAGCACTTCGGCACGGACACCCTGGACGTCATCGAGGACGAGCCGAAGCGGCTGATCGAGGTGCCGGGGCTCGGGCCCAAGCGGACGAAGCTGATCGGCGCCGCCTGGGAGGAGCAGAAGGCCATCAAAGAGGTCATGGTCTTCCTCCAGGGCGTCGGGGTCTCCACCTCCATCGCGGTGCGGATCTACAAGAAGTACGGCGACGCCTCCATCTCGGTGGTGCGCAACCAGCCCTACCGGCTCGCCGCCGACGTCTGGGGCATCGGCTTCCTCACCGCCGACCGCATCGCCCAGGCCGTCGGGATCCCGCACGACAGCCCGGAGCGGGTCAAGGCCGGACTCCAGTACGCCCTGTCCCAGTCCACCGACCAGGGCCACTGCTTCCTCCCCGAGGAGCGGCTGATCGCCGACGGGGTCAAGCTCCTCCAGGTGGACACCGGGCTGGTCATCGAGTGCCTCGCGGAGCTGGCTGCGGACCCGGAGGGAGTCGTACGGGAACCCGTGCCCGACCCCCAGGGCGGCCCGCCCGTCACCGCGGTCTACCTGGTGCCCTTCCACCGGGCCGAGCTCTCGCTGGTCGGCCAGGTCCGGCGGCTGCTGCACGCCGAGGAGGACCGGATGCCCGGCTTCCAGGACGTGGACTGGGCCAAGGCCCTGGAGTGGCTGGCCGGGCGGACGGGGGCCACCCTCGCCCCCGAGCAGCGGGAGGCGGTCCAGCTGGCCCTCACCCGCCGGGTCGCCGTCCTCACCGGCGGCCCGGGCTGCGGCAAGTCCTTCACGGTCCGCTCGATCGTCGAGCTGGCCCGGGCCAAGAAGGCCAAGGTGGTGCTCGCCGCGCCCACCGGCCGGGCCGCGAAGCGGCTTTCGGAGCTCACGGGGGCCGAAGCCTCGACCGTGCACCGGCTGCTGGAGCTGAAACCGGGCGGGGACGCCGCCTACGACCGGGACCGGCCCTTGGACGCCGACCTCGTCGTGGTCGACGAGGCCTCGATGCTGGACCTGCTGCTGGCCAACAAGCTCGTCAAGGCCGTGGCGCCCGGAGCGCACCTGCTGTTCGTCGGGGACGTGGACCAGCTCCCCTCGGTCGGCGCCGGGGAGGTGCTGCGCGACCTGCTGGCCGAGGGCGGCCCGGTGCCCGCCGTCCGGCTGACCAGGATCTTCCGGCAGGCCCAGCAGTCCGGCGTGGTGACCAACGCCCACCGCATCAACACCGGCGTGCCGCCCATCACGGACGGGCTGCCGGACTTCTTCCTCTTCCCCGAGGAGGACACCGAGGAGGCGGGCCGGCTCACCGTGGACGTGGCCGCCCGGCGTATTCCGGCCAGATTCGGGCTCGATCCGCGCCGGGACATCCAGGTGCTCGCGCCCATGCACCGGGGCCCCGCCGGAGCCGGGAACCTCAACGCCCTGCTCCAGCAGGCCATCACGCCGGCCCGCCCGAACCTCCCCGAGAAGCGGTTCGGCGGCCGGGTCTTCCGGGTGGGCGACAAGGTCACTCAGATCCGGAACAACTACGAGAAGGGCGCCAACGGTGTCTTCAACGGCACCGTCGGCGTGGTCACCGGCCTTGACCTGGACGAACAGCGGGTGACCGTGCGCACCGAGGAGGACGAGGAGATCGGATACGAGTTCGCGGAGCTGGACGAGCTCGCCCACGCGTACGCCGTCACCATCCACCGCTCCCAGGGGAGTGAATATCCGGCCGTCGTGATCCCGGTCACGACCGGCGCTTGGATGATGCTCCAGCGCAACTTGCTCTACACGGCGGTGACCAGGGCGAAGAAACTGGTCGTGCTGGTCGGGTCCCGCAAGGCCCTCGGCCAGGCGGTGCGTACCGTTTCCGCAGGCAGGAGGTACACCGCGGTCGCGCCCAGGCTGTCCGGCCGGATACCGGTGGGAAACATCACCTAGATGATCGATCATTTGGGGTTCCACCACCGGTGCGGAGGGGGCAGGATGAGCAGCTTGACGGCACTCAGTGCCGTCAAAAGCACCAAAGGCCGACCCCGAGTGCACTCTTCTGCGCCAAATGGGGGAAGGTAGAGGCAGTCAGGGCACCTCGAAGAAGAGGCACTACGTCGGTGAGGGATGACGTGAGCGACAACTCTGTAGTACTCCGGTACGCGGACGGTGAATACACCTACCCGGTGGTCGAGAGCACCGTCGGTGACCAGGGCTTCGACATCTCGAAGCTGAGGGCCCAGACCGGGCTCGTCACTCTGGACAGCGGCTACGGCAACACCGCCGCCTACAAGTCCGCGATTACCTACCTCGACGGCGAGCAGGGAATCCTGCGTTACCGCGGCTACCCGATCGAGCAGCTGGCCGAGCGGTCGACCTTCATCGAGGTCGCCTACCTGCTGATCAACGGGGAGCTGCCGACCGTCGACCAGCTCGCGTCGTTCCGCAACGAGATCACCCAGCACACGCTGCTGCACGAGGACGTGAAGCGCTTCTACGACGGCTTCCCGCGGGACGCGCACCCGATGGCGATGCTGTCCTCCGTGGTCAGCGCGCTGTCGACGTTCTACCAGGACAGCCACAACCCGTTCGACGAGAAGCAGCGCCACCTGTCGACGATCCGTCTGCTGGCCAAGCTCCCGACGATCGCGGCCTACGCGTACAAGAAGTCGGTCGGCCACCCGGTGGTCTACCCGCGCAACGACCTCGGCTACGTCGAGAACTTCCTGCGCATGACCTTCTCCGTGCCGGCCCAGGAGTACGACCTGGACCCGGTCGTGGTCTCGGCGCTCGACAAGCTGCTGATCCTGCACGCGGACCACGAGCAGAACTGTTCGACCTCCACCGTGCGTCTGGTCGGCTCCTCGCAGGCGAACATGTTCGCCTCGATCTCCGCCGGCATCTCGGCCCTGTGGGGCCCGCTGCACGGTGGCGCCAACCAGTCCGTCCTCGAGATGCTGGAAGGCATCAAGAACGACGGCGGCGACGTCGACGCCTTCATCCGCAAGGTGAAGAACAAGGAAGACGGCGTCCGCCTCATGGGCTTCGGGCACCGCGTCTACAAGAGCTTCGACCCCCGGGCGAAGATCATCAAGGCGGCGGCCCACGATGTCCTCTCGGCGCTCGGCAAGAGCGACGAGCTGCTCGACATCGCGCTCAAGCTGGAAGAGCACGCGCTGGCCGACGAGTACTTCGTCGAGCGCAACCTCTACCCGAACGTGGACTTCTACACCGGTCTCATCTACCGGGCCATGGGCTTCCCGACCGAGATGTTCACCGTGCTCTTCGCGCTCGGCCGCCTTCCCGGCTGGATCGCCCAGTGGCACGAGATGATCAAGGAGCCCGGCTCCCGCATCGGCCGCCCGCGGCAGATCTACACCGGCGAGGTCCTGCGCGACTTCGTCCCGGTCGAGGCCCGCTGACCCGAGCCCCGCAGACCGAGGCCCAGCGGCCCGAGCCGCTGGCCGGAGGTCAACCGCACCACGGCATACGAAAAGCGCCCCGCCGTCGATCCCCCCACGGGTCGACGGTCGGGGCGCTTTCCTTTCCCCGGAACGGATTCCCCCCACGGGACCCGAGCCGGGGTGTCGGCGAGGAGTGCCGGAGCACTCCAGTGGGGTTCTGCCGGGACCCGTACGGGACGGGAGGGCCGCTCAAAGCTCTCCGTTGAGCACGCGTCCCGGCCGGCTGATGCCCCGGTAGGTCCCCCAAGACCCTCCGCGAACGTCCCCCGAGACGTTCTTTGCATCGCCCCATTAGACCCACGCAACCGCCATATGGTTACGTTCAAATCACTGTGATCTGCGTCTCCCGTGAAGGAGATGTGTGCACAGTGCGAAGGAGATCCACTATCGGAAGGACCTCAACCGGAGGCTGTTGGTCACTACGAACACCGAAGAGAAGGCCATGGCCGCTCCGGCGATCATCGGGTTGAGCAGGCCGGCGGCCGCCAGCGGCAGCGCCGCCACGTTGTATCCGAAGGCCCAGAACAGGTTGCCCTTGATGGTGGCCAGGGTCCGGCGGGAGAGCCGGATCGCATCCGCCGCCACCCGCAGGTCGCCCCGAACGAGCGTCAGGTCGCCCGCCTCGATGGCCGCGTCGGTGCCGGTGCCCATGGCCAGGCCCAGGTCGGCCTGGGCGAGCGCGGCCGCGTCGTTGACCCCGTCGCCCACCATGGCGACCGTACGGCCCTGCGCCTGGAGCCGGCGCACGACGTCCACCTTGTCCTGCGGGAGCACCTCCGCGATCACCTCGTCGATGCCCACCTCGCGGGCCACCGTCTCGGCCACGGCCTTGTTGTCGCCGGTCAGCAGGACCGGCGTGAGGCCGAGTGCCCGCAGCCGGGCCACCGCCTCGGCGCTGGTCTCCTTCACCGCGTCGGCCACCGTCAGCACCCCGCGCGCCTCCCCGTCCCAGGCGACCAGGACCGCGGTGCTGCCCGCAGCCTCGGCGGCGGCCTTGGCCGCGGCCAGCGGCGCCGGCAGCGGGATCGCCCAGTCGGCCAGCAGCTGCTCCCGGCCCACCAGGACGGCGTGTCCGTCCACCACGCCCTGGACGCCGAGCCCGGCCAGGTTCTGGAACCCCTCGGGCACCGGCAGGGCGCCGGCCCGCTCCGCCGCGCCGGTGGCGATGGCCCGGGCGATGGGGTGCTCGGAGGCGTGTTCCAGCGAGCCCGCCAGGCGCAGCAGCAGGCCCTCGTCGGTGCCCTCGGCGGTGTGCACGCCGGCCAGGGTCATCCGGCCGGTGGTGACCGTCCCGGTCTTGTCCAGGACGACGGTGTCCACGCGGCGGGTGGACTCCAGCACCTCGGGGCCCTTGATCAGGATGCCGAGCTGGGCGCCCCGGCCGGTGCCGACCATCAGGGCGGTCGGGGTGGCCAGGCCCAGGGCGCACGGGCACGCGATGATCAGGACGGCCACGGCCGCGGTGAAGGCGGCCGTCGGGTCGTCGGTGATGAGCAGCCAGGTCACCCAGGTGCCGAGCGCGAGCAGCAGGACGACGGGCACGAAGACCCCGGAGATCCGGTCGGCCAGCCGCTGCACCTCGGCCTTGCCGTTCTGCGCGTCCTCGACCAGCTTCGCCATCCGGGCCAGCTGGGTGTCGGCGCCGATCCGGGTGGCCTCGACGACCAGGCGCCCGGAGGCGTTGACGGTGGCGCCCGTGACGGCGTCGCCCACGCCGACCTCGACCGGTACGGACTCGCCGGTCAGCATGGAGGCGTCCACCGCGGAGCCGCCCTCGACGACCGTGCCGTCGGTGGCGATCTTCTCGCCGGGCCGCACGACGAACCGGTCGCCCACCGCGAGCGCGCTCACCGGGATCCGCACCTCGGTACCCCCGCGCAGCACGCCCACGTCCTTGGCGCCGAGTTCCAGCAGGGCCCGCAGGGCCGCGCCCGCCTTCCGCTTCGAGCGGGCCTCCAGGTAGCGGCCGAGCAGGATGAAGCTGACGACCCCCGCGGCGACCTCCAGATAGATGGCGGAGGAGCCGTCGGTGCGGGAGACGGCGCCCCCCTGAACCGTGAAGAGGGTGAAGCCGTGCCGCATGCCGGGCATCCCCGCGTGCCCGAAGAACAGGGCCCACAGCGACCACACGAAGGCCGCCAGGGTGCCGACCGAGACCAGGGTGTCCATGGTGGCCGCGCCGTGCCGGGCGTTGGTCCAGGCGGCCTTGTGGAAGGGGAGGGCGCCCCAGACGACCACGGGGGCGGCCAGGGTCAGCGAGAGCCACTGCCAGTTGTCGAACTGGAGGGCCGGGATCATGGACAGCAGTACGACGGGCAGTGCGAGGGCGGCCGAGACCAGCAGGCGCTGGCGCAGCGCGGCCGACTCGGGGTGGCGCGCGGCGTCGGCATCCTCGGCCGCCCCCGTGGACCCCGTCCCTGCTCCGGGCGCCGGTTCCGGTTCCGGCGGCGGGGGCTCCTCGGCGGTGTACCCGGTCCTGACCACGGTCGCGATCAGATCGGCCACGCTCACCTCGCCCGCGTACGAGACCCTGGCCTTCTCGGTGGCGTAGTTCACCGTCGCGGTGACCCCGTCCATCCGGTTCAGCTTCTTCTCGATGCGGGCCGCGCATGAGGCGCAGGTCATCCCGCCGATGGTCAGCTCGACCTCGCCGGCGTCGGCCGCCGCTATGGGTCCGTCGTGCACTGTGCTGCTGCTCATGTCCGGCTCCAGGGGGAGGGCCGGGTCGTACGGGACCAGTATGAGCTGGCCGGTACGACCCGGCGGGGTACTGCCGAAGTGCTGCCGCGGACCGCGTCCGTCTCGGTCCGCGGTTCCGCGGTCCGCGGTCTCGGGGAGAGGCGGTGCTCAGACCTGGCCGACGAGCTCGTAGCCGGCCTCGTCCACGGCGGCGCGCACGGTCTCGCCGTCGAGCGGGGCGGCGGAGACCACGGTGACCTCGCCGGTCGCGGCGACGGCCTTGACCGAGGTCACACCCGGCAGGGCGGTGATCTCGGCGGTCACCGCGCCCTCGCAGTGCCCGCAGGTCATGCCGGTCACCCGGTAGACGGTGGTGGTCTGGGTGTCCGTCTCGGCGCTCATGTCGTTCTCCTCTTCAAGGGCGTATCCGGTCGCCGGAAGCGGCGGCGCGTCACCCAACCGTCCTCCCGACACTGCGAGACTATACCCCTAGGGGGTATCGATGCGAGTGTTCTCGACCTCTCTTCGACTGTTTCTCGGCCGGAGCGGTGCGGTGGACTGCCGCTGGTGACCTTCGAGATCCTGCCGGGCATCCTCGTCGGGCCGGACGTCCTCGGCGGGGCCCGGCGGGCCCCGCCTGCGTCGGTCAGTCCTCGCGGCGCCCCCGGTTGCCGGGGCGGCGGGCCACCCAGGCGCGGATGGTGTCGGCGTACCAGTAGGGCTTCGCACCCTCCACGTGGTCCGGCGCCGGAAGCAGTCCGTGCTTGCGGTAGGAGCGCACGGTGTCCGGCTGGACCCGGATGTGCGCGGCGATCTCCTTGTACGACCACAGCTGTCGGTCGCTCATCCACGACACCTCCTTGTCCACGCCCGGGGCCGGCCGGGAGGCCGTCGGGGGAGCCGGCGCGTGGACACTGACGATCACTCGCGTTGTGCCCCTAGAACGACGCCCTGTGAGCGCAGGGGAGGGGCTGTCGACCGCCTGTGACGGAAAACCCGCGTAACGCGGATATGCGTGACACGAGGGCGACCCCTGTGACAGATGCGGCACAGGGGTCGAATGGGATGAGATGACCGGTCAGCGGTAGAGGGCGGGCCGTTCCACCAGCTCCACCGGGGTCCGTACGCCGGTCCGCGCCGCGGCGAGCCCCGCTTCGGAGACCGCGGCGGCCGCGTAGCCGTCCCAGGCGTCGGGCCCGTCCACCCGGCCCCGCGCGGCCGCCGCCACCCACCGCCGGACCTGGCGGTCGTACGCGTCGGCGAACCGGGTGAGGAAGTCCTGGGTGATCTCCCCGCCCCACCGGCCGTCCGACTGCACGACCATCGCGTGGCCGTCGCCGATCCGGGCGCTGCCGGACTCGCCGACCGCCTCGCACTGGACCTGGTAGCCGAAACCGCAGTTGACGAAGATCTCCACGTCGACGACGGCCCCGCCGGTGGTCTCCAGCAGGACGAAGCGCGGGTCGCGCAGCCCCTCGGGCGCGGCCGAGGAAGGGGTGGGGGAGAGCACGGTCACCGCGCTGACCTCCTGCCCCAGCAGCCAGCGCGCGGCGTCCACCTCGTGCACCACGGAATCGCTGATCAGCATGTCGCTGGTGAAGAAGGAGGGCGAGGAGGCGTTGCGGTGCCGGCAGTGCAGGAAGAGCGGCCTGCCGATGCCGCCCGCGTCCAGCAGCTCCTTCAGCCGCTCGTACTCGGCGTCGAAGCGCCGCATGAACCCCACCTGGACGAGCCTGCGCCCCAGCCGCCGCTCCGCCTCCATGATCCGCAGGGCGCCCGCCGGATCGGGGGTCAGCGGCTTCTCGCAGAGCACCGGCAACTCCCGTTCCAGGGCGTGCAGGATGGCCTCCTCGTGGGCCGGCCCGGGCGAGGCGATCAGTACGGCGTCCACCCCGGGTGCGGCTATCGCGGCCGCCGGGTCGGTGTGCGCGCTCGCGCCCGCCAGGCCTCCCGCGACCTCCTTGACCCGGTCGCCGTCCGGGTCGGCCACCGCCGCCACCCGGGCCCCGCCGACCGTCCGGCCGATCCGGCGCACGTGGTCGGCGCCCATCCTCCCGGTGCCGATGACGGCGATGCCGAGCGTGCTGGTCATGTCGTACGTCCTCTCAGAGCGGTCAGCGGGCGCCACAGGAGCGCAGGTAGGAACGGGTCCGGCGGGCGATCGGCAGCGGCTGGTCGGGCGGGCACGGGTACATGTCCTGCTCGACGATGGCGAACAGGTCCACGCCGAGCGACTGTGCGGCGGCCAGCACGGGCTCCAGCGCGGGCACCCCCGACGGCGGCTCGCACATCACCCCGCGCGCCACGGCCGGCCCGAAGGGCACCCGGCCCGCCACGACTTCGGCGAGGACGCTCGGGTCCACCTGCTTGAGGTGCAGGTAGCCGATCCGCTCCCCGAAGGTCTCCAGGGCCTTGACGCTGTCCCCGCCGCAGTAGGCGTAGTGCCCGGTGTCCAGGCAGAGGGAGACCAGCGCGGGATCGGTGGCGTCGAGGAAGCGGGCGACGTTCTCCGGGGTGTCGATGTGCGTGTCGGCATGCGGGTGGACGACGATCCGCAGCCCGTACCGGTCCTGGACCTCCCGGCCCAGGCGCTCGGTCTGGGCGGTCAGTTCACGCCATTGACCGGGCGTCAGCACGGGGTCCTCCAGCATCTCGCCCGTCTTGTCGTCGCGCCAGAAGGACGGGATGACGACCAGGTGCCCCGCACCCATGGCCCGGGTGAGCTCCGCGATCCGCGACACGTGCTCCCAGGTCTGCTCCCACACGGCGGGCCCGTGATGGAGTCCGGTGAAGACGGTGCCCGCGGACACCCGCAGGCCCCGCGCGGCGGTCTCGTCGGTGAGGCGGGCGGGATCGGTGGGCAGGTAGCCGTACGGGCCGAGCTCGATCCACTCGTACCCGGCGTCCGCGACCTCGTCGAGGAAGCGGTCCCAGGGGGTCTGCCGGGGGTCCTCGGGGAACCAGACACCCCAGGAGTCCGGAGCCGAACCGACACGGATACGGGTCAACGTGGGCGGGGAGGACGTCATGGCGGCCACCTTAGGGTGCGAGGCTCGAAGGGACGGGGAAGAGCAGTTGGGGGAAGAGGGAGAAGTGGGAGAAGTGCCGGAGACCACCGCGGAGGGGTCCGTGTTCGACCTGATCACGATGGGGCGGATCGGGGTGGATCTCTACCCGTTGAGAAGCGGGGTACCGCTCGCCGAAGCCGACACCTTCGGCAAGTTCCTGGGAGGCTCCCCGACCAATGTCGCGGTGGCCGCGGCGCGGCTGGGCCGGCGGGTGGCGGTGATCACCCGGGTCGGCGCGGACCCCTTCGGGGAGTACCTGCGGGCCGAGCTGCGGGGATTCGGCGTCGACGACCGGTGGGTGGGCGAGGTGGCCGCCTACCCGACTCCCGTGACCTTCTGCGAGATCTTCCCGCCCGACCACTTCCCGCTGTACTTCTACCGCTTCCCCAAGGCCCCCGACCTGGAGATCTGGCCGGCAGAGGTGGACATGGGGGCGGTGCGGGCGGCCCGCGTGTTCTGGATGACCGGAACGGGCCTGAGCGCGGAGCCGAGCCGCGGCGCGACCCTGGCGGCGCTGGAGGCCCGCTCGAAGTCCGGGACCACCGTCTTCGACCTGGACTGGCGGCCGATGCTCTGGTCCGGGGAGCCGGGACCCTGGTACGAACGGGCTCTGGCCCTGGCGACGGTGGCCGTCGGGAACGTGCAGGAGTGCGAGATCGCCACCGGCGAGAGCGAGCCGTACGCGGCGGCCCGGGCCCTGCTGGCGGCCGGGGTCGAGCTGGCCGTCGTCAAGCGGGGCCCGGCCGGGGTCCTGGCCGTCCACCGGGACGGAACCGTCGCGGAGGTGCCCCCGGTCGCGGTGGACGTGGTGAACGGGCTCGGCGCCGGGGACGCGTTCGGGGGCGCCCTGGGCCACGGGCTGCTCGCCGGGTGGGAGCTGGAGCGGGTGATCCGGTACGCGAACGCGGCCGGGGCGATCGTGGCCGCACGGCTGGCCTGCTCGACGGCCATGCCGTACGCCAAGGAGGTCGAGGAGGTGCTGGGGTCTTGACGGTGACCACGACACAGGGGCTGGACCTGACCGCGCTGCGGGTGGTGGCGCTCGCGCCGGGCGGGACGTACGCGCACGCCTGCGGGGACCACGAGTGGATCGTGCTCCCGCTGGCCGGAGGATGCGCCGTCCGCTGTGCGCAGCCCTCGCCCGCGGGGCGGCCCGGTCCGGAGCCGAGCGTGTTCGAACTGCACGGGCGCGAGAGCGTGTTCAGCGGGGTCAGCGACTTCGCCTACCTCCCCCGGGACGCGCAGGCCGAGATCAGCTCCGCGGCGGGCGGACGGTTCGCGCTCGTCGGGGCGCGCTGCGAGAACGTGCTCCCGGCCCGGTACGGGGCGGCCCGTGAGGTTCCGGTGGAACTGCGCGGCGCGGGCACCTGCTCCCGCCAGGTCAACAACTTCGCCGCCGCCGACACCTTCGTGTGCGACCGCCTCATCGCCGTCGAGGTCCTCACCCCCGGCGGGAACTGGTCCTCGTACCCGCCCCACAAGCACGACGAGCACCATCCCGGCGAGGAGTCCCGGCTGGAGGAGATCTACTACTTCGAGATCGCCCCGCACGGCGGCACGCCCGGCTTCGGCTACCAGCGTGTCACCCCCTCCCCGGCCGGGAAGACCGACATCCTCACCGAGGTGAGGACCGGAGACACCGTGCTCATCCCCGACGGCTGGCACGGGCCGTCCATCGCCGCGCCCGGGCACGACATGTACTACCTGAACGTGATGGCCGGGCCCGGCGGGACCCGGGAGTGGCTGATCCGCGACCACCCCGACCACAGCTGGATCCGGGGCAGCTGGGCGGGCCAGGACGTCGACCCCCGGCTGCCCTTCTACCGGGCGGAGGACGGGGCGTGAGCGGAGGAAGGGACATGGCCGGAGCAAGGGACACGGCCGGAGCAAGGGACACGGCCGGAGGGCCGGGCACGAGTGCGGGGCCGGGCACGAGCAGGCTCACCGTCGCGCAGGCCCTCGTACGGTTCCTCGCGCGCCAGTACACCGAGCGCGACGGGCAGCGCCACCGGCTGATCGCCGCCACCTGGGGGATCTTCGGGCACGGGAACGTCGCCGGGATCGGCCAGGCCCTGCTGGAGTCCGGCCCGCGGGAGATGCCCTTCCTCCAGGGGCGCAACGAGCAGGCCATGGTGCACGCCGCCGTCGGGTACGCCCGGCAGTGCGGGCGGCTGTCCGCGCACGCCGTGACCACCTCTATCGGCCCCGGCGCCACCAACCTCGTCACCGGCGCCGCCCTGGCCACCGTCAACCGGATCCCCGTGCTGCTCCTGCCCGGGGACACCTTCGCCACCCGGCCCGCCGACCCCGTGCTCCAGCAGCTGGAAGTGCCCTACGCCGGCGACGTCTCCGTCAACGACACGCTGCGGCCCGTGTCCCGCTACTTCGACCGGATCACCCGCCCCGAGGCCCTGATCCCCGCCGCCCTCCAGGCGATGCGGGTGCTCACCGACCCCGTGCAGACCGGCGCCGTGACCCTGGCCCTGCCGCAGGACGTGCAGGCCGAGGCGTACGAGTGGCCCGAGGAGTTCTTCGCCGAGCGGGTGTGGGGCGTGCGCAGGCCCCGGCCCGGCCGGGAGGAGCTCGCCGCCGCGGCCGAGGCCGTACGGGGCTCCGCGCGTCCCCTGCTCGTGGCCGGCGGCGGGATCCGGCACGGCGCGGCCCAGGCCGCCCTCGCGGAGTTCGCCTCCGCGACCGGGATCCCGGTCGCCGTCACCCAGGCCGGCAAGGGCGCCCTGCCGTACGACCACCCCGCCGAGGTGGGCGGCATCGGGCACACGGGAACCTCCACCGCGAACGCCCTGGCCCGGGAGGCCGACCTGGTGATCGCGGCGGGGACGCGGCTGACCGACTTCACCACCGCCTCCGCGACCCTGTTCCAGAACCCCGCCGTCCGCTTCCTCGGGCTGAACCTCGACCCGTACGACGCCCACAAGCTCGCCGCCCTGCCCTTGGTCTGCGATGCCAGGGTGGGCCTGGAAGAACTCCGGGAAGCGGTCGCCGGGTACCGCGTGGACCCCCTGCACGAGGCCACGTACAAGAAGGAAAAGATCGGCTGGGAGCGGCAGGTCGACCGGGCCTGGGCGACTCCCGACGAGGACGCCGTCCCCACGCAGGTCCAGGTGCTCGGCCTGCTCGACGCCCTCGTCGAGGGCGGCGACGCCTCCGACATCCTGATCAACGCCGCCGGCTCGCTGCCCGGGGACCTGCACAAGCTGTGGCGGCCCCGGTCCTCCGACCAGTACCACGTGGAGTACGGCTACTCCTGCATGGGCTACGAGATCCCCGCCGCGATCGGGACGGCGCTCGCCGCACCCGGACGGCCGGTGTGGGCGCTGGTCGGGGACGGGACGTACCTGATGAACCCGACCGAGCTCGTCACGGCGGTGCAGGAGGGCATCCCGGTCAAGGTGGTCATCCTCGACAACCACGGGTACGCCTCCATCGGCGGCCTCTCGGGGGCGGTGGGCGGCGAGGGATTCGCGACCGCCTACCGCTTCCGGGGGGAGGACGGTGGGTACGGGGGCGCGCCGCTCCCGGTGGACCTCGCGGCGAACGCGGCCTCCCTGGGGATGGCCGTGATCTCCGCCCGGACCGTGCGTGACCTGCGGAAAGCCCTCGCCGAGGCCAGGTCGGCGGACCGTCCCACATGTGTCTACGTGCAGACCCGAACACCCGACACTGTGTCGGGCCCACCCCCGGCACAGGCGTGGTGGGATGTTCCTGTGGCCGAGACCGCGACCCGTACGTCGGCGATCGAGGCCCGCGAAGAGTACGACCGGCAAGCCGCGCAGCGACGTCGCCATCTGTGAAGGAGCAAGGCAATGAAGACCGTCAACCACTGGATCGGTGGCAAGACCGTCGAGGGCGCGTCGGGCAACTACGGCCCGGTCACCGACCCGGCCACCGGCGAGGTCACCACCCAGGTCGCCCTCGCCTCGGCCGATGAGGTCGACGCGGCGGTACAGGTCGCCCAGGAGGCCTTCCAGACCTGGGGCCAGTCCTCGCTGGCCGCCCGCACGAAGGTGCTGTTCGCCTACCGCGCCCTGCTGGACGCCAACCGCGACGCGATCGCCGAGCTGATCACCGCCGAGCACGGCAAGGTCCACTCGGACGCGCTGGGCGAGGTCGCCCGCGGCTTGGAGATCGTCGAGCTGGCCTGCGGGATCACCACCCAGCTCAAGGGCGAGCTGTCCACGTCCGTGTCGAACCGCGTGGACGTCTCCTCGATCCGCCAGCCGCTGGGCGTGGTCGCGGGCATCACCCCGTTCAACTTCCCGGCCATGGTGCCGATGTGGATGTTCCCGCTGGCCGTGGCCTGCGGAAACACCTTCATCCTCAAGCCGAGCGAGAAGGACCCGTCGGCGTCCAACAAGCTGGCCGAGCTGATGAGCGAGGCCGGTCTGCCGGCGGGCGTGCTGAACGTCGTCCACGGTGACAAGGCCGCCGTCGACGCGCTGCTCGCGCACCCCGGCATCGCGGCGGTCTCCTTCGTCGGCTCGACCCCGATCGCCCGCCACATCCACACCACCGCCTCCGCCAACGGCAAGCGCGTCCAGGCCCTGGGCGGCGCCAAGAACCACATGCTCGTCCTCCCGGACGCCGACCTGGACGCGGCCGCCGACGCCGCGGTCTCGGCCGCCTACGGATCCGCCGGCGAGCGCTGCATGGCGATCTCCGCCGTCGTCGCCGTCGGCTCGATCGCCGACACCCTGGTCGACAAGATCCGCGAGCGCGCCGAGAAGATCAAGATCGGCCCGGGCAACGACCCGACCTCCGAGATGGGCCCGCTGATCACCGCCGCCCACCGCGACAAGGTCGCCTCGTACGTCAGGGGCGCGGCCGCGCAGGGCGCCGACGTGGTCCTGGACGGCACCGGCTACACGGTCGAGGGCAACGAGAACGGCCACTGGATCGGCCTCTCACTGCTGGACAACGTCAAGACCGACTCCGACGCCTACCGCGACGAGATCTTCGGCCCGGTGCTGTGCGTGCTGCGCACCGAGACGTACGAGGAGGGCGTGGCCCTCATCAACGCCTCGCCGTTCGGCAACGGCACCGCCATCTTCACGCGGGACGGCGGCGCGGCCCGCCGCTTCCAGCTGGAGATCGAGGCGGGCATGGTCGGCGTCAACGTCCCGATCCCGGTGCCGGTGGGCTACCACTCCTTCGGCGGCTGGAAGGACTCCCTCTTCGGGGACCACCACATCTACGGCAACGACGGCATCCACTTCTACACCCGCGGCAAGGTCGTCACCACCCGCTGGCCCGACCCGGCCGACGCCCCGTCGGGCGTGGACCTCGGCTTCCCGCGCAACCACTGACGCCCGACCCCGACCCTCCGGACAGCAGACCCCGGACAGCAGACCCCCGGACAGCAGACCCCCGGCCAACCCTCACCGGCCGGGGGTTCCTGCTGGACCACGGGTGACGTGACTACCGGGTGACTACCGGTCGACTACTGGGTGCTCCACTTCCAGCTGTCCAGCTTCATGAACTCGGCGGGCGTCCGCGCGTCTTCGCCGTTCCAGACCAGCCGGGCGGGCGGCTTGGCGGCGGTGCCGATCCAGACCGAACACCGGGTGCGGGTCTCGCCGATGTCCCAGCCGAGGTAGACCTCTGCGACGGGGCAGCCGCCCTCCTCGTAGCCGGAGATGATGACCGGCATCTTGGCCGCCTCGTTCCCCTTCTCGTCGAGGATGTGGATGGGCAGGTTGAGGTTGGCGTTCGGGTGGTCCACCTTCCCTGTCTTCAGGGTGTACGTCACGAAGACGTAGTAGGGGGTGTCGCCCAGTTCGGGGTGCTGGTCGTAGTAGCCCGCCTTCATCTGCTTCGGGCCGCCCTTGACGATCTTCTGCACGGCCACCTGGAAGGTTCCGCCGTCGGGGCCCTCGATGAGCTTCGGCGCCGGCTGCCCCAGCGACAGCGCGGGACCCCACGTGGCCTCCGGGCTCGGGCTCGGGCTCTGGCTCGGGGCGGCCTGCCCGCCCGCGGTCTTCGCCCCGGAGAGGGCGGGAACGGCCGGCGAGCCGCCTTCGCCGCCACTGCCGCAGGCGGTGAGCGTGACGCCCAGTACGGTGGCCAGGAGCCCGTGAACGGCTATGGAATTGCGACGCATGAGTTTCTTTCCCCGTGGAGATCTCCGGGGGAGAACAGGCCTTGACCACGACGGAGTCCCCCAGGCCACGCTGCGCGTGGCCTGATCATGTTAAGGGCCGGGGCCCAGCTCTGGTCTTGCTCAACTCCGGTTGGGCCGCCCGCGCGAGCGGGCATCGTCCCGGCACACGCGATGTGCCGACGACGTGTGAACCGAGACCCACGGGGGACGACTTGACCGACTTCCTGATCATCGCGGGCTTCGCCCTGATCGTGATCCTGGCCGTTGGAGCGGGCGGGAACAACAAGACCAAGCGCCGCGGCGGCGGCGACGGTGGCGGCTACGGCTGCGGGGGAGGAGACGCCTCCTGCGGCGGCGGCTCCTCCTGCGGCGGCGGTGGCGGCGACTGAGCCGCCCGCCGCGCCGCCGGGCGTGCGGCGCCGCCGAGGAGGCCGCAGGGCGGACGGACGACGACCGGCACGCCGACGCGGCCATGAGGGGCTCGGAGGCTTCCGCCCACAGAGGGCGGCCATCGACCGAGCGCGCCTCGCATCAGGGGTGGAACAGGGGCCAGACGTCGGTCGGGGCCTTGGTGCTCCAGACCGCGTCGCCGTGGCCGTAGGAGGGGACCGTGGTGAAGGTGACGCGGGTGTTGCCGGCGGCGCGGATCAGGTGGGCGCCGTGGGGTTCGTCGCCCCGGCCCAGCTCCATGTTGACCCACACCACCTCGGCGCGGACGCGGTCCCAGGCGATCGGGTACGTCGCCGCGTCGCCCGCCCAGATCGCCGCGAGGTCCCGCATCAGGGCCGTCGGGAGCAGCCCGCTGCCCAGGGCGGCGGTCGCAGCGTGCCAGGTGGCGAGCGGGGTGTGGGTCAGCGCGAAGCGGTCCTCGGCCGGGGTCGCGCCGAAGCGGTACTCGCCCGCGCTGTGGCCCTGCTGGTAGATCCAGTTCGCCGGACCGGGGAGGGCGGCGGTGCGGATCAGCGCGAAGTGGGCGAGCCCGGCGTTGGTGAAGCGCCGGGCCGGGTCCGGCGGCCACGGGACGGGGGAGGGGGCGTCCGGTTCGGCCACCGCCCGCGCGATCAGGGCGGCCAGGCCCGGGTCGGTGGCGTACCGGCCCTGAGCGAGCTGGTCCGCGTACGCGTCCCGCGTCAGGGCCGCCCGTACCGCCAGGTCCCCGGCGTACGGGCCGGTGGTGTCCAGGACGAGCACCCGGCGCAGCCGCGGCGAGGCGTCGTACGAGGCGGCGTCCAGGGCGAGGGCGGCCCCGGCGGAGTGGCCGGCGTACTGGTACGGCAGGCGCAGTACGCAGTCCAGCGCCGAGACCACCTGCTCCAGGTCCCGGCGGTGCGCCGCGAGACCCCACTCGGCGGTGATGTCGGCGGCCGTCGCGGCGTCCTCGCGCGGGGTGACGCCGACGACCAGCAGGCCCTGGCGGCGCAGGTGGTGGGCGAGGCCGCCGCCGTCGTGGCCGTCCGGGGCGAGGAACTCGGCGGCGAAGTTCAGACCCCCGCCCGGCAGGAGGTACGCGATCCCGTGCGGGGCCCGCGTCGTGTCCGCGACCACGTCCACCGTGAGCGGGGCCGGACCGCCGTCGTCGAGCGGGAGCGTGAGCCGGATCCAGCCGTTCCCGGGCAGGTAGGCGGCGGTGCCCGTGCTCAGCGCGCGCTCGATGCGGGTCAGCAGCCCGGCGCCCTTGACGGCCGGACCGGGCTCGCTGTGCGTTGGTTCCATCGCTCGTGCCTCCCCGTGGCCGGCGATGGCCGAATGCCGCCGCCGTCAGCTGGGGACACCCTCGCCCGTCAGCGGGTCCGCGCCAAGGGCGGGGCCGGTTCCGCCCGTTCCGGGCCGGCGAGCCGGCGCCGGCGCAGCGTCCGGAAGACGAGTCCGGCGCCCGCCAGCACCAGGACGGCGCCCACCGCGGGCCACGGGACGGCGAGGAAGTCCGTACCGGACTCCGAGACCAGCTCCGGGTAGGCGGCGGCGCCCGCGGCCACCTTGACGGTCACCCAGTCCAACTGCGGGGCGTCCGGCCACGGTTCCATCAGCTCGATGCGCTGCCCGGGCAGCAGCACCAGCCGCAGCTCACGGGCCGGCCGGTCCAGTACGTCCCGCCCCAACAGCCCCTCGGCGGACACCGTCACCTTCGGCTCGACCACCACGTTGCCCCGGTTGACCAGGGTGTACGAGACGGTGGCGCGGGCGTCCTTGATCCAGGGCAGCACCGGCGCGCCCCGGCTGACCCGCACGTCCTCCACGCTCAGTCCCGGGGTCAGCGGCCCGGGTACCCGGAAGTACAGCCGGGCGCCCACCGAGCGCTTCACCCCGACCTGCACCTTGCCCTCGGGCTGGACGCCCTCGACCGCCGTGTTGAGGGCGACGATCCCTCCGACGTGGTCACCGGGCGTCGCGTCCTCGGGGACCTTCACCGTGAACGGGATGTCCTTGCGGCCCTTGGGCGGCACGGTGACGGTGGCACCGGTCTCCGCAGGCAGCACCGTCCAGCTGCCGACGTCCTTCGGCTTCGTCTCGACGGGCAGCAGCGCGAAGGCGCCGCCCGCGGGGGTGTTCACGGCGTCGGTCGCGAAGACCTGGAACGTCAGCTCCTTGTCGGAGGAGTTCAGGATCGTCACGCTGTCGCTGACCGTGGTCCCGGCGGCGCCCTGGTGGAAGAAGTACGCGCGGTCGGTCATCGCCGCACCGGCCGGGGGCGTCGGGAAGACCCCCCAGGTGCCGTTGTCCGCGGCCGTGGCGGCGGTGGCGGGGAGGAGCAGGCCCGCGCCCAGCAGGAGCAGGCCGAGGAGCAGACCGTACGGGGAGATGCGGGTGCGCATGGGCGGGTCTCCAGACGGGACGGGCAGGACGGAGCGGGGGGCCGGTGCGTCGGCGCGGGGGCGTGGGGGTGCGGCGCGGGGACGCGGGGGTGCGGCGCGGGGCCCGGGCGTGGTGCGGGGGATGCGGGAAGGTGGTGCGGCGCCGGGGAGCGCCGCACCACCCTGGGGTCCGGCCCGGTCAGGCGATCGAGAAGGTGACGACCGTCTGGTAGGTGTCGGCGAACATGAACGGCGGGAGCTGGATCATCCCCGCGCCCCCGACGGCGAACTCACCACCGGTCAGCTCCTCCCCGCCGGCGGCCTGCGAGGCCACCTTCATCGGGGTGTCGGAGATCGCCCCGGGCGTGCCCGCGGTGCAGGTGCTCGGGCTGTCCGGGTTGGTGACGGTGCAGGACGGCTGGATGCCGATCTGCGCCTTCGCCATCGAGTGGCCGGTCGTGGTGTTCAGGAACGGCGTACGGGTCGCCGTGACGTCCCAGCCGAGCGAGCCGCCGCGGAAGTCCTGGACCGTCGCGGCGTTGAAGACGCCGACCACCGACTGGGACTTGCCGTTGATGGTGACCGCGCCGAAGTCGACGGCCGGCTGGCCGTCCTTCGGGCCGAGGGCCAGCGGCCCGGGGAGGACCTCGACGTCGACCGGGTTCTTCACGCCCGCCTGGTCCTCCAGGTACACGAAGGACTTGTACGGGGTGATCGAGCCGTCGATCTTCAGGGCGTCGGCCTTCTTGGTGACCGTGATGTCGCAGGTCGCGGCGCCCGACGCGTCGGCCGAGCCGGTACCGGTGTCACCGGTCGCCACGCCCGCGAGCAGGGCGGAGCAGGTGACGGCGCCGGCCGGGAAGTTGGCGCCGGTGACGACGACGGCGGTGCCCGCCTTGCCGCTGTTCGGCGTCAGCTTGGTGGTGACCGGGTCCTTGGGCAGGGCCTCCACGGCCACCGAGCCGAGCGGGGCGCTGGGCCGCGGAGCCGGGACACAGGTGGTGGTGAAGACCGAACCGCTGAGGTCCGCGTCCGTGACCGCCAGGTCCAGCGCGACGGAGACCGAGGTGCCCTCGGAACCGTCCGGGATCTTCACGGTCCCGGAGAACGCCTTCGGGTCGAGCGGCTGCCCGGCCACGACGCTGACGGTCTCCGGAGGGCTGGTGACCACCTGGGTGGTCGTCCCCACCTTGAGGGTGATCTTGGTGGTGTTCACCGTGGTGACGGAGAAGCCCGGGACCAGCGGGCTCGCGCCCGGATCGATGGTGATCGGGACGACGTCGCCGGCCTTGGCGTTGTCGGGCAGGGTGACCGTGAAGTTCTGGTTGCCCGAACCGTCCGGCTGCGGCGCCGGAGCGTCGCAGTTCACGAACACCGAGGTGGTCTTGGTCGCGGCCTGCGCCGTCCCCGCCAGGCCCACGGCGCCACCCGTCAGGGCCAGGGACAATGCGCCCGCCCCGGCCAGAATTCTTCGTCGGAACGTAGTACTCACTGGGTCGCGACTCCTTCGTCAGACGAACCCCTCCCCCCACCCGCTGTGTGGGGGAGGCCGAGCCGGTGCGGAGGCCGACATTGACGCGTCGCGGTGATGAGAAGTCAATGACTTGCTTTCGCCCGAAGCACACAGAAATTGATGTCCCATCAGGACGGGTCCGACGGGACACCGGGTACCGACCGGTCGGTGGGCGGGGCGGGTGGTGCGCGCGGTATTCCGGGCGGTATTCCGGGCGGTATTCCGGGAGGGCTCCGGGCAGGTCCGAGCGGGGCGGCTCAGCGGTCGGTCGGGGCGTGCAGCAGCAGGTTCGGGGTCCCGGGAACGAGGCCGGTGATCCGGTCCGTCACGGCGCTGTGCAGCAGCGACCGGGTGACCTGGGCGGGGGTCTTCGCCGTCCCGCCGGCCAGGATCAGCGCGGCGACGCCCGCCGCGTGCGGGGCCGCCATGGAGGTGCCGGAGGCCCGCGCGAGGGCGGTCGGGGAACCCTTCCAGGCGGAGACCACGGACACGCCCGGTGCCGAGAGGTCCACGCAGCGGCCGTGGCTGGAGAACGGCGCCCTCCGGTCGGCGGCGTCGGTCGCGCCGACCGTGATGGCCTGGCGGACACGCGAGGGGGACCCCGTGCAGGCGTCCTCGGCGGTGTTCCCGGCGGCCACGGTGAAGGTGATCCCGGAGGCGACCGCCCGGGTGACCGCCGAGTCGAGGGCGAAGCTGCGGCCGCCGCCCATGCTCATGTTGGCGACGGCGGTGGCCTTGCTGCGCTTGGCGTCCCGCACCATCCAGTCGAGGCCGCGCACCATCTCCGACAGGCGGCCGCTGCCCCGGCAGTCGGCGACCTTCACGGCCACGAGCGAGACCCCCTTCGCCACGCCGTACGTCGCCCCGCCGATGGTTCCCGCCACGTGCGTGCCGTGGCCGTTGCAGTCGGTCGCGGACTCCAGGAACACCGCGTTGTAGCCGAAGCGGGCCCGGCCGCCGAACTCCTGGTGGGCGGTGTTGATCCCGGTGTCCACGACGTACGCGGTGACGCCCTCCGCCTTCGAGCCGTACGTGTACGAGCCGTCGAGCGGAAGGTCGCGCTGGTCGATCCGGTCCAGCGGCCACGGCGCCAGGGACTGGGCACCCCCGGCGCGTTCCCCGTCGACCGGGGCGTCGTTGATCCGGAACGCCGCGTCCGGCTCCACGGAGGCGACCCGCGGGTCGGCGGCGAGCGCGGCCGCCCGGGCGGCGGTGGTGCGCAAGGGGAAGCCGTCGAGCACGGTGTCGTAGACGGCCCCGACCTCGTCGCCGGCCCCCGCCGCCTCGGCGGCAAGGGCGCGGGTGGCGGCCGCGGCGCGCGTGCCGGCCTTGAGGACCACGACGTAGGGGGCGAGGGTTTCGGCGGCGGCTTCGGAGGCGGGCGCGGTCGACAGGGCGGCCGTCGCCAGCAGGGCGGCGGCCGGGAGCAGCGCGGTGAGTGCGGTCATGCGGCCGATGCTCGGCGAGGTACGGGGCGGGCGCGCGGAGGGTGCGCCGAGTGGGCGCACGACACGCCCCCGGAGGGACTACCCGGGTCCCGGGCCGTTGCCCTGGCCGGGCCGTTGACGGGGTTCGGGCTGCCCCTGCCCTGGCCGGGCGGGGGTCGGGTTCGGGGTGCCCCTGCGGGGCGGGGCTCGTTTGCAGCTCGGCTGCTGCGGGCGCCTCAAGCGCCGGCGGGGCTGGGTTTGGCTGCGGGTTGGGCGGGGTGCCGGGGGCGCCGCCGGGGTGGGGTGTGGTCCGGGGCGGGCATGATTTATGGCGCCCCAGCCGAGCCCCCAGTCGCGGGGCGGTACGGGGCGCCAACAAATCACGTTTTAGCCCCGGACAACACCCCACCCCGACACCGCCCCCGGCCACGAAGCCCAACCCCCGCGGTAGGGGACATTTATCCGACCACCGGGGTCGGTGACGGGGCCGGGGTGGGGTGTCGACCGGGGCTAAAACGTGATTTGTGGCGCAGGGTCGGTCCAGCCCGTCAAGTCCGGAACGGGCGCCATAAATCATGCCCGCCCCGGACGACACCCCACCCCGGACACGGCACCGACCCACCACCCCAGCCCCGCCGGCGCTTGAGGCGACACGCAGCAGCCGAGCTGCAAACCGGCCCCGCCCGGCACGGGACAGCCCGAACCCCGGAAATCGCCCGGCCAGGGCAACGGCAGCCGAGCTGCAAACAGGCCCGGGGCACCGGGGACACCCCGAACCCCGCCACCCGCCCGGCCAGGGCACCGGCAGATCAGGCCCGGCCCGGCCGGGACAGCCCGAACCCCGTCAACCGCCCGGCCAGGGCAACGGCGGCGGCGTATTCCTCCGGCGCCGGCACGTCGTTCAGGGTCCAGCCCGGGACCGGGGCCGGGGTGGGGCCCGAGCCGACGTAGGGGTCGGTCAGGCCGAGGGCCAGGCCCGTGCCGGTGGCCTTGAGGTAGGCCTCCTTGCGGGACCACAGCCGCGCCATCGGCACGCGCCGTTCCGCTTCCGGGAGCGCGAGGAGCTCCGCCGTTTCCGCCGGGTGCAGGGTCCGCAGTACGTCCGCCACCGCCTGCCGGCTCGGGATCCTCTCCACGTCGACCCCCACCGGCACCCCGGCGAACGCCAGGTACGCCAGGTCCCCGCTGTGCGACAGCGAGAAGTGCACCGCGCCCCCCGCCACCGCGGGCCGGCCGTGCGGGCCGCCGCAGCAGGGGCAGTCCTCGCGCACCAGCGTGACCTTCTCCGGGGCCAGCCCCAGGTAGCCGCCGAGCAGCACCCGCAGCCCCAGGTGCGAGGCCACGTAGCGGTGTCGGTCCCCGGGGCGCAGCAGCCGTCCCGCGCGATCCCGTTCGCTCGCGTCGAGCACGGCCGAGGCCCCGTCGACCTCGTGGCCGCCGACCACGTCACGCGTGGTGTCCAGGGACCACACGGTCACGGCCGGGCCCACAGGGAGCGCGCCGATGTGCGGTGCTTCACCGCCGAGTTGGTTCACGTACTCGGTCACCTGATGAGGGTAGACGAGGCCCCCGCGGACCCGGCTAACCTCATCCCGGAATTGTCATACCGCAGCTCCAGGGGGAACACACCGTGCGCAGTGCCGTCGTGACGCCGGAAGGCGACCGGATCCGTTGGGTAGAACTCCCCGGGGACGTGGAGGTGCCTGCCCGCGTGTACCTGCACGGGCTCGGCTCCACCTCGCCCGCCTACTTCGCGGCCGCCGCCGTGCACCCCCTGCTGGCCGGACGGCGATCCCTGCTGGTCGACCTCCTGGGGCACGGGCACAGCGACCGGCCCGAGGGGTTCACGTACACGCTGGAGGCACACGCCGACGCCCTCGCGGAGGCGCTGGCCGCGGCCGACGTCGTCGGGGCCGAGGTGATCGCGCACAGCATGGGCGGTGCCGTCGCCATCGTGCTGGCCGCCCGGCATCCCGCGCTGGTCTCCCGCCTCGTGCTGGTGGACGCCAACCTGGATCCGGCGCCGCCCGTCCCGACGGCCGGCAGCAGCAGGATCGCCTCCTACACCGAGGAGGAGTTCCTGGCCGACGGCTGGGCCGAGGTACGCGAGCGGGTCGGCGCGCACTGGTGGTCCACCATGCGGCTGACGGGCCGTACCGCCCTGTACCGCACCGCCGTACACCTCGCCGCGGGAACCACCCCCACCATGCGGGAACTGCTGGTGGAGCTGAAGATCCCGCGCAGCTACCTGCTGCCGGAAGCGGACGGACCGCTGCCCGGCACCGAAGCGCTGGAGGCGGCCGGGGTCGCCGTCGTCCCGATCCCGGACTGCGGGCACAACATCATGCTGGACAACCCGGACGGCTTCGCCCGGGCCACCGCCGCAGCCCTCCTGCGCGACTAGCGGCAGCCAGGAGGAGACGGGCCGGCTCTCAGCCCTTCGTCCTCACCGCGCGTACCGCCGGGGTGCCGTCCTGCGCCTGGGCGCCGGGGGACGGGGTCCCGTCGGTCCAGGCGTAGACCTTCTTGCCCCGCACCGAGACCTGGTACTGGTAGAAGTCCCGGCACTCGGGCCGCTCGTCGGTCCGGGTGTCGCGCGGCCACCAGCGGGCGCCGAGGTGCGGGCTGCGCACCCGCTCGGGCGGGCCGGCGGCGCACTGCGGGCCGTCCAGCGGGGTCTCGCCGAGGGTGAACCGGATCAGCCGGGCCCCGCTGGTGGTGCGCGCCTGTATTCGGACGTCGGTCGCGTCCTTGGGTATCCAGCCGGGCAGGGTGAAGGCCCGTTCCCCTCGGGTGGGCGCGTCCGCGGCGGTCGCGAAGCGCTTGCCCTTCTCCTTGAACACGCGGTCGTTGAGGGTGTCGGTGACCGGGTTGGGCGGGAGGTTCGGCAGCGCGAAGGCAGCGGTGGCGAGGGCTCCCACGGTGGCGGCGGCGATGACGAGAGGACGGCGTTTCATAGAGACCAGTGTTCGTGGCGGAGCGTCTTCGCGCGTCCCTCCGCAGAACGAACCGAAGCTCTGCCGGAAGTCTTACAGGGCCTCATACCTGAGAGCGGGTCGGTCTCTCCCGGCAGAGCCCGGCATCCCCCGCGAAGCGCGGCGGGCAGCGGGGATAGGCTGGTTGTACGACGAGTTCGTCCCGTGCGAGGGAGCCCGTGCGAGGGAGCCCAGCGGAGGCCCCTGCGCATGGCCGTGCGCATGGCCGTGCGCATGGCCGTGCGCATGGCCGTGCGCACGGGCCGTACGTCCGAGGAGGGAACGTGACCGAGCGCAAGCCGCCGGGGGTCAGCTTCGAGTCCTGGGTTGACCGGCAGATCAGGGAAGCCGCCGAACGCGGCGAGTTCGAGGCCCTCCCGGGGTACGGAAAGCCGCTGGCCTCGCTCGACGCACCGTACGACGAGCTGTGGTGGATCAAGGGCAAGATGCACCGCGAGGGGTTCTCCTCCCTCCCTCCGGCGCTCGCCCTGCGCAAGGAGGCCGAGGACGCGATGGAAGCGGTCCGGGCGGCGCGCTCCGAGCGCCAGGTCCGGGACATCCTCACGGAGATCAACGAGAAGATCGGCGCGGCGCTGCGCATGCCCCCGCCCGGGCCGCCGCTCAACCTCACCGCGTTCGACGTCGAGGCCGTGCTGACGACGTGGCGCGAGGGACGCACCGGCTGAGCACCGGCGCCCAAGAGATCCGCGGGGCGCCGTTTCACCCCACCCCCGGCACCGGGGGTGGGGTGCGGCGTTAGAGGGGCTGAGGGCCGTCGAAGGGCCCCTGTCTCGGGTCCCGGAGGATCGCCGTGCCGCTTCGCCTCGCCCCGCTGCTCGCGTCGGCGTCCACGTCCCTGGCCGGGCTGCTCGCCCTCGCGGCCACCGCGTCCGCGCTCCCGGCCGTGCCGGCGGACAAGCCGCAGGTGCTGATCGGCTGGACCCAGACCAGCGCGGCCAGTTACACCACCTGGCTCGCGGCGCGCGGAGACCGGGCCAAGTGGTCGGCGTACGGGTTCGACTGGTCGACGGACTACTGCACCACCTCCCCGGACAACCCGTTCGGCTTCCCCTTCCGGACGGCATGCGCCCGCCACGACTTCGGATACCGCAACTACAAGGCGGCGGGCACCTTCCCGGCCCACAAACCCCGCCTGGACCAGGCCTTCCACGAGGACCTGAGGCGGGTCTGCGCGCAGTACCCACCGGTGAGGAAGGCCTCCTGCGACAGCACGGCCTGGACGTACTACCAAGCAGTCCGGGCCTTCGGGATCTCGGACTCCGGCCGGGGGCGCCTCGACTGACCGGGGGTGGCACCAGCACCACCCCGGATCCGGATGGCAGGGCCATCGAAGGCAGGAGGCGAACCCGCGACGATCAAGGGGACCGATGGACCGGAGCGGGGAGACAGACAGATGCGTGTGTTCAGCAGGTCCGCGCGGTGGGCCGCGGCCGCCGTCTGCGGGCTGGTCGTCGCGGCGGCCCTGCCCGCCGTCCCGGCCGGCGCGGCGGAGACGGCGCAGGCGCCTCCGGTGCCGGAGCGGTACCGGAACCAGCGGCTCGACTGGCATCCGTGCCCGGCCCCTTCGGGGTCCGCGCCCGGGTCCGCGCCGGCCGGCCTGGAGTGCGCCACGATGGCCGTGCCCCGGGACTGGTACCACCCGGGCGGCGCACGGGACCTCGACATCGCGGTGTCCCGGCGGCTCGCCCCGGACCAGGCGAAGCGCCGCGGGGTGCTGATGATGGCGGCGGGCGGCCCCGGGGCGTCGGGGCTGCTGCGCCCGGCGGGCCTGGCCTCGTACAGCCCGAAGCTGGCGGAGGCGTACGACATCGTCAGCTTCGACCAGCGGGGTGTCGGCGCGAGCACCCGCGTCGAATGCTCCGGCCAGGACGCGGTCGACGCGTTCTTCGGCAGCGGCGATCTGCGCGACCGGTCCGCGGCGGCCGTCCGGCGGACCTTCGACCGGGCGCGCGGCTTCGTACGGGACTGCGTACGGGAGTCCGGCGACCTGCTGCCGTACATCACCACCGATCAGGCCGTGCACGACATGGATCTGTACCGGCAGTTGCTCGGAGAGGAGAGGATCTCCTACTTCGGGCCGTCGTACGCCACCTTCCTCGGGGCGTACTACGCCACACGGTTCCCCCGCCGGGTGGAACGGGTCGTGCTCGACAGCAACATCGATTTCACCGGAACGTGGCAGTCCTTCCTGACGGGCCAGCCGATGAGCTTCCAGCGGAGGTTCGAACAGGACTTCCTGCCGTGGCTGGCCGAGAACGACGCGACCTACCACCAGGGCAGCACCCCCGCCGAGGCCCAAGCGGCCTACGAACGGCTGCGGGCCGCCCTGCGCGAGCGTCCGCTGGACATCGAGGGGACGCTCATCACCCCGAACCACCTCGACGCGGCGGCCACGGACGCGATGTACGACGCACAGGGGAAGTTCCGGGGCTTCGCCGATCTCCTCGGCATCCTCCAGCACCCGGAGGCGGCGTCCCCGGAGGCGAGGACGTACGTGGCGAAGAGCTTCAAGCACGTCATGCAGGCCGGCTTCTTCGCGGACTTCTTCGCCGTCACCTGCTCGGACACGCCCTGGAACCGCGACAGCCGGTACTGGGTGGAGCGCAGTGCGCGGGACACCGCGTCCCATCCGCTGGCGGGGGCGCGCGAACTGACGTTCGCGTCGATCTGCGCGAACTGGCCCCGGTCCAAGGCGCCGCAGGTCAAGGTGACCGGCAAGGGGCTGCCGCCGGTGCTGATGCTCAACTCGCGCAACGACCCTGCGACGTACTACGAGGCCGCCGTGCGCGCCCACCGGGGCCTGGCCGGCTCCCGCCTGATCACGGTCGAGGGCGGCGACCACGGCCAGTTCCAGAACCACAACCCGTGCGTCGACGCCCACGTCGAGGCCTACCTCCTCACCGGCGCCCTCCCGCCCGAGGACACCGGCTGCCCGGGCACCCCGCTGCCGACCCCGGCCGCCGCGGGCTGACGGCCGCGCTTCGTCAGTGGCTCCGGCCGGCGTCGGTCCCCGCAGGGCCGCGCGACTGCGGCGCGCCGGGGCGGGGGCCGGTGCCGGGGCCGGGGCCGGTACCGGGGTCGGCGGGCTCGGGCTCGGCGCGTTCCCGTTCGGCGGGCTCGGGCTCGGCGCGTTCCCGTTCGGCCGGAGGCGGGCTGCTCTGGCGCCAGGCCGTGTAGAGCCCGGCCAGGGCGGAGGCCAGCAGGGCGATTTGATCGGGCGACACGTCCAGGGCGATCAAGGCCACCACCGCCGCGAGCATGGCGACGAAGGCGCAGAGACCAGTGGTGCGCTGACGCATGTACTTCCCTTCGGAGCGAGTCGGGTGACGTGCTCATCAGCGTGCTCCACGGCCCCCGGACCCAGAAGATTGATCATTAGGTCGCCTCGATCAAATGGCACAATGGGTAAATCAAACAGGGGGGATGATGGCTGGTCGGCGCGGAAGGCGAGGGCGCCCGTGGGCATCCATCGCCCACCTGGACGCCGACACCGCGGCGCTCGTGGTGTTCCTGCGCGGGCTGGTCGACGGCACCGAAGGCGGGCTGCGGGGCCTCAGCGAGCGACTGACTGCCGAGCACTACGGGGCTGTTCCGCCGGGGTACACCACGCTGTCCGCCCGGCTGAAGGGAAAGGGGCTGGCTCGCGACGGTGCGCTGGCGGTCGCCATAGTCACCGTGTGCGCGCCGCCGGAACGCAAGGCGGAGCTGCTCGAAGAAGTGAGCGGGCTCCTGCACCACGCCCGCCACAAGGCCGGCGCGAATGCCACTCGGTCGGCGCCGAACCCGGAGGGCGAAGCGCACCTGATCGCCGCGCAGCGCCGCATCATCGCGTTGCAGGACGAGTTGGCCCGTGTCCGCAAGTCGGAGTCGAAGGCGCGGCGGCGGCTTGCGGAGGCCCTCGACCGGCTCGCCCGGCCGGAGGTCGCCGATCCGGATGGGCCCGACCGCGATGCGGTGCGGGATTCACCCTGGGTATATGAGTGGGGGGACACGGAATCCGGCCCCCCGGACGCGACCCCGGACGCGACCCCGAACGCGACCCCGGACGAGGAAATCGGACGCGTCGCCCGCGCCCTGCTCGACGTCGACCCTCACGGCGGGCACGCCGCCCAAGCGCTCCGGGCCGCCATCGACGAGGTCCTGGACGGCCAGCGGACCGGCCGCTACGACTGGGCCGAACTGTCCCGGAGCGAGCGCGCGTACCTCGGCGCGAAGGTGGAACACACGCTGCGGAGCGCATGGCAGGCCGGCAGCGGGCGGCAGACGGACTTCTCCCTCGCCGGCACGGACGTCGAGCTGCGCTTCAGCACCACGGGCAGGTGGATCCTCGGTCGGGAGCACATCGGACGGGTCTGCGTTCTCGTGACGGCCGACGACGCCAGGTCCTCTTGGAGCGCAGGTCTTGTCCGCATCACCGAGGATCTGCTCACCCCGGGATCCAACAGGGACGGCAAGCGTGCCCTGACCAGCGTCGGGAGACGTTCGGTCCACTGGATCTTCGAAGACGCGCCGCTTCCGGAAAACCTGCTCCTCCACCTGCCGCGCACGATCGTGGACGAGGCGCTCTCCCACCGTGTGTCGCAGTTCCGGATCAGCGCCCTCTTCCGGAGCGTCCGCGAGCAGCTGATCAGCCGTACCGCCCTGGCGACCGTGGCCATGCGGTCCGATGCGGCGAAGCGGGTACGGGACTCCCGGCGCGCGCTGGCCCAGGAGGGGATCGTCGTCCTCGGGGATTTCCCCGAAGACCGGCAGGTCGCCAGGGCGCTGGGCCTGCCGGTACCGGCCCAAGGGCAGTGGCTCAGCGTGGGATTGACCCCGCTGCGGCCCGATCACGGCGACGTCCCTTCCGTCGTGTACAAGGGAAGGTCCTGGACGCTCGCCACTCCCGGCGACCCCGTCGAGCCTCTCGGGTGACCGCAACCGGCCGTGGTGCGGGGTCGGCCGGCGTGGCCGCCGCGGCGGTCTTCCGGCGCGTCTGGAGCAACGCCCGCTCGGCCGTACCCGCCGAACGCGCGTACGTCTCCCCGGCGGTCGGGCGTGTGTGCGAACTGCGGCGCGCCCGCCCGGCGGCCTGGCCGAACAACGGCGTGCTTTCGTCGCGGTTCGGCGTGCCGCACAGAGCGGAATCCCTGTGTGACTTGCAGCTTATGGGTGAAATGTGATGGTTCGGCCGGTCGGTGGTCGGGCGCGCGCCGACGGTCCGCAGGAGCCGTCCGGCGTGGGGGCCGAGGGTGGCGCGGGCGGCGGAGCCCCGGGCCGGTCTTCCGGGGAGAACGCCCGGCGGGAGTCGTGCGCAGCCGGGTCCCGGCGGACCGGCGGGGCTGCCGGCGGGGCCGGTGCGGGGGCTTGCGCCGTCGCTGCGCTGAGCCCGTCAAGGTGCCGCTGACCTGCACGAAAGCCCTCCCCGAGGGGAGGGCTTGAGGTGGGACGTGGAGAGTGCCCCCGGCAGGACTCGAACCTGCGGCCAAGTGCTTAGAAGGCACCTGCTCTATCCACTGAGCTACGGGGGCCGGAAGGTGGCCGTGGTGGCCTGGAGCCCCGAGGTGGGGGTGGGACTGTGGTCCGTGCCGGGTCAAGGATAGGGCTCCGGTTGCCTTGTCCCGGTTGCTTCACCCGCGTGCCACGATGTGGAGGTTCGGTGAAGCGGTCCCGATAATCGCAGGCAGGTGCGATTCTCGCATCGCTTTTGCGCCGCGTCGCCCTGGGTGTTGTGCACTCGTTATGCCTGCGTCCCACTCGTCCGCCGTGTCCAGGATGTCCCAGTGGAGTCGCGGTCGGCGCGCAGAGGACGTATAAGCTTCAAAAATGGTCCCAAATTGGGCATTCTTCGCATGTGGTGACCTTGGATGTTCGGCCTCAGCTGCTCGATGCCCTGTCCGCCCTGCGCGACCGGGTCGCGTCCGTGCGTCTGCCGCTGCCCCTGCCCGGCGCTCCGCGCGCCCGCCAGACCAGAGCCGAGCTGCTCGCGCAGCTCGACGACTACCTCGTACCCCGGCTGAAGGCGCCCGAGGCGCCGCTGCTCGCCGTAGTCGGCGGGTCCACCGGGGCCGGCAAGTCCACCCTCGTCAACTCCCTCGTGGGGAGGCAGGTCAGTGAAGCCGGGGTGCTGCGCCCCACGACACGCACCCCTGTGCTCGTCTGCCATCCGGATGATCATCACTGGTTCGCCGGGATGCGCGTCCTGCCCGACCTGATGCGCGTCTGGGTGCCGCACGGGGAGGACGATGCCCCGCCCGCCCCGGGCCGCAGGACCCCGCGCGGGAACACCCACGCCACCCGGGAACTGAGGATCGAGACCGTCTCGACGCTCCCCCGCGGCCTGGCCATCCTCGACGCCCCCGACATCGACTCCCTCGTCGTCGAGAACCGCACCCTGGCCGCCGAGCTCGTCTGCGCCGCAGACGTCTGGGTCATGGTCACCACCGCCTCCCGGTACGCCGATGCGGTCCCCTGGCACCTGCTGCGCACCGCCAAGCAGTACAAGGCCACCCTGATCATCGTGCTCGACCGGGTCCCGCACCAGGTGCTCACCGACGTCTCCCGGCAGTACGGGGCCCTGCTCAAGCGCGCCGGACTGGGCGACGTACCGCGGTTCACGGTGCCCGAGCTGCCCGAATCGGCGGGCGGTGGCGGGCTGCTGCCGGCCAGCGCCGTCGCGCCGCTCTACGCGTGGCTCAGCCACCACGCCCAGGACCCCGCCGCCCGGCAGCACGCCGTCGGGCGGACCGCGCTGGGCGCGCTGGACTCCCTCGGCCGCCGGATGCCGGAGCTCGCCTCCGCCGTCGCCGCCCAGCACGCCGCCGCCGTACGGCTGACCTCGGCCGTCACGGACGCGTACCGCCAGGAGGGCAAGCGGGTCCGCAACCGGCTCGACAAGGGCGCCGTGCTCGCCGGGGACGCGCTGACCCGCTGGCGGGGCTACCCCCTCGACACCACCGCCGACGAGCTGCTCGACTCGCTGGCCGAATCCCTCGCGGCCCTGCTCCAGTGCGCGGTGGCCGCCGCCGACGAGCGCATCGCGCAGGCCTGGCGGCACGAACCGGCCTCGGGGGCGGTCCCGGTGCCGGTGCCCGACCGCGAGGCGGCGGAACGTATCGGCATGGCCGTACGGCGCTGGCGGCGCGTACTGGAGGAACTCGCGGAGGAGGAGGTCTCCCGCCTCGACAAGCAGCCCGCGCCCGACCCCGACGGCGTCGCCGCCCTGCTGGTCGCCGCCCTCCTCGGCGGCAAGCGGGCCCGCCCGGCGGGGGAGAAGCTCGCCGAACGGATCGGCGTACAGGCCGCCGTACGGCTGCGCGACCGGGGCGGCGAGCTCGTCGCCGAGCACCTGGACCAGGTACTGCGCGCCGAACGCGACCGCCGTCTCGCCCCCCTGGAAGCCCTCGAAGTGAGCCCCGAACCACAGGCCGAGCTGATCGCCGCGTTGTCCGTACTGCAGAAGGAGAGGTGACACGGTGACCGCCTTGACCGACCGAACCGACGACCGCTGGGACGACGGACTCATCGCGAGATCGCGCCACCCGGACGGACTGGAGGAGGACGGCGCCGGCGAGGACGGCGACGAAGCCCTCGTACGGGCCGTCTCCGGCGCCGGCAACGACGGCGGCAAGTCCCCCGCTCCGCCGCTCAGCCCCGAGGCACAGGCCCTGCGCACCCGCCTCGAAGCGCTCCGCCAGCTGGTCGGGCTGTCGCGCACCCGCATCCTCGACGGCAAGAGCCTCGCCGAGGCCGGCCGGGTGCTGGACGAGGCGGCCGCCCGGCGCGGGCTGTCCGCGCAGCACACGGTCGTCGCGATCGCCGGAGCCACCGGAAGCGGCAAGTCCACGCTCTTCAACGCCCTCGCCGGGGTGCAGATCTCCGAGACCGGCCTGCGCCGCCCCACCACCGCCGCCCCGATCGCGTGCAGCTGGGCCGACGGGGCCGCCGGACTGCTGGACCGGCTGGAGATCCCCGGCAGGCTGCGGCGCAGGCCCCGGGAGACCTCGGAGGCGGAGGCCCTGCGCGGGATGGTCCTCGTGGACCTGCCCGACCTGGACTCGGCGGTGGGCGCGCACCGGGACCACGTGGACCGGGTGCTGGCGCTGGTCGACGCCGTCGTGTGGGTGGTGGACCCGGAGAAGTACGCGGACGCCGTGCTGCACGAGAAGTACCTGCGGCCGCTGGCCGGGCACGCGGAGGTGACGTTCGTCGTCCTGAACCAGGTGGACCGGCTGCCCGGCGAATCCGCGGACCTCGTACTGGACGACCTGCGCAGGCTGCTGGACGACGACGGGATCGCGCTCGGGGAACACGGCGAGCCCGGGGCCACCGTCCTCGGACTTTCCGCCCTGACGGGTGAAGGCGTCGGGGAACTGCGCGAACTCCTCGGACAGTTCACCCAGGAGAAGGGGGCGGCGACCCGGCGGATCTCCGCCGATGTCGACCGGGCCGCGCTGCGCCTGCGGCCGCTGTACATCGCCGACGGGCACGCCGGGCCCGAGATCGGGGAGGCGGCGCGCGCCGAGTTCGAGGACCGGCTGGCCGAGGCCGTCGGGGCGTACGCGGCCGGGCTCGCCGCCGAGCGGGCCTGGCGGCGCAATGCCGGGAAGGCGTGCGGGACGCCGTGGCTGCGGCTGTGGCGCTGGTACGAGAGCCGGCGCGCCCCGCGCTCGCTGGCGGGTCTGGCCGCGCTGGCGGCGATCGGGCGCAACCCGACGGCCGCCGACCAGCCGGTGGAGGAGGAGGTCACCGCCCGGCAGCGGGTGGAGCAGGCCGTACGGACGGTCGCGGACGAGGCGGTCGTCGGCCTGCCCGAACCGTGGGCCCAGGCCGTCCGGGAGACCGCGGTGCGCGGCGCCGAACAGCTGCCGGAGGCGCTGGACGAGATCGCGGTGACCCTGGGCACCGCGGTGACGGTTCCCCGGGTCAAGCCGCCGCGGCCCACGTGGTGGCCGGCCGCGGTGCTCGCCCAGGCGGCCATGACGCTGCTGCAGATCTACGGCGGGCTGTGGCTGGTCGGGCAGATCGCCGGGGTCCTGGAGCCGCGCCTGCTGCCGCCGGTGCTGCTGATGGTGGCGGGCATCGTCGGCGGGCCGCTGGTGGAATGGGCCTGCGCGATCGCCGCCCGCGGCCCCGCCAGGCGGTACGGACAGGACGCGGAGCGGCGGCTGCGGCAGGCCGCCGCCGGATGCGGCCGGGCCCGGGTTTTGGAGCCCGTCGCGGCGGAGCTGCTGCGCTACCGGGAGGTGCGCGAGCAGTACGCGGCGGTGGCGAAGTTTTCCACAACCCGTCAGTAATCCACAGGCTGGAGCGGGATCCCGGGCACCGGGCCAGCATGGTCGTACCTCGTGCGGATGGTCCGTACGGGTGCGGTATGCGGGGGAGGTGCGGCCGGGATGAACGACACCCTGGTGACGCTGGTGGGCCATGTGGCGACCCGGATCGACTTCAAGGAGACGCCGACCGGGCCGTCGGCGAGGTTCCGATTCGCGGTGACGCCCAGGTACTTCGACCGGCGGACGGATACCTGGACGGACGCGGCCACCAGCTTCTACACCGTGTGGGCGCGGCGGACGCTGGCGGTGAATCTGGCCAGTTCCGTGTCCGTGGGCGAACCGCTCGTGGTGCACGGACGGCTGCGGGTCCGCGAGGACCCACCCGACGGGGACGGCGTCCGCTGGTTCTCCGCGGACATCGACGCCATGACCATCGGACACGACCTGAACCGGGGGACGGCGGCATTCCGGCGGGTCGTCAAAACCGATACCCCGCTGATGTCCACTCAGAAGGCGGCGGTGGTCTGAGTGTTCGAGGCGGCTAGGATTCCCCGGTACTCACGGGCACCTGGGTCTTCGACCCGGAGGGGAAGACTGTGTCGATCGCTGTTCCCGCATCCTCCGTTCCTGATTCCGCTCCTGCCTCTGCTGTTCCTGTACGGGGCGCCGCCGTTTCCGTACGGGGCTCCGCGCGAAGGCCGTTGGCGGTGGCGCTGCTGGCCGCGGCCCTGGCCGCCGCGCCCGGAGCCCGGGCCGCGGCGGACTCCGGCCCGGCTGCGGGCCGGGCCCCCGAGGGCGCGAGCGCCGTGCTGGACGGGCTGAAGACCTACGGGCAGGCCGTCCTGCGCACCGGGGACGGCGCCGTGCGGCAGATCCCGGCCGGGCTGTACGAGATGCGGGTCGACGGCGGCGGCATGCTCCAGACGTACGGCGTCGGGGTCGCGGGCTACGCGCAGCCCCAGGCCCGGTACACCGAGAGCGGGTGGGGTGCCAGCCCCCTCGCCGGGAACAACGAGGCGGGCCGGATCCGCTGGGTGCTGGAGCACTCCTACCCGCAGCTCAACGACCTCGCCGGGCTGGCGAAGGCGGCCGGCGCCGATGCGCTGACCGCGGAGAGCGCCGCGGCCGGGACCCAGGTGGCCATCTGGCGGCTGGCGGACGGCGCGCAGGTGGAGGCCACCGACCCGGCGGCGGAGAAGCTGGCCGACTACCTCCAGCGGGAGGCGGGCCGGATGCCGGAGCCGCCGGCCTCGCTGGGGCTGGACCCCGGTGAGGTGTCGGGCCCGGTGTCGGGGCCGGTCGGCACCCGGCTCGGCCCGGTCACGGTCCGGACGGGGGCGCAGAGCGTCACGGTCACCCCGGACGCGGCGGCCGTGGCGATGGGGGTGCGGGTCGTGGACGCCGAGGGGCGGCCGCTCACCGCCGCCGCCAACGGCAGCCGGCTGTACTTCGAGGTGCCCCCGGGCACGGCGGACGGGCTGGCCTCGGTCACCGTGCAGGGCTCCACCAAGGTGCCGGTCGGGCGGGTCTTCGCCAACGGGATCCCGGACCAGGCGCAGATCGTGGCCGGATCCAGCGAGTCCGCGACGGCGGCCACGGCGAGGGCGGTCTGGCCGGAGCCCCAGGTGGTTCCGATGGGCGGTGTGTCCGGTCCGGCCGTGTCGGAGGCGGGCGCCGGGTCCGCCGCGGCGGCCGAGGACTCCCCGGACGGGGAACGCCTGGCCACCAGCGGCAGCTCGGCGGCGACCCCGGTGATCGCCTCCCTGGCGGTGGGCCTGGTGGTGCTGGGCGGCATGGTGGTCCTGCTGCTGCGCAAGCGGCCGCTGGAGGGCGAGGAAGAGGCGTAAGCCTCGTAGCCCTTGTGGCGGGTGGGACTGGTTCCGGATCCAGGGCGCGGGGTAGGCGCTGGAAATGGCTGAACAGGAACTGACCTGGCAAGGCACGGTCGCGCGATGGGACCGGCAGCTCTTCGACGCGGTGGCCCGCCGGCACTGGCCCGGCGCCGACAAGGTGCTGCCCAGGCTGGGCCGGGCCGCGAACCACGGCGTGCTGTGGGGCGGGACCGCCGCCGCGCTGGCCGTCTTCGGCTCGGCGCGGGCCCGGAAGGCCGCCGTGCGCGGGGCGGCCTCCCTCGCGCTGGCCTCGGCGACGATCAACACCGTCGGGAAGTGGTCGGTGCGCCGCCGCCGGCCGCTGCTGGAAGGGGTGCCGGCGGTACGGCAGCTGACCACGCAGCCCCACACCACCTCCTTCCCCTCCGGGCACTCGGCGTCGGCCTTCGCCTTCACCGCCGGACTCGCCCTGGAGGACCCGCGCTGGGGCGCCGCACTGGCCCCGGTGGCCGCGTCGGTGGCGTTCTCCCGCGTCTACACCGGGGTGCACTACCCGTCCGACGTGGTGGTGGGCGCGGCGCTCGGGGTGGCGGCGGGGCTCGTCGTACGCAGGCTCGCGCGCGGGGTGGAGGAGGCCAGGGTCGTGCCGGGCGACGAGCGGCCTGACACCGGGGCGCCCGCGCTGCCGGACGGGTCCGGGCTGACGGTGGTGGTGAACACCGGGTCGGGTACGGCCACCGCCGCACTGCTCGACGGGCTGCGCAAACGGCTGCCCAAGGCGGAGGTGGTCGAGTGCGGCGGCCCCGAGCTGGCGGACGCACTGGCCGCCGCGGCCTCCCGGGCCACGGTGCTCGGGGTCTGCGGCGGCGACGGCACCATCAACGCGGCCGCCACCGCGGCGCTGCGGGCGGGGGTGCCGCTCGCGGTGTTCCCCGGCGGCACCCTGAACCACTTCGCGCTGGACCTCGGACTCACCGGAGTGGAGGACACCTGCCGGGCGGTGGCCGAGGGCCTCGCCGTCCGCGTCGGCGTCGGCCGCTTCACCCCGGGCCCGCTGCGCGAGTCCGGCGCGGGCCCGGAAGCGGGGTCCGGTTCCGGGGCCGTCTCCGGGGCCGGCTCTGGGGCCGAATCTGGCTCCGGCTCGGGTGCCGAATCTGGCTCCGGCTCCGGCTCCGGCTCGGGTGCCGGGGTGGCGCGGGAGGAGTCCGGGTACTTCCTGAACAACTTCAGCATCGGCGCCTACCCCGAGCTGCTGCGGCACCGGCTGCGCTGGGCGCCCCGGATCGGCGGTGGTCCGGCCGCGCTGCTGGCGGCATGGCGGGTGCTGCGCGCCGAGCGGCCCGTACGGCTGAGCCTGGCCGGGCGTCCGCGCAGCGTCTGGCTGCTGTTCGCGGGCAACGGCACCTACCACGGGACCGGCCCCACCCCCCGCCGCCGCGACAGCCTCGGTGAGGGCCTGCTCGACGTACGGCTCGTCCTCGGCGGTGGCCGTCCCGGCCCGCGGCTGCTGGCCGCCGCCTTCGCCGGGCCCCTCAGCCGGTCCCCGGTCCACGTCGCCACCCGGCTGCGGAGCCTGCGCGTCTCGGAGGTCCCGGACGGGACCCCGCTCGCCTACGACGGCGAGTACGCCAAGGCGCCCAGGGCCTTCGTCCTCGACGAACTGCCCGACGCCCTCACCGTCTACCGCCCCCACCGGGCCCAGAGGTGACGAATGTGGCGTAAGTCAAGCGAACTTGACGAACCCTAGATAATCGGTCGTCCGGTCCGGGTCCGCCTCGTAGAGTGTGCGCACAAATGATCATCGGTTTGATGAAGAGTGGGTGCTCTCTGTGAAGTTGTCCCGGATCGCTGCCGCGGTCACCGCGGCCGCCATTGCTCCGGCCGTCCTGCTCTCCTCGCCGGCGTTCGCCGACGACTCCGCCCCCGCCCCGGTCGCGCCCCCGTCGCCGACCGCGCCGGACGCGGCCCCCGCCACCCAGGCCGCCGGGGACACCGCGGCGAAGCCGGCGCAGCAGCAGGACGCGAAGCCGGCGGCCGACAAGCCGGCGGGCGACAGGGCGGCGGCCGACAAGCCGGCGGGCGACAAGGCCGCGGACAAGGAGCAGCAGGCCGAGGACGACCGGATGGAGATCCTGCGGCTGATGGCCGCGGCGAAGCCGGGCTCGGCCGTCCGCAGGCACGGCAGCAAGGCCATCGACGAGGGCGCGGCCGCCATGCGGGCCTTCCTGGAGACGGGCCAGCACAAGGCCCGCGCCTCCGACGACCGGGTCGAGACCGTCCGGATCATCTCAGCCCCCGGCGCCGGCCGTATGGTCCGCGAGGAGGGCGAGAAGGCTCTGGGCGGCACCCCCGCGCAGCTGCGGGCATTCGTCGAGACGGGCCAGCACAAGGCCCGCGCCTCCGACGACCGGGTGGCGATCGTCCGCATGATCTCGGACCCGAAGGCGGGCAACGGGGTGCGCGAGGAGGGCGAGAAGGCCCTGAACGGCACCCCCGCCGAGCTGCGCGCGTTCATGGAGAAGGGGCAGTATCTGGCCCGCGCCGACGACGACCGCGTCGAGATGGCCCGGATGTACGAGGGCGCCGGTCCCGGCCTGCGCGCGGCGATCAAGGCGATGTTCCGCGGCAGCCCGACCGCCGCCGAGCTGCGCCGCTTCGTCGAGGTCACCCAGCACGAGCTGCGCGACGAGGACAACCAGGTCCTCATCTCGAAGATCATCAACGATGGCGGCCCCGAGGTCGCCAAGGCCGGCAAGGCCGCGCTCAAGGGCACCGCCCAGGACCGCGCCGACTTCCTCAAGACCGGGCAGCACGAAGCCCGCGCGAAGGACAAGGCCGCCGAGGCCGGTGGCAAGCCCGTGCAGGGCGGCGGCAGCACCGGGAACAACGGCGGCGGCAGTGGCAACGGCTCCGGCGTCCAGCCCGCCGTCGCCACGGGCGGCAACACCGTGACCGCGAACGGCGCCGGCTCCTCGCTGGCCGCCACCGGCACCGACAGCGGCTGGGCCGCCGCGGGCGCCGGCACCGCGCTCACCGCCGGCGCGGGCCTCCTGCTCGCCGCCCGCATGCGCCGCCAGGGCTCCCGGGCCTGACGACAGCCCCGCGCGGCCCCGGCCCCCGGTTGCCGCGCGGCCCCGGCCCCCGGTCGTCCGCGCGGGACCGGGTCAGGGTTGCCGCCCATAGGCCGGAGGCGATGCGCTTCCCACGGAACCCCCTGATCGACTGGGCAGGTCACCTCAGCGGCATCCTGCCCGGCCCGGGGCGGCGGCGGGCGGTGTTCGCGTGCCGCGGACGGCATGGCCGGGGCGGCGCAGCGCCCGGATCCGGGCCCCGTCACCTGCGGGAACGGCTCCCGGGCCGGCCCTCGCCGGGGCCGTCCGGAGGCCGTCCGGAGGCCGTCCCGAGGCCGTCCGCGGCCCGCGGCCGGTTCAGGGGCCCTGACCATACGCGTTTCCCCCACGGGGTGGACGTCAGGCAAGATGGGGTGTATCTGCCCACCCATCGATCTGCCGGACGGTTTCTCTTGGCTGAGTTCATCTACACCATGCGCAAGACGCGCAAGGCGCACGGCGACAAGGTGATTCTTGATGACGTCACCCTGAACTTCCTGCCCGGCGCGAAGATCGGTGTGGTCGGCCCGAACGGCGCCGGTAAGTCCACCGTTCTGAAGATCATGGCGGGCCTGGAGCAGCCGTCCAACGGCGACGCCTTCCTGTCGCCCGGCTTCACCGTCGGCATCCTGATGCAGGAGCCCAAGCTCGACGAGTCCAAGACGGTCCTGGAGAACGTCCAGGACGGCGCGGCCGACACCATGAAGAAGCTCAAGCGCTTCAACGAGGTCGCCGAGCTGATGGGCGTCGAGTACACCGACGCGCTCATGGACGAGATGGGCAAGCTCCAGGAGGACCTGGACCACTCCAACGCCTGGGACCTCGACGCCCAGCTGGAGCAGGCCATGGACGCCCTGGGCTGCCCCCCCGGCGACTGGCCGGTCACCAACCTCTCCGGTGGCGAGAAGCGCCGCGTGGCGCTCTGCAAGCTGCTGATCGAGGCCCCTGACCTGCTCCTCCTCGACGAGCCCACCAACCACCTCGACGCCGAGTCGGTGAACTGGCTGGAGCAGCACCTCTCGAAGTACGCGGGCTGCGTCATCGCCGTCACCCACGACCGGTACTTCCTGAACAACGTCGCCGAGTGGATCCTCGAGCTCGACCGCGGCCGGGCGATCGCGTACGAGGGCAACTACTCCACGTACCTGGAGAAGAAGGCCACCCGTCTCAAGGTCGAGGGCCGCAAGGACGAGAAGCGCCAGAAGCGCCTCAAGGAAGAGCTGGAGTGGGTCCGCTCCAACGCCAAGGGCCGCCAGACCAAGTCCAAGGCCCGTCTCGCCCGCTACGAGGAGATGGCGGCCGAAGCGGACAAGATGCGCAAGCTGGACTTCGAGGAGATCCAGATCCCGCCGGGCCCGCGTCTGGGCTCGATCGTGGTCGAGGTCAACAACCTCTCCAAGGCGTTCGGTGACAAGGTCCTCATCGACGACCTGTCCTTCACGCTGCCGCGCAACGGCATCGTCGGCATCATCGGTCCGAACGGTGCCGGCAAGACCACGCTCTTCAAGATGATCCAGGGCCTGGAGACGCCGGACTCCGGCGCCATCAAGGTCGGCGACACGGTCAAGATCAGTTACGTCGACCAGAGCCGCGCCAACATCGACCCCAAGAAGACCCTCTGGGCGGTCGTGTCGGACGAGCTGGACTACATCAACGTCGGCCAGGTCGAGATGCCGTCCCGCGCGTACGTCAGCGCCTTCGGCTTCAAGGGCCCGGACCAGCAGAAGCCGGCCGGCGTCCTGTCCGGTGGTGAGCGCAACCGTCTGAACCTGGCGCTGACGCTCAAGGAGGGCGGCAACCTGCTGCTCCTCGACGAGCCCACCAACGACCTCGACGTCGAGACCCTGTCCTCGCTCGAGAACGCGCTGCTGGAGTTCCCCGGTGCGGCCGTGGTCATCTCCCACGACCGCTGGTTCCTCGACCGGGTCGCCACGCACATCCTGGCGTACGAGGGCGACTCCAAGTGGTACTGGTTCGAGGGCAACTTCGAGTCGTACGAGAAGAACAAGATCGAGCGTCTCGGCCCGGACGCGGCTCGTCCGCACCGTGCCACCTACAAGAAGCTCACCCGAGGCTGAGGCCGACCACCATGGCCAGACACCACTACCGGTGCCCCCTCCGCTGGGCGGACATGGATGCCTTCGGGCACGTCAACAACGTCGTCTTCCTCCGCTACCTGGAGGAGGCGCGCATCGACTTCATGTTCCGCCTGGCGCCGGGGGAGGGCAGTGAGTCCTTCACGGGCGGCTCCGTCGTGGCCCGCCACGAGATCGACTACAAGCTGCCCCTCGTGCACCGCCACGAGCCGGTCCTCATCGAGTCGTGGGTGACCCGGATAGGCGCCGCGTCCCTGACCATCCGCTACGAGGTCAAGGACGAGGCGACGCAGGAGACGCCCGAGACGGTCTACGTGCGCGCCGAGACCGTCGTCGTGCCGTACGACCTCGCCGCGGGGCGGCCCCGCCGCATCACGGCCGAGGAGCGGCGCTTCCTCGAGGAGTACCTGGACGAGCCCCACGACGCCAAGCGCGCCAAGGGTTCGGAAGGACGCCTCGCGGCATGACCGACCAGCTGCACTTCGCCGACTCCGGGGAGGCGGCGGACCTCGCCGCCTTCCTGGGCCGGCTGGTGCACTACGACCGCGCCGCCGCGGTCCGCCTGCAGGCGCAGGCGGGCGGCGGCGCGCTCGCCGTCTTCGGGCGGCCGCCGTCCTTCGAGGTCCTGGCCATCCGCACGGTGCGGCTCGCCGCGCCCGTCGGGACCCCGCTGGACCTGACGGTGTCCGCCGGTGAGCTGCTGGAGTCGGTGGACGAGAGCGGCGCGAGCGCCGTCGTGCCCGGGCCGGTCACCGGGCCGCCCTGGGCGGGGGTGCTGCCCCCGCGCGGCGGCTGGGAGCCGGTGGCCGGACTGCCGGGTCCCGAGGCGATACGGGCGGCCGTGGCCGCCTCCGTCGCCGAGTTCCGGGCCCGCGACGAGGCCCTGCCCCCGCAGCACCGGACCCGTTCCGAGCGCGACCGCATCGGCCGCGACATCTGGTCCCGGACCCTGGGGGACACCGAACTCCCGCTGCGCGCCGTGCACGCCGCGCAGTCCCTGGGCTTCCTGCGGCCGGTCCGGGCCGCCGTGCCCGCCGCCGCGAGCGCGTCCGGGGCCGCGGCGCCGGTGGCGCTGTTCACCTCCGGCGGATGGCTGCGGCTGCGCACCCCGTACGGGTCCGTCGCCATGCGGCGTCCCGGCGGAGCCGGGGGCCTCGGCGCCCTGCTGGTCCGGCCCGTCTAGGCCGGCTCTTTCCCGTACGCGGCCCCGTATCCGGCCCGTACCCGGCTCCCCGTACCCGGCTTCCAGTAGCGGCGGCGGCCCCGGGGAGGCCTCCGGGCCGCCGCAGCCGCTGCCCGCCGCCGCCCCGCCGCCGGATTCCGGCGCGCGGGGCCTCGTACGCCTCAGCCCGCGGTGTTGATCATCGACGCGGCGGCGTACGTCAGGTAGCGCCACAGCTGCGCCTCGTGCTCCGGCGCCAGGCCCAGCTCGTCCAGCGCCACCCGCATGTGCCTCAGCCACGCGTCGTGCGCGGCCGCGTCCACCTGGAACGGCGCGTGCCGCATGCGCAGGCGCGGGTGGCCGCGGTTCTCGCTGTAGGTGCTCGGCCCGCCCCAGTACTGGATGAGGAACAGGGTGAACCGCTCCTCGGCGGGGCCCAGGTCCTCCTCCGGGTACATCGGGCGCAGCAGCGGGTCCTCCGCGACACCCTGGTAGAAGCGGTGGACCAGACGGCGGAAGGTGTCCTCGCCGCCCACCAGCTCGTAGAAGGTCTGCTCCTGGACCGTGCCCTGCGGATCGTCATTCACCCGACCATCGTCTCAGACGCCCGGACCCAGGACCGGGGTCCTAGGACCTCCCCGCATCCCGCGCGGAACGCGGCGGACACGCCGGGACACGCGGGAACACGCCGGTGCACCGCTCGCCTTCGCCGGTGGCGGGCAGGACAGTGGAGACATGGGCGCAGATGCAGAAGTACGCGACCTGCGCGAGACCGCGCACGCCGCCCAGGTCCGCGAGCTGACCGCGGCCGGGGCGCTGGACGACCCCCGCTGGCGGTCGGCGTTCGCGGCGGTGCCCCGGCACATGTTCGTACCGTACTTCTGGATCAACCGCGGAGCCGGCCACGAGCGGCTCTGGGGCGAGGATCCACACCCCGAGCAGCGGGCCCGCTGGCTGCGCGGGGTGTACGCGGACACCCCGCTGGCGACCCGGCTGCGCGACGGCGAGCTGGTCTCCTCCAGCAGCCAGCCCTCCCTGATGGCGAAGATGCTGGAGGCGCTGGACGTCCGCGACGGGGACAACGTGCTGGAGATCGGCACGGGGACCGGCTACAACGCCGCCCTGCTCTGCCACCGGCTCGGCGAGGACCTGGTCACCACGGTGGACCTGGACGAGGAGATCACCGAGTCGGCCCGGTCCCACCTCGCGCGGCTCGGCTACCGGCCGACGGTGGTCACCGGGGACGGGGCGCGCGGGGTTCCCTCCCGCGCCCCCTTCGACCGGATCCTGGTGACCTGCACCCTGCCGCTGATCCCGGACGCCTGGCTGGGCCAGTGCAGTCCCGGGGCGCGGATCCTGGGGCCGCTGTCGACCGGGCTGATCGCGCTCACGGTCCGCGACGCCGACTTCGCGGAGGGGCGCTTCCTGCACACCTCCGCGTACTTCGTGCCGCTGCGCGGGGCCAGCGCGGCCGCGCACTTCCCGGGGCCGCCGCAGCACGGAATCCCGTACGAGCTGGTGGACAACGAGCGCTTCCAGTTCCTGCTGATCCTGACCGCGGGCGTGCTGCACCCGCGGGAGGCGCTGGACCTGTGGCGCCGCGAGGACCGGCCGCCGCGCGAGCGGTTCGGCGTCACGGTCACGCCGGAGGGCCAGTGGTCCTGGCTCGACGACCCCCAGGGCCCGTACGCGTGGCCGCTGGGGGAGGCCGGACCGGCGGCTAGCCGCGGCGGACGGTGATGGTGGTCCAGGCGCCGACGTGGACCCGGTCGCCGTCGGCGAGGGGGATCGGCACGTAGGGCTGGATCGGTTCCTCGCCGCCGTTGATGGTGGTGCCGTTGGTGGAGTTCTGGTCCACCACCGCCCAGCCGCCGTCGGGCTGCTGCACCAGTACCGCGTGCTGGTGCGAGACGCCCGGGTCCTCCGGCGGCACCGAGAGGTCGATGTCCGGGGACTCCCCGGTGGAGGCGCGGCGGCGGCCGATGGTGATCTGGCCGCCGGAGAGCGGGAGGTGCTGCTCGGGGGAGTACGCGGGCAGGTTCAGCCCGGCCGCCTCGGGGCCGCTGCGCTGCATCATCGCCATGAAGTACGAGCGGTCGGGGCCGATCGTCGCGCTCCAGGGGCCGCCGGCGTGGGACGGGGGCTGGGGCGGGGACTGCGGGGGGAAGGGCTGGTGCTGCTGCTGGGGCGGCTGGTTCTGGTACTCGTGCTGCTGGGGCTGCTGGTACTCCTGCTGCGGCGGAGGCTGCTGCTGGTACTGGGGCTGCTGGTACTCCGCCTGCTGGTACTCCTGCTGGTACTCCTGCCGCAGGGGCTGCTGCTGGTGCTGCGAGGGCTGCTCGTGCGCGGGCGGCGGCAGCAGCCAGTCGTCCTCGCGCTGGAGCGGCTCGGCCGGCCGGTTGACCCGGGACGGCCGCGAGCCCTGGTAGTCGAAGTGGTCCTGCGAGAAGGTCGGCGGCGAAGGCACCGGCGGCGGCGGGGTGGCCCCGGCCCCCGTCCCCGCCCCGGGGCCGGTGGCGTTGCCCGGCTCCGGCGAGAGCGGTGTGTACGAGGTCGCCGTCCGCGTCAGGAAGTTGTACCGGCACTCCTCGCAGAACGGGGCCATGGCCTCGCGCGGGGTCCGGCACTGCGGGCAGAGCTCGGCCTGGGCGGTCGGCTCACCGGCGGTGGGAGGGTAGCCGTAGCCGTAGGAGGGCGCCGCGGGGGCGCTCGTAGCGGCAGCCATGCGGTGGCCGCAGACCTCGCACCAGTCTTCGGAGGCGGACTGGTGTCCGTTCGGGCAGGTCGGCATGGCGACGCTTCCCCCTTCTCCCTGCGTCATCGCGTCAGGTCTTCTTGTCAGGTCTTCTTCACTCGGACGGTCTGCGTCGAACGCGTTTCAAGGGTCATCTCGTCGGCATCGGCGACCTTCGCTTTCAGCCGCACAGTACCCGCCGCGGCGTCCACGACATCCACCACCTTGGCGAGCAGTTTGGCAGTGTCCGCGTTCCCTGACACGCTCGCCAGCTGCACGGCGCGTCCGAGTTTGGCCGTGGCACCGTCCACATCACCCGTTTTGCGGGCTTCCAGTCCCAGCAGGATGGCCTGAGCCAGTTCCGCCTGCCCCGTGTAGTGGGCCACCTGAGGGTTGATGGCGGTGGAGGCCGCGAGGTCGTTCGTCCACACCGCCCGGACCAGGCCCTGCGCGAGGGTGGCCGGCGGCTCGCCCGCCGCTCCCGGCATGATCAGGGTCGCCCGGGCCGCGAGCATCTCCTGGCCGACGGCCGCGCCGGGCACCCGTACGCACACGTGGTACTCGCGGGACTCGTCGCCCCACGAACCGGTCGGGTAGTCGCCGGCGCGCGGGCCCGCCTCGGTGCGGCGGTCGGTGAGGTCGTGGACGGTGGGTGCGACCTGCTTGACGTACTGGATCTCCACGCCGACCGGGGTCCACAGGCGCAGTGCGACGTCCGCGACCTCCTTGCCCATGACGTTCTCCATCATGCGGGTGAAGTCCTCGGTGAGGTGGGCCGGATCGGCCACGATGTCGGCGGAACCGAGCAGCGCGCTCGCGATGCCGGTCACCTCCTTCACCTCCCAGTCGGTGCCCACGCCGCGCGCGTCGCAGGTGAACCGGCCGGCGCAGGCGTCGAGGGTGGCGCGCAGCACGGCCGGGTCCTCGTGCTCGTTGCGGCCGTCGGTGAGCAGGATGCCGTGCCGGATCGTGGCGGTGGACCGGCGCAGCAGGCCGTCGGCCAGCCGCAGCCAGGTGCCGATGGCGGTGCCGCCGCCGGAACTCAGGGCCCGCAGGGCCTCCTTGGCCTGGGCGCGGGTCACCGGGTCGGCGGTGGCGAGGCCGCCCTGGCCGGGGTAGACCTCCTTGGCCACGTGGGTGCCGGCGATCACGGCGAAGCTCGTCCCGTCGCGCAGGGTGTCGATCGCGGCGGCGGTGGCCTCGCGGGCGCCGCGCATCTTGTCCGGCGGGTACTCCATGGAGCCGGAGCAGTCGACCATGATCACGACGGCGGCGCCGCCGGGGGCCGGCGCGGCGGCGCGGGTCGCGGTGGCCCCGCCGGTGGAGGTGACCGTGACGATGGCGTGGACGTCGCGGCCGCCCTCGGGAAGGAACTCGTTCTGGTACACCTCCACGCTGAAGCGCGGGGCGCTCGGCTTGGCGAAGTTCGCCATCGGTTGGACTCCTAGGAGGTCGGTCGAGAATCAGGCCTGAGCGCGCGGTTCCGCATCCGCTTGCGGTTCCGCTTGTGCTGCCGGGGTCGGTTCCGGTTGGGCCGCGAACGGCACGACGGCGACGGTGACGTTGTCGTGGCCGCCCCCGTCGAGGGCGTGCCCCACCAGGACCTGCGCGCTGTGCAGCGGGCGGTCCGCCGCGTCGGCGGGCAGCACCTGGGCCATCTCCCGCGCGGACTCGGCGTAGTTCCAGAGGCCGTCGGTGCAGACCACGACCACGCCGGGGTGGTCCGGCTTGAAGGTCGCGGTGTGCGGTTCGAGGTCGTACGCGTCCGCCCCGAGCCAGCCGGTGATGGCGTGCGCCCGGACGTCGGCGTAGGCCTCGGCCTCGCCCATCAGGCCCGCCGCGACCATCTGGGCGGCCCAGGAGTCGTCCTCGGTGAGGCGGCGGGGGAGGGCGGCGCGGTCGTCGGGGACCCAGTACGCGCGGCTGTCGCCGACCCAGCCGATGGTCAGCAGGCCGCCGCTGACGACGGCGCCGACCAGCGTGCAGGCGGGGGCGTTCTGGGCGCCGGGCACCTCCGGGGCCAGGGCGTTCACGGCGGCGGCCGCGGCCAGGATCGCCTCGTGCATGGCCTCCTGCGGGTGCGCGCCGCGGGGGAGGGCTTCGAGCAGTGCCTCGTTGGCGGCGCCGGCGGCGGCGGCCGAGGCCTCGTCGGGGCGGCTGGCGGAGGAGACGCCGTCGCAGACGATGGCCACGGTGGCGGCGGAACCGTCGGGGAGGGCGGTGGCGGCCACCGCGAAGGAGTCCTCGTTGCGGTGGTGGCGCAGCCCGCGGTCGCTGACGGCGGCGACACTGCCGAGCTCCTCTTCGAGGTGGTCGCGCTCACGGGGCTGAGCGTGGCCGCAGTGCTCGCAGTACCCGTCGGTGTCCACCTGGCCGGCGCGGCAGGCGACGCAGGTCTTGCCGTCGGCGGCGGGGGCCGGGACGGGCGGGTCGTACCGCTCGGCCGGGCCGCTCGGCAGCCCGCCGCTCGGCTGCCCGCCGCTCGGCTGGCCGCCGGGGTACGGGGGCTCCTGGGCGGGGCCGCTTCCCTGCGGGCCGCCCCCGCTCGGCCGGCCTCCGGGGTACGGGCCCTGCTGGCCGGAGCCGCCGCCGGCGGCCGGGACCTCGGCGGGACCCCAGGGGGTGCCTTCGGGCGGCGTGCCGGTGTTCGCGTACGCCGGGCCGTGCTCGTCCGGCGAGCCGGAGCCGGCGGACCCGGTCCGGGGGGCGTCCGGCGTGTCGGTGTTCGCGATCGCCGGGCGGTGCCCGTCGGCCGTACCGGTGCTCGGGTACGCCGGGCCGTGCGGGTCGGCCGTGCCGGGGCGCGGGTACGCCGGGCTGGGCGCGTCCGGCCGGCTCTGCGGCGCGGCGGGTGTCGGCTCGTGGCCCGGGGGCGTGCCGTGCGGCGCTTCGCCCGGGCCCCAGGGAGCGGTCGGAGGCGGCCCCGCCGGTGCGGGGGTCCAGGCGGCCGGGTCGCCGACCAGCGTCGGGGCGGCGCCGGTCGCGCTGCCCCACCCGGGCGCGGGCACCCCGGCCGGGACCGGGGCCGGGTAGCCGTAGCCGCCGGCCGGGGCCTCGGCAACGGCCATCGGGAGGGTCGGATCGGGGTCCGCAGCCGGAGTTGGGGAGGAGAGGGCGTAACCGCAGACGCCGCAGAAACGGTCGCCCTCCTCCAGGGGCTCAGCGCAGCTGGGGCAGCCCGACAGCCGATGCATCGACATCAATCACACCCACGTCCGGGGACGGAAACGGTTTGCCCGTTCCACCAGTTCGATCCTCTCCTCGCCCCGCTGCGCCAGCCGAGCGAGGACGCGGTACGAGCGCTCCAGGCCCAAGCGCAGCCCCCGCTCGTCCAGTTGACTGCCGAGCAGCGAGGTCCGGCCGGGGTCGGCACCCCGGCTACCCGACAGTACCCAGTCCAGGGCCGAGCCCAGAACCTCCGTCGACAGCCGTTCGTGCCGCTCCGCGTCCAGCCCGAGCCGCGCCAGCGCCTCCACCTGCGCCGCGGCGGCGGTGAGGTCGGCCACCAGGGCCTCCTCAGGGGACCGGTCGCGCAGGCGTGCCCGTACCGCCGCCACCCGGGCGGCGGTGTAGTGGATGGACGCCTCCGGCACGGATTCCAGGGTGCGCACCGCCCCGGCCCGGTCACCGGCGGCCAGTTGTACGCGGGCCAGTCCGAACGCCGCGCTCACGAAGCCGGGGTCGGTGCTCCACACCAGCCGGTAGTACTCGGCGGCGTTGTCCAGCTGCCCCAGGACCTCGGCGCACAGGCCCAGCGCCAGCTTCGGCGCCGGTTCGCCGGGGAAGGCATCGTAGATCGCGTCGAAGGACAGGGCCGCTATCTCGTCGTCCCCGGTGGCCAGCGAGGCGATACCGCGGGCCCACACCACCCGCCAGTCGTCCGGGTGCCGGACCTCCAGCTCGGCCAGGGCCTGCCCGGCCACGGACAGTTCGCCCAGTTCGAGCCGGGCCCGCAGTTCCCGCAGCCGCAGCTCGGCGGAGTCGGCGGGCGCCGAGCCCAGCGCGCCCAGCAGGTCGGCGGGTGCGGAGGCGAGGAGTCCGGCGAGGAACCCGGCATTGGGGTCGGCCGGGTCCACCAGCGGCACCGGCAGGGCCAGTGCCGTGCTCCGGGCGTCCAGCGCCGCGAGCCCGCTGCCGCTGTGCCGCAGCTCGGGGGCCTGCCGGGGGGCCGGCAGCGGCGTGGCCGCGGGCACCGGCCCGGTCACCGCGCCGATCGCGGCGGCCTGCCGGGGGCCGGGCGGCCCGGCCGCGACATGGGTGGCGGTGCTGCCGAGCGCAGCCACCGGAGCCACCGGAGCCACCGGAGCAGCCTCCCGAGCGCCGCCCGCGCCGCCCGCCGGGGCGACGGCCGCCACCGCGGACGGAGCCACCGGCACCGCGGCGCCCGCGGTCACGGCCGCCGCCCGTACCTGCCGCCCCGGCAGCCCGCGGCCGGTGACGGGCCGTGCCCCCAGCCGGGACACCTCGGAGCCCGGCCGGTCCGCGTACAACTGGGTGTCGGGCACCCGCAGTTCCGGCCCGAACAGGGTCGACAGCTGCGGCCGCGGCTTGCCCGTCTGGAGCGCCACGACCTCCCGCAGCACGCCCGTCAGCTGGTCCGCCATCTCCTGCGCGGAGGCGAACCGACGGCCCGGGTCCGGGTCGGTGGCCCGTACCAGCAGCCGGTAGAAGGACTCGTACCGCCCGAAGACCTCGATGTGCTCGGGATCCGGCAGGGAATCCGCGAACACGTTCGTGTAGCCCTGGAAGTCGAAGGTCAGCACGGCCAGCGTGCGCGCCACGGTGTACAGGTCGGAGGCCACCGACGGGCCCAGCTCCGCGACCTCCGGCGCCTGGTAGCCCACCGTGCCGTAGATGGCGGACTCGTCGTCGTCCATCCGCCGGACCGCGCCCATGTCGATGAGCTTGAGCTGGTCCTGCTGCTGGATCGCGTTGTCGACCTTGAAGTCGCAGTACAGAAGGTTTCTGCTGTGCAGGTGCCCGAGGGCCTCCAGCGCCTCGATCCCGTACGCGCACGCCTGCTCCACCGGCAGCGGATCACGCCGCCCGTCGGGCCGGCGCCGCTCGTTGGCGATCTCCTTCAGCGATTTGCCGCCCACGTACTCCATGACGATGTACCCGTCCAGCGAACCGGTCCGCTGGTCCAGGTGCTCCACGAAGTTGTAGATCCGCACGATGTTGGAGTGCTCGATCTCCGCGAGGAACCGCCGCTCGGAGATCGCCGCCTCCATCGCGTCCTGGTCCCCGGTGTCCAGCAGGCCCTTGAGCACCACCCAGCGGTCCGAGACCGCCCGGTCGACCGCCAGGTACACCCAGCCCAGGCCGCCGTGCGCGAGGCAGCCCGCGACCTCGTACTGGCCGCGCACGACGTCGCCCGCGCGCAGCTTGGGCACGAAGGAGTACGGGTGCCCGCACTTGGTGCAGAAGCCTTCCGTCCGGCCCGGCCGGTCACCCCGTGCGCGCCCCACCGGCGCCCCGCAGTCGGAGCGCGAGCAGAACCGCTTGCGCTCCGGCACCTCGGGGTTCTCCAGTACCGCGGCCGAAGGGTCGGGGCGGGGCACCTCCGGGACGTTGACCAGCCCGGCCCCGAGCCGGCCGCGCCCCGAGGCCGAGGCGGCCGAGCCCGAACTGCGCACCGACACCGAGCGGGTGGAGGCGGCCCCCGACAGGGAGCGCGACAGCCGCCCGGACACCGAGCGCCGCGAGGAGGAGGAGCGGGAGGAGCGGGAGGAGCGCGCCGAGGCCGCCGAGGAGGAGGACGAGGAGCGGCCCGAGCCGTGCGAGCCCGCCGAGCCCGGGGAATCACCGCGGCGCGCCGCGCTCGTCATGCCCGTCGGCGGCGACACCAGTTCCTCCGCGCCCGCGGCGACGGAGCCGATCGGCGCCAGCCCGCAGGTGTCGCAGTACAGCTCGCCGCCGCCCATGTCCTCGTACGTCCCCGGGCAGCCGGGGCGAACGCACGCCGTTCCGCTCAGGCTCATGCGTCATCCTTCCCCGGCCGCTGGGGCCAGTGTTCGTCGGGCCGGTCCTGCTGCGCGGCCAGTGACTCGGCCGTCGCCTGCTGGTAGCGCAGGACGGCCTGTTCGGCGGCCCGCAGGTCGCAGGGCGCGCTCCACAGCATCCGGCGGGCGGTGTCGTACCGCTCGATCAGCAGCGGGTCCTCCGCCATGCCGTGCCGGGCCACCTTGGCCTTGTACGCGTCCAGCCGGCCGCGCAATTCGGCCCGCACCGCGAGCGGAGCCGTCACCGCGGTCAACGATTCGCGGGCCCTGTGCAATTCCTCCTCGGCCCGCTCCTCCAGGGATTCCAGCAGCGGGGACAGCCGGTGCCACTGGGACTGCCGCCGGTACTCGGCCGCCGCCGCCAGCTGCTCCTGCAGGGCGGTCGGCGGTCCGCTCACCGCCGGAACCTCCGAGGCCGCGATCTTCGCCAGCACCTCGCCGCGAGCCGTCCGCGCCTCCGCCAGCGTCCGGTCGGCCCGCGAGAGCACGTCCCGCAGGCTGATCAGCCGCTGCTCGGCGTCCTGCCGTACGTCCAGGACCGCCTCGATCTCCCGCCGTACGTCGTCCAGCGCGCGCGCCGCCCGGTCGTAGCGGCCGGTGTCCGGACGGCCCCCGCCTGGAGCGGAACTCGCCGTCGAGGGAACCCAGAACGCCAGCGGGTCCGCGATCACCTGCTCCCGCAGCTCCGTCAGCTCGGCGGTGATCTCCTCCAGGTCGTCCCCCGAGGGGTGCTCGCCCGGCCGCACCCCCACCGAGCGCGCCAGCGAGCGCGTCCGGTGCAGTTCGGCGGCGAGCAGGTCGATCCGGGCGGGCAGCGCCGACCACACCGCGTCGGCGGCGACCACCACGTCCAGGGAGCTCGCGTACAGCTCGTTCATCCGGGCCACCAGCTCCGCCAGGGAGAACCGCTCCGCCAGCGCGACGCCCTCGGCCCCGGCCCCGGCGATCATCACCCCCTGCCCGCGCAGCCGCTCGGTCAGCTCCACCAGGTCCTCGCGGCTCGGCCAGCGGCGCCGCTCGCGGATCTCCCGGGCGGCCGCCAGCGCCCCGCTGTAGGCGTCGAAGTACGTCCACAGCCGGGTGACCGCCGTGTCGGCGGCGGCCCAGCGCTCCTTGGTGACCCCGGTCAGCGCGGCGCCCTCCAGCAGCCGGCGCCCGGCGTGGTCCTGGAGCGCGAGCAGGGAGGTCTCGACGGCCTCGTGCTCCGCGCCGAGGCGGGTCAGCGCCCGGTCCACGTCGTCCCGGTCCATCACTGCCGGCCCCGCCCCCGGACGGCCCACCCGGCTCATACCGCTCACGTACGGCTCCGATCCCGCCACCGGCCTCAGCCGTCCCGGTACTTGGGCGCGGGCGGCGCGGTGACCTTGGGCAGCACGGCCTCCAGGTGCAGCCGGTACGACTGCATCCAGGGGCTGTTGTCACCGCCCGCGCGGTAGTTCTCCAGCACCTTGTTGACCCGGCGGACCAGATCGGTCGCGTCCTTGTTCATCGCGACGCCGTAGAACTCCCGGGTGAAGGGGGAGCCGACCAGCTGTACGGACGGGTCCTGCGCGGCCTGCCCGGCGGCGAGGGCGTTGTCCGTGATGATGCCGTCGACCTCGCCCAGCTGGAGCCGCACGAGGCAGTCGAGCTGGTTGGAGACGTAGACCGGCTCCGAGCCGTACGACTGGGACTTGAGGGCCGCCTCCGCCGTGGAGCCGGCGGCCGTGCAGATCCTGCGGCCGTTCAAGGAGGTGTCGTAGCCGGTGATCGCCGAGCCCTTGGGGGCCAGCACCTGCTGCCCGGCCTCGAAGTAGGCCGTGGAGAAGGCGACGTCCTCCAGCCGCTTGCAGTTGATCGTCATGGTCCGCACGACGACGTCGACGCGGCTGTCCTGGAGCGCCGGGATGCGCTGGCTGGTGGGGATGGCCCGGTAGATCACCGCGTTCTCGTCGCCCAGGATGTCCTTGGCGATGGCCTTCACCAGGGCGATGTCGAAGCCGTCGAGGTGGCCGTCGGGGTTGCGGTAGCCCCACTTGAAGCTGTTCTGGTCCACGCCCGCGACGAGTTTGCCCGCCTTGCGGATCCGCTCGATCGTCGGCCCGTCCACGCCGGACGGGCGCAGGCTGGCGTCCGGGTCCTGGCAGGTGTCGGCCGGGGCCGCGGGAGCCGCCGCCATCGTGGCGGGCTCGCGGACCGTCCCGGCGCGGCCGGTGTCCGGGGTCGCCCGGGCCAGCGGCAGCAGCACGGCGGCGGCGGTGACCGCGCAGGCGGCGGCCATCGCGCTGACCCCGCCCCAGCCGCGCAGCCGGCGTGCCACCCGCCGCAGCCCCGGCGCCCCGGACGGCGCGGTCGCAGCGGACAGCGCCTCCCCGGACAGCGCCTCCCCGGACGCCCCGGCCCGGCCGCCGGCGGGGCTGCCGTCCGCGTCGTACCCCTGGGCCCGTCCCGCTCGTATCCGCATCGATCTCACCTGTACTCCGAAAGCCTGCGACCGATGCCGAGCAGTGCCGCCGCCGCGCCGACGACCGCCAGGGCCGCCGATCCCGTCGCCAGCCCGCCCAGCGCCCCGAGTCCGCCCCGGGCCGCCTGAGTGAACTCCCGCTGCTCGTGTGCCACGGCCTGTTCCAGGGAGGCGTCCACCGTGTCGAACGAGGCCCCGCTGCTGTCCTTGTGGTCCTTGTCGCCGATCACCTGGACGAGGGCGAGGTCGTAGTCGCCCCGCACATCGCTGTCCCGGGCCGCCGTGTGCCGCTGCTTCCACTGCGCCACGCCCTCGGCGGCCCGGGCGACGGGGTCCTCGCCCTTCGCGTCGTCGGCCAGACCCAGCGCCGTCGCCAGCCCGGCGTCCAGGTCCTTCATGTTCTTCGCGTAGTCCACGTCGTACTTGTCGGACTTCTTGTCCTCGGCCAGTACGGCGCCCCGCGCGATCAGGGTCAGATTCTCGTTGGCCCGCGCCTGGAGGGAGGCGATCCGTGCGTCGTTGAGCACCTTCAGCGACTCCTGCCCCTGCGACCGGGCCTCGCTCAGCCCCGACCGTGCGACCGCCTGCCCGACGGCCAGCCACAGGAGGACCACCACGGCCGCGGCCGTCGCCGCGACGAGGCCGTGGTTGAAGACGCGGTTGGTCCGACGGTAGTTGCGCCGCTGCGCCCACGCCAGGGCGCCGATGGCGAGCACCCCCGTACCGACCGCGGCCAGCGGCCAGGAGCGGGCGTCGTCGTAGTCCGTGTAGAGCCGGCCCGTCTCCGCCTCGTACAGCCGCTGGGCGGCCGGCAGCATGACCGTGCTCATCCGCTCGTTGGCGTACCGCAGATAGGCGCCGCCGAGCGGCAGCCCCTGCCGGCTGGTGGCCCGGGCCTGCTCGATCAGCCCCGAGTAGCGGGGCAGTTCCTCGCCGAGGAGGGCTATTTCCTTGCGGGACTCGTCACCGGCGCCCGTGTTCGCCGCGGCGCTCACCAGCAGCCGGGAGGCGTTGGCGATGTCCTTCTCGTAGCGCTGGCGGACCTCGCGCGGCTCCTGCGCACCCGCGAGGAATCCGCTGGAGGAAGCCGTGTCGGCGTCCGCGAGGGAGCGGTAGATGCTCGCCGCGTCCGCGCTCAGCGGCTGGCTGCGGCCCACCACGTCGTCCGCGGCGGAGGCCCGGCCGGAGATCTCCCACACGGTCACCGCGCCGAACAGCACGACCAGGGCGGCCAGCACGGCCCCGATGATCCGGAGCCGGCCCGGCTCGGTGGTCGCCGCGGCGCGCAGCTGCTCCACGCCCTCGGCCCAGGCGGTACCGCGCTTGGGCTGCCCGGGCCCCACGGGCGGCCCGGTGACGCCGCTTTCGGGCGCGGGCGCGCGTGATGTGATGGCCACCGTGACCTCCCCCTCGGTCCTGACATCCCCCAGCAGCCGCTGGGAGGTACCCCTTGCGCAGCAGTATGGCCGTAGTGACGGGCAACCACAGCACCCGGTGCCGGATCTGGGGGGATACCTGCCGCGGCCGTCCCCGAGGCCGCTTCCCGGACCACCACCGGGGCCGCTCCCGCCACCCCTTCACCGTCAATACGTCCGCACGACCGCCACGGTTCCAGACGGGACGCCCCCGGGGGCGGGTTCACCCGAAATGAGCACGGAGTTTTTCGTGGGCCCCGGCCGGCGCCCCCAGCGCGTCCAGCCCCAGCAGCCCGGCGCCCAGCACCGGCGGGGCCACGACCACCGCGACCCGGGCCAGCGGCGCCCGTTCGGCCAGCCGGGCCTCGATCCGCCCGTTCAGCTGCGGATGCCCGGCCGCGAGCACACCGCCGCCCAGCACCACGGGCACCTCCTCGTCCAGCAGTCCGAGCCGCCCGAGCGCCACCGAGGCCAGCGCCACCACCTCGTCCGCCTGCCGCTCCACGATCGCCGAGGCCACCGGATCGCCCGCCGCGGCCACCGCGAACAGCACCGGCACCAGCTCGTGCGTCCGCCGCTGCCCCAGCGCGCCCAGGTGCAGCGCCTCGATCAGCTCGTACATGGAACCCAGCCCGAAGTGCCCGGGCAGCGCCCCCGCCAGCTCCGTCGGCCCGCCGCGGCCGTCCTCGGCGCGGGCGGCCCACCACAGGGCCTCCCCGGCCAGCCCGCCCCCGCCGCCCCAGTCGCCGGAGATCTGCCCGACCGCCGGGAACCGCGCGGTCCGCCCGTCGGGCAGCATCCCCACGCAGTTGATCCCGGCCCCGCACACCACCGCGACCCCGCGCGGCGCCCCGGCCGCCGTGAGGCCCGCCCGCAGGATCGCGAAGGTGTCGTTGCGCACCGAGGTCGCCTCCCCCCAGCCGCGCGCGCCGATCGCGTCCGCCAGCTGCCGCTCCTCCACCGGCAGGTCCGCGTTGGCCAGACAGGCCGAGACCTGCCCGGCGTACGGGGACCCGGGTCGCAGCCCGGCGGCCTCGGCGGCCTCCGCGACGGCCTGCCCGAGCACGTCCACGGCCGCCTCGACCCCGACGCGGGGCGGCTGGAAGCCCCCGGACCGCCCGGTGCCGAGGACGGTGCCGTCGGCGCCGATCAGCGCCACGTCGGTCTTGCTGTTGCCCGCGTCGACGGCCAGGACGGCGGGCGGGCCGGGCGGGTTCAGGCCCATGCCAGGTGCTCCTTGTTGTGCGCGAGGAGCCGGTCGGTCAGCCCCTCGGCCAGGTCGAACTGCCCGACCAGCGGGTGCGCCAGCAGCGCCTTGAAGACCCGCTCGCGCCCGCCGCGCAGCGCCGCGTCCAGCGCGAGGTCCTCGTACGCCGTCACGTGCGAGATCAGCCCCGCGTACAGCGGGTCCAGGCGGGGCACGGCCAGCGGCACCGGCCCCGAGCGGTCCGTGCCGTGGACGCGTGCCTGCACCTCGATCACCGCGTCGTCCGGGAGGAACGGCAGGGTGCCGTTGTTGAGCGTGTTGACCACCTGCACCGGCGATCCGCCGTCGCCGAGCAGGGCCGCGGCCAGGTCCACGGCCGCCTCCGAGTAGAAGGCCCCGCCCCGCTTCGCCAGCAGCGCCGGCTTCTCGTCCAGCGCCGGATCCCCGTACAGGGCCAGCAGTTCCTTCTCCATGGCCGCGACCTCGGCGGCCCGCGAGGGCTTGTGGCCGAGCTCCCGGACCACCTCGTCGTGGGCGTAGAAGTAGCGCAGGTAGTACGAGGGGACCGCCCCGAGCCGGTCCAGCACCGCGCGCGGCAGGCGCAGGTCCGCGGCGACCGCGTCCCCGTGCTCGGCCAGCAGCCGCGGCAGTACGTCCGTGCCCTCGGGGCCGCCGAGCCGTGCGCCCAGCTCCCAGGTCAGGTGGTTGAGCCCGACGTGGTCGAGGTGGATCTCGGCGGGGGCCACGTCCAGCAGCGCGGCGAACTTCCGCTGGAAGCCGATGGCCACGTTGCACAGCCCCACGGCCCGGTGCCCGGCCCGCAGCAGGGCCCGGGTGACGATCCCGACGGGGTTGGTGAAGTCGATGATCCACGCGTCCGGGCTGGCCCGCCGGACCCGCTCGGCGATGTCGAGGACCACCGGGACCGTGCGCAGCGCCTTGGCGAGGCCGCCCGCGCCGGTGGTCTCCTGCCCGACGCAGCCGCACTCCAGCGGCCAGGTCTCGTCCTGGAGCCGGGCGGCCTGCCCGCCGATCCGCAGCTGGAGCAGCACCGCGTCGGCGCCCGCCACGCCCGCGTCCAGGTCGCAGGTGGTGGTCACCAGGCCCGGGTGCTCCTGCTTGGCGAAGATCCGCCGGGCCAGGCCGCCGACCAGCTCCAGCCGCTCGGTGGCGGGGTCGATCAGCACCAGCTCGCTGATCGGGAGCGTGTCGCGCAGCCGGGCGAAACCGTCGACCAGCTCGGGGGTGTAGGTGGAACCGCCGCCCACCACTGCGAGTTTCATCGTCGTCAGCCTTTCACTCCGGTCAGGGTGACTCCCTCGACGAACGCCTTCTGGGCGAAGAAGAAGAGGGCGATCACCGGGGCCATGACCAGCACGGTCGCGGCCATGGTCAGGTTCCAGTTGGTGTGGTGCGCGCCCTTGAAGGACTCCAGGCCGTAACTGAGGGTCCAGGCGGCCGGGTTGTCGGAGGCGTAGATCTGCGGGCCGAAGTAGTCGTTCCAGGCGGAGAAGAACTGGAACAGCGCGACGGCGGCGATGCCCGGCTTGGCCATGGGCAGCACGACGCGCAGCAGCGCCCGCACCTCGCCGCAGCCGTCGACGCGGGCCGCGTCCAGGTACTCGTCGGGGATGGTCAGCAGGAACTGGCGGAGCAGGAAGATGGAGAACGCGTCGCCGAAGGCCATCGGGACGATCAGCGGCCACAGCGTGCCGGACAGGTCCAGCTGCTTGGCCCAGAAGAGGTACATCGGGATGACGACCACCTGCGGCGGCAGCATCATCATGGCGATCACCAGCAGCATCGACAGCCGCCGCCCGCGGAAGCGGAACTTGGCGAGCGCGTAGGCGACGGGCACCGAGGACACCACGGTCAGCAGTGTGCCCAGACCCGCGTACAGGAGGGTGTTGCGCCACCAGGTCAGGAAGCCCGGGGTGTGCCACACCTTCGCGTAGTTGCCCCACTCCCAGGTGCGCGGCCACAGATCGCGGGTCAGCGCCTGCTGGTCGCTCATCAGGGAGGTCAGGAAGAGGAAGACGAAGGGGAGGACGAAGAACAGGGCGGCGGCCACCCCCAGCGCGTGCACGGCGACCCAGTGCAGCAGCGCCTTGCGGCCCCAGGGGAAGGCGGCCGTTCCGGCGGTCGCTCCCGCGACGTCGGCGGTCGCGGCGGTCGTGCCGGTCGTGCCGGTCGTGCCGGCCGGGCCGGCGGTCGTAGGGGCCATGTCAGTCACCGGATCCGATCAGTCCACCACGGCGGCGCATCAGCAGTGCGGTGAAGGCCATGGAGAGGGCGAAGAGCACCAGCGCGACCACGCACGCGCTCCCGTAGTCGAAGCGCTGGAAGCCGACGTTGTAGACGACCTGGGGCAGGGTCAGCGTGGACTTGTCGGGGTAGCCGGGCTCGAACTGCTGGCCCGATCCGCCGATCACGCCCGCCGCGACCTTCCCGGCCACCAGGGGCTGCGTGTAGTACTGCATGGCCTGGATGACCCCGGTGACGACCGCGAACAGGATGATCGGCGAGATGTTCGGCAGCGTGATGTGGCGAAACCGCGCCCACGCCCCGGCCCCGTCCAGCTCGGCGGCCTCGTACTGTTCCCTCGGTACGTCGAGCAGCGCGGCCATGAAGATCACCATCAGGTCGCCCACCCCCCACACCGCGAGCGCGGTCAGCGCCGGCTTGGACCAGTCGGCGTCGGTGAACCAGCCGGGCGTGGGCAGCCCGACCGCGTCCAGCAGCACGTTCGCCGGTCCGGTGCCGGGGTTGAGCAGGAAGACGAAGGCCAGGGTCGCGGCCACCGGCGGGGCCAGGTAGGGCAGGTAGAACAGGGTCCGGAAGACCCCCGCCCCGGTCCTGATCTTCGTGATGAGCAGTCCGACGCCGAGGCCGAAGACGACCCGGCAGCTCACCATCACCACGACCAGCCACAGCGTGTTGCGCATCGCCGGCCAGAACAGCGGATAGTCGGAGAAGACGTACGTCCAGTTGTCCAGCCCGTTGAAGACGGGCGGGCGGAAGCCGTCGTACCTGGTGAAGGAGAAGTACGCGGTGGACAGCAGCGGATAGGCGAAGAAGAGGGCGAACCCGATCAGCCAGGGCGACATGAAGGCGGCGGTGCGCAGCCGCGCCCCGCGGCGCTTGGCCCGCAAGGTGTGGGTGGTCATCGGGGGCTACTCGGCCTTCGCGATGTCGGTGTCGATCTGCCGGGCCGTCCTGGCGAGACCGGCCGGGATGTCGGCCACGTCGCCCTTCTCCACCGCGTAGGCGAAGTCCTCGAAGGTCAGCTGGTAGGTCCCGCCGTCGGCCTGGGCCGGGGTGGTGCTGGACCTGGGGTGGCGCGCGATGTCGATGAAGGTCTTGAACTCGGGGGTGACGTGGAGCTGCGGGGAGTCCAGCGCGGCCAGGGTGGAGGGCACGTTGTGGATGGCGTTGGCGAAGGCCACCACCGCCTCGGTGTCGGTGGTCATGTACTTCACCAGCTCCCAGGCGGCGTTCTGCTTCCGGCTCGCCGCGGAGACCCCCATCACGGTGCCCGAGACGTACCCCTTGCCGTAGTCCGCGATCCGGTCGTCCGGCACGGGCAGCGGAGCCGTGCCGATCTCGAACGTCACCCCGGCCTCCCTGGCCATCGCGGGCCGCCATTCGCCGTCGATCTGCATGGCCACCTTGCCGGTGTGGAAGGGGTGTTCGGCGCTCCACTCGTCGCCGAAGGTGTTGCGGAACCGCTCCAGCCGCTCGTAGCCGCCGAGCTTGCCGACGAGGTCCTTCTGCGCGGTCAGCATCTGTGCGAAGGCCGGGTCCTCGGCGAGGTTCGACCTGCCCCGGGCGTCGAAGTAGCTGCCGCCCCACTGCGCGGCCAGCCGGGTGGGCTTGGTCTCGTAGCCGTGGAAGGTGGGCATGATGCCGACCTGGGCGTACGAGTCCCCGTCGGTCTTGGTCAGCTTCTGCGCGGCCTCCGTGAACTGGCTCCACGTCCTGGGAGGTTCGGTGATCCCGGCGGCGGCGAAGGCGGTCTTGTTGTAGACGAGGCCGTACGCGTCGTGCAGCAGCGGGAGCGTGCACTGGTTGCCGTGGAACTGGGTGTACTCCAGCAGGGTCTTGGGGAAGACCTTCGTCTTGTCAATCCCGGACTTGGCGAGGAAGGGGTTCAGGTCGGTGAAGGCGCCGGAGTTGCAGAACTTGCCGACGCTGTCGGTGGTGAAGGACGAGACCACGTCGGGGGCCTTGTCCCCGCCCGCGCGCAGCGCCTGGTTGATCTTGTCGTCGGTCATGTTGCCCGTGACCTGGACCCTGATGTTCGGGTGCGCGGCGCGGAACCGGGCGAGGTTCTCCTCGATCGCCTTGACCTCGCCGGGCGCGGACCAGCCGTGCCAGAAGGTCAAGGTGACCTCCGCCTTCGGGTCGTCCGCGACGGCCGTCCCGTTCTGGCCCGTGCAGGCGGTGGCCAGGACTGATATCGCGGCGAGGAGGGCGGCTGCGGTGGTCAGGCGTCCGGTTCTGGGCATGGCGGGGCTCGCTCTCTGCGTGAGGAACTTCCGTGGGGGGTGCCAGGGGTGCCAGGGGCGGAACGGGGGCTGGCGGGAGCTAGTGGGAGGTGTCGAAGACCTCTTCGCGGGTGGCGGCCAGGGCGCTCTCCAGCGCGCCGCGCAGGACGGGCCGCTCGCGCACCTCACCGAGGACCAGGCGGGGCCGGGATGGGGCCAGTTCGGCCAGTTCGGCCTCCAGCAGCGCGCGCAGCGGCTCGCCGCCCGCGGCGATCACGGCCCCCGACAGCACCACGATCTCCGGGTCGAGTACGGAGACCAGCGAGGCCAGACCGGTCGCGAGGACGGTGGCGTACGACTGGAGGAAGCCCAGGTACGCGCCCTCGGGTTCGGCGGCGGCCCGCTCCAGCAGGGCGACGCCGACGGCGACCTGCGGCCCGTCCGGGGCCTGGACGCCGAGCTCGGCGGCGAGCCGGGGCAGCACCTGCACGCCGGCCAGCTCCTGGTAGCCGCCGGTGTTGGCGCGGGCGACCTGCCGGACCAGGGGGTGGCCGGGAACGGGCAGGAACGCCACCTCGCCCGCGCCGCCGGTCCAGCCGCGGTGCAGCCGGCCGCCGAGCACCAGGGCGGCGCCGAGGCCCTCCTCGTTCCACAGCAGGACGAAGTCCTCGTGGCCGCGGGCCGCGCCGAGCCGCTGTTCGGCCATGGCGGCGAGGTTCACGTCGTTCTCGTACTCGACCGGCATCGGCAGGGCCGCCGCCAGCTCGTCGAGGAGGGTCGGCGAGTGCCAGCCGGGGAGGTGGCTGGCGTAGCGCAGCTGGCCGGTCTGCGGGTCGAAGGCGCCGGGGGTGGCGATGACCAGCCGGTGCAGGTCGCCGCGCTGGAGTCCGGCGGCCTTGACGGCCTCGCCGAGCGCCTCGGTGACCTGCTCGACGGCGCCGGTGCCCTCCGCGTACGGGAGCTCGAAGCTGCCGACCACCTCGCCCGCGAGGTCGGCGACGGCCGCGACGACCCGCTCGGGGGTGACGTCCAGGCCGCCGACGTGGGCGGCTCGGGCGTTGAGGGTGTAGAGCTGTGCGCTGGGGCCGGGGCGGCCGCCGTCGGTGCCGGTGGCCACGACCAGCCCGGCCTGCTCCAGGCGGGCCAGCAGCTGGGACGCGGTGGGCTTGGACAGCCCGGTCAGGTGGCCGATCCGGGTCCGTGACAGCGGTCCGTGGGTCAGCAGCAGTTCGAGGGCGGCCCGGTCGTTCATGGCGCGCAACAGGCTGGGCGTTCCGGGGGTGGCGGCGGGCATGGAGCGTCTCTCCCTCACCGAGGTGACTGTTAGGTAAGTTTCCTATCACCCTCTGAGCCGTGTCAATGGAACTGCCCCGCGGGTCCGGTTCCGTACGAACGGATGACCTGCGGGGCAGTGGGGGCGAGCGCCGGGCCCAGGAAGGGAGGACCTAGGCGATCACTTGGTGATGCGGGGGCTGCCGGGCGAGGCCGGCGGCGGGATCGGGGTGGTGGCCATGGACTGCGGGGAGGCCGGGTTCGCCAGCGCCGACGGCGCCGCCACCGAGGCCGCCGGATCGGCGCTCTCCTCGGCCTCGTCGGCGGCCGGCAGACCGCCGATGATCCGGATGCCCGCCGTGTCGAAGGCCTCCTTCATCCGCCAGCGCAGCTCGCGCTCCACGGCGAACTGCTGGCCCGGCATCGTCTTCGCGGACACCTTGACCGTCATGGAGGCCAGCAGCACCTCGTCCAGGCCCAGCACCTCCACCGGGCCCCACAGGCGCTCGTCCCACGGCGACTCCTTCGCCATGGCGTCGGCGACCTCCTGGACCACCTCGCGGATGTGGGCCAGGCTCTCCGTCGGCTTGACCTGCACGTCCACGCCCGCCGTGGCCCAGCCCTGGCTGAGGTTGCCGATCCGCTTGATCTCGCCGTTGCGGACGTACCAGATCTCACCGTTGTCGCCGCGCAGCTTCGTCACGCGCAGGCCGACCTCGACCACCTCGCCGGAGGCGACACCCGCGTCGATCTTGTCGCCCACGCCGTACTGGTCCTCGAGGATCATGAAGACGCCGGACAGGAAGTCCGTCACCAGGTTGCGCGCGCCGAAACCGATCGCGACACCGGCCACACCGGCACTCGCCAGCAGCGGCGCGAGGTCGATCTGCAACTGGGCGAGCACCATCAGCACGGCCGTGCCGAGGATGAGGAACGAGGCCACCGAACGCAGCACCGAACCGATCGCCTCGGAACGCTGGCGCCGCCGCTCCGCGTTGACCAGCAGCCCGCCGAGGGCCGTGCCTTCGACGGCCTCGGCACCGCGGTTCATCCGGCTTATCAGCTTGGTCAGCGACTTGCGGATCACCGAGCGGAGGGCGAAGGCGATGACCAGGATGAGGACGATCCGCAGCCCCATGGCCAGCCATCCGGCCCAGTTCTTCTCGATGAAGTCCGCGGCGTTCGTGACGCTCTCCGTGGCGTCGTCGGTGGTCGCTGCCAGCGGTAGCAGGGTGGCGGGCGAGGGCACGGCGGGAACCTCCAGGTATAGCGGCCTGCCCGCGGGGGTTGTGCGGGACAGACCAACCACACTAACGGGGCATTGGCCCGACCCCGTTGTCGTGTTCGAGGGAGAGACCAGGCTCACCCGGGGATGAAGCGGGTGTGGTTGAAAACACCTCGGACCCGTTACGGGCGCGTGGTGGCGCTTCGACCTGCCGTAAGGGGAGACTGGAGAGCAGATCGTCCCGGCGCGAGCCACGCGCCGCCGGCGTACAAGGAGGCAGTCCGTGCCGCACGTCCTGGTCCTCAATGCGTCGTACGAGCCGCTCGGCGTCGTACCGCTCCGCCGCGCGCTCGTCCTCGTACTGGAGAACAAAGCAGTCTCCCTCGAGGAATCCGGCGCCTTTCTGCACAGCGCGACGAGAGCCGTCCCCGCGCCCAGCGTGGTCCGGCTCAAGCGCTTCGTGCGGGTCCCCTACCGGGGGCCCGTTCCGCTCACCCGCCGCGCGCTGTTCGCCCGCGACGGCGGCCGCTGCATGTACTGCGGGGCCGTCGCCACCAGCGTCGACCACGTCGTCCCGCGCAGCCGGGGCGGCCAGCACGTGTGGGACAACGTGGTCGCCGCGTGCCGCCGCTGCAACCACGTGAAGGCGGACCGCCACCTGCTGGAACTCGGCTGGCGCCTGCGCCACCAGCCGGCCCCGCCGTCGGGCCTGGCCTGGCGGATCATCGGCACGGGCCACCGGGACCCCCGGTGGATGCCGTACCTCGAACCGTACGGCGCCGAGGACGCCCTCGACCGCATCGGCGCGACCGCCGCCGCCTCCTAGGCCGTCTCTTGCGGAGCTTGCCGCGCCCGCGCCCCCGTCCGGCGACGGGGGCGCGGGCCGGTCCCGCAGCCGGGGGCCGGGCACGCGCGGGCGGCCGGGCGGGGGGTTCCTCAGGGGCGGGGGTGCCTCAGGGGGTGACCGCCAGGGCCGTCGCCGACCAGAGGCTGCAGCCGAAGCGCGTCGCGCGGGTGTCGCAGGTGACGCGGACGAAGCGCGTCCCCGGCGCGTCCAGGCGGACGGAGTCCGTGCCGCCGCGCGAGGTGACCGAAGCCGCCGGGTGCCAGGAGCGGCCGTCCGGTGAGGTCTCCACCCGGTACGCGGACGGGTACGCCTCCTGCCACTGCAGGGTCAGCAGGCCGATCCGGGCCGGGGCCGCCAGTTCGGCCTGCCACCACGCGCCGTCCACCGCGGGCGAGGACCACCGGGTGGCGGCGGAGCCGTCCAGCACCGCCGAGGCCGGGAAGGCCGGGCTCTCGTCCGCGGACGAGGAGGCCTTCGCACCCTTCAGCAGATCCGGGCCGCCGGTGCGCGGGACCGCCCGGACCGTGAGGGTGCGGGACTCCCCGGCGAAGGTCACCGGGACGGAGTACACCCCCGCCGGTGTGGTCGCGGGAATGCTGACCTCCAGCGGGACGCTGACCCGGGTGCCCCGCGGCGCCCGTACCTCGGCCGGGACCCGGACTTCGACCCCCGGCGGCGGGGCCGCCGCCAGCGGGCCCCGGACCTCGCCGGGCCGCAGGGCGGAGAGTTCCGCCGAGACCCGGCGCGGGGCTCCGCCGATCTCCGCGTCGGTCCGCCCGCCGTCCGCCAGCTCGAAGCGGGCCTGGGGCCCGTCCCCGAACCACGGCACGACGTGGTGGACCCTCGGCGCGTCGCCCGCCCAGGCCAGCCGGACCGCGTCCGCGCTCAGCCCGGGGAGGTCGGCCTGGGTCCAGCCCGAGGCGCCCGCGTCGGCGACCTTGCGCCATCCCTCGCCCGGTACGTGCGCCTCCACCGAGGCCCGGGTCCCGGCGGGCAGCGGGTCCGTCATGACGGTCACCGCCGACACCGGCCGTACGCCGTCCAGCCGGACGGTCCACGCGCCGGCCTCCTGCGACACCGTCCCCGCCGTCCGGGCCGCGCCCGTCCAGGCGTCCGACTCCGCCGCCGCCTTCGTGAGGAAGGGGTCCAGTACGGCCGTGTCCACCCGCGTGCCGGCCTTCTCCGCCAGCCCGCCCCGGGCCGCCGCCAGGGACCGGGAGGCCTGCCAGGCGGCCGCGCCGTCGCCCCGGGCCTGGGCCCGGAGCACGTCCACCGCCAGCTCGCCCGCAGCCCCGTAGCGCGAGAGCCGCTCCAGCCACGGCCCGGCCTCGCCGGACAGCCCGGGCAGTCGCGCCGGGGCCTCCCGCAGCACCGTGAAGGCCGCGCGCAGCCGCTCGCCGGCCGCCGGGTCGCCGGCGGCGCGGGCCCGCCAGAACTCCTCGGCCAGTGCCCCCAGGTAGGCGGACTCCTCCACCTTGAGCCCCGACGAGGCGGTGTTCCCGGCCAGGGCGGCCAGCGCCTGCCGGGTCCGGGGGTCCGGGCCCGCCAGATCGCGCACCGCCGCGGCCCAGGACTCGCCCGCCCGGTAGCCCCGCGGGTTCCAGGCGTAGTCCGCCGCGGTGAAGACCGGGATCCGCGAGAGGGTGCCCTGCGGCATCGCGTTGAGCAGCAGCCCCGCCGAGCCGCCCGCCACCACCGGGTCGCGGCCCGCGTACGGGCCGAGGAAGATCCGGCTCGGGTCCCAGTCGTTCACCGGGTAGTTGTCCATGGTGACCAGCGGATGCTGCCCGAAGGCCGCCCGGGCCCCGGTCAGTTCGGGGCCCGTGATGGTGCGCGGCACCACGCCGACGCCCGTCCACGCCACCTCGACCCGCGCGTCCAGGGCCCCGGACAGCGCGGTGCGGTAGGTGGTGGCGCCGTCCTGGAAGTACTCGGTCGGCAGCAGGGACAGCGCGGGCGCGCCCGGATAGCGGGCGGCGAGGTGCGCGGCCAGCTCGCCCGCGACCTCCGCGTGCGCCTTCGCGGCGGCCGCGGGCCCTTTGCCGTACCGCTCCTGGTCCGCCCGGCAGCCCCACTCCGTGTAGCTGACGTCCTGGAACTGGAGCTGGAACGCCCGGAAGCCGAGGTCCCACATCGCGTCCACCTTGCGGGTGAGCGCGGCCCGCTCGGCCGCCGAGGACAGGCACATCGACTGCCCCGGCGCCACCGCCCAGCCGAGCACCACCCGTCCGGCGCGGGCCCGTTCGGCCAGCGCCCGGAACTCCTCCTGCTGCTCGCGGGGGTAGTCCTCGCGCCACCGGGTCGTGCGGTACGGGTCGTCACCGGGGGCCAGCAGCAGCCGGTTCTGCTTGGTGCGGGCCATGAAGTCGAGCTGCGCGAGCCGCTGTTCCCGGGTCCAGGGCTGCCCGAAGAACCCCTCGGTGACCCCGCGCACGGGCGCGGACGGCCAGTCCCGCACCAGCACCCCGGGGACCTTCGAGGCGCCCTGCGGCAGGAGCTGACGCAGCGTCTGTGCCGCGTGGAACAGCCCGTCCTCCCCCACGCCGGCCAGCGCGACCGTGTCCCGTCCGCCGGTCCTGCCGACCGCGAGCCGGTAGCCCCCGGCCGGCAGGTCGCCGGGCTCGGGCGCGCCCAGTGCCCGCAGCGCGGCGAGGGCGTCCTGGCCCTGGAGCCGTACGACGAGCCCGTGTCCGGGCAGCGAGGCCCCCGGGGCGCGCTCGTGCAGGGTCTTCACGCCGGCCCCGCGCAGGGTGGCCCGTACGGTCTCGGCGGCGTACGGGTCCGCGTCGCGCGGCAGCACCAGCACGGCCTCGGCGGTGACCGCTACCGCGCGCGCCGGATCGGCGGTCAGCGACTGCGGGCGCGGCCATACGGCGGGCCCCTCGGCGGCGGGTCGCGGAGTGTCGGAGCCCGGGTCGAGCACGGGCCCGTTCGCGGAGGCGGGCGCGGGGCCGGACCCGGAGGAGGAGCCCGTGGCGCTGCCCGGGCCGCTCTTGGGAGTGACGGGCGCCGAGGGCGAGGAGAAGACCCCCAGTTGCTCTGCCACGGCCGCGCCGCCCAACAGCGATCCGATGGCGGCGACCGCCGCCGCCGTGGCCCGCTTCCTGCCCCTGAGCTGCACGGAGCCCCCCGTCCCGATTCGTCCCCCGCTCGTACGAACGAGCCAGAGCCCACCATCCGTACGGCTGGAGTGTCAATGTGAGTGGGTGATCTGACGCGGATTCGCCAGGAATGCGCGGCGGCCGACTGGGTATGGCTGCGGTGTTCCCCGGGGGTGTTCCATGGGCTTTCCGATCAACTCGCACAAAGGAGTGCTCCCATGAACACCCGGACCGTCCGCATACCCGCGAAACGCCCCGCCGCCCCGCTCGCCCACCTGCCGGCCCAGACCGGGCTGGGGGAGGGCACCCTCACCAGCGAGCCCTCGCTGGCCGACACCGCGCACGCGCCGCTGACCAGCGAGCCTCCGCTCACCGACGAGGCGCCGCTGACGAGCGAGCCGACCACTCCCGCCACGGCCGCGGCCGCGGGCGACTAGAGACAGGGACTTCCATGGACGACCTCGCCCGGCTCGCGGCCCTGCACGGCGTCGCCACCAGCTACCAGCCCGCCGAGGACGTCACCGTCCGGGTCCCGGAAGCCACCGTGGCCGCCGTGCTCGGGGAGTTGGGGGTCGAGGCGGGGCAGCCCGCGGCCGTACGGGACCACCTCGCGGCGGCGGACCGCGCGGCGCGGGAGCGGCTGCTGCCGCCCGTACTGGTGAGCTGGGCCGGGCGGGCGCCGGACGGGCTGGAGGCACTGCCGCCGGGGACGGCGGTCCGGGTCACGCTGGAGGAGGGCGGTGAGCTGCCGTGGGGCCCCGGCCTGCCGTTCGGCGTCCACCGGCTCACCGCCGAGGCACCCGGCGGCCGGGTGGCGGAGGCCGCCCTGATCGTGGCCCCGGACCGGGCCCCGGCCGCGCCCGACCGGGCCCACGGGCTGCTCGTCCAGCTGTACTCGCTGCTGTCCGAGAGCTCCTGGGGCATGGGCGACCTCGGGGACCTGGCGGAGCTGGCCCGCTGGGCCGGCCGCACCCACGGCGCCGGGTTCATCCAGGTCAACCCGCTGCACGCGGCCGTCCCCGGGACCCCGACGGACCCCTCCCCGTACCGGCCGTCCTCCCGCCGCTTCCCGGACCCGGTGCACTTGCGGATCGAGGACGTCCCCGAGTACGCGGGCTGCCCCGACCGGGAGGCCCTCGCGGAGCTGGCGGCGCGGGGCGGGGAGTTGCGCCGCGAGGTGCTGGAGAAGGGCGCGCTGATCGACCGGGACGCCGTGTGGGCCCTCAAGCGGGCCGCCCTGGAGCTGCTGTACGCCGTCCCGCGCGATCCCGAACGGGACGCCGCGTACGAGGCCTTCCGTGCCGGGGGCGGGGCCGCGCTGGCCCGGCACGCCGCCTGGTTCGCGCTGGCCGAGCGGTACGGGGCCGACCGCGCGCGCTGGCCGCAGGACGCCGCGGCCGCCCCGGAGGCCGTCGCCTTCCACTGCTGGCTGGCCTGGCTGACCGACGCCCAGCTGGCCGCCGCCCAGCGCAGCGCCCGGGAGGCGGGCATGGCCGTCGGCCTGGTCCACGACCTGGCGGTCGGGGTGCACCCCGAGGGCGCGGACGTCTGGGCCGCGCCCGGCACCCACGCGGCCCGGACCACGGTCGGCGCCCCGCCGGACGCCTTCAACGCGCGCGGCCAGGACTGGGGGCTGCCGCCGTGGCGGCCGGACGCGCTGGCCGCTTCCGGGTACGCCCCCTTCCGGGAGCTGCTGCGCGGGGTGTTCCGCCATGCGGGCGCGCTGCGCATCGACCACGTCATGGGGCTGTTCCGGCTCTGGTGGATCCCGGAGGGCACCCCGCCCGCGGAGGGCACGTACGTCTCCTACGACGGCGAGGCGATGCTGGCGGTGCTGGTGCTGGAGGCCCACCGGGCCGGGGCCCTGGTCATCGGGGAGGACCTCGGGACGGTGGAGCCGCGGGTCCGCCGCGCCCTGGCCCGGCGCGGGGTGCTCGGCACCTCCGTGCTGTGGTTCGAGCGGGACTGGGAGGGCGGTGGAGCCCCGTTGGAGCCCGCGGCCTGGCGGGCGGACTGCCTGGCGACGGCCACCACCCACGATCTGCCGCCCACCGCCGCGAAGCTGGCCGGGGCGCACGTCCAACTGCGGGACCGGCTGGGTCTGCTGGCCCGCCCGGTGGAGGTGGAGCGGGCCGAGGACGAGGCCGACACCGCGCAGTGGCTGGCCGTACTGGACCGGCTGGGGCTGGAGGCGAAGGACGAGGAGGCCGCCGTACGGGCCCTGTACGCGTTCCTGCTGCGCACCCCCGCCCGGCTGGTCGGCGTATGGCTGCCGGACGCGGTGGGGGACCGGCGGCCGCAGAACCTGCCGGGGACCTGGGACCAGTACCCCAACTGGCGGCTGCCGGTCGCCGACGCGGCGGGCCGGCCGCTGACCCTGGAGGCGCTGACGGCCTCACCCCGCGCGAACGCGCTGCTGAGCGCCGTGCGGGAGGGCGCGCGGACCCGTACGGCACCCCCGGGCGCGCGCTCCGTTTAGGTGTTCGCTACTTTTGCACCGTGGACAAGAAGAACGCTCTGCGCGCCGGCGCCGTCACGGCCGGAACGACGCTGATGATGCTGCTGATGACGTCTCCCGCCCTCGCGGCCGCCCGCGACGACGGCGACGACCCGGGTCCGGGCCTGAGCATTGGCGAGACGCTCGGCCTTTTCGTGGCCACGCCGATCGTGCTGTTCCTGGTCATCGCGGGTCTCGTGATGGTGGGCGACAAGTCGCGCAAGCAGTCCTCCGCCGGCTGAGACCGGCCGGTACACCGGCTCACCGACACCGCATGACGCCTGCCGGCGTCGGGCGGGTCGCTCCGATGCGGCTGTGGCCGCGCGGGGAAAGCCACTTCATATGACTTCCGGGGCGCCGGGGGTCCGCAGGCCGACGACCGTCGGCAACGTTGCGGACCCCCGGCGCCCCGTCGTGTTCACGGGGTGCCGGCCAGCAGCTTCCTGAGCAGGCCGCTGAGCACCTCGACCTCCTCCGGACTGAGCCCGGTGAGCGCGGCGCGCTGCACCTCCACGCCCGCGGTGACGGCCTCGTCGATCAGCGCCAGCCCGCGGTCGGTGATCGTCACCTGGAGGCCGCGCCGGTCGTGCGGATCGGGGCTGCGGGACAGCAGCCCGGCCTTCTCCAGCTTGTCCAGGCGCCCGGTCATGCCGCCGGTGGTGAGCATCAGGGTGGCGGACAGCTCCCGGGGCGAGAGGGTGTACGGGATTCCGGATCGCCGCAGGGTGGCGACGACGTCGAACTCCCCGCGGGAGATGCCGTAGCGGTTGTAGGTCCGCTCCATCTCGTCGCCCATGGCCTTGGTGATCCGGTAGATGCGGCCGAAAACGGCCATGGGCGTGGTGTCCAGGTCCGGTCGCACGGCGTACCACTGGGCGGTGATCGCGTCGACGGCGTCCTTGTTGGCCTCGGTCATGAGCGCAGTATCCGGCTTCCACTTGTTTGATCGCAAGAAAGTTGCTTGACGGCAAGTAGCTTAGCGGTAAGCTACTTGCCAGCAACCTAATCGGGGGGAAGTGATCACGGTGATCAAGGACCGCAGGCAAGAGCGCAGGCAAGAGCGCGGAGAAGAGCGCAGAGAAGAGCGCGTGGCGGGGGAGCGGTCCCTGCTCGTCGGAGTCGGGATCAGTGCGATCGGGATCGGCATGTACGTCCCCTTCTCGCTCGTCTTCTTCCACCACGTCACCGGCCTCTCCTTCGCCCTCGTCGGCGCGGTGCTGACCGTGACCGGCCTGATCGGACTGGCCTTCATGCCGCTCGCCGGCTCGGCCGTCGACCGGTTCGGCGCGAAGAAGGTCAACCTGGCGCTCTACGCGGTACGGGCCCTCGGCTTCGCCCTCTACCCGTTCGCCGGGGCGCTTGCCGCCTTCGCCGCCGTCGCCCTGGTCACCGCCCTCGCCGACCGCTCCTTCTCCGTCGTCCAGCAGTCCCTGATCGGGGAAGTGGCGCACGGCGCCGCCCGGGACCGGCTCCAGGCCTCCATCCGGGCCCTGCAGAACGCCGGGATGGGGGCGGGCGCCCTGCTCGTCTCCGGGGTGCTGGCCGTCTGGGGCACCGGCGGGTTCACGTACACCGCCTGGGGCAACGCGGCCGCCTTCGCCCTCGCCGGGCTGCTCGTCTCCCGGGTCAAGCCGGTGCGGGGCGCTTCGGCCGCCCCGGCCGCCGTCGCCGGCCGGCCGGCCGCCGGATACCGCATGGTGCTGCGCGACCGCCCCTTCCTCGGCCTGACGGCCGCCAACTTCCTGACCGCGCTGGGCTACTCGGCCCTGTCCGTGCTCTTCCCGCTCTACATCGCCACCTGGCTGCACGGCCCCGACTCCCTCACCGGGGCGGCCTTCACCGTCAACACCGTCCTCTGCGCCGGGATCGGGGTCCTGGTCGCGAGCCGGGTGCGCCGCTCCGGAGCCCGCCGCACCCGCGCCGCCGCCCTCGGCTCGCTGCTCTTCGCCGCCGCGTTCGCCGGTCAGATCGTGCTCGGTACGGTCCGCCCCGGACAGACCGCGACCCTGGTCGCCCTGCTGGCGATCGTGGTCGTCTACACGCTCGGCGAACTGGTGCACAGCCCCTCGGGCGGCGCCCTGTCGGTCTCGGCCGCCCCCGAAGCCGTACGAGGCCGCTACCTGGCCACCTACCAGCTCTCCTACTCCCTGGCCATGGCCCTGGCGCCCTCCCTGTTCACCGTCCTGCTCTCCGTCGACGGCCGGCTGCCCTGGGCCGTCCTCACGGTCGCCGCGCTCGGCGCGGCCCTGGCCCTGACCCGGCTGGAGCGCCACCTGCCGGCCGAGGCCGTGCACGCCGAGCCGCCGGCGCCGATGCCGGTCGCCGGCACCGCCCCGCGCGACCCGGCCGCCGTCGCCGCCTGAGCCGCGCCCCGTCTCCCCCTCCCCAGCCCGCCCTCCTTCCCGAGGAGTCACCGTGAACCGCCTCGCCACCGTCGCCCTGACCGCCCTGGCCCCCATCTCCTGGGGCTCCACCTACGCCGTGGCCACCGAACTGCTGCCGCCCGACCGGCCGCTGTTCACCGGGGTCATGCGGGCCCTGCCCGCCGGACTGCTGCTCGTCGCCCTGTCCCGGACCCTGCCCAAGGGCGAGTGGTGGTGGAAGTCCGCCGTCCTCGGCACCCTCAACATCGGCGCCTTCTTCCCGCTGCTCTTCCTCTCCGCCTACCGGCTCCCCGGCGGGGTCGCCGCCGTACTGGGCTCCGCCGGACCGCTGTTCGTCGTCGGGCTCGCCGCCCTCGTCCTCGGGGAGCGGGCGCGGCTGAGGACCGTACTGGCCGCCGTCACCGCCGCCTTCGGCGTGAGCATGGTGGTCCTGACCGCCGAGGCGAAGCTGGACCTCATCGGGATCATCGCCGGAGTGGTCTCCTCCGCGTCCATGGGCGCCGGCACCGTGATGACCAAGCGCTGGGGCCGCCCCGAGGGCGTCGGCCCGCTGGCCATGACCGGCTGGCAGCTCACCGCCGGCGGGCTGGTCATCATCCCGATCGCCGCCATCGTGGAGGGGGCGCCGCCCGCCCTCGACGGCAAGGCCTTCCTCGGCTACGGCTACATGATGCTGATCAACACCGGGATCGCCTACTGGCTCTGGTTCCGCGGCATCGGCAAGCTGACCGCCACCTCCGTCACCCTGCTCGGCCCGCTCTCCCCGCTCACCGCCGCCGTCATCGGCTGGGCCGCGCTCGGCCAGGCGCTCACCCCCGTCCAGCTGCTGGGCATGACGATCGCCTTCGGGGCGACCGTGGCGGGGCAGCTCGCCCAGCGGGCGCCCGAGGCGGCCGGTGAGAGCGAAGCCACCCTCCTGGAACCGTTCAGTTCTGCTGAAGAGACTGATCGAAATGTTTCGATGGACCTGGGCAATGATGGAGTGCGACGCTGACCCGACGAACAACGCACCCGACCCCGAGGGGGAGACACACAGTGGCCGTCACGGACCGCGCCCGTACCGTTCCGCAGGCACAGCAGCTCAGCACCACCGGGAAGAGGGGGGCCGCCGGACTCGGCGTACTCCTCGCCCTGGTCGCGACGGTCGTCTGGTCCGGCAGCTTCATCGCCACCCGGGGGATGGCCGAGTCCGTCCCGCCCGTCCAGGCCGTCTTCTGGCGCTGGGTCATCGCCGCCGTGGCCGTCACCCCCTTCGCCGCCCGCCAGGCCTGGCGGCAGCGGGCCCTGATCCGGGCGCACCTCGGCTACATATCCCTGGCCACCCTCTTCGGGGTCACCCTCTACAACACCCTCGTCCACCAGGCCGGCCTGACCACCTCCGCCTCCAACATGGGCATGATCATGGCCGCCTCGCCGGTCATCATGGCCCTGTACGCCCGCCTCGGCGGCGAGCGGCTCGGCATCCGCCGCACCTTCGGGATGCTGCTCGCGGCCTTCGGGGTGCTGCTGCTCGTCGGGGACGGCTCGCTCGGCTTCGACTTCAGCGCCGGCGACCTGTGGATGTTCGCCGCCGCCCTGTCCTTCGCCACGTACAGCGCACTGCTCAAGCGCAAGCCCGCCGAACTGGGCGGACTCGCCTTCCTGATCACCACCTTCGTGCTCGGCGCGCTGATGCTGGCCCCCGCCTACGCCGTCTCCGTCAAGGTCCAGGGCGGCTTCGCCCTCACCCCCGGCACCGGCGGCATGCTGCTCTACGTCGGCGTGATGTCCTCCGCCGTCGCCTTCTTCGCCTGGAACAAGGCCATCTCGGTCATCGGCGCCGCCCGCGCCGGCGTCGTGTACTACCTCCAGCCGGTCTGCGTCGCCGGGCTCGGCCTCCTGCTGCTGGGCGAGCGGACGGGCCCCGCGCAGCTGCTCTGCATGGCGCTCATCCTCGGCGGTGTCAGCCTCGGTGCCCGCCGGTAGGTTCGGTCCCATGACCGAGTGGGACATCAAGAAGCTGCGGATCCTGCGGACCCTGGCCGATCAGGGGACCGTGACCGCGACGGCCGAGGCGCTGCACATGACGCCCTCGGCCGTTTCGCAGCAGCTGACCAATCTCGCCCGGCAACTGGGGGTGCCGCTGCTGGAGGCCCAGGGGCGGCGGGTCCGACTCACCGACGCCGCCCACCTGGTCCTGCGGCACGCCGAGGCCGTGTTCACCCAGCTGGAACGGGCCGACGCCGAACTCGCCGGCTACCTGTCGGGGGACGTCGGGGAGGTGCGGATCGGGGCCTTCTCCACCGCCGTGCCCGTGCTGGTGGTCCCGGCCGTCGCCGCCCTGCGCCGGAGTCACCCCGGCGTGGAGGTACGGGTCCAGGAGACCGAGGCCGCCGAGTCGTACGAGCTGCTGTCCGCCGGGGCCGTCGACCTCGCCCTGTCCCTCGCCGCCCACGCCCCGACCGCCCGGGACCCCCGCTTCACCCGGGTCACGCTGCTGGAGGACCCGCTGGACGTGGCCCTGCCCCCCGACCACCCCCTGGCGGCCGCGCCGGCCCTGCGGCTGGCCGACCTGTCCGGGGACCGGTGGATCTACGGCGGCAGCGGCCCCTGGTCGCAGATCACCCGGAGCGCGTGCGAGGCGGCCGGGTTCGTCCCCGAGCAGGCCCACTCCGCGTCCGGCTGGACGGCCATCCTGGCCATGGTGGAGGCCGGCATGGGCGTGGCCCTCGTCCCCCGCATGGTCACGGGCCGCGCCTCGGGCGTCGCCGTCCGCGTCCTGGCCCACGACCGGCCCACCCGGCACGTGGTCGCGGCCCTGCGCCGCGGCTCCGAATCCGCCCCGGCGGTGGCCCACGTCCTGGCCGCGCTGCGGGCGGTCCCGGCAGCCGGCCGGGCGGGGGACGAGGCCGGCCGGGCGGCGCACGGGGCCGGCTGAGCGGGAGAGGCCCGCGCGGCCGGCGTACGGCCCGCAGCAGGAGCCGGCGTACGGCCCGCGGCAGGAAGCCAAGCCCCCGGCAGCGGAACGCCCCCCGGTGCGCGATGCACCGGGGGGCGTCCCGTACGTACCGCGGTCCGGCGTCAGGACGCGGCGGCCGCGTCCGCCGCCTGGGCCTTCAGCGCGCGCTCGATGCCCGCACGGGACTCCGAGACCAGACGGCGCAGGCCCGCGGTCGGCTCGGCCGAGGCCAGCCACGCGTCCGTCGCCGCCAGGGTCTCCTCGGAGACCTGGAGCGAGGGGTACAGGCCCACCGCGATCTGCTGGGCGATCTCGTGGCTGCGGGTCTCCCAGACCTCCTTGAGCGCCGTGAAGTACTTCTCCGTGTACGGGGCGAGGAGCTCGCGCTGGTCGGTCTGGACGAAGCCGCCGATCACCGCCTCCTGCACCGCGTTCGGCAGCGAGTCGCCCTCGACGACCGAGGCCCACGCCTGCGCCTTGGCCTCCGCCGTCGGGCGCGCCGCCCGGGCGGTGGCCGCGTGGCGCTCGCCCGCGGCGGTGGCGTCCCGCTCCAGCTCGGCCGCGACGGCCGGCTCGCCCGCGACACCCGTCGCGACCAGGCGCTCCAGGAACGCCCAGCGCAGATCGGTGTCGACGGCCAGGCCCTCGACCACCGCGGTGCCGTCCAGCAGCGCCGACAGGTGGGCCAGCTGCTCCTCGGTACGGGCCGTCGCCGCGAAGGCACGGGCCCACGCCAGCTGGTGGTCGCTGCCCGGCGCGGCCGCGCGCAGGTGCTCCAGCGTGGCCTCGGTCCAGACGGCGAGGCCCTGCTCGCGCCAGGCCGGGTCGGCGTACAGCTCGACGGCCAGCTTCACCTGGCGGTGCAGCGACTGCACCACGCCGATGTCCGACTCCTTGCCGATGCCCGACAGGACCAGCGACAGGTAGTCGCGGGTGGCCAGTTCGCCGTCCCGCGTCATGTCCCAGGCCGATGCCCAGCACAGCGCGCGCGGCAGCGACTCGGTGAAATCGCCCAGGTGGGCGGTGACGTTGGCCAGCGAGACCTCGTCCAGGCGGACCTTCGCGTAGGACAGGTCGTCGTCGTTCAGCAGTACGACCGCCGGACGGGTCCGCCCCTCCAGCTCCGGTACCGCCGTCAGGCCGCCGTCGATGTCCAGCTCGATCCGGTCCGTGCGCACCAGCCGGCCGTCGCGCAGGTCGTACAGGCCGACCGCGATGCGGTGCGGGCGCAGTACGGGCTCTCCCTTGGCACCCGCGGGCAGCGCCGGGGCCTCCTGGCGGACGGCGAACGCGGTGATGACGCCCTGCGCGTCCGTCTCGATCTCCGGGCGCAGGATGTTGATGCCGGCCGTCTCCAGCCACGCCTTCGACCAGGCGGTCAGATCGCGGCCCGAGGTCTCCTCCAGGGCGCCCAGCAGGTCGGACAGGCGCGTGTTCCCGAAGGCGTGCGCCTTGAAGTACGCCTGCACGCCCTTGAAGAAGGCGTCCATGCCGACGTAGGCCACGAGCTGCTTGAGCACCGAGGCACCCTTGGCGTACGTGATCCCGTCGAAGTTGACGAGCACGTCGTCGAGGTCACGGATGTCCGCCATGATCGGGTGCGTGGACGGCAGCTGGTCCTGCCGGTACGCCCAGGTCTTCATGGAGTTGGCGAAGGTGGTCCACGCGTGCGGCCACTTCGAGCCCTCGGCGTACGCCTGGCAGGCGATCGAGGTGTACGTCGCGAAGGACTCGTTCAGCCAGAGGTCGTTCCACCACTCCATGGTGACGAGGTCGCCGAACCACATGTGCGCGAGCTCGTGCAGGATCGTCTCGGCGCGCACCTCGTAGGCCGCGTCCGTCACCTTCGAGCGGAAGACGTACTGGTCGCGGATGGTGACCGCGCCCGCGTTCTCCATCGCGCCGGCGTTGAACTCCGGCACGAAGAGCTGGTCGTACTTCGCGAAGGGGTAGGCGTAGGCGAACTTCTCCTGGAACCAGTCGAAGCCCTGCCGCGTCACGTCGAAGATCGCGTCGGCGTCGAGGAACTCGGCGAGCGAGGGCCGGCAGTAGATGCCGAGCGGGACGGACTGACCGTCCGGGCCCTCGTACGAGCTGTGCACCGCGTGGTACGGGCCGACGATCAGCGCGGTGATGTACGTCGAGATCCGCGGGGTCGGCTCGAAGGACCAGACGTTGTCCTTGACGTCCGCGGCCTTCGGCGTCGGGGAGTTCGAGATGACCGTCCAGCCCTCGGGGGCCGTCACGGTGAACTGGAACGTCGCCTTCAGATCGGGCTGCTCGAAGCTGGCGAAGACCCGCCGCGCATCCGGCACCTCGAACTGGGTGTACAGGTAAGCCTGCTGGTCGACCGGGTCGACGAAGCGGTGCAGGCCCTCACCCGTGTTGGTGTACGCGCAGTCCGCGACGACACGGAGCTCGTTGGCCCCGGCGGCGAGGTGCGCCAGCGCGATCCGGGAGTCCCGGAAGACGGCGGCCACGTCCAGCGACCGGCCGTTCAGCACGACCTCGTGCACGGCCGGGGCGACCAGGTCGATGAAGGTCTCGGCACCCGCCTCGGCCGACCGGAAGCGCACGGTCGTCACGGACGGGTAGGTGCCGCCCTCCTGCGCACCGCTGAGATCGAGTTCGACCTCGTACGAGTCGACGGTGAGCAGCTTCGCCCGCTGCTGAGCCTCTTCACGGGTGAGATTCGTGCCTGGCACGCGTTCATCTCCTTCGATGGTGACGTTCCGGGCCATCCTTCCACGCGTCCCGGGTCACCGCTCCGGAGAATTTCTCCCACGAACGCGATGTCCGATTTCCGCCAGCCTTTCGGGATGTGGACGCCCACCCTGGACCTCATGACCACCGCGACGAACCACGCCGTCCTCCCGATCGCCCCGGCCGCCCTGGCCTCGCTGCGCCTGCGCGACGACGCGGGCCGCCCCTGCCTGCCCTACGAGGACCCCGAGGGCGGCGCCCCGCTGCGCTGCTGCCTGCGCCCCAGCCGCCCCGGAGAGCGGATCGCCCTCGTCTCCTACGCCCCGCTGCGCCGCTGGGCCGCCGCGACCGGCACCGACCCGGGCGCCTACGACGAACAGGGCCCGGTCTTCGTACACGCCGCCGACTGCGGCGGACCGGCCCCCGCACCCGGCTTCCCCTTCGCCCACGCGGGCGCCCTGCGCGTCGCCCGGCGCTACGACGCGGGCGGCCGCATCCTCGGCGGCCGGTTGCTCGCCCTCGGGGAGGACCCGGCCGCGCCGATCGCCGACGCCTTGGCGGAGGCCTTCGCCGACCCGGCCACCGCCCTGGTGCACGTACGGGCGGTCGAGTACGGCTGCTTCCTCTTCGAGGTCCGGCGCGCCTGAGCCCCGGGTCCCGAACGACGGGAGGGCGGCGCCGGCACGGCACCGCCCTCCCCTCTCGTCGGCCGGATCAGCCGCGCAGCTCCTCGGCCACCAGCTCCGCGATCTGGACGGCGTTCAGGGCCGCGCCCTTGCGGAGGTTGTCGTTCGACAGGAACAGCGCCAGGCCGTTCTCGGCGGTCTCGTCGGCGCGGATGCGGCCCACGTACGAGGCGTCCTTGCCGGCCGCCTGGAGGGGGGTCGGGATCTCGGAGAGCTCGACGCCCGGGGCGTCCTTCAGCAGCTCGTAGGCGCGCTCGACGCTGATCGGGCTCGCGAAGCGGGCGTTGACCTGGAGCGAGTGGCCCGAGAAGACCGGCACGCGCACGCAGGTGCCGGACACCTTGAGCTCCGGGATCTCCAGGATCTTGCGGGACTCGTTGCGGAGCTTCTGCTCCTCGTCGGTCTCGAAGGAGCCGTCGTCGACCAGGTTGCCCGCGAGCGGGACCACGTTGTAGGCGATCGGGCGCTTGTAGACGGCCGGCTCCGGGAAGTCCACGGCGCCGCCGTCGAAGGTCAGCTGGTCGGCGGCCTCGGAGACGGCACAGGCCTGGCTCTTGAGCTCGGCGACACCGGCCAGGCCCGAGCCGGACACGGCCTGGTAGGTGGTGGCGACCAGCGCGGTCAGACCGGCCTCGTCGTGCAGCGGGCGCAGCACCGGCATCGCGGCCATGGTGGTGCAGTTCGGGTTCGCGATGATGCCCTTGGGGCGGTTCTTGATCGCGTGCGGGTTGACCTCGGAGACGACCAGCGGCACCTCGGGGTCGCCGCGCCAGGCCGAGGAGTTGTCGATCACGACGGCGCCCTGGGAGGCCACCTTCTCCGCGAGGGCCCTGGAGGTGGCCCCGCCCGCGGAGAAGAGCACGATGTCCAGGCCGGAGTAGTCGGCCGTGGAGGCGTCCTCGATGGTGATGTCCCGGCCCTGCCACTCCACGGTCGTACCCGCCGAACGGGCCGAGGCGAACAGCCGCAGCTCGTCCACCGGGAACTTGCGCTCGGCCAGGATGCCGCGCATGACTCCGCCGACCTGTCCGGTGGCTCCGACGATTCCGACCCTCACGGTGACTCCTCTTGGTACGTACGACGCGGGCGCGCGTGAAGCCATCATGCGTTCGACCCCACGAGCCTTGTCCAATCCATTGTCCGAGGTACGGACGGTGTCGTGGATGTGAACCCCCGTGACGAGTCCGTGACGGGGGTGTTGCGGCCCTCTCAAAGGTCCGTTTTGCCTGGTCAGAGCCGGTTAACGTCCGATCTGCCGTGTCCGTTTTCCGGACGCGGCGTACCAGGAATCGAAACGACTGACTCGGGGAGAACCACCGTGCGCGCCATCCGCCACCGCCGCCGGTCCATACCGGCGCTCGCCGCCCTCGCGGCCGCCGCCGTCGCCGCACCCGTCCTGCTGACCGCCACTCCGGCGGCCGCCCACGGCCCGCGCGAGGGCAGGCTCGCCAAGGAGCTGGTCGAGGAGGTCACCGCGCGCGGTGCCTACCGCCACCTGGCGAAGTTCCAGCAGATCGCGGACGCCAACGGCGGCAACCGGGCCGCCGGCACACCGGGCCACGCGGCCTCCGCCGCGTACGTCCACGACACCCTCAAGAAGGCCGGGTACCAGGTCTCGTACCAGGACTTCGACATCTACCAGGCACACACGAAGACGGAGAAGGCGACGGTCCTCGGCGGCGCCGACACCCGCGAGCTGGCCACCGCCGCCTTCACCTTCACCAAGTCCACCCCGGCCGGGGGCCTGGCCGCCCCGCTCGCCCTCGCGCGGGTCGACGAGACCCCCGGCTGCGAGGCCGAGGACTACCCGGCCGGCGCCTTCACCGGCAAGATCGCCCTGGTCAAGCGGGGCGCCTGCACCTTCTTCGAGAAGGAGAAGGCGGCTGCCGCGGCCGGCGCGGTCGGGGTCATCGTCTACAACCACAGCGGCACCACCCCGGTGCGCGGCACGTTCGGCTCGCCCGCCGAGGGCCTCATCCCGAGTGCGGGCATCACCCTGGCCGACGGCGAGGCGCTGACCGCGGCCGCCGCCAAGGGCGAGGTGAAGGTACGCCTGGACCTGGACCAGGAGCACGTCAAGAAGACCACCCGCAACGTGATCGCGGAGACGAAGGGCGGCCGGTCCGACCGCGTCGTGACGGTCGGCGCCCACCTGGACTCGGTCCCCGAGGGCCCGGGCATCAACGACAACGGCTCCGGCTCGGCGGGCCTGCTGGAGGTGGCCCTCAAGCTCGCCGACGAGGGCGCCAACAAGAAGGGCAAGGGACCCGCCAACAAGGTGCGCTTCGCCTGGTGGTCGGCGGAGGAGCTGGGCCTGCTGGGCTCCGAGCACTACGTGGCGCAGCTGTCCGAGAAGCAGAAGAAGGACATCGCGCTGTACCTGAACTTCGACATGATCGCCTCGCCGAACCCGGTGCAGTTCGTCTACGACGGCGACGACTCGGACAAGACCGGCGAGGGCGCGGGCCCGGCCGGCTCGGCGCAGATCGAGTCCCTGATCAACGGCTTCCTCGACAGGAAGCACAAGCCGCACGAGGGCAGTGACTTCGACGGCCGCTCCGACTACGGCCCGTTCATCGCGAACGGCATCCCGGCCGGCGGTACCTTCACGGGCGCCGAGGGCGTCAAGACCGCCGAGCAGGCCAAGCGGTACGGCGGCACGGCCGGCGCCCCGTACGACCCGAACTACCACGGGGCGGGGGACACCCTGAAGAACCTGGACCTCAAGGCCTTCGACACGAACCTCGACGTGATCGCGTACGCGGTGGGCACCTACGCCGAGGACCTGCGGTCGCTGGGCAAGTAGGCCCGTAGCCCGCCCCGGCCCGAGGGGCGGGGGCGGAGGGGGAAAGCCCGAAGGGGCGGTGCTCGGCAGAGCACCGCCCCTTCGGCTTCGTACTACGGCAGGACCTTCTCGATCTGCACGCTGCCGGTGCCGGCGGCGGTGCCGCGGGCGTTGAGCAGCTGGACCTGGCCGAAGAACTGACGGCCCTCCGGGGCCGCGCTGGCGACCAGGACGTTCGCCGAGACGGACGCCGAGGCGCCGGTGGCGAGGTTCACCGCGGCGGCCTCGTCGACCTGGACGGAGCCCAGGGCGGCCGAGAAGTACACGTCGCGGTAGTCGTACGTGGTGGTACCGGCCGGGATCGCGTAGCCGATGACCTTGATGCTGTAGGTGCCCGCGGCCGGGTTGACCAGGCTCACGGCCTCCTCGGAGTCGCCGTCGGCGGAGGAGCCGACCTTGACGCCGTCCTTGTAGACCTCCAGGTCGAGGTCCGCACCGGTGTCGGAGACCTTGCCGATCGCGACGTCGAGGCGCGAGACGCCCTCGCCGACCGTGACCTCGGTGGTCTGGGTCTCACCGGCGGCGATGGTCGGCTTGGCGACCTTCGCGGAGCCGAGCGGGCCGCCCTTGAGCTTGCCGCCGGAGATGGCCGCGGCCTCGTTCTTGATGGTCCACTGGACCGGAGCCGGGGTGCCCTGCTTGACCTCGGGCAGCACCTTGACCGCCGGGTCGAAGCCCGCGCCGAGGACGGAGACGTCCAGCTTGAACGGGTTGTCGAGCAGCGGCGACGTACGGCGCGACTCGACCTCGATCTCCCAGACGCCCGGGGTCGGCTCGGCGTACGAGCGCAGGTCCGGGCGGCAGGTGTTCGCCGGGTTGTCGTAGTTCGGGTAGCACATGGTGGTGGCGCTGTCCTCGACGCCCACACCGTACGGGTGGATCGAGATGAAGCGCGTCTGGCTGCCCGGCTTCAGACCGCCCAGGGCGACCTCAAGGGTCTTGGCGCCCTGCGGGACCGTCACGAAGTACGACTTGTGGCTGTTGCGCTGCACCGAGGAGGTGTCCGACAGCGTGAACGACGGCTTCGTCAGCGGGGTGGCGGCGACGACCGTGGTCAGGATCTGCTTGTCGATCCCCTCGGTGGTCTCGTCGTCCAGCTGGAGGATGCCGCTGTGGACGCCGGCCGACTTGGCGTTGGCCTCGACCTTGATGGTGACGGGCTTGTTCAGCGGCAGCGTGACGTAGTCGTAGCCGCCGATGACCTTGAAGGTCCCGTCGTTGTTGCGCCAGCTCAGGTTGTGCCGGGTGCCGTACTTGACGCCCGTGGTGCGGGTGACGACGACGTCGTAGACCTTCTTCTGGCCGACCTTCAGGCCGCCCTCGCGGTCGTAGACGCCGGTGCCGAAGCCCGGGGTCTTCAGGAACTGGTCGATCGCGGTGTCCACCGGCGCCTTGACGGTGAACTCGTTCGCCTTGGCGTCGCGCTGGACGGACTCCCACGCGCCGACGACGTCGATCAGACCGGAGCCCTGGGCGTGCGCCGGGACGCCGTCGATCTTCTTCGCGGTGCTGGTGAGCGCCACGCGCAGGCTCGCCGGGGTCAGCGCGAGGTGCTGCTGCTTGGCGGCCGAGATCAGCAGGGCGCTGGCGCCCGCCGCCTGCGGCGAGGACATCGAAGTGCCCTGGAGCATGCCGTAACCGGCCGGCAGGGTGTAGCCGGCCTCCTTCACCGGGGCGCCGGGCAGCCAGGTCTGGATGGTGTTGATGGCCGCGCCGGGGGCGGTGATGGTGGGCGTGAAGCCGCCGTCCTCACGCGGACCGCGCGAGGAGAACGGGAACATGTCGTACTTCTTGCTCACGCCGGAGCCGTAGTTGGCGGCCCAGGTCTCCTTGGAGACCGCGGCACCCACGGAGATGACCTTGTCCGCGAGACCGGGGTCACCGATGGTGTTGACACCGGGGCCCTCGTTGCCCGCCGAGATGACGAGCTGGACACCGTAGGTGTCGATGAGGTTCTTGTAGAGCTCGGAACGCGCGTTGTTGCCGTCGTTCAGCGCCGGCAGGCCGCCGATCGACATGTTCACGATGTCCACGCCGCGGTTCACGACGAGGTCGATCATGCCCTCGGTCAGCGCGATGTTGGTGCAGCCGCCGGACCAGGAGCAGGCGCGCGAGGAGACGATCTTGGCGCCGGGCGCCTCGCCGTTCATCTTGCCGCCGAAGAGGCTGTTGGCGGAGGTGATGCCGGCGACGTGCGTGCCGTGCTCGGACTCGATGATGCCGACGTTGACGAAGTCGACCTTCTTGCCGACCCAGTCACCGCCCAGCGGGTCCATCGGGACGTCCTTGCGGATCTCGATGGTGAACGGGATCCGCTCGGCCACGTCGGTCGCGGGGTTGTCCGTACCGAAGTAGCCGATCTGGAAGCCGTCCTTGTAGGGCTTCATCGGCTCGTTGTTGGTGAAGTCGCCGTCCTGGTCGGTGTCGACGCGGACGGTCCCGGCCACCGGGTCGTAGAGCAGGCCGAACCGGTCGGTGGTGTCGCCGTCCCGGTTGACGTCGCCCTTCATGTCACCGGTGGCGGTGATCGACTCGGTGAAGCGGCTCCACTGGAACGAGCCCTCCGGGGCCTTCCAGTTCTGCCCGCCCGCGGCGAAGGTGCCGCCGGCGACCGGGGTGACCTGCGCGCGCCAGGTGGCGTCGGCGTCCGCGATCGGGTCGGTCGCGGTGACCCAGTCGACGATCTTGCGCTCGCCGGTGGTGGTCTTCTGGAGCGCCGGGTGGCTGACGTCGACGCCCGAGTCCAGGATGCCGATGGTCACGCCGCGGCCGTCGGCCTGCGGGTTGTTCTTGACGAAGTCCACCGCGCCGGTCTCGAAGGACGGGTTGTACGGGTTCTTCGCGGGGGTGTTCTTGTCCGGCGCGGGGTAGGTCTCCGCCGCCGTCTTCTTGACCGTGCCGGTCTCGCGGCCCGAGGAGGGGCGCGGGTCCGGCAGCTGGATCTCGTGCCGCAGGTCGATGCCGTGGACCGAGGTCAGCTTGGCGGCCGCCTTCAGCGCGGCCTCGGCCTTGTCGGTCGGCAGGGTGGCGCGTACGTAACCGAGCTTGTCGTACGTCTGGCCCACCGACGCGCCCTGGACGGCGGTGAGCTGCTGGGCGACCTGCTTGGTCTCCCCGGGGGCGGTGGCGACCATGACGGTGACGTTCTTGTCACCCTTGGTCCTGGCCTCCTGCAGCAGCTCGGCGTCGGCCGAACCGAGCTTCTGGTCGGCCGACTTGACCGGCGGGGAGACCCACGGGTCGTCGGTGCTGCCTGCGGCGAAGGCGGGCATCGCTCCGGCCGCGCAGAGCGCGGCCACGAGGCCGGCCGCTGCCGCGACACGGGCCACGCGTCTGGTGGCCGGTGCGGCCCCAGATATGGAGCTGGGGGATTCGAGGGTCATCAGCATCCCTGGCTAAGTGAAAGATACGGTCCGGATTTCGGTGCCGGATGACCGGTCAGCCTTGCGCAAGTGACAGCTGTTTGGGGAGTGTTGTCATTGACCGAGACCTGACATGGCGGACTCTCGCCAGCGCGGGGAACATGCCAGTGGGACCGGACCTGGGTATACCGGGGCGAACCGCAGCGGTCATTCAGTGGATTTATCGACTTTGCGACGACAAGTGAGTGCCGGGGCGGGCTTTCGCCGTGTGGCGGGTGTGACAACTTTTGCGCGTTCAGCGCTCGCGCGTGCGCGCGTAGTGGCGCGAGGCCTTGGCGCGGTTTCCGCAGGCGGCCATGGAGCACCAGCGCCGCGTGCCGTTGCGCGAGGTGTCGTGGAAGTGCAGCGCGCAGGTCTCGGAGGCGCACGTGCGGATCCGGCCGGGCGCGGAGCCCAGCAGTTCCAGGTAGTCGCGGGCCGCGGTCCAGGCCGGACCCCAGGCGGGATCGGCGAACTCGGTCCGCTCGCCGGGGCCTTCGGCGGTGAGCGTGGCCCGGATCCGGCCGTGCTCCAGGACGGCGTCGATCAGGGCGCGCGCGCTCTCGTCGGCCGGGTCCGCGACGGCCCGGGCCAGGGCCTCGCGGGCGGTCAGCAGATGGACGAGGGTCGACGCGTCGGCGCGGAAGCGGGTGGCCAGGCCGGTGCTCTGCAGCCACACGGCGAGCCCCTCCACCCGGGTCAGCCCGCCGGCTCCCGCGAAGAGGTCCAAGGGTTCGCCGTCCTGCGTCCAGCGCGTGTTCAGCAGATCGAGGGAGACCGGCTCGCCGGTCAGTGGGCGCGGGTCCGCCGTCGTCCGGTCCGCCATGTTCCCGCCTCTGCCGCCGCTCGCTAACCGCTCAAGGGTACGTGACCGGTTGGCGGGCGGCGCCGCGCCCGGGTTCCACGCCGCCTCACCGGGGGAGTACGACCAGGTAGGCGGCGGGCTCCCGGTCGCCGGAGGCCGTCAGTGCGGTCCGGACGACCGAGGCCTGCTGCTCGGGCCAGTCGCGGAGCTTGCGCGGGGTCAGGTGCAGCACGGTCACCCCGAGCCGCTCCAGGGTCTCGCGCTTGCGGACGCACTCCGACCACTCCTCGTCCTCGCCCTGGCGCGGTGCGCGCGTGTCGATCTCCACGGCGACCGCGTGCTCGGGCCAGTAGGCGTCGACTCCGCCGAGGTGGGGGCCGCCGGGCAGCCGGAGGTCCACGTTCCAGACGGGCTCGGGGAGGTCGTAGCCGCGTACGAGCTGGTACAGCCGCTCCTCGGCGATGGCCCGGCCCTCGGCGAGGAGGGACTCGACGGCGTCGACGACGTGGGGCCGGTTCAGCAGCCGGGCCACCGTCAGCTCCCGTACGACGGCCGCCGGTTCGCAGTGCCCGCCGCGCACGGCCTCGCTCAGCAGGCGGCGCACCACTCCGGCGTCGGAGAGCTGGGCGACGGCGTCGGCGACCGCCCGCGCGACGGGGGCGACCGGGAGGCCGGTCACCTCCTGGGACCGGGGCGGGGTGTGCGTGCGGACGATCCGGACGCCGCCGGTGGACCGCAGCCGGCGGGTGCCGGGCACGAGCACGTCGATCTGCGGGAGCCCGAGCAGCGCGGGGGCCGAGTGGAACCGGTACAGCGCGAGGGCCGCCAGCCCGGTGATCATGACCTCGCCCGTGCCGCGCCGGCCGGCGTACAGCAGCGCCGCGTGCAGCCGCTCCTCGCTGGTCGCGGGGCCGGAGTGGAGCAGGAACACCCCGGGCAGGAGCTGCTGCCAGGGCCGCTCGGCGGCGTCGGAGGCGGTGATGCCGTGCTCGCGGAGCTGCGCGAGGGTGAGCACGCGGGGGCGGCTGCCGGTGAGGTGGGCGAGGGGGAGGGGCGCGTTGTGGTTCATGTGGCGGAGATTCCCGCGGGACGGGGGCCCGCTAACCCCTGTTACGTTCCCGTCGACAAATCGGGACAAGCCCGCACTAAAGTACGGGCGTTCGACTGCCGATAGCGCCGTTCGCCTTCGAAGGCGCGGGGTCCGGTTCCGCGGGAACCGGACCCCGCGGACTCACTCGGCGGCGGCCGCGTCGCAGGCCTGGGCGCGCAGGGCGCGGGCCAGGTCGTCACGCGACTCCAGCACCAGGCGGCGCAGCGCCGGCGGAGCACTCTCGTGGGCCGCCAGCCAGGCGTCGGTGGCGTCCACCGTGGCCTGCGAGTCCTGCAGCGACGGGTACAGCCCCTTCACCACGTCCATGCCGATCTGGATCGACCGGTCCGCCCACACCCGCTCGATGACCTCGAAGTAGCGTCCCGCGTAGGGGGCCAGCAGCTCCCGCTGCGAGGACTGCTGCATGCCCGCGATCGTCGCCTCGGCCAGCGCGTTCGACAGCGCGTCCGATTCCACCACGGCCGCCCACGCCTGGTCCTTGACGGCCGCCGACGGCCGCGCCGCCAGGCACCGCACCTGGTGCCGCTTGCCCGACGCCGTGTCGTCGCGCGCGAGTTCCGCGGTCAGGGCGCCCTCGTCCACGGCGCCGTGCGCCGCCAGCGGCAGCAGGAAGTCCCAGCGCAGCTCCTGGTCGATCTCCAGCCCGTCGATCCGGGCCGAACCCTCCAGCAGCCCCAGCAGCAGCTGGAAGTCGCCCTCGCTCGCCGCGCTCGCCGCGAAGAACCGGGCCCACGTCAGCTGGGACTCCGAACCCGGGTCCGCGAGGCGCAGCTCGTGCAGCGCGACCGCCGACAGGGCCCGGTCGCCCTGCTCGCGCCACTCGGGCGCCGCGTAGTGGGTGACCGCGGACAGTGCCTGCGCGTGCAGCATCTGGAGCACGCCGACGTCGGTCTCCCGGCCCGCGTGGGCCATCACCAGCGAGACGAAGTCCCGGGCCGGCATCAGCCCGTCGCGGGTCAGGTTCCACAGCGCCGACCAGCACAGGGCCCGCGCGAGCGGGTCCGTCAGGTCGCCCAGGTGGGCCCGCAGGGTGGCCAGCGAGCCCTCGTCGAAGCGGATCTTGCAGTACGTGAGGTCCTCGTCGTTGACCAGGACCAGGTCGGGCCGTTCCCGCCCGGCCAGTTCGGCGACCGTGGTGCGCGCGCCCGCCACGTCGGCCTCGGCCCGCGCGTAGCGCACCAGCGCGCCGTCCTCGACCCGGTACAGGCCCACCGCGACCCGGTGGGGCCGGAGCTCCTCGCCCTCCTGGACCACGGCCAGCTCGGTGATCCGGCCGCCCGCGTCGTACGTCGCCACGGGGGTCAGCGCGTTCACGCCGGCCGTCTGCAGCCAGGCCCGCGACCACTCGGCCATGTCCCGCCCGGAGACCTCGGCGAGCACCGACAGCAGGTCGTCCAGGGTGGTGTTCCCGTACGCGTTCGCCTTGAAGTAGCGCCGCGCGCCCTCCAGGAACGCCTCCCGGCCCACGTAGGCGACGAGCTGCTTGAGGACCGCCGCGCCCTTGGCGTAGGTGATCCCGTCGAAGTTCAGCTTCGCGTCCTCCAGGTCACGGATGTCGGCCGTGATCGGGTGCGTGGACGGCAGCTGGTCGGCCCGGTAGGCCCACGCCTTGCGGTTGTTGGCGAAGGTGACCCAGGCCTGGTCGAAGCGGGTGGCCTCGACGAGCGCGAAGGAGCCCATGAAGTCCGCGAAGGACTCCTTGAGCCACAGGTCGTCCCACCACTTCATGGTGACGAGGTCGCCGAACCACATGTGCGCCATCTCGTGCAGGATGACGTTCGCGCGCCGCTCGTACGAGGCCTGCGTGACCTTGCCGCGGAAGATGTACTCCTCCCGGAAGGTCACCATCCCCGGGTTCTCCATCGCGCCCAGGTTGTACTCCGGCACGAAGGCCTGGTCGTACTTCCCGAAGGGGTACGGGTAGTCGAACAGCTCGTGGAAGAGGTCGAACCCCTGCTTCGTGACCAGGAAGACGTCGTCCGCGTCGAAGTGCTTCGCCAGCCCCTTGCGGCACATCGCACCGAGCGGGATCGTCAGGTCCCCGCGGGTGTAGGTGTCCGTCACGTAGTGGTAGGGGCCCGCCACCACACAGGTGATGTACGTGGAGATCGGGGCGGTCCGCGCGAACCGGCGGGTCTGCCCCTCGCGGGACTCCTCGGCGCCGTTGCTCCACACCTGCCAGCCTTCGGGCGCGGTGACCTCGAAGCGGTAGGGGGCCTTGAGGTCCGGCTGCTCGAAGTTGGCGTACACCCGCCGGGCGTCCGCCGGCTCGTACTGGGTGTAGAGGTAGACCTCGCCGTCCTCCGGGTCGACGAAGCGGTGCATGCCCTCGCCGGTCCGGCTGTACGCGCAGTTCGCGTCCACGACCAGGACGTTCTCGGCGGCCAGGCCGTCCAGCGCGATCCGCGAACCGTCGAAGACGGCGGCGGCGTCCAGCTCCGCGCCGTTCAGGGTCACGCTGTTCACCGAGGGGGCGATCAGGTCGGCGAACGTGGCGGTGCCGGGGGCGGCGGCCCGGAAGCGGATGGTCGTCACCGAGCGGAAGGTCCGGGGACCCTCGGCCGGTTCGGCCTCGTCCACCGCGGACCTCAGGTCCAGGACCACCTCGTACCCGTCGACGGACAGCAGCTCGGCCCGCTCGCGGGCCTCGTCACGGGACAGATTCTCTCCGGGCACGTGCACTCCTTCGTGCGTGATCGTGTTCTTCCGTCGAATCCTCGCATGAGGGGAATGCGGGCGGCCCCGGGCTGGTTGGCGAGGGGGAACATGACCAGAGACGCCTTATGTGACTTGAGGAGAGACATGGCCGACACGCAGGTGCGCGAGAAGACCCCGGTCGATTTCTGGTTCGACCCGCTCTGCCCCTGGGCCTGGATGACGTCCCGCTGGATGCTCGAGGTCGAGAAGGTCCGCGATGTCGAGGTCCGCTGGCACGTGATGAGCCTCGGCGTGCTCAACGAGAACAAGCTGGACGAGCTGCCCGAGTCCTACCGCAAGCTCCTCGGCCCCGAGGCCTGGATCCCGGTCCGCGTGGTCATAGCGGCGCAGCAGAAGCACGGCTCGGAGATCACCGGCAAGCTCTACACCGCGCTCGGCACCCGCATCCACAACGAGGGCCGCGGCAACACCCCCGAGGTGATCGCCGAGGCGCTGGCCGAGGTCGGCCTGCCCGTGGAGCTGGCCGCGTACGGCACCTCCGACGAGTACGACGAGGTGCTGCGCGCCTCGCACAACGACGGCATCGACCGGGTCGGCCAGGAGGTCGGCACCCCGGTGATCTCCGTCCCCGGTGACAACGGCAAGGACGTCGCCTTCTTCGGACCCGTCGTCACCCCGGCCCCGCGCGGCGAGGACGCCGCCCGGCTGTGGGACGGCACCCTCCTCGTCGCCTCCACCCCCGGCTTCTTCGAGATCAAGCGGACCCGCGACAAGGGCCCGTCCTTCGAGTAGCCCGCAGCCCTTCGAGCAGCCCGCGGCGAACGGCAGCACGGGAAGGCCCCCGCGAGTCACGTCCTCGCGGGGGCCTTCCTGTGGACACGCCCGCCGGTGAAGGTTGAGAAGACGATCACGAGGCGGACGGGCTGGTGGCGGCGATCAGCCCTTGGCCGGGATCAGCAGCGGGGTGTTCGCCTTGGCGTCGGCGTAGCGCTTGGCCACGTCCTGCCAGTTGACGACGTTCCACATCGCCTCGATGAAGTCCACCTTCTGGTTCTTGTACTGAAGGTAGAAGGCGTGCTCCCAGGCGTCGAACACGAGGACCGGCACGGAGGCCTGGCCGACGTTGCCCTGGTGGTCGTAGACCTGCTCGACGATCAGACGGCCGCTGATGGGCTCGTACGCGAGCACGCCCCAGCCGGAGCCCTGCGTGGCGGAGGACGCGAAGGTCAGCTGCTTCTTGAACTTGGCGAAGGAGCCGAAGGACTCGGTGATCGCGTCGGCCAGGTCGCCCAGGCCGTCGGCCGCGGTGGGCTCGCCGCCGCCCTCGCCGGTCTTGGGGCTGGCCATGTTGTGCCAGTAGATGCTGTGCAGGATGTGGCCGGAGAGGTGGAACGCGAGGTTCTTCTCCAGGCCGTTGAGGGCGCCCCAGTTCTCCTTCTCGCGCGCCTCCTCCAGCTGCTCCAGCGTGTTGTTGGCCCCCGCGACGTAGGCCGCGTGGTGCTTGTCGTGGTGCAGCTCGATGATCTGCGGGTTGATCACCGGCTCAAGCGCCGCGTAGTCGTAAGGAAGCTCAGGAAGCGTGTAGATGGCCATGCGTGTTATCCGGTCCCCTCGGCGTGCCAACTGCTTATTGCAATCAATGCGCAACTGCACGCTAGCAGTATCTATTCCGGCTCACACGTAAGGGTCACCTACGCAAAACGAAGGCGCGCCCCATGCCATCGCATGAGGCGCGCCCTGCGTCGCGGACCGGTCAGGCGCCGGATCCGTCCCCGCGCCCGGCGCGGCGCTGGCGTACGTACCCGGCCGCCGCGAGGGCCGCGGTCAGCCCGCCCGTGAAGATCACCTGGACCCGGGTGTCCTCGCCCATGACCATGAGCACCAGCACCCCGGCGACCCCGGCCAGCGCCACCCACGTCAGGTACGGGAAGCCCCACATCCGCACGACCAGCTTCTCGGGCGCCTCCCGCTCCAGCCGGCGGCGCAGCACGAACTGCGAGACGGCGATGAAGCCCCAGACGACGAGGATGACCCCGCCGACCATGTTCAGCAGCCAGGCGAACAGGGTGTCCGGGTACCAGTACGACAGCAGCACGGTGACGAAGCCGAAGCCGCAGGAGGCGAGCACCGCGCGGCGCGGGACGCCGCCGGATGCCTTGCCGAGCGCCCGGGGGCCCTGGCCGCGGGAGACCAGCGAGTAGGCCATGCGCGAGGAGCCGTAGATGTTGGCGTTCATCGCGGACAGCAGGGCGATCAGGATGACCACGTTCATGATCTCGCCGGCGGCGGGGATGCCCAGGTGGTCCAGCGTCGCGGCGTACGGGCCGTCCTCGGCCACCGCCGGGTCGTTCCACGGCAGCAGGGTCACGATGACCAGCATCGAGCCGACGTAGACGACCGCGATCCGCCACATGGTGGTCTTCACGGCCTTCGCCACGCCCTTGACCGGGTCCTGCGACTCGGCGGCGGCGATGGTCACCGTCTCCAGCCCGCCGTACGCGACCACGGACGCGAGCAGGCCGACCAGCAGCCCGTCCACCCCGTTGGGCAGGAAGCCGCCGTCGTGGACCAGGTTCCCGGCGCCGGGGGAGGAGGTGCCGGGCAGCAGGCCCATGACGGCCAGCACGCCCAGGCCCAGGAACAGCGCGATCGCGCCGATCTTGAGGGCGGCGAACCAGAACTCGAACTCGCCGAAGTTCGAGACGGCCGCCAGGTTGGTCCCGCAGAACAGCGCCATGAAGGCCAGCACCCACATCCACGAGGGCGTGCCCGGGAACCATCCCGTCATGATGTGCGCCGCGCCGATCGCCTCGATGGCCACGCCCACGCACAGCAGGGTCCAGAACATCCACCCCGCCGTGAAGCCGGCCCACGGGCCGATGGCCCGGTCGGCGTGCACGGAGAAGGAGCCGGAGGCGGGATTGGCGGCGGACATCTCGCCGAGCATCCGCATCACGAACATCACGAGCAGCCCGGACGCGGCGTACGCGACCACGATGGAGGGGCCCGCGGCGGCGATGCCGGCCCCGGAGCCCACGAAGAGGCCGGCGCCGATGACCCCGCCGAGGGCGATCATCGAGAGGTGGCGCTGCTTGAGGCCGTTGCCGAGGGGCGAGGACCCCGGGTCGCTCGGCGTCGCCGGCGGCGACTGCCGGCCGGGCTGGGTCTGGGTGCTCTGGCTCATGGGGGTGATGCCTTGTCCGGTGTGCGGTGGGACGGAACGAGGTGCTCCAGTCTGCCCAGCGTCCGGTAATCGGACGTCGGTCGTCCAGCATCCGGACGCCCGCCTCACCGGGCGTGATCACTCCCGCGCACAAGCGGCACGGGCCCGGGACCGAAGTCCCGGGCCCGTGCCGCACACCATCCGTCCGCGTCCCCGCCTGCGGGGGCTCAGGACCGGCGGGCCCTGACCTCCCGGACCCCCGCCACGACCAGCACCGCGGCGGCCGCGCCCGAGGACCACAGCAGCTGCGGCCGGGCCGAGTCGTCGAACAGCATCAGGACCAGCACCACGGCCATCCCGATCAGCGCCGCCCACGTCAGGTACGGGAAGCACCACATCCGCAGCGTCAGCCGCTCCGGCATCTCCCGCTCCAGGACGCGCCGCAGCTTCAGCTGCGAGACCGCGATCAGCGCCCATACGAACAGCAGGACCGCGCCGACCGCGTTGAGCATGTAGAGGAAGACCGTGTCCGGCCACAGCAGGTTCAGCACCACCGAGACGAACCCGAAGGCCACCGACGCGAACACCGCCCGGCGCGGCACCCCGCCCGGGGAGACCTTCAGCAGCGCCTGGGGCGCCTCGCCCCGCTCGGCCAGCGAGAACACCATGCGCGAGGACCCGTACAGGTTGGCGTTGAGCGCGGAGAGCAGCGCCACGAACACCACGATGTTCATGATCTGGCCCGCCGCCGGGATGCCGATGGAGTCCAGGACGGCCACGTACGGGCTCTGGCCGGGCTCCAGCGAGTCCCACGGCAGCAGGGTCACGATGACCACCATCGAGCCGACGTAGAAGAAGAGGATGCGCCACACCGCGCTGCGCACCGCGCGGGCCACCGAGCGGGCCGGGTCGTCGGACTCGGCGGCCGCGATGGTGACGACCTCCAGGCCGCCGAAGGCGAACACCACGGCCAGCATGCCGGCGACCACCCCGCCCATGCCCTCGGGGAAGAAGCCTCCGTGGCCGCTCAGGTTGGCCGCGCCGACGGGGTCCGTGTCCGGCAGCCAGCCGAAGATCGCCAGGGTGCCCAGGATCAGGAAGAGGACGATCGCGCCGACCTTGAGGGCGGCGAACCAGAACTCGAACTCGCCGAAGTTCTTCACGGCGGCCAGGTTGGTGACGGTGAAGACCACCATGAAGATCAGCACCCAGACCCACTGGTCGACCGAGGGCACCCAGCCGTTCGCGATCTTCGCGGCGCCGGTCGCCTCCACGGCGAGCACCACGACCAGCAGGAACCAGTAGAGCCAGCCCGCCGAGAAGCCGGCCCAGCGGCCCAGCGCCTTCTCCGCGTACACGGAGAACGAGCCGGACGCGGGCATCGCGGCGGACATCTCGCCGAGCATCCGCATCACCAGCATCGCGAGCACACCCGCGAGCAGGTACGAGCAGATGATCGCGGGGCCGGCGATGCCGATGCCGGCGCCGGAGCCCACGAAGAGCCCGGCACCGATCACGCCGCCGAGGCCCAGCATCGTCAGGTGGCGCTGTTTGAGGCTGTGGCTCAGGGGTTCGGGGGGCAGCTCGCCCGTGCGGGAGAGCGGTTCGGGCTGGAGGTCGCGCATGAGGGGTGCTCGTACTCTCGTTCGGCCATGCGGCGGTGGGGGCTCCGCAGAGGATTGGAGGGACCCTACAGTCTCCCTGGAGGGTGCCCATCAGTGCAAAAAGGGCGTGCTGTTGGATCTGGCTCGTGATGCGGATCACTGCAACTCGGATGGCGTAGGGGTCCTTTGTGAACTCCCCACCAAACCGCGCAGTACGGCTTTGTCCCGGGCGGCGGTGGGTCGGCGCCGCGCCCCGGGCTAACGTCGGTGATCGTCCTGTCGACCACCCCCCTTTCCGGAGCCCCCGATGAGCACTGCTTCCGTATCCTTCCGGCCCGGCGCCGTCCTCGCCGACCTGCTGCCCGTCGGCCGGGTCCGCGACATCGCGCTCGTCGTCGGCGGCGCCGCGCTGACGGGCATCGCCGCGCAGGTGGCCGTCCCCGTCCCCGGCTCCCCGGTCCCGGTCACCGGCCAGACCTTCGCCGCCCTGCTCGTCGGCACCGCCTTCGGGGCCCGCCGCGGGTTCCTCTCGCTCGCCCTGTACGCGCTCGTCGGCATGGCCGGCGTGCCGTGGTTCGCGGACGGCACCTCCGGCGCGGGCGGCGCCTCGTTCGGCTACGTGCTCGGGATGCTGCTGGCCGCCACCGTCGTCGGCGCCCTCGCGCGGCGCGGCGCCGACCGCTCGGCGCCGCGTACGGCGGGCACGATGGTGCTCGGCTCGGCGCTCGTCTACGCCGTCGGCGTCCCGTACCTCGCGCTGTCGACCGGGATGTCCTTCGGCGCGGCCGTGGCGGCGGGCCTGACCCCGTTCCTGCTCGGCGACGCGCTCAAGGCCGCGCTGGCCGTGGGCGCCCTGCCGGCCGCCTGGAAGCTGGCCGGCCGCCGCGGCTGAGCCCGTACGCCCCTCCTGTACAGCAGCCCCCGGACCGCGAGCGGTGGTCCGGGGGCTGCTGCCGTTCACGGGCGGGTACGTACTCAGACGCGTGCGGCGGCCTTGCGGCGGATGTCGCGCACCACGCCGATGATCAGGACCACGGCCGCCACCAGCAGCGACAGCATCACGGTCTTGCGGTTGCCCTCGTCGTAGACCATGTAGGCCAGGACGAAGGTGATCATCGCGGCGGTGGCCCAGGTCAGGTACGGGAAGAGCCACATCTTGACCGTGAGCTTCTCCGGGGCCTCGCGCACCAGGATCTTGCGCATCCGCAGCTGGGTCAGGCAGATGACCAGCCACACGAAGAGCGCGATGGCACCCGAGGAGTTCAGCAGGAAGTCGAAGACGGTGTCCTTGTAGGCGTAGTTGAAGTAGACGGCGACGAAGCCGAAGACCACGGAGCCCAGGATGGCGGCCGTCGGGACGCCCCGCTTGCTGACCTTCGCGAAGGCCTTGGGCGCGTCGCCGCGCTCACCCAGCGAGAACGCCATGCGGGAGGCGGTGTACAGGCCCGAGTTCAGGCAGGACAGCACGGCCGTCAGGACGATCACGTTCATGATCTGGCCGGCGTGCGCGATGCCGATGGAGTCCAGGGCGGCGACGTACGAGCCCTTCTTGACGATCGACGCGTCGTTCCACGGCAGCAGGGTGAGCACGATGAAGATTGAGCCCAGGTAGAAGACGCCGATGCGCCAGATCACCGAGTTGGTGGCCTTGGTGACCGCGCGCCGCGGGTCCTCGGACTCGCCGGCGGCCAGGGTGACGATCTCGCTGCCCATGAAGGAGAAGACGACCATCAGCACACCGGTGAGGATGGAGCCCCAGCCGTTGGGCATGAACCCGCCGGCGTCGGTGAGGTGGGCGAAGCCCGCGCCCGGGTTGTCCGAGCCCGGCAGCACGCCGAAGACGGCGAGCATGCCGACGACCACGAAGGCGCCGATGGCGACGACCTTGATGCCCGCGAACCAGAACTCGAACTCGCCGTACGAGGCGACCGAGCCGAGGTTGGTGACCGTGAGGACCGCCATCACGATGAGCGCCCAGGCCCACTGCGGGACGGCCGGGATCCAGCCCTCCAGGATCGACGCGCCCGCGGTGGCCTCCACGGCCAGGACGACCACCCAGAAGAACCAGTACAGCCAGCCGATGGAGAAGCCGGCCCAGCGGCCGAGCGCACGGTCGGCGTAAGCGGAGAAGGAGCCCGAGTTGGGGCTCGCGGCGGCCATCTCGCCGAGCATCCGCATCACGAAGACGACCATGGCGCCGACGAGTGCGTACGAGACGAGGATGGCGGGGCCGGCCTTGGCGATGCCACCGCCGGAGCCGACGAAGAGGCCGGCGCCGATGACGCCGCCGATGGCGATCATGGACAGGTGGCGGTTCTTGAGACCGGCCTTCAGACCTTCTGAGGACTGGGCAGACCCGGGTTCACCGGAAGAGTCGCCTGTCTTCTGCAGGGTCGTCGTGGAGCTCATGGACGGATCCTTAGGTTCTCGGGTTGCGAGCCCCGGCATTCAAACCTGAGATGAACGCAGGGCGGAAGACCTCAATCCGGATCGTTGCGTTGGGACGAACGTCCAGGACCTCGGTCCTGCCGTGTCCCATCTGCGTTCTTTGGGTTTACTTGAGCTTTAGAAGTGACTTACGCGACACCTGCTGCGGGCCCCCGAGCCCTCACATGCCACACTCGACCCATGCGCGTGTATCTCGGATCCGACCATGCCGGCTTTGAGCTCAAGAACCACCTCGTGGACTGGCTCAAGGACAACGGCCACGAGCCCGTCGACTGCGGGCCCCACATCTACGACGCGGTGGACGACTACCCGCCGTTCTGCCTGCGCGCCGCGGAGAAGACCGCCGCGGACGCCGACGGCCTCGGCATCGTGATCGGCGGCTCCGGCAACGGCGAGCAGATCGCCGCGAACAAGGTCAAGGGCGTCCGCGCGATCCTCGCGTGGAGCGTCGAGACCGCCAAGCTCGGCCGTGAGCACAACAACGCCAACGTCATCTCCGTCGGCGGCCGGATGCACACCCAGGACGAGGCCGTGAGCTTCATCGAGGCCTTCCTCGCGACCCCGTACTCGGGCGAGGAGCGCCACACCCGCCGCATCGACATGCTCTCGGCCTACGAGCAGACCGGTGAGCTCCCCCCGATCCCGGCCCACCACCCGCAGGACCAGTAGGACCCACCGGTGCCGCCGGACCCGCGTCCGGCGGCACCGGCACGTCCGGCCCCAGAGCAGGAGAAGCCGCCGTGCCCGAAGGGCATACGATCCACCGCCTCGCCCAGGACCACACCGAGCGCTTCGCCGGCCGGACCGTACGGGTGAGCAGCCCCCAGGGCCGCTTCGCCGAGAGCGCCGCCCTGCTCGACGGGCGCGAGCTGGAGGGCGCCGAGGCACACGGCAAGCACCTCTTCCTGGAGCTGGGCGACGCCTGGATCCACATCCACCTCGGCCTCTTCGGCAAGCTCGGCTTCGGCCCCGCCCCGGCCCCGCCCGCCGCCGACACCGTCCGGTTGCGCCTGCTGAACGAGGACCACTGGGCCGACCTGCGCGGTCCCACCGCCTGCGCGCTGATCGGCGAGGGCGAGAAGAAGGCGGTCCACGACCGCCTGGGCCCCGACCCGCTGCGTCCGGCCGACGACCCGGACCGCGCCTGGCGGCGGATCTCCCGCTCCCGCACCACCGTCGCCGCGCTGCTCATGGACCAGAAGGTGATCGCGGGCGTCGGCAACGTCTACCGCGCCGAGGTCCTCTTCCGCCACGGGATCGACCCGTACCGGCTCGGCAAGGACCTGACCCGCCGCGAGTGGGACGCGATCTGGGCCGACCTGGTCCTGCTCATGCGCGAGGGCGTACGGAACAACCGCATCGACACCGTCCGCGCCGAACACCTGCCCGAGGCCATGGGCCGCCCGCCCAGGGTGGACGACCACGGGGGCGAGGTGTACGTCTACCGGAGGGCGAACATGGCCTGCCACATCTGCGGGGGCGAGATCCGCACCGCCGGTCTCGCCGCCCGCAACCTCTTCTGGTGCCCGGCCTGCCAGCAGCGCTAGGAGAGCCCGGTTCCGCTCCTGCTAGAACCCGTGCGGCAGCCAGGGGGCCACGTCCCCCGCGAAGGCGCGCGAAGCCTGCGTCAGGGCTCCCGGGCGCAGCTCGCGGACCCGCCCGGCGGCGGCCAGCGCGCTCAGCGTGATCCCGCCCAGGTAGGCCGAGCCGAGCTCGCGGACGGAGAGCTCCAGTCCGGCCGGCTCGGCGGTCCGCACGCACGCCGCCGCGCCCGACCCGTCGGAGGTCAGCCGCCACCGCCCCTCGTTCCACGGGCAGAACGCGTCCTCCACCTCCAGGACCACGTCCAGCGGGCCCGCGTACGCCCGCGCCTCCAGCGCCCCCGGCAGGTCGACGAGCCGCACGTACAGCGCGTCGCGCGGGGTGGGCCGCGACCGCCGGATGTCGCTGACCAGGTGCAGCACCGGATCGTCCGCCGGGCGCTTGGAGGCCCGTACGGAACAGGTCAGGTCGAGCTCGAACAGGTAGCGCCACAGCGCGGCCGTCGTGGCCGGGTCCAGCGCGTCGAGGTCGGCCAGCTCGACCGAGCCCTGCGCGCCGGTCAGGTCCCAGTCGGCCCTGACCCGGTAGCGGGCGTACCCGGCGATCTGGCCGTCCGGCCGCTCCGCGACCACGCACTTCAGCGGGGACATCCCGTCCCGCCTGCTCTCCGGGTCCAGTACGGCCTGCCGCTCCCAGCCCGCCTGCCGGGCGAGCATCCCGGGCCGCCGGGGGACGAGCGCGGCGTACACCTGCTCGCAGTCGGGCAGCGCCTTCTCCGGGTCCACGAGGCGCAGCCGGACCTCGTCCGTCCCCGGCGGCACGGAAAGCCGTACCCGGGCGGTGTCGATGTCCACGCTCAGGCTGTACGTCCCGGTGCCGTAGCCGAACCGGCCGTAGATCGCCGGCTCCGAGGCCGTCAGCACGGCGAGCGGTTCACCACCCGCCCGGATGTCATCCAATTGGCGGCGCATCATCGAGGTCAGCACCCCGCGCCTGCGGTGGGTCGGGGCCACACCGACCATGGTCACCCCCGCCGCGGGCACCAGTGCGCCGCCCGGGACGGAAAGCCGGAAGCTGAAGGCGCCGGACGAGCCGACGCAGGTCCCCCCGTCCCAGACGCCCAGCGAACGCGGCAGCTCCGTCAGGGACTTGTAGAGTTCCCGCTGCGCGGACAATTCGGGCACACCGCCGAACGCCAGTTCCAGGTTGTCGTACCAGGAATCCCACTCATCAGCCTTCAACACGCGCGTCTCAAGAGCCATATGACCATCCTTACCAGGGCATTCCCTCCCAGGCGAAATGATTTCGACCGCCGATCGCCCTCAGGTCCGGGGGTACCCCTGCGCACGCACAGCCAGGATGGATAAGGTCCCGAAGCAATGGCCGGAGCACGTGTGGAGACGCTCATGGCCCGGACGCGCATGCTGTCGCACCGGGCCCGCACCGCCCTGCGCAAATCCGCCGTCGACTACTTCCGCGGCGACGCCTCCGACTGGCTCGCCTTCGCCGGGCTGCTCCTGAGCGTGCCCGCGATCGCCTGCGGCACGCTCATGATGCCGGTCTGGTTCTCCCCGGCGGCACTGGTCCTGCCCATCGTGGCGGGCGGCCTGCTGCTGCGGCCCGCCAGCCTCCTCGCCCTGTACGCGGCCTCCGCCGCGGCCCTGATCGTCGAAGCCCTCGTGCTCGGCCCCTACACCCTGGGCCCGGCCCGGGTCACCCCCGGCACCGTGCTCGTGGTGGCGGCCTGCGGGTTCTTCGGCCTGGTCATCGCCCAGTTCCGCAGCCGCGTCGGCGTGCCCTGGCGGCGCGGCGGCACCATGCTGTTCGACCTGCGCGAACGGATCCGCGTCCAGAGCAAACTGCCCTCCCTGCCGGCCGGCTGGCACCGCGAGATGGCCCTGCGCCCCGCCGGCGGCCAGTCCTTCTCCGGCGACTTCGTCGTCGCCGCGCGCACCAACGGCGGCCGCACCCTGGAGATCGTCCTGACCGACGTCTCCGGCAAGGGCATGGAGGCCGGCTCGCGCGCCCTGCTGCTGTCCGGGGCCTTCGGCGGCCTGCTGGGTGCGCTCCCGCCGCACGGCTTCCTGCCCGCCGCCAACGGTTACCTGCTCCGCCAGGACTGGGAGGAGGGCTTCGCCACCTCCATCCACCTCGTCCTCGACCTGGAGACCGGCGACTACGAACTGCTCTCCGCGGGCCATCTCCCGGCCCTCCAGCTCTCGGCCGGCACCGGCCGCTGGCAGGAGGTCTCCGGCGAGGGCCCGCTGCTCGGCGTCTACGACGGAGCCGAATTCGAGCCCGCCCGCGGCAACCTCCGGCGCGGTGACGTCCTGATGCTCTTCACCGACGGCCTCGTCGAGACCGCCGACCGCGACATCAGCGAGGGAATGGACCGCCTCACCGGCGAAGCCGACCGCTACGTCGCCGCCGGCTGGGAGGGCGCGGCCTGGCACCTGATCGAGAAGGTCGCCAAGGACGTCAACGACGACCGCGCCCTGCTGCTGATCCGCCGCTCCATGTGAGCCGGTGGCGGGTGAGCCGGTGGTGGGGTTTACCCCACCACCGGTCCGCCAGGTTCCGCCATGGCCCGCGCCCCGCCCCGCTCCGTAGCGTCGAAGACACGATCAGCACGTGATCGGCGGACACGGAAGACGGGCACACCATGGGGATCCTGCGGAGGAAGCGGCGCGAGGAGCAGCGGCCGACGGCCTACGGGACGGCGGGCGAAAGCGCGTACGGCACGGCGCACGACGGTACGTACGCCGGGCCGTCCGACGGCGTCCACGGGACGCGCGGCGGCGCGGCGTACGACGCACCGCCCTCGCCGGGCGACGCCCCGCACGCCGGCGCGCACCCCGCCCCGGCCGCCGTCGAACTGCGCGGCGTACGCCGCCGGTACGGGCGCGGCCCCGGCGCCGTGCACGCCCTGCGCGGCATCGACCTCAGCCTCCCGCGCGGCAGCTTCACCGCCGTCATGGGCCCCTCCGGCTCCGGCAAGTCCACGTTCCTCCAGTGCGCCGCCGGGCTCGACCTGCCCACCGAGGGCTCCGTCCGCCTCGGCGGCACCGAGATCACCGGCATGAACGAGAACCAGCTGACCGAGCTGCGCCGCAGCCGCCTCGGCTTCGTCTTCCAGGCCTTCAACCTGCTGCCCTCCCTCACCGTCGAGCAGAACGTCCTGCTCCCGATGCGCCTCGCCGGCGGGCGCCAGGACCGGGCCCGCGCCGCCGACCTGCTCGCCCGCGTCGGCCTGGAGGGCAAGGGCCGGCGCCGCCCCGCCGAGCTCTCCGGCGGCCAGCAGCAGCGCGTCGCCATCGCCCGGGCCCTCGTCACGCGCCCCGACGTGGTCTTCGCCGACGAGCCCACCGGCGCCCTCGACACCACCACCGCCGCCGAGGTCCTCGGCCTGCTGCGCTCCGCCGTCGACTCCCTCGGAGCCACCGTCGTCATGGTCACCCACGACCCCGTCGCCGCCACCCACGCCGACCAGGTGCTCTTCCTCGCCGACGGGCTCATCGCGGACCGGCTGCCGCGCAGCTCCGCCGCCACCGTCGCCGCCCGGATGTCCGCCCTCACCGCAGCCCCGGTGCTCACGGGAGCAGCCGCCTGATGTTCACCCCGAACGGCCTGGCCCGCGCCGCCCTGCGGCTGCGGCCCGCCGCCTTCGCCGGCACCTTCGTCGCCCTCCTCATGACCGTCGCCATCGTCTCCGCCTGCGGGATCCTCCTGGAGAGCGGACTGCGGGCGAGCGTCCCTCCCACCCGCTACGCCGGGGCCCCCGTCGTCATCGCCGCCGACCAGCAGGTCCGCCTGCGAGTGGGCAGCGGCGAGGGGGCCTACGAGGCCTCGGCCGGCGTTCCCGAGCGGGCCAGGGTCGACGCGGCCCTGCTGGAGCGGCTGGCCCCGCTGGGCCGGGCCGTGCCCGACGTGGTGTTCCCCGTACGGGACGACGCGGGCGCCACCGTCGACGCGTACGGCTGGGGCTCCACCGCCTTCACCGGTACGAAGCTCAGCGCGGGCCGTGCTCCGGCGGGCCCCGGCGAGGTCGTCCTGGGCGCCGCAGGACCGGACCGCGTACGGCTGGACACCCCGGCCGGGCAGCGGGAGTTCCGGGTCGTCGGGCGCACCGAGCGGCCCGGGGCCTGGTTCTCGGACGCCGAGGCGCGCGCCCTGTCCGGGCACCCCGACGCGCTGGACGCCATCGTGCTCCTCGGTGCCGGTGCCGGTGCCGGTGCCGCTACCGACCCCGGTACCGATGCCACCGCCGCGGCCGCCCGCGCGGCCGTCGACGGCCGCGCCCGGGTGCTGACCGGCTCCGCCCGCGTCATGGACCCCCAGCTGGAGGGCGCCAAGCAGCTGCTGGCCGGACTCGGAGGCTCCTTCGGCGGCACGGCCACCCTCGTCGCCGTGTTCACCGCCGCCGGTACCGTCGCCCTCTCCGTGGGCCAGCGCTCCCGCGAGTTCGCCCTGCTGCGCGCCGTCGGAGCCACCCCCCGCCAGATCCGGCGCACCGTCGCCACCGAAGCCCTGCTCGTCGCACCGGCCGCCGGGGTGCTGGGCTGCGTACCCGGCATCGCCCTGGCCTCCTGGTGGTTCGGGCAGCTCAAGGCCAAGGGGGCGATCCCTGCCCCCGTCGAGCTCGCCGTCTCGTGGATCCCGCTGGCCTCCGCCATCGGCATCGGGCTCGTCACCGCCCTGGTCGCCGGCTGGTCCGCCGCCCGCCGGCCCGCCAGGATCCGGCCCGGCCAGGCCCTCGCCGCGGCCGCCGTGGAACGCCTGCGCCCCGGGTGGATCCGTACCCCCCTGGGCCTCGCCGCCCTGGCCGGCGGCGCCGTCTGCGCGGGCCTGGCCGCCAACGCCACGGGGGAGGACGCCGCCAACGCCGCCCTCGGCGTGGTCATGCTCTTCATGCTCGCCGTCGCCCTGCTCGGCCCGCTCGTCGCCCGCGCCTGCGCGGCCGTCCTCGGCCTCCCGCTGCGCGCCGCCGGTCCGGCCGGCTCACTGGCCGCCGCCAACTCCCGTACCAACGCCCGCCGACTGGCCTCCGCGATCACCCCGATCGTGCTCGCCATGGCCTTCTCCTCGACCCTGGTCTTCCTGCACACCAGCCAGGACCGGGCCACCCGCCAGCAGCAGGAGGCGGGTCTGCTCGCCGACCACGTCGTCACCGACCCACGGGCCACCGAGGGCGGGGTCGCGCTCACCCGGACCTCCGTCCTGGCCGTGCTCGGTTCCGGCGGCGGCCGCCACTTCGAAACCGCCTCCGCCCAGGGCGTCACCGGAGACCTCGCCTCCGTCCAGGACCTGGGCGTCCGCGCCGGTTCCCTCGCGAACCTGCGGCCCGGCACGGTCGCGGTCGACCGCACCCTCGCCGATTCCGCCGAGGCCTCCGTCGGAGACCGCATCGACCTGCGGCTGCCCGACGGCGCCGCGGCCCGTCCCGAGATCGTCGCCGTCTACACCCGCGGCCTCGGCCTCGGCCAGGTCACCCTCCCGGCCGCCGACCTGGCCGGACACACCACGGCCGGCCGCCCCACGGAACTCCTGATCCGCGGACCCGTCCCGGCGGGCGCCGGCCCGGCCGTACCGGCTTCGGCGTGGACCTCCGCCGAGGACCTCGGCCGGGCACTCAACGCCTGGGCGAACACCACCATGGCGGCCGTCCTCGGCGGCTTCGCGGCCGTGGCCGCCGCCAACACCCTGGTGATGACCGTCCTCGACCGCCGACACGAACTGCGGATGCTCCGGCTGGTCGGCTCCACCCGCCGCCAGGTGCTGCGGATGCTCCGCTGGGAGGCCCTGCTGATCACCGGCGCGGGCATCGGACTCGGCTCGGCCATCGCGCTGGCCACGCTGGTCCCGCTGACCAACGTCCTCACCGGCGCGGACCCGTACATCCCGCCCCTGCTCTACGGGTCCTTCGCGGCCGCCGCCCTCGCCCTGGGGCTGGCCGCGACGACCCTCCCGGCGCGCCTCCTCACCGCCCGGCCGTCATCCCCGGCCTGAGAGCCGCCCGAGCCCCCCGGTCGGCCGATCGAAGCCTCGAGGACCGCCCGGGGCACGCCCGGCCGGGGAAGCCCGGCCCATCACCCACCCGTCCACCGCGGCCCCGGCCGCGCCGGTGACCAGGTTGCGCCCCAGCCCCCCACCGCCGCGGCCCGCCCCGGCCGGAGCCCGACCGACGGCCACCTCCACCGGACGCCGCTGCTCGCCCAGGACCCAGAGCCCCGGACAGCCCCCCGGTACGACCGGCTCCGCGCCGCAGTCGACCAGCCGGCCGTCCGCGACGCCATCCGGCCTCGTCGGGCCGGCACCGGGCCACATGCGGCCTCGCCCGGCCTGCACCCGGCCATATTCAGCCTCGCCGGCGTTTGGGGCGCGGGGTCTGGGGCGGAGCCCCAGGAAGCCCGGCGCAGCCGGGGCCGCTCGCGCGACGGCGCCGCACCCGGCAACCCCCGGCCCGGGGGCCAGGCCCGGGGCCGGACCTGGGCCAATCACCCCCGATTGGCCCGTCCCCCGCGCCGCCGGACGGCCTACCGTGCCCCCATGGACCGCACGCTCGCCGCCGACCTCGCCGCCCTGCCCGACCTCCTCGACGCCACCCGCCGCGCAGCCGCCGAGGCCCTCGCCACCCTGGACACACGTCCCGTCGTACCGCCCACCGCGGACCGGCCCACCGCGGACCGGCCCCCCGGCGACGGGACCCCCGACCCCCTCCCCACCCACGGCACCGGCACGGCCGCCGCCCTCGCCGCCTTCCAGCACCGCTGGGCACCGCGCCTGTCGGCCTCCGCCGGCCCCCGCTACCTCGGCTTCGTCACCGGCGGAGCCACCCCCGCCGCCCTCGCCGGGGACTGGCTGACCGCCGCCCACGACCAGAACTCCAACTCCGCCCTCGACGGCGCCGGCCAAGCCCTCGAATGCGAGACCGTCACCTGGCTGCGCGACCTCTTCCACCTCACCCCCGCCCACACCGGCACCTTCGTCAGCGGCGCCACCATGTCCAACACCACCGGCCTCGCCATCGCCCGCGAATGGCTCGGAGAGCAGCGCGGAATCTCCGTCTCCGAAGACGGCGCCGCCGCCCTCGGCCCCGTCAGGGTCCTCTCCGGCGCCCCGCACTCCTCCATCGCCAAGGCCCTCTCCGTCCTCGGCCTCGGCCGCAGCGCCCTGGTTCCCGTCCCCACCCTCCCCGGCCGCGAGGCGGTGGACCCCGCCGCCCTCGACCGGGCCCTCGCGGACACCCCCGGCCCGGCCGTCGTCGTCGCCAACGCCGGCACCGTCAACACCGTCGACTTCGACGACCTCACCGCCATCGCGGCCCTGCGCGACCGCCACACCTTCTGGCTGCACACCGACGCGGCCTTCGGCGCCTTCGCCGCCCTCTCCCCGGAACACGCCCACCTCACCGACGGCCTCGACGCCTCGGACTCCGTCTGCGTCGACCTGCACAAATGGCTGAACGTCCCCTACGACAGCGCCGTCCAGTTCACCCGTCGCCGCGATCTGCAGGCCCGCGTCTTCCAGAACGCCGCCGCCTACCTCGGCCCGCTCGGCGAGCACCCCGACCTGGTCCACCTCACCCCGGAGAACTCCCACCGGCTGCGCGCCCTCGCCGCGTGGTTCACCCTCCGCGCGTACGGCCGAGAAGGCCACCGGGAGATCGTCGAGCGCGACATCGCCTGCGCCCGCTCCCTCGGCGCCGAACTCGACGCGGACCCGGCCTTCACGGTCCTCGCCCCGGTCCGCCTCAACGTCGTCTGCTTCACCCTCGCCGAGGCCCCCACCCAGGCCCGTCTGACCGCCCTGCGCGAGGCGGTCCAGCCGGAGGTCTTCGTCACGCCCACCGTCTACGCGGGAACCCCGGCCCTGCGCGCCGCGTTCTCCAACTGGCGTACCACGCAGGCGGATGTGCGCCGAGCCGCGCAGGCTCTCCGTACGGCAGCAAGGGAGCTCACATGACGGACCGCGCCCTGACTCTCCTCGAGGTCGAGGCCCTCGCCCGCAGGGCGCACGAGGGCCAGACCGACAAGGCCGGCCGGCCGTATGCCGAGCACCTCGCGGCCGTGGCCGAAGGGGTCCGCCTGCGCGGCGGCACGCCCGAACAGCAGGCGGCGGCCTGGCTCCACGACTCGATCGAGGACGACGCCCTGACCGCGGCCTGGCTCGAATCGGCCGCTCTGCCCGCCCCGGTGAAGGCCATGGTGCTGGCCCTCACCAAGATCCCGGGCGAGCCGGTCGAGCAGTACGCGGCCCGCATCCTCGCCACCCCCGGCGCCCTCCTGGTCAAGGAGGCGGACCTGGCGCACAACGCCGACCCCGTACGCCTGTCCGTACTCGACGCCCCCACCCGCGACCGGCTGTCCGCGAAGTACGCCTATGTCCGCTCCCTTCTCGGCCTCACGGCCCCGTGACACGGCAATCGCGCCCCGAAATATGCCTCCCGCACGTCGGGTCGGCGTGAAAGAAGCCGCGGCGATTCGTCACGAGACGGATAGCCAGGCCCCGTTGGTGGGAGGATGGTGCATGTGGGGGCGTGGGCCCCAGGCCGACCAGGGGACGACCGAAGGTGTGATCAGTAGTGGCCATTTCGCTGTCAGTGGTGGTTCTGTTGGCGGTCATCCTGGTGGTGCTGATCCGCGGCAACCACATCAAGGCCGGCCCCGCGATCGTCGCGGTCCTCTTCGGCTTCTTCCTGGCGTCCAGCTCCATCGCCCCGGACGTCAACCGCTTCCTGAACTCCCTCGCGGACACCATCGCCGGCATCAAGCTCTAGGGGGCACGCCCCCGGCTCTCGGGGAACCTCACGAGCGGGCCCGGGCCGACCTCGGGACGGGCGACCCCTTCCGCCCGGCGTAGACCGGCGGGGAAGCGGGCAGGCGCGCGGCTCGGGGCACCCCCCGATCGGACGGCTGTTTGCTTGACAGGACCGCAGGGCTGGGAACGAGACTCATACGATGCCTCCTCATGGGCGTCCTGCCGTCCGCACCGTGTCAGGGGCCAACCTCATCGGTGCGGGCGGTACTTGGCTGCCCTGCCAGGTTCCCCAGTCGCGGCCTTCGTGAAGTCAGCAAAAAGCTGACGGTTCTCCGTCATGCTGACCGCTATGGGGAACTCCTTCGAAGCGAACATGCGCGAGCTGTTGGTTCTGAGGTCCAGCACGGCACTGGGGGTCGCCAGCTCCCTCGCCGGACTGGCCGATCCCACCTCGGAGATCGCCAACTCTCCTGCCGCGTGCGCCAAGCTCAGGAACGAGATGTCGGCCCTCGAAGCGCAGACCTGCGCCGTCCTGCGCCAGGGCGGGGTGTCATGGGACGCGCTGGCCGGCTTCTACGGGGTGACCAAGCAATCACTCCACCGCAGACTGGCCGGCCGGGTGGACCAGGCGGTCGCGCTGGCCCACGACTACTCCGCATCGCACGAGCAGGACCTGCACATGCGGCTCTCGTTCCTCGCCGGAGCCCATCGCAGGCTGCAGGGCGGCCTGGAACCCAAGCTGGACACCTCGGCCGAGCTCTGGGGCAGGCGGCGCAAGGAAGCCGGCTGGTGGTGGAAGCCCGCCCCGGAATGACCGGGGAACCCCCGGAATGACCGGGGAACCCCCGGAACGCATCAGGGCCAGGTCGAGGAAACATCCTCTGACCTGGCCCTGAGCCATCAAGAGCGGGTGACGGGAATCGAACCCGCGTAGCTAGTTTGGAAGACTAGGGCTCTACCATTGAGCTACACCCGCAACGCTCGCGCCGCAGGTCCGGGGACCGTGGCACGAACAGCATCCTAGCGGGTCGGGGGAGGGGATCGCACACCCCTTTCCGTGCCCGCGCCGTGTCCGCGGTCACGCGCGCGCCCGGCTCCGCGGGAAACGCGCGTGTCGGAGGGTCTCCGGGCATGTACCCTACGTGTCGCACCGACGGGGTGTGGCGCAGCTTGGTAGCGCGTCCGCTTTGGGAGCGGAAGGTCGTCGGTTCGAATCCGGCCACCCCGACCATCACCAGCCGCGCCTTCACGAAGATCGCGTTGTGGGCTGATTGCCGCTTGCGGTTACTATGCAAGCTGCGTGCCCGTGTGTCTGATGCCGGGCCGAATCCGCTGAACCGCTGAATCGCAGCGCGACGGCAGAACCCCCAGCAGTCAGCCACAAGGAGACCGAACCGTGAAGAGCGCCGTGGAGACCCTGAACCCGACTCGGGTTCGGCTCACTGTTGAGGTGCCCTTCGAGGAGCTCAAGGACAGCCTCGACGCGGCCTACAAGAAGATCAACCAGCAGGTCACGGTGAAGGGCTTCCGCAAGGGCAAGATCCCGGCCCGCGTCATCGACCAGCGCTTCGGCCGCGGTGCGGTGCTGGAGGAGGCCGTCAACGACGCCCTCCCGAAGTTCTACACCGAGGCCGTCAACGAGGCCGACCTGAACCCGCTGGGCCAGCCCGAGGTCGACATCACGGAGCTGAAGGACGGCGAGCTGCTGGCCTTCACCGCCGAGGTCGACGTCCGCCCCGAGATCGAGATCCCGGACTACGCGGGCATCGAGGTCGAGGTCGACGCCATCGAGGTCTCCGACGAGGACGTCGAGGAGTCGGTCGAGCAGCTGCGCGGCCGCTTCGCGTCCACCAAGGACGTCGAGCGCGCCGCCCAGGACGGCGACGTCGTCACCATCGACCTTGAGGCCAAGGTCGACGGCGAGGTGCTCGAGGACGGCGTCGCTCAGGACGTCTCCTACACCATCGGCTCGGGCGAGCTTCTCGAAGGCATCGACGAGGCCGTCAAGGGCCTGGAGGCCGGTGGCGAAGCCACCTTCACCTCCCAGCTGAAGGGCGGCTCCGCCGAGGGCAAGGACGCCGAGGTCACCGTCAAGGTCACCAAGGTCTCCGCCAAGGAGCTCCCGGAGCTGGACGACGAGTTCGCCCAGATGGCGAGCGAGTTCGACACCCTCGAAGAGCTCAAGGCGGACAGCCGCAAGCGCCTCGAGAACATGAAGCAGTACGACCAGGCCACCCAGGCCCAGGAGCGCGTCCTGGAGAAGTTCCTGGAGCTCGCGGAGATCCCGGTCCCCGAGAAGCTGCTCGCGGACGAGGTCCAGACCCGCAAGCACAACCTGGAGCACCACCAGCTCGGCCAGATGGGTCTGACCATCGAGAAGTTCCTGGAGATCCAGGGCAAGACGGTCGAGGAGTTCGAGGCCGAGACCGCCGAGCAGGCCGTCAAGGGCATCAAGACCCAGTTCCTGCTGGACGCCCTGGTCAACAAGGAGAAGCTGGGCGTCAACCAGGAGGAGCTCACCGAGCACCTCATGCGCCGCGCGCAGTCCTCCGGCATGTCCCCCGACCAGTTCGCCCAGGCGGTCGTCGAGGGCGGCCAGGTCCCGATGCTGGTCGGCGAGGTCGCTCGCGGCAAGGCCCTCGCGGTCGTCGTCGAGAAGGCCAAGGTCACCGACACCAACGGTGAGGTCGTCGACCTGTCCGACGAGGACGAGGACGAGACCACCGAGACCGTCGAGGCCGTCGAGGGTGACGCCGCCGAGGCCGAGGCCGACGAGGCCAAGTAACACCCCGGGCGGCGCCCCGCGCGCAGCCCTGAGCCAAGTCCCGGAGGGCCCGGACGCAGTCGCGTCCGGGCCCTCCGGCACGTCCCGCCGAAGGGCCCCGGACCTTGCGCTCCGAGCGAACAGTTCGGGAAGCGGGATGGCGTTGTCCTACCTGCGCGTTAGGGTCCATGAATACGAGGGCACGGGAGTACCCGAAGCCGGCGGACATCGTCCGTACCGGTTGGTCCGCGCCCCAGAACGAGACGCTGAGACGGCATGTGGCCGTCGGAGACGAGCAGGTGGATACGTGACGAATCTGAAGCCTTACGCCGCGGGTGAGCCGTCCATCGGTGGCGGCCTCGGCGACCATGTCTACAACCGGCTGCTCGGCGAGCGCATCATCTTCCTCGGCCAGCAGGTCGACGACGACATCGCGAACAAGATCACGGCGCAGCTCCTGCTCCTGGCCGCCGAGCCGGAGAAGGACATCTACCTGTACATCAACAGCCCCGGTGGCTCCGTGACGGCCGGCATGGCGGTCTACGACACCATGCAGTACATCCCGAACGACGTCGTCACCATCGGTATGGGCATGGCGGCCTCGATGGGCCAGTTCCTGCTCACCGGCGGTACCGCGGGCAAGCGCTTCTCGCTGCCGAACACCGACATCCTGATGCACCAGGGCTCCGCCGGCATCGGCGGCACCGCCTCGGACATCAAGATCCAGGCCCAGTACCTGCTGCGCACCAAGCAGCGCATGGCTGAGATCACCGCCCTCCACTCCGGCCAGACCGTCGAGGCGATCATCCGCGACGGCGACCGCGACCGCTGGTTCACGGCGGAGGAGGCCAAGGAGTACGGCCTCATCGACGAGATCATCTCCGCCGCGTCGCTGGTCCCGGGCGGTGGCGGCACCGGGGCCTGATCCCGGCCCGCGGCGCGCGGGAGGCCCTACGACACCTCGTACGGCGCCCCGTACGCCCGCCCGCACCAGGCAAGCCACAGCCCGCAGAACGCCACCAGGACGGTGAACACCCAGATGTACATGAACAACCTCTCTCCCGCGAGCGGCCTCCACACCGGCGCTCAGGTGGACAACCGCTACGTCATCCCGCGCTTCGTCGAGCGCACCTCGCAGGGCGTGCGCGAGTACGACCCCTACGCGAAGCTCTTCGAGGAGCGCGTGATCTTCCTCGGCGTGCAGATCGACGACGCCTCCGCCAACGACGTCATGGCGCAGCTGCTGTGCCTGGAGTCGATGGACCCGGACCGCGACATCTCGATCTACATCAACAGCCCCGGTGGCTCCTTCACCGCGCTGACGGCGATCTACGACACCATGCAGTTCGTGAAGCCGGACATCCAGACGGTCTGCATGGGCCAGGCGGCCTCCGCCGCCGCGGTCCTGCTCGCCGCCGGTACCCCCGGCAAGCGCATGGCCCTGCCGAACGCCCGCGTGCTGATCCACCAGCCGTCCGGCGGCACCGGCCGCGAGCAGCTCTCGGACCTGGAGATCGCGGCCAACGAGATCCTGCGCATGCGCGACCAGCTGGAGACCATGCTGGCCAAGCACTCGACGACGCCGATCGAGAAGATCCGCGACGACATCGAGCGCGACAAGATCCTGACGGCCGAGGACGCGCTCGCGTACGGCCTGATCGACCAGATCGTCTCGACCCGCAAGAGCAGCGCGGTCTGATCCTTGCCGCCAGTTGGCGTGGAGCGCCGTCGCACGAAGGCGATGTGAACCACGTCAAGGGGGCCCCGCACGGGGCCCCCGGCAAGGTACCGTCGGATATGAGGCACCAGGAGCGCTGAACCAGGCGTCTCCCAGGCGAAGGGGAAGCACCTCGTGGCACGCATCGGTGACGGCGGCGACCTGCTCAAGTGCTCGTTCTGCGGAAAGAGCCAGAAGCAGGTGAAGAAGCTCATCGCAGGACCCGGTGTGTACATCTGCGACGAGTGCATCGACCTCTGCAACGAGATCATCGAAGAGGAACTCGCGGAGACCTCCGAGGTCCGGTGGGAGGAACTCCCCAAGCCCCGTGAGATCTACGAGTTCCTGGAGAGCTACGTCGTCGGCCAGGAGCCGGCGAAGAAGGCGCTCTCCGTAGCGGTCTACAACCACTACAAGCGGGTCCAGGCCGGCGAGAACGGCGGCGCGCAGGGCCGGGACGACGCGATCGAGCTCGCGAAGTCCAACATCCTGCTGCTGGGCCCGACGGGCTCCGGCAAGACCCTGCTGGCCCAGACGCTGGCCCGCATGCTCAACGTCCCGTTCGCCATCGCCGACGCGACGGCGCTGACGGAGGCCGGGTACGTCGGCGAGGACGTCGAGAACATCCTGCTCAAGCTGATCCAGGCGGCCGACTACGACGTCAAGAAGGCCGAGACCGGGATCATCTACATCGACGAGATCGACAAGGTCGCGCGCAAGAGCGAGAACCCGTCGATCACCCGCGATGTGAGCGGGGAGGGCGTCCAGCAGGCCCTTCTGAAGATCCTGGAGGGCACGACCGCCTCCGTCCCGCCGCAGGGCGGCCGCAAGCACCCGCACCAGGAGTTCATCCAGATCGACACGACGAACGTGCTCTTCATCGTGGGCGGCGCCTTCGCCGGCCTGGAGAAGATCATCGAGTCGCGCGCGGGTGCCAAGGGCATCGGCTTCGGGGCGACGATCCGCTCGAAGCGCGAGATCGAGGCGAGCGACCAGTTCCACGAGGTCATGCCGGAGGACCTGGTGAAGTTCGGGATGATCCCCGAGTTCATCGGCCGCCTCCCCGTACTGACCTCGGTGCACAACCTCGACCGCGAGGCCCTGCTCCAGATCCTGATCGAGCCGCGCAACGCCCTGGTGAAGCAGTACCAGCGGCTGTTCGAACTCGACGGCGTCGAGCTGGACTTCGAGCGCGAGGCGCTGGAGGCCATCGCGGACCAGGCGATCCTCCGCCAGACGGGCGCGCGCGGCCTGCGCGCCATCATGGAGGAGGTCCTGATGTCGGTGATGTACGAGGTCCCGTCCCGCAAGGACGTGGCCCGCGTGGTCATCACCGCCGACGTGGTCCGCTCCAACGTCAACCCGACGCTGGTCCCGCGGATCGTCCCGAAGGACCAGGGCCCGCACGAGAAGTCGGCGTAGCCGGTACCGCTACACGTACGAGAAGGGGCGCCCCCGGCCGGTTGGCCGGGGGCGCCCCTTCTTGTATGTCGAGAACCAGTCGACAGGGCATGATATTCGGTCATAAGTCTTATTTCTGTGGACTCTATGCGAGTCGTCCGATCAACTACTGATCGGTAATGATCCACAGTGGGTAAGGAGCGGGCGCATGATCAAGGCGCGCCGGATGATCGGACTCTTCGCGGCAACGGCGATGGCGGGCGCTCTGCCCGTTCTCGCGGCGTCACCCGCCCAGGCGACGGCCACGGACTGCACCAACTACATGCGCAACCTGAGCTACAACGTCGGGCCCAACGTGATAAGCGCGTGCCAGCACGGGCAGGACGGCTTCATAGGTGAGCAGATCTGCTTCAACCTCTTGGTGTCGGTCTCCGTGAAGTTGGACGACGCCCGCGAGGCCTGCAATCAGGCCGCGCGCCGCTGAGCCTGCGCCGTATGGGGCCCAGTACCGTTCCGGGCCCCATGCGTCGTTCAGGCCTTGGTGCGCGAGGTGTTGTACAGCTTGGCGGCCAGCTTGGAAACGTCCTCCTGGGTGCCGCTGCTGCTGCCGAGCAGGGCTGCGGCCTGGTCGACGAGGGCGACGTTCGTCAGGGTGGAGTGGTCTCCCCAGGTGCAGGACGGGACCACGATCTGCTTGGGAGCTCCGGGCTTGGTGGCCTTCGTGAAGGTCGTCTTGACCTCGGCGCACTTCATGACGCCGCCCTTGAACCCGGCAGGGGTGAACGCCTTGGGGGCACCGACCAGTTCCTGCTTGATCCCCAGGGCCTCGGTCTCCTTGTTGCCCACGCCGACGGCGGCGAAGTAGGCGTCGACCGCCTTCTCCGGGTCGGAGATGTCGCCCCACAGCCCGTTGGCGTTGAGGACCTTGCCCTTGCCGTCGGGGGTGTTCGAGTACGCGGCGGCCGAGCTGTGCGGGTTCTGCACCCCGAGGGCTTCGGCCTTCGCCTTCTTCTCCCCTTCCAGGGGGACGTCCGGCACCGGCGACTTGTCCGGCGGCTGCGCGAACGAGTCGACCGACGCGGGGAACGTCAGCTTGTAGCCCTTGGTATCGGCGGCCACGCCACCGCCGCCCTTGCCCAGGAAGTAGTAGCCGCCGCCCGCGATGGCCGCTACCAGGACCACCGCGAGGATGACCACGCCGGCCTTGGACTTCTTCGGCGGCTGCTGCGGGGGCATGCCGCCGTACGGGGCCTGCTGGGGCATGCCCGGCTGCTGGTAGCCGTAGCCCGGCTGCTGGCCGGGCTGCGGGGGGTAGCCCTGCGCCGGGACGCCCGGCGGGGGCGGCTGCTGGGGGTAGCCGTAGCCGGGCTGCGGAGCGGGCTGGCCGTAGGGGCCGGGCTGCTGCGGCGGCGGACCCCCGTAAGGTCCAGGCTGCTGCGGCTGCTGGCCGCCGTACGGTCCCGGCTGGTTGTAACTCATGCCCGTGTCCCCCTTCAGGAATCTTTATGCGCTCCAGACATCCTGGCGGAAGCCGAACGGACCCACGGCGCCGGGCCCCTGGATTACCGGTTTCATGACTGGACTGTTACCGCTCTAAACTGTGCCCCGTGACCGAGAACACGCAGACACCCAGCAGCCCCGACTCCGAACTGCCGACCCAGTACGCGCCGGCCGAGGTAGAGGCGAAGCTCTACGAGCGCTGGGTGGAGCGTGGGTACTTCACGGCCGATCCCGCGAGCGAGAAGCCCCCGTACACCATCGTCATCCCGCCGCCGAACGTCACCGGCTCCCTGCACCTGGGGCACGCCTTCCAGCACACGCTCATGGACGCCCTGACCCGCCGCAAGCGGATGCAGGGGTACGAGGCGCTGTGGCTGCCGGGCATGGACCACGCCGGTATCGCCACCCAGAACAAGGTCGAACAGCAGCTCGCCGAGGAGGGCAAGTCCCGCCACGACCTGGGCCGCGAGGAGTTCGTCGAGCGCGTCTGGCAGTGGAAGGAAGAGTACGGCGGCAAGATCCTCGGCCAGATGCGCCGCCTCGGTGACGGCGTCGACTGGTCCCGTGAGCGCTTCACCATGGACGAGGGGCTGTCCCGCGCCGTCCAGACCATCTTCAAGAAGCTGTACGACGACGGCCTGATCTACCGGGCCGAGCGCATCATCAACTGGTGCCCCCGCTGCCTGACCGCCATCTCGGACATCGAGGTGGAGTACCAGGAGGACGCCGGCGAGCTCGTCTCCATCCGGTACGGCGAGGGCGAGGACAGCCTCGTCGTCGCGACGACCCGCGCCGAGACGATGCTCGGGGACACCGCCGTCGCCGTCCACCCGGACGACGAGCGCTACAAGCACCTCGTCGGCACCCGCATCAAGCTGCCGCTGACCGACCGGACCATTCCGATCGTCGCCGACACGCACGTCGACCCGGAGTTCGGCACCGGCGCGGTCAAGGTGACCCCCGCGCACGACCCGAACGACTTCGCGATCGGCCAGCGCCACAACCTCGAATCCATGACGATCATGGACGAGCACGGTGTCATCACCGTCCACGGCCCCTTCCTCGGCCTGGACCGCTTCGAGGCGCGCTCGGCCGTCGTCGGCGCGCTGCGCGAGCAGGGCCGGATCGTCGCCGAGAAGCGTCCGTACACGCACTCCGTCGGACACTGCTCGCGCTGCCGCACCACGGTCGAGCCGCGCCTGTCGCTCCAGTGGTGGGTCGGCGTCAAGCCGCTCGCGAAGGCCGCCGGTGACGCGGTCCGCGACGGCCGGGTCGCCATCCACCCGCAGGAGATGGAGAAGCGCTACTTCGACTGGGTCGACAACCTCAACGACTGGTGCATCTCGCGCCAGCTGTGGTGGGGCCACCGGATCCCGATCTGGTACGGCCCGGAGGGTCAGATCGTCTGCGTCGGACCGGCCGACGAGATCCCGACCGGCGAGGGCTGGACCCAGGACACCGACGTCCTCGACACCTGGTTCTCCTCCGGCCTGTGGCCGTTCTCCACGCTCGGCTGGCCGGAGAAGACCCCGGACCTGGAGAAGTTCTACTCCACCGACGTCCTGGTCACCGGCCACGACATCATCTTCTTCTGGGTCGCCCGGATGATGATGTTCGGCCTCTATGCCATGGACGGCGAGGTCCCCTTCAAGACGATCGCGCTGACCGGCCTGGTCCGCGACGAGCGCGGCAAGAAGATGTCGAAGTCCTTCGGCAACGTCGTCGACCCGCTGGACTGGATGGACAAGTACGGCTCCGACGCCGTCCGTTTCACCCTGGCCAAGGGCGCCAACCCCGGCACCGACGTCCCGATCGGCGAGGACTGGGTCCAGGCCTCCCGGAACTTCGCCAACAAGATCTGGAACGCCACGCGCTTCGCGCTGATGAACGGCGCCACCATCGAGGGCGAGCTGCCGGCCCCCGAGCAGATGTCGGCGACCGACCGGTGGATCCTGTCCCGGCTGAACAAGACCGTCTCGCAGGTGGACGTGTACTACGAGGACTTCCAGTTCTCGAAGCTCAGCGAGGCCCTGTACCACTTCGCGTGGGACGAGGTCTTCGACTGGTACGTCGAGCTCTCGAAGACGACCTTCTTCGCGGGCGGCGAGGGCGCCAAGGTCTCCGGCCGGGTCCTCGGCGAGGTCCTCGACGTCACCCTGCGCCTGCTGCACCCGGTGGTCCCCTTCGTCACCGAGACCCTGTGGACCACCCTGACCGGCGGCGAGTCCCTCGTGGTCGCCGACTGGCCCAAGGACAGCGGCTTCCGCGACGAGGCCGCCGAGGCCGAGATCGGGAACCTCCAGGCCGTGGTCACCGAGGTCCGCCGGTTCCGCGCCGACCAGGGTCTGCAGCCGGGCCAGAAGGTCCCGGCCCGCCTGGACCTGGCCGGTACCGCGCTGGCCGCGCACGAAGGCGCCATCCGGCAGCTGCTGCGCCTTCAGCCGGAGGGCGAGGAGTTCAGCGCCACCGCGACCCTCCCGGTCGGCGGCGCCACGGTCGCGCTGGACCTGTCGGGCACCATCGACGTGGCCGCCGAGCGCAAGCGGCTGTCGAAGGACCTGGCCGCTGCCGAGAAGGAGAAGCAGCAGGCCGAAGGCAAGCTCGGCAACGAGGCCTTCCTGGCCAAGGCCCCCGACAACGTCGTGGACAAGATCAAGGGCCGACTGGCCAAGGCCGAGGCGGACATCGCCCGGATCCAGGCCCAGCTGGCCTCGCTGCCGGCCGCTTAGCCCGTAAGCCCCAGCGGCCGCAGAGTCCCAGCGGCCGAAGAGTCCCAGAGGCCGCAGAGTCCCAGCGGCCGCAGAGCCCCAGCGGACTCGGAAGTCCCCGAGGCGAAGGCCCCCACACCGTCGGTCGATGTGGGGGCCTTCGCCATATCCCTACCCCGCGGACGGGGCGGCGTCACGGCCGACGGCCGGCAGGGCCGTCCGGCCCTGCCGGTATCCATCCGGAGTGCCGCATATCACTTTTTATGCCCCGCCGAGCGATTCGATGGGCACCGCTCACCACGGATGATGGGGACATGCACGTCAAGCCCGTCGCCTCGGCGGTCCACCGGGTCGTGGCCGCCGGCCGCCGGCTCACCGAGGGCTGGGCCGGCTCCCCGCGGGCGCTGGACATCCTCACCGCCCTGAGCTGCCTCGCCCTGATGGCGCTGGACCTGCCGGGCCTGGCCGCCGCCGACAACTCCCTCAACGGCTGGATGGCCGCCGCCGTCCTCGCCGTCGGCTGCGCGAGCCTGCTGGTCCGGCGCCGGATGCCCTGGCTCGCGTACCTCACCGCACTGCTGTTCGTCGGCTGGCTGCACGAGCTGACCCTGATCCAGTTCGCCCTCTACTCCGTCGGCCGCTACCGGGGCCGCCGCGCCGGAATCCTGGCCACCATCGGGTACGTGGCCTTCGCGCTCGCGGTGTTCAGCGTGCCCGGCTGGCCCGAGCCGGCGGCCGGCACCCTCAGCGCCTTCCTCAGCCTGGTCGTGCCCATCGGGGTCCTCGCCTCGGCCGTCGGGATCGCCGCCTACCGGCACGACCTGGTGCGCGAGCTCGACACCCGGCGGGCCGAGTCGGCGGTGCTGCAGGCCGTCCAGCAGGAGCGCACCTCGGTGGCCCGGGACGTGCACGACTTCGTCGGACGGGAACTGACCCTGCTGACGGTGCGTTCCGAGGTGCTGTCGATGCGGGCGCGCGAGACGTCGTACGGATCGGACTTCGAGGAGCTGGCCGACACCGCGCGACGGGCCCACCTGGTGCTGAACGAGATCATCGTGCAGCGCGGGGACCCGTCCGCCACCCCCGGCGTGGACGGGCTGGCGGCGCTCGCGGAGGAGAGCGGGCGCGCCGGTTCACCCGTACGGCTGGTCATGGACCCGCAGGTGCACGGGGTGTCGCCGCTGCGGCAGGCGGCCGTCTACCGCGTGGTGCAGGAGTGCCTCACCAACGCCGCCAAGCACGCCCGGGGCGAGACCATCGAGGTCTCGGTGCGGGCGGACGGCCCCGAGCTGCGGATCGCCGTCAGCAACGGCCTCCCCGACCGCAACCCGACGCGCGCCCCCGTCTCGGCGGGCTCCGGCACGGCGAGCATGTCCGAACGGGTCCGCAGCCTCGGGGGAAACCTGACGGCGACCCGCACCGAGGACTCCTACCTCGTCGTGGCGACCCTGCCGCGTTCCTAGGGGGTCGCCGCGCCGGTCAGGCCTTCGCCGGGGCCAGCAGGCTGTTGAGGGTGTCCAGGTCCTCGACGCACTTGCCGGATCCCAGGGCCACGCAGTCCAGCGGGGAGTCCGCGACGAAGACCGGGATGCCGGTGGCGCAGGCCATGCGCAGGTCCAGGCCCGGCAGCAGGGCGCCGCCGCCGGTGAGGACGATGCCGTGTTCCATCACGTCGCCGGACAGCTCGGGCGGGCACTCCTCCAGGGTGGTGCGCACGGCCGCGATGATCGCCTCGACCGGTTCGTCGAGCGCGGCCCGCACATCGGCCGCGTTCAGCTCCAGGGTCTTCGGCATGCCGCCGACCTTCTCGCGGCCCCGGACGGTGAAGGTACGGGTCTCCAGCTCGGGGCGGTCCGGGACGGGCCAGGCCGAGCCGATGCCGACCTTGACGTCCTCGGCGGTGCGCTCGCCGATGAGCAGGGAGTGCTCCTTGCGCACGTAGTCCATGATCGCGCCGTCCAGCCGGTCCCCGCCGACCCGCAGGGACTGGGAGGTGACGATGCCGCCGAGCGAGATGACGGCGACCTCGGAGGTGCCGCCGCCGATGTCCACCACCATCGAACCGCGCGGCTCGGACACCGGCAGGCCGGCTCCGATCGCCGCCGCCATCGGTTCCTCGATCAGGTGCACGGCCTTGGCCCCGGCCCGGGTGGAGGCGTGGACGATGGCCCGGCGCTCGACGGGGGTGACCCCGGACGGTACGCAGACCACCATGCGGGTGCGCGGCCGCCGGCCCGGGACGGCCTTGCGCACGAAGTGCCGGATCATCTCCTCGGCGGCCTCGTAGTCGCAGATCACCCCGTCCTTGAGGGGGCGGATCGCGGTGATGGAGCCGGGGGTGCGGCCGATGGTCTCCTTGGCCTCCGTCCCGACGGCCAGGGCGGTGGTCGTGCCGGCCTTGACCGCGACCACGGACGGCTCATTGAGGACGATTCCGTGGCCCCGGGCGTAGACGAGCGTGTTGGCGGTTCCCAGGTCTATCCCTATGTCGCGGCTGGACGTCGTCTTGTTGCTGCTGGCCTGCGGCATTTGTTCCCCAATCTCCTGCCCGCAAGGCTTGCATAACGATCCGGTCGCTTTCGCTGCCGAAGGTCCTGAAACGGCCGGGCCGAAAGTCCTACGGGTCCTCGTCCGTAGACTGGCCCCGTGAGTGAGCAGCAGCCCGAGAGCCATGGCCCCGACGACGCCGGCCGACCCTTCGACGCGGCCGACGAATTCGACCAGATCATCGCGGAGGAGTCGGACCGCGACCCCGACCTGGCGGTGATCGAGGCCGGCAGCCGTACCTTGCGCGCACACGGCGGGGGACCGCAGGGGGACCAGGTGCCGGCCGCCCCCACGGACCCGGAGGTGGCGAAGGCGCTCCAGGAGGTGGAGCAGGAGCTGGCCACCCGCTGGGGCGAGACGAAGCTGGAGCCGTCCGTCTCGCGGATCGCCGCGCTGATGGACGTACTGGGCGAGCCCCAGCACGCGTACCCGACGATCCACGTCACCGGTACCAACGGCAAGACCAGCACCGCCCGCATGATCGAGGCCCTGCTGAACGCCTTCGAGCTGCGCACCGGCCGCTACACCAGCCCGCACGTCCAGTCGATCACCGAGCGCATCAGCCTGGACGGGGCGCCGATCAGCGCCGAGCGCTTCGTGGAGACCTACCACGACATCAAGCCGTACGTGGAGATGGTCGACGCCGCCGAGGAGTACCGGCTGTCGTTCTTCGAGGTGCTCACCGGGATGGCCTACGCGGCCTTCGCGGACGCCCCCGTGGACGCGGCCGTGATCGAGGTCGGCATGGGCGGCTCCTGGGACGCCACCAACGTGATCGACGCCTCGGTGGCGGTGGTCACCCCGATCAGCCTGGACCACACCGACCGGCTCGGCTCCACGCCCGGCGAGATCGCCCAGGAGAAGGGTGGCGTCATCAAGCAGGACGCCACCGTCATCCTGGCGCAGCAGCCGGTGGACGCGGCGCAGGTGCTGCTGAAGAAGGCCGTCGAGGTCGATGCGACCGTGGCCCGCGAAGGCATGGAGTTCGGGGTCGTCTCCCGCGAGGTGGCGGTCGGCGGCCAGATGCTGACGCTGCGCGGTGTGGGCGGCGAGTACGACGGCATCTTCCTCCCGCTGTACGGCGCCCACATGGCGCACAACGCGGCGGTGGCCCTGGCCGCGGTCGAGGCGTTCTTCGGCATCGGCGCGGAGCACGCGCGGGAGCTGGACGCGGACACCGTACGGAAGGCCTTCGCCTCGGTGGCCTCGCCGGGCCGCATGGAGGTCGTCCGGCGCAGCCCTACCGTGGTCCTGGACGCGGCGCACAACCCGGCGGGCGCCCGGGCCACCGCGGAGGCGGTCACCGAGGCCTTCGGCTTCAGCCGGCTGATCGGGGTCGTCGCGGCGAGCGAGGGCAAGGACGTCAAGGGGGTCCTGGAGGCCTTCGAGCCGATCTTCGCGGAGGTCGTCGTCACGGAGAACTCCAGCCACCGGGCGATGTCCGCCGACGAGCTGGCGGCCGTCGCGGTCGAGGTCTTCGGCCCCGACCGGGTGCAGGTGGAGCCCCGGCTGGACGACGCCCTGGAGGCGGCGGTCACCCTTGCGGAGGAAGAGGCCGAGTACGGAGGGGCCGGGGTCCTGGTGACCGGGTCCGTGATCACGGTGGGCGAGGCCCGCCTGCTGTTCAAGAGGGGCTGAGGGAATGCGCACGCTCTGTGCTTCGACGCTGATCGGCGAGTTCTTCGTGATCGGCTTCGCCGGGCTGGTGGCCATGAAGGACCCGGACCTGACCCAGGCGACCGTGTGGACGGTGTGCGGGGTCGCGATGCTGCTGTCGGTGCTGCTGTGCGGGATGCTGTCGCGGCCGGGTGCGGTGCAGCTGGGGTGGGCCCTCCAGGCGGGCCTCGTCCTGAGCGGGTTCGTCGTGCCGACGATGTTCTTCCTCGGGGCGGTGTTCGCGGGGCTGTGGTGGTGCTCGGTGCACTACGGGCGGCGGATCGACGAGGTCAAGGCCCGCTGGGCGGCCGCGCACGCGGAGCCCGAGGCCCGGGCCTGAAGCCCGGGCCGGTAGATTCGTCCCACCGCACCCGTATGCCGCAAGGAGTTAGAACATGACCCAGCGCACGCTCGTCCTGCTCAAGCCCGACGCCGTCCGTCGTGGCCTGATCGGCGAGATCATCGGCCGGATCGAGCGGAAGGCCGGCTGGACCATTCCCGCGCTGGAGCTGCGCACGCTGGACCAGGAGACCCTGGAGACGCACTACGGCGAGCACAAGGGCAAGCCGTTCTACGAGCCCCTGATGGGCTTCATGTCCAGCGGCCCGGTCGTCGTCCTGGTGGTCGAGGGGGAGCGCGTCATCGAGGGCGTCCGCCAGCTGGCCGGCCCCACCGACCCGATCGCCGCGGCGCCGGGCTCCATCCGGGGCGACTTCGGTTCCATCACCCGGGAGAACCTGATCCACGCCTCGGATTCCGAGGAGTCCGCCGAGCGCGAGCTGAAGCTGTTCTTCCCCGCTCTCTGAGCCGGTCTCTGACCCGCTCTCCGAGCCGGTCTCCGAGCCGGTCCCGCACCGAAGCGGAACCTGCCCGGGCGGTCCTCTGCGCCGCGGGATCAGCCAAATAGCGCTCACGACCTGGGGCGACCGAAGTAATTTCGGTCGCCCTTCGGTATTACCGGCGCGGACCGGGAACGCATGTGCAGGACACGACGTCACCACTAAGGGGGCGGGTATCCGTTCCGGCGGGATTGCCGGGAGTCCCGTCGCGCGATGTCCGTACGTGCGGCACTACGATGGGGCCTCCACCCACACACCCACCTCGCCGACCTGACAGCAGCCGCTATCAACTGGAAGGCCAGACGCTCCTCATGGGGAACAAGGGGAACAACATGTCGTTCATCGGCCGTGACATGGCGATCGACCTCGGGACCGCCAACACGCTGGTGTACGTGAGGGGCCGGGGGATCGTCCTGAACGAGCCGTCCGTGGTCGCCATCAACACGAACACCGGTGGCATCCTGGCGGTCGGCTCCGAGGCGAAGAAGATGATCGGCCGGACGCCCGGCAACATCGTCGCCGTAAGGCCCCTCAAGGACGGCGTGATCGCCGACTTCGAGATCACCGAGCGGATGCTCCGGTACTTCATCCTCAAGATCCACAAGCGCCGCTACCTGGCCCGTCCGCGCGTCGTGGTCTGCGTACCCTCCGGCATCACCGGAGTCGAGCGCCGCGCCGTCATCGAGGCGTCCACCCAGGCCGGCGCCCGCCAGGTGCACATCATCGAGGAGCCCATGGCCGCCGCCATCGGCTCGGGCCTGCCCGTCCACGAGGCCACCGGCAACATGGTCGTGGACATCGGCGGCGGCACCACCGAGGTCGCCGTCATCTCCCTCGGCGGAATCGTCACGGCGCAGTCCATCCGGGTGGCCGGCGACGAGCTCGACAACGCGATCATCCAGCACATCAAGAAGGAGTACTCGCTCCTCCTCGGCGAGCGCACCGCCGAGCAGATCAAGATCACCATCGGGTCGGCGTACGACCTCGACAAGGACGAGCACACCGAGATCCGCGGCCGGGACCTGGTGTCCGGGCTGCCGAAGACGGTCGTGATCTCCGCCGCCGAGGTCCGCAAGGCCATCGAGGAGCCCGTCAACGCCATCGTCGACGCGGTCAAGACCACCCTCGACAAGTGCCCTCCGGAGCTCTCCGGCGACATCATGGACCGCGGCATCGTCCTGACCGGCGGCGGCGCGCTGCTGCGCGGTCTCGACGAGCGGCTGCGCCGTGAGACGGGCATGCCGATCCACATCGCGGAGGATCCGCTCGACTCGGTCGCCCTCGGCTCCGGCAAGTGCGTGGAGGAGTTCGAGGCGCTCCAGCAGGTCCTGGACGCCCAGCCCCGGCGTTGACCAGATCCCCGTCGACGGGGCATGCGGAACACAAGGATCCGCCGTACGGGTGCTACCGCGCCTGTGCGGCGGATCGTTGATATACAGGCAACAGTCCGGTGCGATCACAGCTTCGCGTCTCACCGGAGCGGCTTCGCCGCACGGGTTACTACGAGGAAGGCACGGCCGCCGCACGTGAGGGACACACGAGAGAGCCGGCTGCTCCTGGTGCTTCTGATCGCCATCGCGTTCGCATTGATCACGGTGGACATCAGAGCGGGCGAGGAGTCACCGGTCGACGGTGCCCGGCAGGCCGCCGCAGCGGTCTTCGGCCCCGTCGAGAAGGGCGTGGCGACCGCGGTGGACCCGGTCGCCCACGCCATAGGGGCGGTACGCGACTCCGGCGAACGCCACAGCCGGATCGAGATCCTGGAGCGCGAGAACGCCACGCTCAAGGCCAAGCTGGGCAGCGACGACCAGAACCGCAGCCGGATCCGCGAGCTCGACGAGATGCTCAAGCGGGCCGGCGCCGGACAGTACGGGATCAAGGGCGCCGAAGTCATCGGAATAGGAGCGGCCCAGGGCTTCTCCTGGACCGTCACGATCGACGCGGGCAGCAAGGACGGCATCGAGCGCGACATGACCGTCCTCAACGGCGAGGGCCTGGTCGGCCGGGTCGCCACGGTCGGCCCCGACACCGCCACCGTGGTGCTCGCCAACGACCCCGACTTCACCGTCGGCACCCGCCTGGAGAAGTCCGGCGAACTCGGCTTCGCCACCGGACAGGGCGACCGCGCCCTGTCCGTGCAGATGCTCAACGGCAAGGCCAAGATCAGCCCCGGGGACCGGCTCGTCACCTTCGGCTCCCGCGGCAACCGGCCCTTCGTGCCCGGCGTCCCGATCGGCGAGGTCGTCAAGGTCGACCCCTCGCGAGGCGACCTGACCCGCACCGTATGGGTGCGCCCGTTCGTCGGGTTCTCGCGGCTGGACATCGTCGGCGTCGTGGTCATGCCGCCGCGCGAGGACCCGCGCGACGCGGTCCTGCCGCCCAAGCCCGAGGCCCCCAAGCCCATCCCGACGGTAACCGTCACGGTCACCCCGTCCGCCAGTGTGCCCGGCAAGCCGGCCGACGAGTAGGAGCTGACCGCCATGCGCTTCAACCGGATCCTGCTCTCGGCGACGCTCGTCGTGGTCGCCCTCGTCATCCAGGTCACCGTCCTCGGCCGGCTCCAGCTGCCCGGCGCGGTACCCGACCTGGTCCTGCTCACCGTCGTCGCGCTCGCCCTGGTCTACGGCCACCTCAGCGGCGCCTTCATCGGCTTCGGCGCGGGCCTGCTCGCCGACCTCGCGCCGCCGGCCGACCACGCCGCCGGCCGGTACGCGCTCGTGCTCTGCCTCATCGGCTACCTCGTCGGCCTGGTCCGCCCCGACAACGGGCGGTTCCGCTCCGCCTGGGGGCCGCTGCTCACCGTCGTCGCCGCCGCGATCGGCTCCACCCTGCTGTACGCGGGCGTGGGCGCCCTCGTCGGGGACACCGCCGCCCGGCACGTGGGCCTGACAGGCCTGCTGTTCACCGCGACCCTCTACGACCTGCTCCTCGCGCCCTTCACGGTGCCGTTCATCATGGCGCTGGCCCGGCGCGCCGAGAACGACCCGATGGCCGTCGAAGCGGGCGGCGGCCCGCCCCAGGGCAAGGACGTGTCATCCGGCTGGCTGGCCGGCGGCACGGGGCTGCGCATCGGCAGCCAGCGCGGCGGACTGCGGCTGAAGACGGCTCGCGGCCGTGCCAACCGGGCCGGCCGGATAAAGGGCGTCAAGGGTGTGAAGAGCGTCAAGAAACTGTGAGGGAGGAGCAGGCGTGAGCAACATTCAGGAGAGCGGCCGCACCTCCCGGGTGCAGATCCGGCTCGTGATCATCCAGGTGCTCGTCTTCTCGTTCCTCTTCACCCTCGGCGGGCGCCTTTGGTACCTCCAGATCCGCAACGGCGACGAGTACGCCCACGAGGCCAAGAACAACCACGTCCAGCAGGTCGTCCAGCCCGCCGTGCGCGGATCGATCCTGGACGCCCGCGGGGTCGCGCTCGCCGACAACGAGACCCGGCTGGTCGTCTCCGCCAGCCGCACCGAGCTGATGAAGATGAAGGACAAGGGCAAGGGCGTCCTGACCCGGCTCGGCAGCGTGCTCGACATGAAGCCGCAGGAGGTCATGGACAAGGTCCGGCTCTGCGACTCCGTCACCCCGCAGCCCTGCTGGAACGGCTCCCCCTACCAGCCGATCCCGGTCACCGACGAGGCCACCACCCAGCAGGCCCTGCAGATCCGCGAGCGTCCGGAGGACTTCCCCGGGATCACCGCCGAGCCCACCGCCGTACGCCGCTACCCGGCCCCCGGCGGTGCCAACACCGGCCAGGCCCTGGGCTACCTCTCCCCGGTCACCGACGACGAGATCACCAAGGCCAAGGACACCAACTCGCCCTTCCTGCGATCCGACCAGGTCGGCCGCTTCGGGCTGGAACGCACGTACGACAAGGCGCTGCGCGGCAAGTCCGGCGTCACCCGCTACGAGGTGGACAACCTCGGCCGGGTCATCGGCCTGGCCCGCAACGATCCGACGATCCCCGGCGCCAACCTCGTGACCAGCCTCGACGCCCGGGTCCAGGCGGTCGCCGAGTTCGAGCTGAACGCCGCCATGGTCGAGGCGCGCAAGCAGATCGACCGCAACACCGGCGTCCCGTACAAGGCCGACGCGGGCGCCATCGTCGTCCTGGAGTCCAAGACCGGCCGCGTCGTCGCCATGGCCTCCAACCCGACCTACGACCCGAACGTCTGGGTCGGCGGGATCTCCGCCAAGGACTACGCCAAGCTGACGGCCAAGGAGTCCAACGTCCCGCTGATGAACCGGGCGATCCAGGGGCAGGCGGCCCCCGGCTCCATCTTCAAGGTCATCTCGACCGCCGCCGCGGTCAACGCCGGATACAAGTTCGACGGCAACTACCCCTGCCCCAGCTCGTACTCCATCGGCGGACAGGTCTTCAAGAACTTCGAGTCGCAGGGCCACGGATCGATCACCCTCGGCCGGGCCCTGGAGGTCTCCTGCGACACCGTCTTCTACGCCCTGGCCCACCAGCAGTGGCAGAAGGACGGCGCGCTCAAGCCGGTGAAGAAGCCGGCGGACTGGTTCTACAAGACCGCCCACCAGTTCGGGCTCGGCGCCGAGACCGGCGTGGACCTGCCGGGCGAGGAGAAGGGCCGGGTCCCCGACCGCCAGTGGAAGCAGCGGTTCTGGGAAGCCAACAAGGACATGTGGTGCAAGACCGGCAAGAAGGGCGGCACCTACGTCGAGCTGCTGTCCTACGAGAACTGCCTGGAGGGCAACCTCATGCGCGCCGGTGACTCCGTCAACTACTCCATCGGGCAGGGCGACACCCTCGTCACGCCCATCCAGATGGCCACCATCTACTCGGCCATCGCCAACGGCGGCACCATGTGGAACCCCACCCTCGGCAAGGCCATCATCAGCGCCGACGGCAAGCGCGTCGAGAAGATCGCCCCGCGCTCCCACGGCAGGCTGCCGTTCACCGAGGAGACCCGCCGCAAGATGGACCAGGCCCTGGCCGGCGTGGCCACCGAGGGCACCGCCGCCTGGCGCTTCGGCGGCTGGCCGCAGGAGCAGATCCCGATGCACGCCAAGACCGGCACCGCCGAGGTCTACGGCAAGCAGACGACCTCCTGGTTCGCCACGTACACGCAGGACTTCACCATCGTCATGACGATCTCCCAGGGTGGTACCGGTTCCGGCGCCTCCGGCCCCGCCGTACGCAACGTGTACAACGCCATCTACGGTCTGGACATGGCCGGCAAGCAGGACCTGAAGAAGGCGCTGCTGCTCAAGCCGGAGGCGAACCTGCCGACCATCCAGCCCGACGGGTCCATCGACGCCCCCCAGATCAGGCCGTACGTACCGCCGTCCCCGGAGGAGGTGCCGCCCGTGCTCGCCGGGCCGCCCGCACCGCCCGCAGCAAGGCAGGACTGATGCAGACCGCGAACAAGTTCTCCGTATCCCGGTACGCGCCGGAACGCGGAGCCATGGCCAGGCTCACCGCCCGCGACTCGGTGGTGCGCCGGCTCGACTGGCCGATACTGCTCTCCGCGCTGGCGCTGTCCCTCATCGGCTCGCTGCTGGTGTGGTCGGCGACCCGCAACCGGACCTCCCTGAACCAGGGGGACCCGTACTACTTCCTCTTCCGGCACGCCATGAACACCGGCATCGGCCTGGTGCTGATGATCGGCACGATCTGGCTCGGCCACCGCACCCTGCGCGGCGCCGTCCCGATCCTGTACGGGCTCTCGCTGCTGCTGATCATCGCCGTGCTCACCCCGCTCGGCGCGACCATCAACGGCGCGCACGCGTGGATCGTGATCGGCGGAGGATTCTCCCTCCAGCCCTCCGAGTTCGTGAAGATCACGATCATCCTGGTCATGGCGGTCCTGCTGTCGGCCCGGGTGGACGCGGGCGACCTCGCCCACCCGGACCACCGCACCGTGGTCAAGGCGCTGTGCCTGGCCGCCGCCCCGATGGGCATCGTCATGCTGATGCCCGACCTGGGCTCGGTCATGGTCATGATCGTCATCGTGCTCGGCGTCCTGCTGGCCTCCGGCGCCTCCAACCGCTGGGTGCTCGGGCTCCTGGGCACCGGCGCGGGCGGAGCCGTCCTCATCTGGCAGCTCGGCGTCCTCGACGAGTACCAGATCAACCGCTTCGCGGCCTTCGCCAACCCCGAGCTCGACCCGGCCGGCGTCGGCTACAACACCAACCAGGCGCGCATCGCCATCGGATCCGGCGGACTGACCGGCTCCGGGCTCTTCAAGGGCTCGCAGACCACCGGCCAGTTCGTGCCGGAGCAGCAGACCGACTTCGTCTTCACGGTGGCGGGGGAGGAGCTGGGCTTCGTCGGAGCCGGGCTGATCCTGGTGCTGCTGGGCGTGGTGCTGTGGCGGGCCTGCGTCATCGCCCGCGAGACCACCGAGCTCTACGGGACGATCGTGTGCGCCGGGATCATCGCCTGGTTCGCCTTCCAGTCCTTCGAGAACATCGGGATGACCCTCGGGATCATGCCGGTGGCCGGACTCCCGCTGCCGTTCGTGTCCTACGGAGGGTCGTCGATGTTCGCCGTGTGGGTGGCCGTGGGGCTGTTGCAGTCGATCCGGGTCCAGCGACCGCTTTCGGCCTGATCCCGGCCGAATGCCGGAACCCCTTCCGTTCGCCTTCACGTCACGATCCGTTCAGGACTAAGTTCGGTTCATGGCGGACACGAAGCGCGAGATCGAGCGGAAATTCGAGTTCACCGGGGGCAAGGCGAAGAAGGTGCCGGACCTGACCGGAACGGCCGGCATCGCGGCCGTCGTCGACCGGGGCACCGCGCACCTCGACGCCGTCTACTACGACACCCCCGACCAGCGGCTCGCCGCCGACGGCCTGACGCTGCGGCGCAGGACCGGCGGCGAGGACGCGGGCTGGCACCTCAAACTGCCCGTCTCCCCAGGCGTCCGCGACGAGATCCGGGCCCCCCTCGGCGACACCGTCCCCGGCTCCCTCGCCGCCCTGGTCCGCTCACGGGTCCGCGACGCCGCCCTGGAGCCGCAGGTCAGGCTGGTCTCCGCGCGCAGGGTCGGACACCTCCTCGACGCCGACGGAAACCTGCTCGCGGAACTGTCCACCGACGAGGTCCGGGCGGAGCGCGGCGAGGCCACCGCCGCCTGGACCGAAGTCGAGGTGGAACTGGAGGACGGGGTCGACCCGGCGCTCCTCGACGCCGTCGAGAAGAAGTTCCGCAAGGCCGGGCTCAAGGTCTCCGACGCCCCCTCGAAGCTCGCCCGCGCCCTCGCCGAGACCGGCGCCGAGCCGCCCGCCCGGGACCGCTCCGGCGCCGGCTCGGGCGCCGACTCGGCCCCCGGCTCGGACCCCGGCTCCGGCTCCGGCCCCGGCGAGGGCACGGCGGGCGCGTACGTCCTGTCGTACCTGCGCGAACAGCGCGACGCCCTGATCGCCCAGGACCCCGCCGTACGCCGCGACCTGCCCGACTCCGTCCACCAGATGCGGGTCGCCACCCGCCGCCTGCGCAGCGCCCTCACCACCTACCGCCGCGTCCTGGACCGCGACGCCACCGACCCGCTGCGCGAGGAACTGCGCTGGCTGTCCGGCGAACTCGGCGTCGACCGCGACCAGGAGGTCCTCCTGGAACGGCTGCGGACCCGGCTCGCGGAACTCCCGCGCACCCTGCTGCTCGGCCCCGTGCGCGGCCGGCTGCGCACCTGGCACACCGCCCGCCGGACCGGCTCCCGGCGCCGCGCCGTGGCCGCGCTCGACAGCAAGCGCCACCTCGCCCTCCTGAACTCCCTCGACGCCCTGCTGGCCGACCCCCCGCTGCTCAAGGCCGCCGCCCGGCCGGCCGCGCCGACCCTGTCCAAGGCGGTCCTGCACGACTACGACCGCCTCGCGACCCGGGTCGGCCGGGCGCTGGCCCTGGACGCCGGGCACGAACGCGACCTGGCCCTGCACGACGCCCGCAAGGCCGCCAAGCGCGCCCGGTACGCCGCGGAGGCGGCCGCACCGGCCCTCGGGAAGCCCGCCAAGCGCCTGGCCAAGGCCGCCAAATCGGTCCAGAGCCTGCTCGGGGACCACCAGGACAGCGTGGTCGCCCGCGAAGCCCTGCACGGCCTCGCCGTCCAGGCGGCCGGAGCGGGGGAGTCCGCCTTCACCTGGGGCCTGCTCTACGGCCACGAGGAAGCACTGGCACAGCGGCGCGAGCAGGAGCTGCCCGCGCTCTGGGAGAAGGCCTCGGACCCACGCCTGCGGGCCGCCCTGGGCGGCTAGCTCCGCAAGGGACGGCCAAGGCGGGCGGGCCGGGAGCCGGTGATGATCACCGCGGCGGGCGGCGGCCGAGCCTCGCGGTACGCTTGAGAGTCGCCCCCTGCCCGCTTCACGAAAGACGCGTGATGTCCGAGTCGGTCTTCCCACAGCTCGAAGCTCTGCTCCCGCATGTGCAGAAGCCCATCCAGTACGTCGGTGGTGAGCTCAATTCCACCGTGAAGCCCTGGGAGAGCGCGGACGTCCGCTGGGCGCTCATGTACCCGGACGCGTACGAGGTCGGCCTGCCCAACCAGGGCGTCATGATCCTGTACGAGGTGCTGAACGAGCGGGAAGGCGTCCTCGCCGAGCGCACCTACAGCGTGTGGCCGGACCTCGAAGAACTGATGCGCGAGCACAAGGTGCCGCAGTTCACCGTCGACTCCCACCGCCCGGTCGGAGACTTCGACGTCTTCGGGCTCTCCTTCTCCACCGAGCTCGGCTACACCAACATGCTGACGGCGCTGGACCTCGCGGGCATCCCGCTGGAGGCCCGCAACCGCACCGTCGACCACCCCATCGTCCTCGCGGGCGGCCACGCGGCCTTCAACCCCGAGCCGATCGCGGAGTTCATCGACTGCGCGGTCATCGGCGACGGCGAGCAGGCCGTCCTCGACATGACCGAGATCATCCGCGCCTGGAAGGCCGAAGGCCGCCCCGGCGGACGCGAGGAAGTGCTGCTGCGCCTCGCCAAGACCGGCGGCGTCTACGTCCCGGGCTTCTACGACGTCGAGTACCTGCCGGACGGCCGCATCGGCCGCGTCGTCCCGAACCGCTCCGGCGTGCCGTGGCGCGTGTCCAAGCACACCGTCATGGACCTCGACGAATGGCCCTACCCGAAGCAGCCCCTGGTCCCGCTCGCCGAGACCGTCCACGAGCGCATGTCCGTGGAGATCTTCCGCGGCTGCACCCGCGGCTGCCGTTTCTGCCAGGCCGGCATGATCACGCGCCCCGTGCGGGAGCGAAGCATCACCGGCATCGGCGAAATGGTGGAGAAGGGCCTCAAGGCCACGGGCTTCGAGGAGGTCGGCCTCCTCTCGCTCTCCTCCGCGGACCACACCGAGATCGCCGACATCGCCAAGGGCCTCGCCGACCGCTACTCGGACGACAAGGTGGGCCTGTCCCTCCCGTCGACCCGCGTGGACGCCTTCAACGTGGACCTGGCCAACGAGCTGACCCGCAACGGCCGCCGCTCGGGCCTCACCTTCGCCCCCGAGGGCGGCTCCGAGCGCATGCGCAAGGTCATCAACAAGATGGTCTCGGAAGAGGACCTGATCCGCACCGTCGCCACCGCCTACGGCAACGGCTGGCGCCAGGTGAAGCTGTACTTCATGTGCGGCCTGCCGACGGAGACCGACGAGGACGTCCTCCAGATCGGTGACATGGCGGTCAACGTCATCGCCAAGGGCCGCGAGGTCTCCGGCCAGAACGACATCCGCTGCACGGTGTCCATCGGCGGATTCGTACCTAAGCCGCACACCCCCTTCCAGTGGGCGCCGCAGCTGTCGGCCGAGGAGACGGACGCGCGGCTGACCAAGCTCCGCGACAAGATCCGCGGCGACAAGAAGTACGGCCGCTCCATCGGCTTCCGCTACCACGACGGCAAGCCCGGCATCGTCGAGGGCCTGCTCTCCCGCGGCGACCGCCGCATCGGCGACGTCATCCGCGCCGTGTACGAGTCCGGCGGCCGCTTCGACGGCTGGCGCGAGCACTTCTCGTACGACCGCTGGATGGAGGCCGCCGAGAAGGCCCTGCCCGCCTACGGCGTGGACGTGGCCTGGTACACCACCCGCGAGCGCACCTACGAGGAGGTCCTGCCCTGGGACCACCTGGACTCCGGTCTCGACAAGGACTGGCTCTGGGAGGACTGGCAGGACGCCCTCGACGAGACCGAGGTCGAGGACTGCCGCTGGACCCCGTGCTTCGACTGCGGCGTGTGTCCTCAGCTCGACCTCGACATCCAGATCGGCCCCACCGGCAAGAAGCTGCTGCCGCTTTCGGTGGTCAACAAGTAGCAGTCCCGATGCCGTCGGCCCCGTCCTGGAACGGGGCCGACGGTGTCAGTGGGAGCTGTCCGGAAATATGTCCTGCTTGACGATCAGGCGCTCCTCGACATCCGGCGGGACGGCCAGCTCCAGAACGACCTCGGGCGCCCTCTGCCTGGGAATCTTCGTCCTGCGGACACGACAGGTGATCCCAGCGCGGCGCAGGTCTTCGGCCATCGATTCCGCACCGCCGCGTCGCCAGCGGTCGCCGAAGGTGTCGCCGACGAGGGACAGGCCCCACCGCGGCGCCGCAGGCCCGTGCCCGCCCGTGCCCGCCACGTACTCCCGCATTCGGACGGGCTGCGCGCCCAGTCTGGTCATGACCTCGGCGGAGAGTTGCTGGTACACCGATTCCGGTAGCGGCGCTCCCAAACCGCCGCCTGGACACTTTCGGCAGCGCAGGTAGGTGTAGGCGCGCTGTTTCACCGTGGTGGTGTGGACCGTCATGTTGGTGCCGCAGTCGGTGCACACCAGTACGCCCAGGAACTCGGTCGCACCCTTCGGCCTCCGGCGCGGCTGGTTCCTCGCCCTGCGGTCGAGAGCCGACTGCAGGGACTGCCACTCATCCCTGGTGAAGACCGGATCGGCCACCCGGACGGGCGCGCCGTCCCGGTCGTGGACCACTCTCGACCGGCGGACTTCCGCGTTCCTGTCCCCTTCGACGCGCAGCCCCATCAGTGCCGGATTCCGCAACCGCCGGAGCAGTGTCGCGGTGGTCCATCGACCGCCGCCGCCTGTAGGAATCCCTGCCCGGACGAGGACGGTCACCATCCGACGGGCCGGGACTCCACGCAGTGCCGCGCGGCGGCACCAGCGCAGAACGCGGCAGGCGCCAGGCTCGATGACCAGCTTGCCGCAGGGGTCGGTCGTGTAGCCGTAGGGAGGCTTCCCCACGAGCCAGTCCGATTGGGTCTTCGCGTAATTCCACAAGCTGGTGACGCGCGTGCTGGTGCCACCGGCCTCGAGTTCGGCGACACTGCCGATGACTCGCGCCATCTCTTTCCCCGCCGTGGTGGACAGGTCGATGGGCTCGTGCTTCGAGACCAGGTTCTTCCCGTGCCGTACGCACCACTCGATCATGACGCTGAGGTCGGTCAGGCGGCGGACGAAGCGATCCAGCCTCCAGAAGAGCAGTACGTCGAAATCGGGTGCCCGCTCGCTCAGCCAGTGTCCCAGTTGTCTGCTGTCTGCGCTTCCACGGTGGTACCCGGGTCGCGGAGACGTTCAGGTCGCTGGCCACGCCGACAATGCGGAAGCCTCTTTCCCGCGCCAGCAGTCGCAGATCGAGCTCTTGGCGCACGGGTGACGTGGTCTCGGCCGTGAGGGTCGAGAGCCTCACCGACAGGAGGGCGCGCGGGGCGTCCTGCGGCAGTGACCGCTCGTCGGCCCGCAGCTCGGCAAGGAGCGCGAGGTCGTTCTTCCGCCACTGGACACGCGGTGTGGTCCGCGCAGGTTCTGTGCTCACAGCTCTACCAACGAGGTACTGGGCCATTGGCGCTGACCGGGTAACACCTGGGTATCGAGAGGCCCCCGCCCGCAACGGTGGGGGCCTCTTCGCATGTCTTGGGGAGCATGGAACTCGACAAGACCCACCCGGCGGGCGGCGGCGAGGGCTGCCTCGTCGGCGTCGTCCGGATTCCCGTGAAGATCGTGGCCGTGCTCGTCGTACTGCCCGTACGGGTGGTCTGGGATCTCCTCGTCGCGTTCGGGCGCATGCTGCACCGGCGGGTGCTCGGGCCGGTGGGGCGGGGGCTGGGCTGGTTCTACGGGGCGGCCGTGCGGCCCGTGCTGCGCGGGCTGGGCCTCGTCGCCGCGACGCTGCTGCGGCTGGTCTTCGTGTGGCCCTGGGTCGGGCTGTGGCGGTACGTGCTGGTCCCGGTCGGCGGCGCGCTGCTGCGTTACCTGATCCGGCCCGTCGGGCAGGGCATCGCCTGGCTGCTCGGCTGCGCCTGGCGGTACCTGCTGCTGCCGCCGGCCCGGGGGATCGCCTGGCTGGCGGTCGCCCTCTACACCGCGGTGCTGACCCCCGCCGGGCACGGGCTCGCCTGGTTCCTGCCGCGGCTCCTGCGGGCCCTCGTCTGGCCCTTCGCCGCGCTGTGGCGGTACGTGCTGGTCCCGGTCGGGCAGGGGCTCGCCCAGCTGGGCCGCTGGATCCGGACCGCCCTGACCTGGCTGGGCAAGGCCCTCTTGGTGTGGCCCTGGGCCGCTCTGTGGCGGTACGTCGTGTCCCCGCTCGCGGTCGCCGCGTACCGCCATGTGCTCGCCCCCGTCGCCCGCGGACTGTACGCCTACGTACTCACCCCCCTGGGACACCTGCTGCTCGGAGCCTGGCAGCTGGCCGGCCGGATCAGCCGGGCCCTCGGGCGCGGGCTCGTCCTGCTGTGGCGCGCCCTCGTCGCCCGGCCCGCGAGGTGGGTCTACCGGTGGGTCGCCACACCCGTCGGGCACGTGGTCCGCGAGGTCTGGCGGACCTCCCGGGCCGCGGTGCGCGAGGCGCGGGCCGAGGTCAGGCGGGCGCTGTTCGGTACTCCTCCCCGGGAACCGGGGAGGTCACGGGCGCGTACTCTGGGTAGTACGACAGCCGCAGGCAACACGCCCGCCCCCGAGATCTCCCTGCACAAGCGGCAGGGGTGAGCCGGCCGGTGGGGCGTGGCCGGCAGGCTCACCAGACCTCAGGGCGACGCGCGAGCCGCGGAGCCCCGCACAAGGAGAAGAACCACTGGGCAAGCGACAGCCCGAAGGCCCGCCTCCCGCACCGGTGGTGCAGCGCATCCGACTGCGCTACACCAAGCGCGGCCGCCTCCGGTTCACCAGCCACCGAGACTTCCAGCGTGCCTTCGAGCGGGCCCTGCGCCGCTCGGAGGTCCCGATGGCGTACTCGGCCGGCTTCACCCCGCACCCCAGGGTCTCGTACGCGAACGCCGCGCCCACCGGCACCGGCAGCGAAGCCGAGTACCTGGAGATCGCCCTCGCCGAGGCCCGCGACCCCGAGAAGCTCCGCGAGCTGCTCGACGAGTCGATGCCGGTCGGCCTCGACATCGTCGACGCCGTCGAGGCCAGGACGTCCGGGCTCGCGGAACGGCTGACCGCCTCCGTCTGGGAGCTGCGCCTGGACGGCGTCGAGCACGCGGACGCCGAGACGGCCGTGGCCGCCTTCCTCGCGGCCGAGACCGTGGAGGTCCAGCGCCGCACCAAGAACGGCATGCGCACCTTCGACACACGTGGTGCGGTGGTCAGCCTCGAAGCACATCCTGCTCCGGCTGATAGGCCACTGGACAATGCCTGTGCGATACTGCGGCTGGTTGTTCGGCATTTGACACCTGCCGTGCGACCCGACGACGTCCTGTCCGGTCTCCGAGCTGTGGCCGACCTGGCGCCGCCGGTCCCCGCAGCGGTGACCAGGCTGGCGCAGGGGCTCTTCGACGAGGAGTCCGGCACGGTGACCGACCCGCTCGCGCCCGACCGCGAGGCTGTCACGGCCGCCCCACCCACGGCCGCCGTAGCCGCCGACGCGAAGGCGCCGGAAGGTCCCGCCGCGTAGGGATCGTCGTCGTCGCGCCGCCCTGGCACTCGGGAGCCACCTGGGTCGGGCAGCGCACAGACCTGAAGACTTCCGCCAGGCCGTACGGACAACACGTACGGAACCGGCGGCCATGAACTGAGCTCCCGTGTGGCGAACGCGCCCCGGAGGCCGGCTCCGCGCTCATTACGCGGAGCCGTGCCGGACCGGACGTCAGCCGCGGCGCCCGGGAGCGTGACGGGAGAACCGCCCGCAATGCTCAACAACGAAACTTCTGAGAACACCGCCGCCGGCAACGCCGACAGCGGAAGCCCGAGCGACAACCTGCCCCCGCGCAGGCGTCGCCGCGCCGCATCCCGGCCCGCTGGGCCGCCCGGCGCCACCGCCGCTGCCGCCGAGGTCGCGGCAGAGGCCCCGGCCGCCGCTCCGGCCGAAGAGGCCGCCCCGGCCGCCGCCCCGGCCCGTCCCCGCCGTCGTGCGACCCGCGCCGTCGCGGCTCCCGTCGCTCCTGAGGCCGCTGCCGTCGAGGCCGCGCCCGTGGTGGAGGCTCCGGCCGCCGCCCCTGCTGCTGTGGAGGAGCCGGCTGCTCCGGCTCCGCGTGCTCGTCGTCGTGCGACCCGCGCTGTCGCGGCTCCGGTCGCTCCCGAGGCCGCTGCCCCCGAGGCCGCGCCCGTGGAGGCTCCGGCTGCCGCCGCCCCTGCTGCTGTGGAGGAGCCGGCCGCTCCGGCTCCGCGTGCCCGTCGTCGTGCGACCCGTGCCGTGACCGCCCCGGCCGCTCCTGAGGCGGTCGTGGCTGAGGCCGCCCCCGTGGTGGAGGCTCCGGCCGCCGCCGCCGTGGAGGAGTCGGCCGCTCCGGCTCCGCGTGCCCGTCGCCGTGCCACCCGCGCGGTGACCGCCCCGGCCGCCGAGACCGAGGCCGCTGCCCCGGCTCCGGCCGCAGCTGCCGCCGTCGCCGAGGAGCCGGCCCCGGCCGCCAAGGCCACCGTGACCGTCGCCGACGCCGTGGACTCCCCGAAGCGCGGCGGCCGCCGCCGCGCCACCCGCTCCACCGCCGCGCCCGCCGCCCCGGCGGCTCCCGCCGCGCCCGCCGCCGAGGCCGAGGCGCCTGCCGCCGCGGCTCCGTCCCGGGCCGGCCGCCGTGCCGCGCGTCCCGCCGTGGCCGTCTTCCAGGCCCCGGTCTTCGCCGAGCCGATGTTCCAGACCCCCGAGACCGCGGCCATGGCCGCGGCGGCCGCCCGCGCCGCCGCCCCCGCCGACGAGGTCGAGGAGGAGGAAGAGACCGAGGTCGCGGCCGAGGCCGTCCAGACCCCCGCCGCTCAGCCGGCCGGCCGTCGCCGCCGCCGTGGCCGTGGCGCCGCCGAGCCCGCGGCCCCGGCCGCCGAGTCCGGCCCCGTGTCGCTGGCCGACGTAGAGCTCCACGAGGCCGAGGAGACCGAGGCCGAGGCCGAGGCCGCCGACCTCGACGAGGAAGAGACCGACGGCGAGCGCCCGTCGCGCCGCCGCCGCCGCGGTGGCCGTCGCCGCCGTCGCGGTGAGGCCGCCGACCTCGACGAGTCCGCCGAGGAGGAGGCCGAGGCCGAGGCCGAGTCCGCCGAGCAGGAGGCCGACGAGGAGGCCGCCGACGAGGACGAGGAGTCCGACGAGGCCGGCGCCCTCGGTTCCAGCTCCAGCCGTCGCCGCCGTCGTCGTCGCCGTCGTAGCGGTGACGGCGGTACGGACGCCGACGCGGCCGAGGAGGAGGGTGTGCGCACCGTCGTCAAGGTCCGCGAGCCCCGCCCGGCCCGCGAGCGCGCCGAGTCCCTCTCCACCTCCTCCGACGAGGTCCAGTCCATCAAGGGCTCGACCCGCCTGGAGGCGAAGAAGCAGCGCCGCCGCGAGGGCCGCGAGCAGGGCCGCCGCCGCGTCCCGATCATCACCGAGGCCGAGTTCCTGGCCCGCCGTGAGGCCGTCGAGCGCGTGATGGTCGTCCGCCAGGCCGGCGAGCGCACCCAGATCGGCGTCCTCGAGGACAACGTGCTCGTCGAGCACTACGTCAACAAGGAAGAGGCCACCTCGTACGTCGGCAACGTCTACCTGGGCAAGGTCCAGAACGTGCTGCCGTCGATGGAGGCCGCCTTCATCGACATCGGCAAGGGCCGCAACGCGGTCCTGTACGCCGGCGAGGTCAACTTCGAGGCGCTCGGCATGGCCAACGGGCCGCGCCGCATCGAGTCCGCCCTCAAGTCCGGCCAGTCGGTCCTGGTGCAGGTCACCAAGGACCCGATCGGCCACAAGGGCGCCCGCCTGACCAGCCAGGTCTCGCTGCCCGGCCGCTACCTGGTCTACGTGCCCGAGGGCTCGATGACCGGCATCAGCCGCAAGCTGCCCGACACCGAGCGCGCGCGTCTGAAGACCATCCTCAAGAAGATCGTCCCCGAGGACGCGGGCGTCATCGTGCGCACCGCCGCCGAGGGTGCGAGCGAGGACGAGCTGCGCCGCGACGTCGAGCGTCTGCAGGCCCAGTGGGAGGACATCCAGAAGAAGTCGAAGCAGATCTCGACCTCTTCGCCGAGCCTGCTGTACGGCGAGCCGGACATGACCGTCCGTGTCGTGCGCGACATCTTCAACGAGGACTTCTCGAAGGTCATCGTCAGCGGTGACAGCGCCTGGGAGACCATCCACGGCTACGTGAACCACGTGGCCCCGGACCTGGCCGACCGGCTGTCGCGCTGGACCTCCGAGGTCGACGTCTTCGCGACGTACCGGATCGACGAGCAGCTCGCCAAGGCGCTCGACCGCAAGGTGTGGCTGCCCTCGGGCGGCTCGCTTGTGATCGACAAGACCGAGGCGATGATCGTCATCGACGTCAACACCGGCAAGTTCACCGGTCAGGGCGGCAACCTCGAGGAGACCGTCACCAGGAACAACCTGGAGGCGGCCGAGGAGATCGTGCGCCAGCTGCGGCTGCGCGACCTGGGCGGCATCGTCGTCATCGACTTCATCGACATGGTCCTGGAGTCCAACCGCGACCTGGTCCTGCGGCGCATGCTGGAGTGCCTGGGCCGTGACCGTACGAAGCACCAGGTGGCCGAGGTCACCTCGCTGGGCCTGGTCCAGATGACCCGCAAGCGGGTGGGCCAGGGTCTGCTGGAGTCCTTCTCCGAGACCTGCGTCCACTGCAACGGCCGCGGTGTCATCGTGCACATGGAGACCCCGACCGTGGTCGGTGGCGGCGGCAACGGCAAGCGCTCCAAGCGCCGCGGTGGCCGTGGCCACGAGCACGACCACGAGATCGACTCCGTGGACAACGGCGAGGTCCTGGACGTCGAGGTCATCGAGTCCGAGACCGAGGAGGAGCTGGCCGCCGAGGTCGCCGCGCCGCGTGCGCTGCCCGAGCCGGAGTTCGTCGCGGACGAGGAGCTGTACAGCAGCCCGGCCGAGGCGGAGGCCGCGGCCGGTGTGAGCGGGCGTCGCAACCGCCGCCGCGCCACCCGTAAGGCGACCGCTCCGGCGGGCGCCCCGCGCGGTGCCGCCGCCGAGCGAGTGGCCGAGCCCCAGCCGGAGCGCGTGGCCGAGCCCGTGACCGCCGCCGCCCCCGAGCCGGTCGCTCCGGTGGCCCCGGCCGAGCCGGTGGCCGAGCCCGTCGCCGAGCCGGTGGCGGAGGAGGCCCCCAAGGGCCGTACGCGTCGCCGTGCGACCCGTAAGGCCACCGCCCCGGCGGGTGCCCCGGCGGCTGCCGCCGAGGCCGCCCCGGAGCCGGTGGTGGAGGCCGCCGCGCCCGTCGTCGAGCCCGAGCCGGTCGTGGAGGCCGTGGCCGAGCCCGTCGTCGAGCCGGAGCCGGCCGTCGTCGAGGCCCCGGCCGAGCCCGTGGCGGACGCCGCGCCGGCCCGTCCGCGGCGCCGTGCCACCCGTAAGGCCACCGCACCCGCCGGTTCCCCGGCAGGCGCGGCCGAGGCGGCCGTCCTGGTCGTCGAGGCGGCCCCGGTGACGGCCCCGGAGCCCGAGGCCGCCCCGGCCGAGCCCGAGGCCGAGGCTGACGCCGAGGTCCCGGCGAAGAAGGCGGCCCGCAAGGCCCCGGCCAAGAAGGCGGCCACCGCCGCGAAGAAGGCCCCGGCCAAGAAGGCTCCGGCGAAGAAGGCGACGGCCACCAAGGCCGCCGCGAAGAAGACCGTCGCCAAGAAGGCCGCCACCACGGCCAAGAAGGCGCCGGCGAAGCGGGCCACGAAGAAGACCGCGGCGGCGGAGCAGCAGACGCTCCCGTCCGTCTCGGCTCCGACCGAAGCCTGATCCGCGTCAAGGCAGTGGGCCCCGCCGAGCGGCGGGGCCCACTGCCCTGCGGGGCCCGGTTTGACCCTCCGGAACCGGCCCCGTAACCTAGACCGTCGGCATGTCCTAGATGATTTTCCGTCTAGTGCGCGTCGCGCTCCTGAGCACCTTCCTCCCTCGCACGACCGTGTACGCGTCTTCGCGTGCGCGTCGCAGGGGAGAGGCCGCTCGTCCAATCCGGATCACCGTGGGCCCCGGCCCGCGTGAGCGGCTGGCTTCAGGAGCATCCGTCCCGAGTGAGAGAGAGATCCGCGTGTACGCCATCGTGCGCAGCGGTGGTCGCCAGCACAAGGTTGCTGTTGGTGACATCGTTGAGGTTGACAAGATTTCCACTGCCAAGGTTGGCGACACGGTCGAGCTCTCGACCCTGCTCGTTGTCGACGGCGACGCCGTGACCAGCGACCCGTGGGTGCTGGCCGGGATCAAGGTTCAGGCCGAGATCGTGGACCACCACAAGGGCGCCAAGATCGACATCCTGCGCTACAAGAACAAGACCGGCTACCGCCGTCGCCAGGGTCACCGCCAGCAGTACACGGCGATCAAGGTCACCGGTATCCCCACGGCTGCGAAGTAAGAGGGACTGAGACATGGCACACAAGAAGGGCGCATCGTCCACCCGGAACGGGCGCGATTCCAATGCTCAGCGGCTCGGCGTGAAGCGCTTCGGCGGTCAGGTCGTTTCCGCTGGTGAGATCCTCGTTCGCCAGCGCGGCACCCACTTCCACCCGGGTTCGGGTGTCGGTCGTGGTGGCGACGACACGCTGTTCGCGCTGCAGGCCGGTGCCGTGCAGTTCGGCACGCACCGTGGCCGCAAGGTCGTCAACATCGTTCCGGCCGCCTGATCCAGCTCCTGCTGATCTGAAGCGTTCGTAACACCCCGAGGGCGGATCTCAACTCTTCCCGGCGCGAGCCGGGAAGAGAGGTCCGCCCTCGGCGCGTTGTCACATAGACACGTTTAATGGGCAGCAAGGCCTGCCCGGGACATTCCCGTATGTATCTGGAGGAACACCCATGACCACCTTCGTGGACCGCGTCGAATTGCATGTCGCCGCGGGTAACGGGGGCCACGGCTGCGCCTCCGTTCACCGGGAGAAGTTCAAGCCGCTCGGCGGCCCCGACGGCGGCAACGGCGGCCGCGGCGGCGACGTCATCCTCGTGGTGGAGCAGGCGATCACCACCCTGCTGGACTACCACCACAGCCCCCACCGCAAGGCCACCAACGGCAAGCCCGGCGAGGGCGGCAACCGCTCCGGCAAGGACGGCCAGGACCTGGTCCTGCCCGTCCCGGACGGCACCGTCGTCCTCGACAAGGAGGGCAACGTCCTCGCGGACCTCGTCGGCCAGGGCACCACGTACGTGGCCGCCGAGGGCGGCCGCGGCGGTCTGGGCAACGCGGCCCTGTCCTCCGCCCGCCGCAAGGCGCCCGGCTTCGCCCTGCTCGGTGTGCCCGGTACCACCGGCGACATCGTCCTGGAGCTCAAGACCGTCGCCGACGTGGCGCTGGTCGGCTTCCCGAGCGCCGGCAAGTCCTCGCTGATCTCGGTGCTCTCCGCCGCCAAGCCGAAGATCGCGGACTACCCCTTCACCACCCTGGTCCCGAACCTGGGCGTGGTCACCGCCGGCTCGACGGTCTACACGATCGCCGACGTCCCCGGCCTCATCCCCGGCGCCAGCCAGGGCAAGGGGCTCGGCCTGGAGTTCCTGCGCCACGTCGAGCGCTGCTCGGTCCTCGTGCACGTCCTGGACACCGCAACCCTGGAGTCCGACCGCGACCCGGTGGCCGACCTCGACGTGATCGAGGAGGAGCTGAAGATCTACGGCGGCGGTCTGGAGAAGCGCCCCCGCCTCGTCGTCCTGAACAAGGTCGACATCCCGGACGGCCAGGAGCTCGCCGACATGGTCCGCCCGGACCTGGAGGCGCGCGGCTACAAGGTCTTCGAGGTCTCCGCGGTGGCCCGTACGGGTCTCAAGGAGCTCTCGTACTTCCTCGCGGAGGTCGTCGCCAAGGCCCGCTCCCGCAAGCCGAAGGAGGAGGCGACCCGTATCGTCATCCGCCCGAAGGCCGTGGACGACGCCGGCTTCACCGTCACCTACGACGAGGTCGAGGACGTCTACCAGGTGCGCGGCGAGAAGCCGGAGCGCTGGGTGCGCCAGACCGACTTCAACAACGACGAGGCCGTCGGCTACCTCGCGGACCGGCTGAGCCGCCTCGGTGTCGAGGACGCGCTGAAGAAGGCCGGTGCCCGCGCGGGTGACGGCGTCGCCATCGGATCCGACGAGAACGCGGTCGTCTTCGACTGGGAGCCGACCATGATGGCCGGTGCCGAGATGCTGGGCCGCCGCGGTGAGGACCACCGTATGGAGGCTCCCCGTCCGGCCACCCAGCGCCGCAAGGAGAAGGACGCCAAGCGCGGCGACTCCGCCCAGCAGGAGTACGACGAGTTCCGCCCCTTCTAGAAGCCCCTTCCGGAAGCTCCTTCCGGGCGCCCCTTCCGGAAGTCCGCCCTTCCGGAAGGAGCCCCGGCCGTCAAGCGGGCGGACGGGGCCCTTGAGGCCATCTTTACCCGGGTCGCCTAGGATCCACCGGGTGACCAGCACCAATCCCGCCACCGTCTCCGTCGTGGTGATCGCGTACAACGACGCCGGGCTCGTGGGCGAGGCCGTTTCCTCGGCCCTCGCCCAGGGCCCGGTCGTCGAAGAGGTCATCGCGGTGAACGACGCCTCGTCCGACGGCACAGGGCGGGTGCTGGACGAGCTGGCCGCCCGCCACCCCCGCCTCAAGGTCGTGCACCGCACGGAGAACAGCGGCGGCTGCGGGACCCCGCGCAACGACGGGATCGCGGCCGCCACCGCCCCGTACGTGCTCTTCCTCGACAGCGACGACGTCCTGCCGCCGGGAGCCGCCGAGGCCCTGGTGCGCGCCGCCGAGTCGCACCGCGCCCCGGTCACCGTCGGCGCGTGCGTACGGCGCGAACTGCCGCAGCATCAGGACGTGCCCTGGGTACCGGGGTTGTACACGCCCGGCGACGTGATCGAGCGGCCCGCCGACCGGCCCGAGCTGGTCCGGGACACCCTGTGCGTCAACAAGCTGTACGAGCGCGCCTTCCTCGACGAGCACGCGATCCGCTTCCCGGACGGCCGCTTCACCTACGAGGACTTCGTCTTCACCGCCCGCGTCCTGGCCGCCGCCCCGCGCATCGCGGTGATCGGTGACCTCGTCTACGTCTGGCACGTGCGCCGCGGCGCCGCGCAGGTGTCGATCTCCCTCGACCGCAAGGACGTCGGCAACTGGCGCTCCCGGATCGAGGCCCACCGCACCGCCTCGCGGATCATCACCGGGTCCTCGCCGGAGCTGGGCCGGGCCTGCCAGGTGAAGTTCCTGGAGTACGACCTGCGCATGTACCTGCGCGAGCTCGGCAAGGACCCCGAGTACCAGGCCGCCTGGTGGACGGCGACCCGGGAGTACCTCGCCGGTTTCTCCGAGGCCGACGTCGAGGCCGCCGGGGCCCACGCGCGCTGGATCGTACGGCTGCTGCGCGCCACCCCGGTCCCGCCCGCCGACGTGGAGCGGCTCACCCGCTTCGCCGCCGAGCCCCCGCGCCTGCTGCCGCCGTACGCGACGGGCCCCGACGGGCGGCCGGTGTGGAGCGAGGACCTCCCGGTGGAGCTGGACCGGCTGGCGGAGCTGCCGACCGGCGAACTGCCGGTCACCGTCGACGCGCGGCTGACCGGTACGGCCGGGCTCCGGATCCGCGTGCACGACCTGTACGGGCGGCTGGCCGCGGCCGGGCCGCACACCGCCCAGCTGCGGTTCCTGGCCCGTTCGGGCGGGGACCCGGAGCTGGTCGATCCGGTGGAGCTGGGCCCCGCCGCGGACGGCGACGGCTGGACCGCCGAACTGCCGTTCCGCCTCACCGCCCTGGCGGCCGCCGGGCGGCGGCACGGCCGGCGCGGGATGCAGGCCTGGAGCGTGCAGATCGGCGTGCGGTGCGCCGACGGGAGCTCCCTGGTCACCTCTCCGCGCCCCCTCGACGACCTGCTGCGCCGTCGCGCGCTCGTCAGCAGCCGGTACGGTGTTCTGCTGGCGCAGCCGTACCGCACGGCGGCGGGCTCGCTGGGAGTGCGGCTCGCGCCGGGCGCGGCCGGGGCGCTGAGCTTCGTACGCAACCGGCTCGGCAGGGCAAGGGCAGCCCTGCGGTCGGACTGACAGCACGACGCCGGCCGGAGACGGCCGGCGGAATCGGACAGGACTCAGGAGACACGGCATGACTTTTCTGATCACCGGTGGTGCCGGGTACATCGGCGCACACGTCGTCCGCGCGATGATGCTCGCGGGTGAGAAGGTCGTCGTCCTCGACGACCTCTCCACGGGCAACGAAGACCGCGTCCCGGAAGGCGTTCCGCTGGTGATCGGCTCGGTCCTGGACCGGCTGACCCTGGACGAGACCCTCGCCCGGCACAAGATCACCGGCGTGGTGCACCTCGCCGGCAAGAAGCAGGTCGGCGAGTCCGTCGAGAAGCCGACGTACTACTACCACGAGAACGTGCAGGGCCTCACGGTCCTGCTCCAGGCCGTGGCCGCGGCCGGCATCCGCAACTTCCTCTTCTCCTCCTCCGCCTCCGTCTACGGGATGCCCGACGTGGACCTGGTCACCGAGGACACCCCCTGCCTGCCGATGAGCCCGTACGGGGAGACCAAGCTGGCCGGTGAATGGCTGGTCCGCGCCGCCGGCAAGGCGCACGGCATCTCAACCGCCTGCCTGCGCTACTTCAACGTGGCGGGCGCCGCCACCCCCGAGCTCGCGGACACCGGGGTCTTCAACCTCGTCCCGATGGTCTTCGAGCGCTACGACGCCGGCGAGGGCGCCCGGATCTTCGGTGACGACTACCCGACCCCGGACGGCACCTGCATCCGCGACTACATCCACGTCGAGGACCTGGCGGACGCCCACGTGGTGGCGGCCCGCAAGCTCGCCGAGTGGGGCGCGGCCGGGGAGTACAAGGACCTCACCGTCAACATCGGCCGCGGCGAGGGCGTCTCCGTACGGGAGATGGCCGAGCTGATGAACGAGACCACGGGCCACACCTACCCGCCCGTGGTCACCCCCCGCCGCCCCGGCGACCCCGCCAAGGTCGTGGCCTCGGCCGACAGGATCGCCGCCGAGCTGGGCTGGAAGGCGCGGCACGACGTCCGCGAGATGATCACCTCGGCCTGGGCGGGCTGGGAGGCCAACCGCAAGGGCGCCCTGCACCAAGCCGAGCGCTGACGGCCCCAGGGCCGCAGCCGCACGCGGCGAAGCCGCCCGCCCCCGGATCCGATCCGGGGGCGGGCGGCTTCGTACGTCCGGTGGCGCAGGTCAGCGCTCCAGGAAGGAGAACAGCTCCTCCCACCGGTCGGTGATCTCGGCGCTGGAGTACCGCTGAACGCGGTGGAAGGCGGTGTCCCCGAGCCGGTCCCGCAGTTCCCGGTCCGACATCAGGGCGTCCAGGTGGGCCGCCAGCTCCATGGTGTTGCCCAGCCGGGCCAGCAGCCCGTCCTCACCGTGCTGCACGATCTCCCGTACGCCCGGCGCGCAGTCGAAGGCGGCCACCGGCACGCCCGCGGCCATCGCCTCCAGCAGCGTGATCGGGAAGCCCTCGGCCCGCGAGGCCTGCGCGAAGACCGAGGCCTCGCGCAGCGCGCCCAGCACGTCGTCCGTGCTGCCCATCCACTCCACGGACTCGTCCAGGCCGAGCGAGGTGCAGTGCGCCCGCAGCGCGGGCGCCTCCACGCCCGCCCCGTAGACCCGCAGGACCCAGTCTGGGTGGCGCGGCGCGGCGTCCGCCCACGCGTCGAGCAGCAGGTCCATGCCCTTCTCGAAAGCGAGGCGGCCGACGCTCGCGACGACCTTGGCGGTGCGCGGCGCGGGGGAGTCCGGCATGAACGGCAGCGGGTTCGGCATGCTGTCGACGTTCTCCATGCCGGACCGGATCCACAGGTCCGCGTCCTCCGGGGTCAGCACCAGCAGCCGGTCGACCTCCGGGTAGAAGCGGCGGACCCGCTCGCCCCGGGTGGACTTCTGGCTGGCCTCGAAGGACTCGTGGCTCATGCCGATGACGCTGAGCCCCTTGGTGTCGGCCAGCGCCACCCACTCCATCGCCCAGACCTGGGTGACGATCACCACGGCACCCGGGCCGGCCGCCTGGAACAGCGAGCTCAGCACCTCGGCCTTGGCCCGCATCTTCGCGCGGCGGGCCGCCTGCCGGCGCCGCTCGGGCGCGTTCAGCCGGCCCTTGATGCCGTTCAGCCGGCGCGCCTTGGGCGGGTGCGCCTCGTACAGCGTCGTCGTCGCGTACGGGAGGTCGCGCGGCAGCTGCTGGCGGATCTCGTCGGCGACCGGCGCGATGCCGACGATGTGCACCCGGTGCCCGCGGTCGGTGAACAGCCTGGCCATCTGGTGCGACCAGGTGGTCACGCCGCCGAGCTCGTCCACGCTGTTGGAAACGAGGAAGATGTCACGGCCGCCCGCTGTCCCCACGGCAGCCTGCTCGTCGGCGCTCTGCTGGCTCACTTGCCGCTCCTGGTGAAGAACTTCTCGACGATCTGGCGGGCCGCGTCCCCGCGGTCGTACTCGCCGAACTCGGTCAGGAAGCGCTGGCGCGCCTCCGCGTACTTGGCGTCGGCCTCGTCGAAGGCGGCGAGGGCCTGCATCAGCTCGTCCGCCGTGGCCACGACCGGCCCCGGTGCCTTCTCCTTGAGGTCGAAGTACGTGCCGCGGATGTCGGTGGAGTACTTCTCGTAGTCGTACGCGAAGAACAGCATCGGACGGTCCAGCACGGCGAAGTCGAACATCACCGACGAGTAGTCGGTGATCAGCCCGTCGGCGAGCGCCAGCAGCGGGGTGATGTCGTGGTGCCGGGACACGTCGATCACCCGGCCGGCGACCGACGGCGGCAGCGAGACGCTGTTCAGGTAGTGCGTGCGCACCAGCAGGGTGAAGCGGTCACCGAGCCGGTCCGCGAACTCCTCCACGTCGAAGGGGAACTCGAAGCCCTCGACCGTGCCGTCGGTGTTCGCCCGGAAGGTCGGCGCATACAGCAGCACCTTCTTGTCCGGGTCGATGCCGAGCTCCGCCGCGAGCGGCCCGCGGATCCGCTCCCCGGTCTGCGCCTCGGCGCTGTGCGCCGCGACCAGGGCGTCGTTGCGCGGGTAGCCGGTGCGCAGCAGCACCTCGTCGCGCAGCCGGAAGCCCTTGGCGAGGGTGCGGGTGTCGTGCTCGGAGCGGATCAGGAAGTGGTCGAAGCGGTCGACGGCCGCCTGGAAGCGGTCCTGGCCCGCCTTGCCCTGCGCCTTGGTGCGGGGCTCGTGGAAGCCCATCCGCTTGAGCGCGGAGCCGTGCCAGGTCTGGATGTACGTGGTCCCCGCGCGCTTGGCCAGCGCCAGCGGGAAGCCCTGGTTGTCGACCCAGTACTCGGCCTGGGCCAGCGCCCGCAGGTACGGCCAGCTCCAGCGCCGGACGAGGGTGGCCTCCTTGGGGAAGCCGGTGGGCTTGCCCGCGTACGACCAGATCGCCTCGAAGGGGACGCCCTGGCGGACCATCTCCTCGTAGATCGCCTTCGGGCTGTCGCTGTACTGCTTGCCCATGTGGCTCTCGAAGACGACCGTGCCCTTCTTGACGGGCAGCTTCGAGAAGACCTCGTGGTAGACCTTCACCTTCTGCTCGCCCGAGCCGAGGTTCCGGCGCGCCTTCAGGGCCCGGCGCAGGCTGCGCTTGACCACGCCGGCGGCCTTGCCGTGCATCGCGCTGTTGATCAGCGTCTGGGTGCGCACGGCGGCGGCGCCCTCGGCGGTCAGGACGTAGGAGAGGTTGCCCTTCTTGGTCACCTCCGGCTCGAAGCGGTCGGAGACCAGCCGGGTCAGCCGCGGGCGCACGCGCAGCCGGGCCGCCGACTCCATGTCGACCCCGCCGACCGAGACCCGGGTGGTGATCCGGTCGCGGCCGGCCGTCAGCTTCAGCCGGACGTCCCACACGGCGTCGATGATTCCGAGGGGGCGGACGGTGCTGCCGACGTCGGCCTTCACGGTCCACTCGATCGTGTCACCGGCGTGGCGCACGGTTGTCACCGGGAAGCTGAACGAGCGCACCCCGATCTGGCGGCGGGCCCGGAACTCCAGCGAGGCCTTCAGCTCGGCACCGGCCTCGATCCGGCCCAGCGGGTTCACGAGCGCGCCGGAGAGCGTGACGGTGCCGCGCCCGTCGTCCTCGTACGAGGTGAGGCGGTTGCCCAGGGTCAGCGAGCCGAGAGGGGTGGTGTGGAAGCCCTGCTCGGTGACATCCAGTATCCGGCGGGCCTCGGCGGCGTCGGCCAGGTCGGGGCCGTCGATGTGTTCGGCGCACCAGTAGACGCGCCCGTCGCGCTCCGCGAGCGGGGACGACAGCCGGCCCTTGTTGGTCATCGCGTCGGCGGCCGGGAGCAGGTTGTCCCAGTCCTCCTTGCCCAGCAGGTAGGCGCAGATGGCCTGGAGGTAGGTGACGTTCTCGTACGCCGCAGGGTCGATCCCCGCCAGATAGCCGTTGGCGAGGCGGGCGAACTCCTGGCGGTAGGCGTCACCGAGCAGCGGCAGGTCGCGCAGGTGCAGCACCAGGTCGTGCTTGAGGAACTTGGCGTCCTTCGCGGACTTGATCTCCGCGTGGCCCTTGGCGGCGAGCAGCTCGTCGACGCGGCGGTGGATCTCCATCCGGTGGACGAAGTTCGCGATCTCGTGGCGCCGGTTGCTGATCGACTTCGCTTCGGCCTTCTCGACCACGTTCCAGAAGTACACGTGGTTCGGGATCAGCGTGATGCGGCGGGCGGCCACGTAGGCCTGCGCGGAGAACAGCAGGTCCTCGTAGTGGATGCCCACCGGGAACTCCAGGCCCTGCTCCAGCAGGAACGAGCGCCGGTAGCACTTGTTCGTGGAGAGGGTGTCGTACACCAGCAGGTCGGGGTACTCGGTGATCGACTCCAGGGTGCGGGTGTGCGAGTAGATCCACGGGTACCACTCGGTGGTCTTGCCCCACCGGTTGTCCAGGTGCACACGGACGCACATGCCCGACACCAGGTCGGAGCCGGTGCGCTCGGCGGCGGCCAGCATGTTCCGGCAGGCGTTTCGTTCCAGCACGTCGTCGCTGTCCAGGAACATGACGTACGTACCGGTGGCCTGCTTGATGCCGTGATTGCGCGGCGCGCCGCAGCCGCCGCTGTTCTCGGGCAGCTGGAAGGCGCGCACTCTCCCCGGATGCGCCGTTTCGAGTTCCTTGGCGACCGAGAAGGAACGGTCCTTGCTGCAGTCGTCCACGATCACGACTTCGACCCCGTGCAGGGTTTGGTCCAAAACCGACTGGACGGCTGTCGGCAGACGCTCTGCGTCGTTGTAGACGATGACGACCACGGAGACGTCAGGCACGTGCACCTCGATCCCTAAGTTCCATTCCGCTTATCCCGTCAAAGCTACCGTGTACCGCACGCGACTCAGGCAGGCCGACCCTCGGCGTGCATACTTCTAAGGAAGAGGTGAGTGGCGGGTCCGGTCGTCGACAATCACCCGTTCGGATCCAGCAGGAAGTGTTCATGACGAAGCTGTCCGTAGTTGTCCCTTGCTACAACGAAGAGGCCGTCATCGACAGCTTCGACGTGGAGATCCGCAGGGTTCTGGACGCCCTGCCCATCGAGTACGAGGTCTGCTACGTCGACGACGGCAGTCGCGACGGCACCCTCGAAAAGCTCCGCAAGATCGCCGCCGCGTACAGCGACCAGACGCGCTACGTCTCCTTCAGCCGGAACTTCGGCAAGGAGGCGGGCATGCTCGCCGGGCTCCGCGAGGCCACCGGCGACGCCGTGGTGATCATGGACGCGGACCTCCAGCACCCGCCCGAGCTGATCGCCACCATGCTCGACTACTACCGGCAGGGCCACGACCAGATCATCGCCCGGCGCACGCGCGAGGGCGACAAGAAGGTCCGCTCAGCGCTCAGCCGCCTCTACTACCGCGGCGTCAACCGCTGGGTCGACGTCGAGCTCACCGACGGCGTCGGGGACTTCCGCTTGCTGTCGCGCCCGGCCGTGGACGCCCTGCTGTCGCTGCCGGAGTACAACCGCTTCTCCAAGGGGCTCTTCTCCTGGATCGGCTTCGACACCGTCCACTTCGACTACCGCAACGCGCAGCGCGAGGCCGGCGAGACGAAGTGGAAGTTCGGCTCCCTGCTGAACTACGCCATGGACGGGCTGATCTCCTTCAACAACCGGCCGCTGCGGATCGGGATCTGGCTCGGCGTGTCGCTGGTGGCCCTGACCGGCCTGTACGCCCTGTGGATCACCGTCATGGCGATCACCAACGGCGTCGAGTCCCCGGGATACGTCACTCTCGTGGCGCTCATCACGGGGCTGGGCGGCGTACAGATGATCATGCTGGGGCTGATCGGCGAGTACATCGGCCGCATCTACTACGAGACCAAGCGCCGCCCGCACTTCCTCGTCAAGGAGGCGCACGGCGCGGAGCACGTCCCGGGCGTGTCCGAGGCCGTCGTCGCGGAGCGCAGCCCCCGATGACCGAGAAGACCCCGGTGACGGAGAACACCCCGGCGACCGAGGATCCTGCGGTGACGGGGAACACCCCGGCGACCGAGGACCCTGCGGTGACGGGGAACACCCCGGTGACCCCGGACACCGCGCCGGCCCCGAGCAGCCGGCGGGACCAGCTCGGCCAGATCGTCCGCTTCGCCCTCGTGGGCGGGGTCAACACCGGCACCTTCTTCGGCATCTACCTGCTCCTGCACCCGTGGATGCCGTACTTCGCCGCCTACACGCTCGCCTTCCTGCTGTCGATGGTCGGCTCGTTCTTCATGAACACCTACTTCACCTACCGGACCCGGCCCACGTGGAAGAAGTTCGCGCTCTTCCCGCTGACGAACATCACCAACTACGTGATCCAGTCGGTCGGCCTGTACGCCCTGGTCACCTGGGCCGGGATGGACACCCGGATCGCGCCGCTGGTCGCCGCCGTCGTGGCCATCCCGTTCACCTTCCTGCTGTCCCGCAAGATCCTGGTCCCGGGTACCGCCCGGGCCGCGGAGCCGGAGCCGGTCCGCGGCTCGTCCACGCTCTGAAACCCGCGAGCGGCCCCGCCGGGCCACCCCGTAGATTGAGGTCCCGGCACCTCCCGCAGAGGTGCCGGGGAACCATCAGGCAAGGGGCAAGGGGACAGACGTGTCAGCGGCTAGGCAGAGCGTCGTGGACGCCCGCAGGATCGTGGTCAAGGTCGGCTCCTCCTCCCTGACCACCGCCGCCGGAGGGCTCGACGCGGACCGGGTCGACGCGCTGGTCGACGTACTGGCCAAGGCCCGCAGCGGCGGCGAGAAGGAGATCGTCCTGGTCTCCTCCGGCGCCATCGCGGCCGGACTCTCCCCGCTCGGCCTGCGCCGTCGCCCCAAGGACCTGGCCCGTCAGCAGGCCGCCGCCAGCGTCGGCCAGGGCCTGCTGGTCGCCCGGTACACCGCCTCCTTCGCCCGCTACGGCGTCCGCGTCGGCCAGGTGCTGCTGACCACCGACGACACCAGCCGGCGCGCGCACTACCGCAACGCCTACCGGACTCTGGACCAGCTCCTCGACATGGGCGCCCTCCCGGTCGTCAACGAGAACGACACCGTCGCCACGGACGAGATCCGCTTCGGCGACAACGACCGGCTCGCCGCCCTCGTCGCCCACCTCGTCCGCGCCGACCTGCTGGTGCTGCTGTCGGACGTGGACGGCCTCTACGACGGGGACCCCTCCCTCGCCGGCACCACCCGCATCGACGAGGTGCACGGCCCCGAGGACATCGCCCACGTCTCCATCGGCAGCGCCGGAAAGGCGGGCGTGGGCACCGGCGGCATGGTCACCAAGGTCGAGGCCGCCCGCATCGCCGCGGCCGCCGGCATCCCCGTGGTCCTGACCTCCGCCAGCTACGCCGCCGACGCCCTGGCGGGACGCGCGACCGGCACCCTCTTCCACTCCACGGGCCGCCGCTCGGCCGACCGGCTGCTGTGGCTCCAGCACGCGTCGACCCCGCAGGGACACCTCGTACTGGACGACGGGGCGGTCCGCGCCGTCACCGAGCGCGGCAGCTCGCTGCTGCCCGCCGGAATCGCCGCCGTCGAGGGCGAGTTCGTCGCCGGGGACCCGGTCGAACTGCGCTCCGCCGACGGCCGGGCCGTGGCCAGGGGCCTGGTCAACTTCGACGCCAAGGAGCTCCCGCAGCTCCTGGGCCGCTCCACCCGAGAGCTCGCGCGGGAGCTCGGACCCGCGTACGAGCGCGAGGTGGTCCACCGTGACGATCTGGTCCTGCTGCAGGGCTGAGGTTCGGCAAAACCGCCGCGCGGTCGGCCAAGGACTGGTCAACTGTGAGGGGCGGACACGCGTAGCGCAGACAGGAGGCGGCTGGTGAGACGAGCGCTGACCAGCGTCGGCACCGGGGACGGTGACGGCGGCGTTGGCGGGGGCGGATGCGGGGACGAGCCGGACGCCTCCCGCCTCTGGCACGTCACCCTGAGCGTCTCCGGCAAGCCGGCGCCGCTGTCCGAGGTCCGGCGCGGGCTGGAACAGCTCGCCCACGACCACCCCTTCCTGCTGACCAGCCGGTACGCCGACGACCACGCCGAGATCCGGTACTGGGAGGAGGCCCGCGACCTCCACGACGCGGCGGCCGTCGCCCTCCGGCTCTGGGGCGAACACCGCTCCTCGGCGCAGCTCCCGCCGTGGGAGATCGTCGGCCTGGAGGTCATCGACCGCGCGACCTACCACCAGCGCGTGGCCGAGGGCTACGGCCCGCCCCCGGCCCACCCGGTGGGAGTGCACCCGTATTAGACGCGCCGCTCGTGCATTACGCGCGCCGCTCGTGTACTACGCGCGCGGCTCGGCGCGGGGGCGCCTCCCCGGCTTCGCGCCGCTGCGCCGGACTCCGTCCGTCGTGCGCGGGGCGGGGCCGGTGCGTGTGGCCAGTCCGTCGTCTGCGGGTGGGGGAGGGCTCCGCGCAGCGGGGTGTCTCGGGGGGTGGAACCCCCTCGGGGCCGGGGCGGGAGGGGCTTACCCTGGCGGCATGACCTCGCTCGACGACGCCACCGCCACCTCGCCCGTTCTCGCCACCGCGCAAGCCGCCCGGACGGCGGCCGCGGCCATCGCCCCGCTCCCGCGGTCCGCCAAGGACACGGCCCTGCTGGCCATCGCGGACGCGCTGGAGGCCCGTACGGCCGAGATCGTCGAGGCCAACGCCGTCGACACCGGCAAGGCCCGCGAGGCCGGCACGAGCGAGACCGTGATCGACCGCCTCACCCTCACCCCGGAGCGGGTCCGCGCCATCGCCTCCGACGTCCGCGACGTCGCCGCCCTGCCCGACCCCGTCGGCGAGGTCGTCCGCGGCTCGACCCTCCCCAACGGCATCGACCTGCGCCAGATCCGGGTCCCGCTCGGTGTAGTCGGCATCATCTACGAGGCCCGCCCCAACGTCACCGTCGACGCCGCCGCGCTCTGCCTCAAGTCCGGCAACGCCGTTCTCCTGCGCGGCAGTTCCTCCGCCTACGCCTCGAACGCGGCCCTCGTCGCCATCCTCCGCGACGCCATCGAGTCCGCCGGGCTGCCCGCCGACGCGATCCAGCTCGTCCCCGGCGAGTCCCGCGACTCCGTCCGCGAGCTGATGCGCGCCCGCGGCCTGGTCGACGTACTGATCCCGCGCGGCGGAGCCTCCCTGATCAAGACCGTCGTCGAGGAGTCCATCGTCCCGGTCATCGAGACCGGTACCGGCAATTGCCACGTCTACGTCGACGCCCAGGCCGATCTCGGCATGGCCGTGGACATCCTCATCAACTCCAAGGCGCAGCGGCCCTCCGTCTGCAACTCCGCCGAGACCCTCCTGGTCCACCGGGACATCGCCGCGGCCTTCCTGCCGCTGGCCCTGGACGCGCTCGCGGACGCCGGGGTGACCGTCCACGGTGACGGCGAGGTGCTCGCCTACGCCGAAGGGACCAAGGTCACCGCGCTGCCCGCCACCGACGAGGACTGGGCCGCCGAGTACCTCTCCTACGACATCGCCGCCGCCGTCGTGGACTCCCTCGACGACGCCGTCACCCACATCCGCCGCTGGACCTCCGGACACACCGAGGCGATCGTCACCACCTCGCAGGCCGCCGCGCGCCGGTTCACCCAGCTGGTCGATTCGACCACTGTGGCGGTGAACGCATCCACCCGGTTCACGGACGGTGGCCAGTTCGGCTTCGGCGCGGAGATCGGGATCTCCACCCAGAAGCTGCACGCCCGGGGCCCGATGGGCCTTCCCGAGCTCACCTCCACCAAGTACATCGTCACCGGTGACGGTCACGTTCGGTAGTCGGCCCCCGGACGTGGTGTGGCCGGATTTCGGCGCACACCCTGCCCAAAGCGGCCCCCCAGGTCTACGCTGGTCCCGTGCCGGACGACGTGGGGGGCAAGCCGTTCCCGGACGACGGGGAGCCCGACGACGACCGCGGAGGCGCGGATCAGGACTTCGCCTCCGTGGTGTTCGACGAGGCCTTCGTCCGGAACGCCGAGATCCATGAACCGAGCGCGGCCGAGCGCCAGCGGGCCGCCGACCGGGCGCGCGCCGAGGCCGAGGCCGCCCGTGTCGCGGGCGGCTGGACCGCCGACGACGACTACGACGGTTACGGCTACGGCCATCCCGACGGGTACGGCATCGACGAACCCGGCTGGGAACAGGGCCACTACGGCTACGGCTACGCGGAAGGCCCCTACGGCGCCTACGGCGGCAGCCTGCGTCCCTACCGCGGCCGGGCCCCCTGGCTGCGCCCCGTCGCCTGGGTGCTCGCCTTCGTGATGGGCCTCGGCATGATCGCGCTCGCCTTCAGCGCCGTCTACCGCAGCGCCTCGGGCGGCTCCGAGCCCGCTCCGGCACCGGCCAGCACCCCGCTGCGCGAAGTCACGGGCGCCGGAGCGTTTACGTACCCCGCGGGCCGCCAACCCTGAAGGTACGACCCCACTCGCGTTCTTCGGAGCCGGGGGCTTCTCTGAAGCGGGGACAGCGGGGAGAAGCGATGGCCGTTCCAGGAGATCCACCCAACGGCACCCCCGAGAACATCGGCGGTGGCGACGACGAGTTCCGCACCGACGAGTACCGCTCGGTGGTCTTCGACGAGGACTTCGTGCGGGCTGCCCGGCTCCAGGAGTACTCCGCCGAGGAACGCATGGGCGAGCACGCCCGGGCCGTACGCAGCCGTTCCATCTGGTCGGGCGGTGGCGGATCGGGGCACCGCACCGGGGCCCCGGGCCGGGGTGCCCGGCAGGGCATGCTGCTCGTGCTGCTCATCGCCACGGCCTTCGCGGCCGCCGTCTACATGGGCCTGCGCAACCCGTACGTACCCCGGGCGGGCGGCGCCGCCGAACCGCTCAGCAGCACCGTCGTCCCGCTCGCACCGGCCGCCGCCGTGCCCGGCGGGCGCCCGGCCGACCTGATCGCGAACAGCCCGGCGGCCGAGTACCGCGTCGGGGCCGCCGGGATCACCCTGCCGGCCGTACGCCGCACCCACCACTTCACCGAGAGCCAGATCATCTCCGCGCTGTCCGTCGCCAAGGACTACCTGGTGCAGTCCTCGCTGGACCCGGACGTGCTGGCCGGCAGCGCCTCGCGGCCCGTCCGGGTCCTGCTCGACCCCGACCAGCTGGCGCAGTTCGACCGGAGCATGACGGCGCCGGCCGGAGACGGCCGGCACGCGGCCACCGGCTGGCTGGTCCGCTTCGACCCCGGCACCGCCCTGGCCGAGTCCAGGGTCCGGGTGAGCGGCACCCTGAACTACCAGGAGGTGACCCCCGACGTACTGGAGGTGACCACCGACCACACCTTCGTGTACGTCGTGCGCCCGGCGGCCGGACAGCCCTCCGCGGCCGACGGGGCCTCGCTCTTCACCGTCCGCCGCGAGCTGCGGCTGCGCTTCGACCGCGACGACCTCACGGCCCGCCGGGCGGAGCTGGTCTCGGCCTACGTGATGGCCGGGCCGCAGGACTGCTCCGCCGACCCGGCGCCGGGCTTCCGCCCGCTGCCGGCCGGGGCCGGACCGACCACCGTCGGCCCGGCCGCGAGCGACCCGTACGCCAGCGGCCACCCGAGGCGGACCGCCGGGCTGTGCGGCGTCCTGGCACCGGCCACGGGCCCGCCGGCGACCCCCATGCCCCCGGAGCCCCCGGTGGAGCCCGCGACGCCCCCGCTGGAGCCCGCGCCGGGCGTCGTCAGTCCTGCTGCCCCGTAGCGCCGCCCCGGGCGTCCTTGCCCTCGCCGGCGCCGCCCGCGGTTCCGCTGCCCGGTGCACCGCCCCCGGCTCCCGTGAACCGGTCGCGGAGCTTGCCGCCCAGGTCGCCCGCTCCGCCGGCGATGTCGCCCACCAGCTTCATCAGCGGGTCCTTGCTGGTGCGCACCGAATCGGCGTAGTGCGAGGCGGACTGCCGGAAGGAGTCGCTCACCGAGGTGTCCTTGTCCTCGTCCCGCCGCGGGTAGTGGCCGTCCATGATCCGCTGGTAGTCGCGGTGCTGCGACCACTTCTTCAGCTCGGCGGCGCGGACCGTGGTGAAGGGGTGCGTACGCGGCAGCATGTTGAGGATCTTGAGCACGGAGTCGCGCAGATCACCGCTCGCCTCGTACTCCTCGGCCTGGGCCAGGAAGGCGTCCACATTCATCTCGTGGAGGTGGTTGCCGCCCGCGATCTTCATCAGCCCGCGCATCGAGGCGTTCACGTCCTGCCCCACCAGCAGCCCGGCCCGGTCCGCCGAGAGCTCCGACTTGCGGAACCACTCGCGCAGCGCGGTGACCAGCGCCATGATCGCCACATTGCCCAGCGGGATCCACGCCACCTTCAGCGCCAGATTCGTCAGGAACAGCAGGATCGTGCGGTACACGGCGTGCCCGGACAGCGCGTGGCCCACCTCGTGGCCCACCACAGCCCGCATTTCCTCCTCGTCGAGCAGCTCCACCAGGGCCGTCGTCACCACGATGATCGGCTCGTCCAGCCCGATGCACATGGCATTGGGCTTCGGATCCTGCTGCACGTACATCTGCGGGACCTTCTCCAGGTCCAGGATGTAACAGGCGTCGCGGAGCATCTCGTGCAGATGCGGGAACTGGGTCTCGCCCACGCGCACCGACTCCGACAGGAACAGCAGCCTCAGGCTGCGCTCCGGCAGCAGCCCGCTCAGCGCCTTGAACACCGTGTCGAAGCCGCTCAGCTTGCGCAGCGCGACCAGCGCCGAGCGGTCCGCCGGATGTTCGTACGCCCGCGAGGAAATACCGGGGAACCTCCTGCGGTTCCGCGCCGGTACCTTCTCGAAACCCGTGTCCGTCATAGCGCCCTCCCCCTTGATCGACCTGTCCGCTTCTGCGTCTATCCTCTCCAACGCCTGAGTCGGCATGAGCGTGCCCCAGGCCCCCGCATACGATGTGAGCGAAGTCTCCGCTCGCTCCCCGACTCGATAGGTACCTGCCTGATGAGCCTCTCCACCACCGCCCACAACCTGGTCGTTCTCGCCTCGGAGGGTGCCGAGCAGCACGGCGGCAACCACGACAGCCTGAGCCCGTACCTGACCGGTGGCGGCGCGTTGTTCATCCTGCTGCTGATGCTGTGGGTGACCACGCGCCTGAACCGCGACCGCTAGAGCGCTCGCGCAGGCGCTCGAATGCGGGTCCTCACCGCTCCACCGGGCCAGTAGGCTCTGCGCTCATGGGAGAGCAGGAAATGCCTACCGGTCCGGTCAAGCGCCGGCTCGGCGTGATGGGCGGGACATTCGACCCGATCCACCACGGACACCTGGTGGCCGCCAGCGAAGTGGCCGCGCTGTTCCACCTCGACGAGGTGGTGTTCGTACCGACGGGCCAGCCGTGGCAGAAGTCGCAGAGGGCCGTGTCGCCCGCCGAGGACCGCTACCTCATGACGGTCATCGCGACGGCCTCGAACCCCCAGTTCTCGGTCAGCCGCATCGACATCGACCGGGGCGGTGCGACGTACACGATCGACACCCTGCGGGACCTCAAGGCGCTGAACGACGACGCCGACCTGTTCTTCATCACCGGCGCCGACGCCCTCGCGCAGATCCTCACCTGGCGCAACGCCGAGGAGCTCTTCTCGCTCGCGCACTTCATCGGAGTGACCCGGCCGGGCCACGTGCTCACCGACGACGGCCTGCCGGAGGGCGGCGTCTCCCTCGTGGAGGTGCCCGCGCTGGCGATCTCGTCCACGGACTGCCGTGCGCGGGTCGCCCAGGGGGATCCTGTCTGGTACCTGGTACCGGACGGTGTCGTGCGCTACATCGACAAGCGTGAGCTGTATCGGGGAGCCTGAGCTTCCGCTTCGGAGAGAGGGGCCCCGCGGTGAACGACCGACAGGATCCGCACGACCGGTACGATCCGCACGCAGCCCAGGAGCAGCAGCTCATCGGCTACGACGCGTACGGGCAGCCGGTGTACGGCCAGGCGCCCGCGCAGTCCGCCGCCACGGCTCCTCAGTACGGACAGCAGCCCGCTCCCTCGTACGAACAGCAGCAGTACGACCAGCAGTACGACCAGCAGTACGGCTACGACTACCAGGCGTACGGCCAGCAGCCCCAGCAGCAGTACTACCCGCAGCAGCAGGCCGCCCCGGGCTACCCGCAGCAGGACTACGGCCAGGACCAGTACGCCCCCGCCGCGGCCCCCGGGTACGGGTACGACACGCAGCAGACCCAGCAGTGGATCCCGCAGCAGACCGCCCCGCAGGCGCCGCCGGCCCCCGCACCGGAACCCGAGCCGGCCCCGGAACCCCGTACGGCACAGGTCCCCGAGCCGCGCAGGCCCGACGACGGCTCCGAGGCGGGCCGCGACTACCGCACCGAGATGTTCGCCTTCATCGACCAGCCGGACGAGGAGTCCGAGGACGTCATCGACTGGCTCGCCTTCACCGAGAGCCGCACCGAGCGCCGCGAGGAGATCCGCCGCCGCGGCCGCAACAGGGTGGTCGCGCTGATCGTTGTCCTCGCCCTGTTCGTCGTCGGCGGCCTCGGCTACCTCTGGTACGCAGGCAAGCTGCCCTTCCTCGACGGCCCGGGTACGAAGAAGAGCCCCGCGTCCGCCGCCGGCGCGCAGAAGCGCGACATGATCGTCGTGCACGTCCTCAACACCAAGAAGGGCGGCACCTCGACGGCGCTGCTCGTCGACAACGTCACCACCGAGCAGGGCGCCACCGTCCTGCTGCCGAACACCCTCGGCGTCCCCAAGGCGGACGGCACGGGCACGGCCCTCGGCAAGTCCGTCGAGGAGGGCGGGCTCGGCACCCGCGAGGCCCTCGACTCCGTCCTGGGCACCCACATCGGCGGCACGTGGCGCCTGGACACCCCCTTCCTGGAAAGCCTGGTCGAGCTGGTCGGCGGCATCGAGGCCGACACCGACACCGCCGTCCCGGCCGACGACCAGGCCAAGACCCCGGCCGTGGGCCAGGGCCCCAAGCAGAGCCTCAACGGCGCGATGGCCGTCGCGTACGCCACCCACCGGGGGCAGGGCGAGCCGGAGGCCAAGCAGCTGGAGCGCCTCGGCAAGGTGCTGTACGCCGTCCTGCGCAAGATCCCGAGCGACCCGAAGGCGGCGGCCACCACGATCGACAGCATGGGCCAGATCCTGGACCCGGCGCTGAACGCACAGAACCTCGGCGGCCTGCTCTCGCGGATCGGAGCGCACGCCAAGGTGGGCGCCTACCGCACCGACGTGCTCGGGGTGAAGCCCGACGGCGGCCTCACGGACGAGGCCAACAAGAAGGTCGTCAACGAGGTCCTCGGCGGCTCCTTCACCGCGGCGCAGCCCGGCGCCAGCCCCCGCGTCGGCCTCAAGGACGCCACCGGGGACGAGAAGACGCAGCTCGCGGCGAAGGCCGTGCTGCTGAACGGCGGCTACACCTTCGTCGACGGCGGCAAGGCCGACAAGACGGCGGCGGCCTCGCAGATCACGTACCAGGACGACGCCCAGCGGGACCGGGCCGTCGAGGTGGCCAAGACGCTGGGGCTGCCGGAGACCGCCGTCAAGAAGGCGGAGAACGTCGTGAACGCCGACGTCGTGGTGGTCCTCGGCAAGGACTACAAGGCGTCCTGAGGCCCCGGAGAGGGCCGGGAGACGTCCCTGAGCTGTGATTTCGCCCGCGCGGAACGTTCCGCGCGGGCGGTGTCGGCGGTACATGAGACCCTTGTAAGGATCTGCCCGCCAACCCGAAAGCATGGCCAGTGACCGCCACGGACCGCTCCATCGAGCTCATCACCGCCGCCGCCCAGGCCGCGGCCGACCGGCTCGCGCACGACATCATCGCGTACGACGTCAGCGACGTGCTGTCGATCACCGACGCCTTCCTGCTCGCCTCCGCGCCCAACGACCGTCAGGTCAAGTCGATCGTCGACGAGATCGAGGAGCGCCTGCTCAAGGAGCTCGGCGCCAAGCCGGTGCGCCGTGAGGGCGACCGCGACGCCCGCTGGATCCTGCTCGACTACGTCGACATCGTCGTGCACGTCCAGCACAGCGAGGAGCGTGTCTTCTACGCGCTGGAGCGCCTGTGGAAGGACTGCCCCGAGATCGAGCTTCCCGAGGACGCCAAGCTCACCATCGGCAAGGCCGAGGAGCACGCCAAGCTGCGCGCGACGGCCGGTGACGACGAACTGGACGGTGATCTGTTCTGAGCGCGACCGACACGGGCACGACCGCATCGGCCGGGGCGGCCGGGTCGTCCGGCTCCGGCAGGACCGGCAGGAAGATCGTCCTCTGGCGGCACGGCCAGACCTCGTGGAACCTGGAGCGCCGCTTCCAGGGGTCCACGGACATCGAGCTGACCGAGACGGGTGTGGCGCAGGCGCGCCGCGCCGCACGGCTGCTCGCCTCGCTGAAGCCGGACGCCATCGTGGCCTCCGACCTTCTGCGGGCCTCCGCCACGGCGGCCGAGCTGGCCGCGATCACGGGCCTCCCGGTGCTGCACGACGCGGCGCTGCGCGAGACGTACGCGGGCGAGTGGCAGGGCCTCACGCACGACGAGATCCTTGGGAAGTACGGCGAGCAGTACGCGGCGTGGAAGCGCGGCGAGGCCGTCCGCCGCGGCGGCGGTGAGCTGGAGACCGAGGTCGCCGACCGGGCCGCGCCGCTGGTGCTGAGCCACGCCGACCGGTTGCCGGAAGGCGGCACGCTGGTGGTGGTCAGCCACGGCGGGACCATCCGTACGACCATCGGCCGCCTGCTGGGCCTGGACTCGTACCACTGGGAGGGTCTCGGCGGGCTCTCCAACTGCTGCTGGTCCGTCCTCGGCGAAGGCGCGCGCGGCTGGCGTCTGATGGAGCACAACGCCGGCACGCTGCCGGAACCGGTGCTCGGCGACGACGACTGAGCGCTGCTCGCGGAGGCTCCCACCCGGATTTCACTTTCCGGCTGGTCACAGGCTAGAGTTCTTCTTGTTCGCAGCGCAGAACACCGGAAACGGGGGGAGCGTCGCGGAGAGCGGGGCTATAGCTCAGTTGGTAGAGCGCCTGCATGGCATGCAGGAGGTCAGGAGTTCAATTCTCCTTAGCTCCACAGTGAAGGATCCCGTCCCCAACAGGGGGCGGGATCCTTGCGTTTGTCCCCTCTGTGCTTGCTGACCTGGCCCGTACCGGCATGGCAGAATCGGACGGCCGGAGGGGACACTACGGCCCGATGCGGGAGGGAGTCGCTGACGGATGGGTGCACACCGGCGGCGGTGCGACTGGTGCAACAACGGCACGCCGATCGTGCGGGACATGGACCCGGTCAATCCCGACTACCAGTACTGGTGCGAGGAATGCGCCCGGGCGCTGATCATAAAAGGCGACCCGATCGAGACCTACCGCGAACTGGAAGGGGAGCCGATCTACGGCCGGCTGCTCGACGAGCACTGCACGCTCAAGCGGTTCTACCAGTTCGCGAGGGCGTGACGGCCGCGCCGACCGCGACAACGGCGAGAGCGTGACGGATCGGGTGTTTTCGGACATGGCCCCGGAGTCGGTGAAACCGATTTTTGGACCAGGGCCATGACCGTGTAATGTTTGGGACGTCGCCAAGGGGAACCGGCAAGGGAAACCGAAGCGGCAGGCAGAACAAGGGGCTATAGCTCAGTTGGTAGAGCGCCTGCATGGCATGCAGGAGGTCAGGAGTTCAATTCTCCTTAGCTCCACAGTGAAGAAGCGGGCCACCCGGATCGGGTGGCCCGCTTCTCGTCGTGCCCGGACCGTGGAACGACCGAGCGCCCCTGGGGGCCGCTGCGGTACCCTGACGCCATGCGTGCCGTACGCCTTCTGCTTACCGAGCCGCGCTGATCAGTACCGACCCTTCGAGACGGTCGGCATCGGCGCGGCGCCCCCTCCTGTGCGAGGGGTTTTTTCGTTTGGGCAGCAGAGACGGCAGAGACGATCGATGGAGCTTCAGAAATCATGAGCGAGACGAACACCCCGGCCCCCGAGGCGGCCGAGGCGCACCGCTACACGGCTGCCATGGCCGCCGACATCGAGGCACGCTGGCAGGACGTATGGGACGCGCAGGGCACGTACGAGGCCCCCAACCCCACCGGTGACCTGGCAGGGGACGCGGCGGTCGTCGCGCGTCCCAAGAAGTTCATCATGGACATGTTCCCGTACCCGTCCGGCGCGGGGCTGCACGTCGGCCACCCGCTCGGGTACATCGCCACCGACGTGTACGCGCGCCACCAGCGGATGACCGGCCACAACGTCCTGCACACCCTGGGCTTCGACGCCTTCGGCCTGCCGGCCGAGCAGTACGCCGTGCAGACCGGCACGCACCCGCGGGTCTCGACCGAGGCCAACATCGAGAACATGAAGGTCCAGCTGCGCCGGCTGGGTCTGGGCCACGACCGCCGCCGCTCGTTCGCGACGATCGACCCGGACTACTACAAGTGGACCCAGTGGATCTTCCTGCAGATCTACAACTCCTGGTACGACGCCGACGCGAAGAAGGCCCGCCCGATCGCCGAGCTGGTCGCCTCCTTCGAGGACGGCTCCCGCGAGGTGCCCGGCGGCCGCGCCTGGGCCGGCCTGACCGCCGGCGAGCGCGCGGACGTCCTGAACGACTTCCGGCTGGCCTACGCCTCCGACGCGCCCGTGAACTGGTGCCCCGGGCTGGGCACCGTACTGGCCAACGAGGAGGTCACCGCGGACGGCCGGTCCGAGCGCGGCAACTTCCCCGTCTTCAAGTCCAAGCTGAGCCAGTGGAACATGCGGATCACGGCCTTCGCCGACCGCCTGCTGGACGACCTGGACGCGCTGGACTGGCCCGAGGCCATCAAGCTGCAGCAGCGCAACTGGATCGGCCGCAGCGAGGGCGCGCGCGTCGACTTCGCGGTCGGCGACGACGCCATCACGGTGTTCACCACCCGTCCCGACACGCTGTTCGGCGCCACGTACATGGTGCTGGCGCCCGAGCACGAACTGGTCGAGAAGATCGTCCCGGCCGAGTGGCCCGAGGGCACCCGCCAGGTGTGGACCGGCGGAGCCGCGACCCCCGGCGAGGCCGTCGACGCGTACCGCAAGCAGGCCGCCTCCAAGTCGGACGTCGAGCGCCAGGCGGAAGCCAAGGACAAGACCGGCGTCTTCACCGGTGCGTTCGCGATCAACCCCGTCAGCGGCGAGCCGGTCCCGGTCTTCATCGCCGACTACGTCCTGATGGGCTACGGCACCGGCGCGATCATGGCCGTCCCCGCGCACGACACCCGCGACTTCGCGTTCGCGCAGGCCTTCGAGCTGCCGATGCGCTGCGTCGTGGCGCCCTCCGACGACCGCGACGCCGACCCGGCGGAGTGGGACGACGCCTTCTCCTCGTACGACGGCACGATCGTCAACTCGACGGGCGACGGCATCTCCCTGGACGGCCTGGGCGTCGTCGAGGCCAAGGCCGCGATCACCGACTGGCTGACCGGGCGGGGCATCGGCGAGGGAACCGTCAACTTCCGGCTGCGCGACTGGCTGTTCAGCCGCCAGCGCTACTGGGGAGAGCCCTTCCCGGTCGTCTACGACGAGGACGGCGTCGCGCACCCGCTGCCCGAGTCGATGCTGCCCCTGGAACTGCCGGAGGTCGAGGACTACTCCCCGCGCACCTTCGAGCCCGACGACGCCACGTCGAAGCCGGAGACCCCGCTGTCGCGCAACGAGGCGTGGGTCAACGTGGAGCTGGACCTGGGCCGCGGCGAGGGCGTCAAGCGCTACCGCCGCGAGACCAACACCATGCCGAACTGGGCCGGTTCCTGCTGGTACGAGCTGCGCTACCTGGACCCGACCAACTCCGAGGCGCTGGTCGACCCGGCGGTCGAGCAGTACTGGATGGGCCCCAGCGAGAACGCCCCGCACGGCGGCGTCGACCTGTACGTCGGCGGCGCCGAGCACGCGGTGCTGCACCTGCTGTACGCGCGCTTCTGGTCGAAGATCCTGTTCGACCTGGGCCACGTCTCCTCGGCCGAGCCGTTCCACAAGCTGTTCAACCAGGGCATGATCCAGGCGTACGCGTACACCGACGCGCGCGGCGTCTACGTCCCGGCGGCCGAGGTCGAGGAGCGCGACGGCGGGTACTTCTACCAGGGCGAACCCGTCAAGCGCGAGCACGGCAAGATGGGCAAGTCCCTGAAGAACGCCGTCACGCCCGACGAGATCTGCGAGGAGTACGGCGCGGACACCCTGCGCCTGTACGAGATGGCGATGGGCCCGCTGGACGTCTCCCGGCCGTGGGACACCCGCGCCGTGGTCGGCCAGTACCGCCTGCTGCAGCGCCTGTGGCGCAATGTGGTGGACGAGGAGACGGGCGCGGTCACGGTCGTCGACGCGGAGCCCGCCGAGGACACCCTGCGGGCGCTGCACAAGGCGATCGACGGAGTCGGCGCGGACCTGGCCGGCCTGCGCTTCAACACCGCCATCGCGAAGATCACCGAGCTGAACAACGCCCTGACGAAGGCGGGCCGCCCGCTGGAGCGCTCCGTCGCCGAGCGGCTGGTGCTGCTGGTGGCGCCGCTGGCGCCGCACATCGCGGAGGAGCTGTGGCACCGGCTGGGCCACAGCGACTCGGTGGTCCACCAGGACTTCCCGGTGGCCGACCCGGCGTACGTCGTGGACGAGACCGTGACCTGCGTCGTGCAGGTCAAGGGCAAGGTCAAGGCGCGCCTGGAGGTGCCGCCGACGATCTCGGACACCGAGCTGGAGCAGCTGGCCGTGACCGACGAGGCCGTCGTCGCGGCGCTGGGCGGCGCGGAGATCCGCAAGGTGATCGTGCGCGCGCCGAAGCTGGTGAACATCGTCATCTGACGCGGCCCGCCCGGCGTGGGCGCTGCCTGGGGGCTCCGACTAGGGGTGTTCCCGTACGGGCAGGTTGGGGGTTCGATTGGAACCCCCGGCCTGCCCGTGGCGTTTACGGTGGAGGGGACGGAAGAAGCAGGGGAAAGGGAACCTCATGGAGGCGGGCGCAGTGCTCATCATCTTGGCCCTGTTCATGCTGTTCGCCTTCCTGGGGCTGGGTGCCTGGGCCACGGTGAAGGCGGTCGGCGCGGCGAAACGAGGCGTGGACCGGACGATCACGCAGGCCCGGCGGACCGTGGAGGACACCACCTTGAAGGCCAAGAGCCTCGGCCAGGTGGGCGTCCCGGCGGCGCTGGCACAGCTGCGGCTGGACCTGCGGACCTCGATGCGGGCCACGCAGCAGGCGCTGTACCGGGGAGTGCAGGAGGACGGCTCGCTCAGGGAGTCGATCGCGCTGTTCGAGCGTCTCAGTGCCCACGGGTACGAGCTGGACGACGAGCTGAAGCGGCTGGAGCAGGAGCCGGACCGCAAGCGGATCGCCGAGCGCCTTCCCGAGCTGCGGGAGCGCACCGCCAAGATCACCCAGTCCGCGGACTCGCTGCGGTGGGCCGCGCGTGACCGCGCGCGCCGGTTCGCGGAGGACGACCTCTCCGCCCTGTCGGCACAGATCGAGGTCGAGTCGGGGGCGCTGCGGGACTGGTCCCGCGAGTCGGTGGACGACCTGACGGCCGCCGCCGCGGCCTGGGACGCGGCTGAGGCGCGCTCCGCGAAGCCGACCGGGCCGTCGGCTGCCGCGGAGGCGCCGCCGGCCTCGGGGGCGCCGGCTTCGGGGGCGCCGGCTTCGGGGGCGCCGGCTTCGGGGCCGGCCGCCGAGCCGGCGGCGCTGAACCCGGCAGCACGGGCGGAGCGGTATCCCTGGCAGAAGACGGCCAGGCCGGAGCCCACCACCTGAGTCGGGGCGTGGCGGGGCGGAGCGTGGCGGGGCGGGGTCGCCGGTCGGGGGCCGCACCGCAGATCGGGGCCGCAGGTCCACCCGCAAGGGCCTGACACGGGCCCCAGGCTGCCGGAGTGCCTGCTCTGGCGGTAACCTCCGGCTCATGTCCCGCCATGTCGCGATCGTCACCGATTCCACGGCCTACCTGCCTCAAGCGGCGATGGCGCGGCACGGGATCACCTCCGTCCCCCTGACCGTGGTGCTCGGCGACGAGGCACTGGAGGAGGGCACCGAGATCTCGGCCCGCAGCCTCGCCCAGGCCCTGCAGAAGCGCCGCTCGGTCACCACGTCCCGCCCCAGCCCGGAGGAGTTCGTCCGGGCCTACCGGGCGGCCGCGGACGCCGGGGCGACCGGCATCGTCAGCCTGCACCTCTCCGCCGAGTTCTCCGGTACCTACGACGCGGCCGTGGTCGCCGCCAAGACCGCACCCGTGCCCGTGCGCGTCGTCGACACCGGCATGGTCGCGATGGCCCTCGGCTTCTGCGCACTGGCCGCCGCCGAGGTGTCCGAAGCCGGGGGGACCGCCGACGAGGCCGTGGCCGCCGCCGAGAAGCGGGCCGCGGAGATGTCGGCCTACTTCTACGTGGACACCCTCGACTACCTCCGCCGCGGCGGCCGGATCGGGGCCGCGCAGGCGCTCCTGGGATCGGCCCTCGCCGTCAAACCGCTGCTCACGCTGGACGGAGGGCGGATCGAGATGCTGGAGAAGGTGCGCACGGCGTCCAAGGCCATCGCGCGCCTGGAGGAGCTGGCCGTCGAGCGGGCGGGTTCCGGCAGCGTCGATGTGGCGGTGCACCACCTGGCGGCGCCGGAGCGGGCCGAGAAGCTGGCGCAGCGGCTCCGGGAACGGATCCCCGGGCTGGTCGAGCTGCACGTCAGCGAGGTCGGGGCGGTGATCGGCGCGCACACCGGGCCGGGGCTGCTGGCGGCGGTCGTCTCGCCGCGCTGATCACCGGAACGAGTGGCGGGGTTATCCACAACGGGCCGTTCATCCACCGGAATTGATGCCTCCGAACGGGGATCGGGGGAGGCCCATACCGTCATGGCATGACTACTCGAACGCGAACGCGAACGCGAACTCGAACGCGAAGTTGGATCCCGGCTCCGACTCCGACTCGGACTCGGACTCGGACTCGGACCCTGACTGGGACTGCTGGCGGGCCCGGCCGGGCCCGGGGTTCCGACGGCCGCTTCCGGCATCGGGCCGACGGCAGGCTCCGGGACCGGCGGCGACCGCAGCCGGATCCTGTGGTCGTGCGGCGCCGGGCCGAAGCGATCCTGACGGCTCCGCCTGATGGGGTGGTGTCGGGGCCGGGGCCGGTGGCGGAATTACCACCGGACTTGGGGGTGGTGCCGGTTCCGGAGCCGGTGGTGGCGTCGTTGGCGGGGCTTTCTTCGCGGTCTGTGGTGGGGGGCCAAGCGAGGGTCGGGCTCGGGGGCGTGGACGAGGCCCCGGAGGAGCCCTTGGAGGGGCCGGCTGACGGGGTGGCCGGGGTCGTCGGCGGGCTGGAGGGGCGGGACGCGCGGCGGCTCGCGGTGCGGGAGCGGTTGCCGGGGTGGCTCCAGGCGCGGTGCGCGGTGGAGCCGAGGACGCTGGCCGCCGTGGCGGTGGTGCTGGTCGCGGCGGTCGGCTTCGCCGCCCAGCAGTACTGGTCGGCCAGGCCGCGTCCGGTGACGGCGCCCGCCGTGGTGGCTCCGGCTCCGGCGCCCTCCGCGGCAGCGGGTGCCGCCCGGGTGGTGGTGGACGTCAGCGGCAAGGTCCGGGATCCGGGAGTGCGGCGGCTGCCCCAGGGATCCCGGGTGGAGGACGCGCTGGCTGCCGCCGGGGGAGTGCGGCCGGGCACCGACACCTCCGGGCTCAACCGGGCCCGGGTGCTGGTGGACGGCGAACAGGTGGTGGTGGGCGTTCCGGCGCAGCCGCCGCCGGGCGGTGGGGGACCGGGTCCCGGTCCGCTGAGCCTCGGCAGTGCCACGGTCGCGCAGCTGGACGGGCTGCCCGGGGTCGGGCCGGTGCTCGCGCAGCACATCGTCGACTTCCGCACGGCGCGCGGCGGCTTCCGCTCCGTGGAGGAACTCCGGCAGGTCAACGGCATCGGTGAGCGGCGGTTCTCCGACCTGCGTGCGCTGGTCCGGCCGTGACCGGGCGCGAGGGGGCCGGGCGCGAGGGGGCCGGGCGGCTGGGGTCGGGGCGCGAGGGGGCTGGGGTTGTGGTGTCGGGGCCTGAGGGGGTTGGGCGGCTGGGGTCCGGGCTGGTCGTGGGTCTGCGGTCCGTGGAGTCCGGGCCGGTGGATCTTCGGTTGGTGGGGCCGGCCGGGGCCGCGTGGGCGGCGGCTGCCGTCGCGCTCGGGGTGCCGGGCGGGTGGACCGTCGCCGGGGTGGGCCTGGCGGTGGCCGGTGCGGGGTTGCTGCTGGCGGCCGGGTGGAGGCGCCCGGAGCGGCTGTGGGGGGTCGGCACGGCCGTGGCCGCCGCCCTGCTGTGCGCGGCCGCCGGGGCCGGGGTGGCAGGGCTCCAGCGCGCCGAGGCGCGGGCCGGGCCCGTGGTGGGGCTGGCCGGGGAGCACGGCCGGGTCTCGGTGGAGCTCACCGTCGGCTCGGACCCCCGGACCGTCCGCAGCGGGAGCGGGCCGCCCGCCGTGGCGCTGGACGCGGTGGTGACCCGGGTGACCGGCCCCGGGGGTGTGCCGACCCGCGTGCAGACACCGGTCCGGGTACTGGCCGGGCACCCGGGCTGGGCCCGGCTGCTGCCCTCGACCCGGGTCGAGGTGGAGGCCCGGCTGGCGCCGGCCCGGGAAGGGGAGCGGGCTGTGGCACTGCTCCGACCGGCCGGTGACATCCCGCCGAGGGTGACCGGCGGCCCGGATGCCGCGCAGCGGGTCGCCGGGGCCCTGCGGGCGGGGCTGCGGGAGGCCACCGAGGGGCTGGCGCCCGATGCCAGGGCGCTGCTGCCCGGCCTGGTGGTCGGGGACACCTCCCGGGTGCCGTCCGACCTGCACGAGGCCTTCCGGGCCACCGATCTGCTGCATCTGCTGGCCGTCTCCGGATCGAACCTGACGGTGGTGCTGTTCCTGCTCATCGGGCCCCCGGCCGGCGCGCAGCGTGCGGAGCGGCGGGGGCTGGCGCCCCGGCTCGGGCTGTCGTTGAGGGCGACGGCCCTCTGCGGGGCGGCCCTGACCCTGGGGTTCGTCGTGGTGTGCCGGCCGGAGCCGAGCGTGCTGCGGGCCGCGGCCTGCGGAGCCGTCACCCTGCTGGCCATCGCCACCGGGCGGCGCAGGTCGTTGATCCCGGCCCTCGCGGGCGCCGTCCTGCTGCTGTTGCTGTACGACCCCTGGCTGTCCCGCAGCTACGGGTTCCTGCTCTCGGTGCTGGCCACCGGGGCTCTGCTGACGCTCGGGCCCCGGTGGAGCGAAGCGCTTCAACGGCGCGGGGTGCGGGCCGGGATCGCCGATGCGGTCGGGGCGGCTGCCGCTGCCCAGGCGGTGTGCGCGCCGGTGGTCGCCGTGCTCTCCGCCCGGGTGAGCCTGGTGGCGGTGCCGTGCAACCTGCTGGCGGAGCTGGCGGCGGGTCCGGCCACGGTGCTCGGCTTCGCGACGCTCGCGGCGGCCCCGGTCTGGATGCCCGCCGCGGAGCTGCTCGCCTGGTGCGCGGGGGTGCCCGCCGGGTGGATCGCCGCGGTGGCGCGGGCCGGGGCGGGGCTGCCGGGCGCGGAGCTGCCCTGGCCCGACGGGTTGTTCGGCGGGCTGCTGCTGGCCGCCGCCACCCTGGCCGTGGTGGGGCTGTGCATCAGGTGGGGGCGCCGGCGGTGGCTCTGCTCCGCCCTGGCCGTGCTGCTGCTCCTCGCCGTGGTGCGGCCGCCACTGCTCATCCGTACATTCAAAAGCTGGCCCCCGCCCGACTGGACGTACGTCCAGTGCGCGGTCGGCCAGGGGGACGCCGCCGTGCTCGCCGTGAGCCCCGGTACGGCCGTGGTCGTCGACGCCGGACCGGACCCCGGGCCGGTGGACGACTGCCTGCGCACCCTGGGTGTGAGCAGGATCCCACTGCTGTTGCTGACGCACTTTCACGCCGACCATGTGGGCGGAATCTCAGGGGTGCTGCGGGGGCGCACCGTGGGTGTGATTCAGACCACCACCTTGAACGAACCTGCGGCGCAGGCCGAGTTCGTGCGCCGGACCGCCGCGGCCGCCGGGGTGCCCGTCGTCACCGCCGCGCCGGGGGAGCGGCGGCGGGCCGGTCCGCTGGACTGGCAGGTGCTGTGGCCGGCCGCCGGTGGTCCGCCGCCCGAGGGGCCCAACGACGCGAGCGTGGCCCTGTTGGTACGTACCTCCGGAGTGACCCTGCTCCTGCTGGGAGACCTTGAACCACCCGCCCAGCAAGCTCTTTTGAGGGATCATCCGGAGCTGGGTCCGGTGGACGTCCTCAAGGTCGCCCACCACGGCTCCGCGCACCAGGACCCGGGGCTCCAGGACCGGGTCCGGCCCCGGATCGCGATTGTGCCCGTAGGTACAAAAAACCGCTACGGACACCCCGCGCCCGATACGCTCGCGCGGCTGCGGTCGACGGGAGCGACCGTGCTGCGGACCGATACCGACGGGTCGGTGGCGGTCTCCGGGAGCGGCCCGCGGATGCGGGCATTTCCGGCCGGACGGCGTCGGAAGCGGCGCGGGCATACCGGGCGCAGCCACTCTGTTTGCCCGCAACCCGACAGCATGATCGAATGCGTCTTCGCCAGAGCGGTCCAAGTCCACACAGCACGGGGGTGCATCAACCATGTTCGGTCGCCGACGGGGGTTGGAAACGGCCGGAAGTGCCGGCTCACAGACGTCCGCCACGCTCACCCTGCCGGCCACGGCGCGGCTGTTGAGCTGTCGCGTTCTCGACACGGTCCATCAGCCCATCAGGCAGGCGAAGTTCGAGGTCACCGACCCGATCGGCCGACGGGTCGTCAGCGGGGAGACCGACCCGTACGGCGGGTTCACCGCGGCCATGCCGGAGGGCGAGTACCGGCTCTCCGTCACCGCCGAGGGGTACGCGCCCTTCCACGGGGCCACGCTGGTGGGGGACCCGGCGCAGCCCGGCACCGCGGAGATCCTGCTGGACGCCGTGGAGCCGCCGCTGTTGCCGGCGCCCGGCCACTGGGAGCTCGATCCGACGCACTCGTCGATCGGTTTCACGGCCCGGCACATCGGCTTCGCCCGGATCCACGGCCGGTTCAGCACCTTCGCGGGGGCGGTGCGGATAGCCGAGCGCATGGAGGACTCCTCCATGCACGTGATCATCGACGCGGCGAGCATCGACACCGGACTGCGGATGCGGGACGACCACCTGCGCTCCGCCGACTTCCTGGACGCGGCCCGGTACCCGACGGTGGAGTTCTACAGCGAGCGGTTCATCCACCGCAGCGGCAGCCGCTGGGCGGTCGCGGGCGCGCTGACCCTGCACGGGGTGAGCCGCACCGTCACCCTGGACACCCAGTACCTGGGCCACGGCACGGGGCTGGAGGGCGAACCCCGGGCGGCGTGCCGGGCCACGGCCGAACTGCAGCGCGAGGACTTCACGCTGAACTGGCAGTCGATGCTGGCCCAGGGGATCGCCGCGATCGGTTCGAGCGTGGAAGTGGAGCTGGACGTCCAGATCGTGCACAAGGCGTAGGGCCCGGACGGCGGGGCTCAGGGAGCCTCCAGCCAGCCTTCGTACTCGGCGGCGAGGTCGTCCAGTCCGGTCGCGTCGAACCGCTCGTCCGGGTCTTCGACGACCACCAGCCACTGGGCGTCCTCGGCGTCGTCCTCACCGGCGAGGGCGTCGCGCACGAGTTGGGGTTCCTCGGGCAGCCCGAAGCGGTCCACGAGTTCCTGCGCCACTTCCTCGGCGGTGTCGCGGTCGGGCAGGACGAGTACATGTCGCACGTTCACCCGACCATTCTCAGGTATGTGGTGAGAGGGGCCGGGGCGAGGGGGACCGCGGCCGGGGGGACTGCGGCTGGGGGGACTGCGGCGCGGGGGACTGTCGGTGCGGCGTGGGATGCTGGAGGCGATGGCCACCAGGAAGAACTCCACCGACGATCCGCTCGCCCCGCTCACCCTCGCGGTGGGGCAGGAGGATCTGCTGCTCGACCGTGCCGTGCGGGAAGTGGTGACGGCGGCCCGTGCCGTCGATGCCGACACCGACGTGCGGGACCTAGCCTCCGAGCAGCTGCAGCCCGGCACGCTCGCCGAGCTGACCAGTCCCTCGCTCTTCTCCGAGCGCAAGGTCCTGGTCGTGCGCAACGCGCAGGACCTGTCCGCCGACACGGTGAAGGAGGTCAAGGCGTACCTCGCGGCGCCCTACGAGGAGATCATCCTCGTCCTCCTCCACGCCGGCGGCGTCAAGGGCAAGGGGCTGCTGGACGCGGCGCGCAAGGCGGGTGCGCGGGAGATCGCCTGCCCGAAGATGACGAAGGCCGCGGACCGGCTGTCGTTCGTGCGGGGGGAGTTCCGCACGCTGGGGCGTTCGGCCACCCCCGAGGCCTGCCAGACCCTGGTCGACGCGATCGGCAGCGACCTGCGGGAGCTGGCGAGTGCCGCGGCGCAGCTGTGCGCGGACGTCGAGGGCACGATCGACGAGGCCGTGGTCGGCCGTTACTACACCGGCCGGGCCGAGGCCTCCAGCTTCACGGTCGCCGACCGGGCCGTGGAGGGCCGGGCGGCCGAGGCCCTGGAAGCCCTGCGCTGGTCCCTGTCCACCGGGGTGGCCCCGGTCCTGATCACCAGCGCCCTGGCCCAGGCGGTCCGGGCGATCGGCAAACTGGCCTCCGCCCCGCGCGGGGCCCGCCCGGGGGACCTCGCCCGGGACCTGGGCATGCCGCCGTGGAAGATCGACCGGGTCCGGCAGCAGATGCGGGGCTGGTCGGCGGACGGCGTCGCGGACGCCCTGCGCGCGGTGGCCGCGGCCGACGCCGGTGTGAAGGGCGGCGGCGACGACCCCGAGTACGCACTGGAGAAGGCGGTGGTGGCGGTGGCCCGCGCCGCCCGCCCCAACCAGCGCTAGGCCGTCTCTTTCGGGTCTTGCCGGTGAAGCCCGCGTCCGTCCGGTGCCATGGGGTCTCCCCAGGCGGCCCGGAGGGCCGAGGGGAAGCCTCGCGAGGCGGAGGGCGCCTGCGTGCTGGACGTACCGGGGCGCCCCGACGACCGCGGCGCGGTGAGGGCCGGGCAGCGCGGGCCCTGGGGCACCTTCCGGGGGTAGTTGGGGGAGCGACTTCGGCGACAGGGCCTCGGCCGTGTCGTCGCAGCCCGGCTTGTCCGGTGCGGTGCGGTGCCGTGCGGTGCGGTGCATCGCCGTTGTCCGGCGGCCGCTGATTCGGGCCGAGTGGTACGGGACGGCCTACGCCGGGTGCCCGGGCGGGGGCTCGAAGCCGCGGACGTAGCGCTTCTGCCACGGGGTTTCCACGGCCCGGGGGTGGTAGTTCCGGCGCACGAAGTCCACCGCGTCGCCGGGCGGGACCCCGTCCAGGACGGCCAGGCAGGCCAGAGCCGTGCCCGTGCGGCCGCGTCCCCCGGCGCAGGCGATCTCGACGCGGTCGGTGGCGGCGCGCTCCCAGGCCCGGGCGAGGACGGCCCGGGCCTGGGGGCGGTCGGCGGGGAGGCGGAAGTCCGGCCAGCGCAGCCACTCGGCCTGCCAGGGGACGGCGGGCGGCCGCGCCCCGAGCAGGTACACGGCGTAGGCCGGCTCCGGCCCGGGCGGAAGGGGCCTGCGGAGCGCGCGGCCCCGCACCAGCCGCCCCGAGGGAAGCCCTAGGACACCCGCGTCGGTGGAGTTCCAGGTACCGGTCACCGACCCACCCTAGGCAGGCCCGGGTCAGTGGGCCATGGCGCGCGGGGCCGAGGGATCCGGGCGGCCCGGCGGGAGCAGGAGGGCGGCGGCCAGGGCAAGGGCCAGGGCGGGGACGGCGACCACGGGGAACCCGGTCGAGGCGAGGGCGGCCACGCCGACGGCGGCGCCGAGTTCGTGCGAGGTGGAGACCAGGCCGGAGGCCAGGCCCGTCTGGTCCGGGGGCACTTGGCTCAGGGCGGCCGTCGTCGCGCAGACGAACGCGGCGCCCAGACCCAGGGCCAGCAGGGCGAAGCCGGGGACCAGCCCCGACCACAGCCCCCCGGTCCCGGCCAGGGCCGCGCCGGCCGCAGCCAGGGCGAAGGCCGTGACCCCGGTCGGGCGCCAGCCGAAGCGGCCGACCGCGCCCGAGCCGAGATGCGCGCCCGCGGTGACCGCGACCGCGACGGGGAGGAAGGCCAGCCCGGTGACCAGGGGGCTGCGCCCCAGGGTGTGCTGGATGTGCAGGGAGCTCAGGTAGAAGCCCGCCACCAGCAGGCCCGCCGCCCCCAGCATCACGGCGCTGCCGCCCAGCAGGGCGCGGCGGCCGTGCGGGGAGGCGGGCAGCAGGCCCTGGGGGGAGTGCGGATCCCGGGAGCGGCGTTCGGTCGCGGCCAGCAGGAGTCCCGCCGCCGCGGCGCCCGCGAGCCAGGGCCAGGAGCCTTCGGTGAGGCCGTACACCAGGCCGGCCGAAGCCGTGGTCAGCAGGAACGCTCCCGGCACGTTCAGGGGGCGCCGGTGTGCTCCCCAGGCGCCGGGGGAGCGCAGCGGGCGGCCGAGCAGCAGCGGGACGCCGATCAGAGCGAGCGCCCCGGCCGGGAGGTTCACGTAGAAGATCCAACGCCAGCCGGGCCCGTCGGTGAGCACCCCGCCGAGCAGGACCCCGAGCGCCGCGCCGGCGCCGCCGATCGCCGCCCAGACGCCGAGGGCGCGATGCCGGGACGGGCCCTGGAACAGGGTCATGACCAGCGACATCGCCGCGGGCGAGAGCAGGGCCGCGCCGATGCCCTGGGCGGAGCGCGCCGCGATCAGGGTGCCTGCGCCGGCCGCGAGGGCGGAGGCCGCCGAGGCGGCGGTGAAGACCGTCAGCCCGGTCAGGAACATCCGCGCGGCCCCGAAGCGGTCGGCCAGCCGCCCCCCGACGAGCAGCAGGCTGCCGAAGAACAGGGTGTACGCGGTGACCACCCAGGTGAGGCCGGAGGAGGAGAGCCGGAGGTCGCTGCCGATGGCGGGGAGCGCCACGTTCACCACCGTCACATCGGCGATGAGCATGAACTGGGCCATGCAGAGGAGGGCGAGCAGCCCCCGGCGGTGCGGGTGCGCCGGGTCGGCCGGGGCCGCGGGGCCGGACGGGCCGACTGCGTGGGGCGGGCCGGCTGAGGGGGACGGGCCGGGGGACGGGTCGGCCGCGTGGGGCGGGTGGTGGCGTTCGGGCATGGCAAGGCCGCCTTAGAAGGTTAACAGTGGTGTTAGGGATCGAGTATGCAGGCCGACCGCTCGAATGTGAACAGGGGTGTTAACTTTGAGGGCATGGTCTCCGACGCCCACCGACCCCGCCGCCGCGCCGACGCGGAGCGCAACACCGCCGCGATCGTCGACGCCGGCCTGGACTGCTTCCTGGCCGATCCGCAGGCGAGCATGACCGCCATCGCCCGCGCCGCCGGCGTCAGCCGGGTCACGCTGTACTCGCACTTCCCGACCCGCGAAGCCCTCCTCGACGCCGCGCTCGACCGCGCGGTCGACGAGGCCGCCGCCGCCATGGAGGGGGAGGGGGAAGGGGAGGGCGAGCCGGACCTCGCACGGCTGATGCGGACCTCGTGGCGGCTCCTCGACCGGCACTCCGCCGTCTTCTCCGCCGTCTCCGCGGCGCTCCCGCCCGAACGGCTCCGCGAGCGCCACGACCGGATCCTGGCCCCGGTGCGGCGCCTGATCCTGAGCGGGCGGGAGGCGGGCGAGGTGCGGGCGGACCTCTCCGCGGACTGGCTGGTCAGCGTCGTCTACAGCCTCGTCCACGCGGCGGCCGCCGAGGTCCAGGCCGGGCGGATGACCCCCGAGGAGGCCCCGGAAGCGCTCACGGCCACCGTTCTCGCGGCCCTCGCCCCGCCGCGAGAACGGTGAGCCCGACCCCGCGCGCGGGGTCGGCCCGGAAGGGGGCGACGAACGGCAACGCACGGACAACGCACTGCCACCGCACGGGCAAGACGAAGGCCCCGGCCACCACCCTGGGGAAGGGTGGAGGCCGGGGCCTTCGGATACTTCTTGGTTGCGCCGCACCCGCGTGGCGAACGCTTCGCGTGCGGCGCGGAGTGCCGGTCAGGAGCGGGAGAGAGGGCCCGCTTGATCCCTACCCGGCGATCACATCAGGAGCTCAGCCCTGGAGGGTGGCAACCTTGGTGGCCAGCGCCGACTTCTTGTTGGCGGCGGCGTTCTTGTGGATGACACCCTTCGAGACAGCCTTGTCGAGCGCGCGGGAGGCGGCGCGGGAAGCCACGGTGGCCTTCTCGACGTCACCCGCGGCGACGGCCTCGCGGGCCTTGCGGATCGCGGTCTTGAGCGAGGACTTGACGGCCTTGTTGCGCAGGCGCGCCTTCTCGTTCGTCTTGTTCCGCTTGATCTGGGACTTGATGTTCGCCACGAAAGAGCCTTTTCAGGTTCAGAGTTTGATCTTCGGATTGTGTCCCGGACGGTGAGAGGCCATACGAGACACAGCTGCTCAGGCTACCAGGCACGCTCGGGACAGCCCAAACCGAGCGCACTGCCCTGTCCATGGGACCATGGGAGTCTGCACATATAGAGACTTCGTTTCCGACTGAGACCCGAGAATCAGGACACTGCGTGCCCGCGATCCCCAGCCACGTGCCCGAGCCGAGCCGTACCGACCCGGCGCTGATCCGCAACTTCTGCATCATCGCGCACATCGACCACGGCAAGTCGACCCTCGCCGACCGGATGCTCCAGCTGACCGGCGTCGTCGACCAGCGGCAGATGCGCGCCCAGTACCTCGACCGCATGGACATCGAGCGTGAGCGCGGCATCACCATCAAGTCGCAGGCGGTCCGCCTGCCCTGGGCGCCCACCGAGGGCCCGGGCAAGGGCAGCACGCACATCCTGAACATGATCGACACCCCCGGTCACGTCGACTTCACGTACGAGGTCTCGCGCTCCCTCGCCGCGTGCGAGGGCACGGTCCTCCTGGTCGACGCGGCCCAGGGCATCGAGGCGCAGACCCTCGCCAACCTGTACCTGGCGATGGAGAACGACCTCGCGATCGTCCCGGTCCTGAACAAGATCGACCTGCCGGCCGCCCAGCCGGAGAAGTTCGCCGAGGAGCTGGCGAACCTGGTCGGCTGCCAGCCCGAGGACGTGCTGCGGGTCTCGGCGAAGACCGGTCTCGGCGTGGACGCGCTGCTCGACAAGGTCGTCGCCACCGTGCCGGCCCCGATCGGCGTCAAGGAAGCGCCCGCGCGCGCGATGATCTTCGACTCGGTCTACGACTCGTACCGGGGCGTCGTCACGTACGTGCGTGTGGTCGACGGCCAGCTGAACAAGCGCGAGCGCATCCGGATGATGTCCACCGGTGCCACCCACGAGCTGCTGGAGATCGGCGTCTCCTCCCCGGAGATGACCCCGTCCGACGGCATCGGCGTCGGCGAGGTGGGCTACATCATCACCGGCGTGAAGGACGTCCGTCAGTCCAAGGTCGGTGACACCATCACCAGCCTCCACAACGGCGCGACCGAGGCCCTCGGCGGCTACAAGGACCCGCGGCCGATGGTCTTCTCGGGCCTGTACCCGCTCGACGGTTCGGACTACCCCGACCTGCGCGAGGCCCTGGACAAGCTCCAGCTCAACGACGCCGCGCTGGTCTACGAGCCGGAGACCTCGGCGGCGCTGGGCTTCGGCTTCCGCGTCGGCTTCCTCGGCCTCCTGCACCTGGACGTGGTGCGCGAGCGCCTGGAGCGCGAGTTCGGCCTCGACCTGATCGCCACCGCGCCCAACGTGGTCTACCGGGTCGTCCTGGAGGACGGCAAGGAAGTCACCGTCACCAACCCGAGCGAGTTCCCCGAGGGGAAGATCTCGGACGTGTTCGAGCCGGTCGTACGGGCCACCGTGCTCGCGCCCACCGAGTTCATCGGCGCGATCATGGAACTCTGCCAGACCCGCCGCGGCACGCTCCTCGGCATGGACTACCTCTCCGAGGACCGGGTCGAGATCCGCTACACGCTGCCTCTCGCGGAGATCGTGTTCGACTTCTTCGACCAGCTGAAGTCCAAGACGCGCGGCTACGCGTCGCTGGACTACGAGCCCACGGGCGAGCAGGCCTCCAGCCTGGTCAAGGTCGACATCCTGCTGCACGGCGACAAGGTCGACGCCTTCTCCGCCGTCACGCACAAGGACGCCGCCTACGCCTACGGTGTGCGCCTGGTCGCCAAGCTGCGCGAGCTCATCCCGCGGCAGGCCTTCGAGGTGCCGATCCAGGCGGCCGTCGGCTCCCGGGTCATCGCCCGCGAGACCATCCGCGCCATCCGCAAGGACGTGCTGGCCAAGTGCTACGGCGGTGACATCTCCCGTAAGCGGAAGCTGCTGGAGAAGCAGAAGGAAGGCAAGAAGCGCATGAAGATGGTCGGCTCCGTGGAGGTCCCGCAGGAGGCCTTCATCGCCGTCCTCTCCAGCGACGAATCCGGCAAGAAGAAGTAGCCGCGGCGGCCGCCCGACCAGGCGGACGCAAAGGGCGGGTCAAGAAGCACCCCTGCCCCAAGTCGTGACAAACGGGCCCACATGCGCACGCATGGGGGCCCGTTTCGTTATGAAGCGGCCGCTCGCCGCCTCTTACGTGTCGGGCGGGCGGCCTCTAGTCTGATCACTGCTTGATGGTTACTCGCCAGTCACAAACTCGCCAGCCGTAACGCGCAGGTCCCCACCCCGCCAGTCCCAAGCGCCCCACGCCCACGCACTGCCGCGTGGACCGGTCCGGAGGATGTCGTGAGCGACACACAGACCTTGATCGAGAACCGCCCGCCCACCGTGGCGGCCCTCTTCCTTGAGCGCGTCGCGGCCACGCCGAACGCCGAGGCCTACCGCTATCCGGTGACCGCGGCCGGCGCCGCGGGCGGACCCGACGACTGGAAGTCGCTCAGCTGGGGACAGGCCGCCGAGCGGGTGTTCGCCATCGCCGCGGGTCTCGCCGACCTCGGCCTCCGGTCGGAGGACCGGGTCGCCCTCGCCTCCAACACCCGGGTCGAGTGGATCCTGGCCGACCTCGGCGTGATGTGCGCCGGCGCCGCGACCACCACCATCTACCCGAGCACCAACGGGGAGGAGTCGGCGTTCATCCTCGCCGACTCCGAGAGCCGGGTACTGATCGCCGAGGACGCCAAGCAGCTCGCCAAGGCCCGCGCGCACCGCGCCGACCTGCCCCGCCTCCAGCACGTCGTGGTCATCGACGGCGAGGACGCGGTCGCGGCGGACGGGGACCCCGAGGGCTGGGTGCTCTCCCTCGCGGACCTGGAGGCGCGCGGCAGGGAGTACCTCGCCAAGCACCCCGAGGCGGTGAAGGAGCGGATCGCGGCCATCACCGCCGACCAGCTCGCCACCCTGATCTACACCTCCGGCACCACCGGCCGCCCCAAGGGCGTGCGGCTGCCGCACGACAATTGGTCGTACATGGCCAAGGCCACCGTGGCGACCGGCATGATCTCCGCGGACGACGTCCAGTACCTGTGGCTGCCGCTGGCGCACGTCTTCGGCAAGGTGCTCACCTCCGGCCAGATCGAGGTCGGGCACGTCACCGCCGTCGACGGCCGCATCGAGAAGATCATCGAGAACCTGCCGGTCGTACAGCCGACCTACATGGCGGCCGTACCGCGCATCTTCGAGAAGGTCTACAACGGCGCCGCCGGCAAGGCCCGGGCCGCGGGCGGGGCCAAGTACAAGGTCTTCAAGTGGGCGGCGGGCGTCGCCCGCGAGTACGCCAAGGTCCGCCAGGACAACTACCGGCGCACCGGCAACGCCACCGTCCCCTTCGGCCTCGCCACCAAGCACAAGGTCGCCGACGCCCTCGTCTACTCCAAGCTCCGCGAGGCCTTCGGCGGGAAGCTGCGCGCCGCCGTCTCCGGCTCCGCCGCCCTGGCCCCCGAGATCGGCTACTTCTTCGCCGGCGCGGGCATCCACATCCTGGAGGGCTACGGCCTGACGGAGTCCAGCGCGGCCTCCTTCGTCAACCCCGGCGAGGCCTACCGCACCGGCACCGTCGGCAAGCCGCTCCCCGGCACCGAGGTCCGCATCGCCGACGACGGCGAGATCCTGCTGCGCAGCCCCGGCATCATGCAGGGCTACCACGGGCTCCCGGACAAGACCGCCGAGGTGCTGGAGGCCGACGGCTGGCTGCACACCGGAGACATCGGCGAGCTCTCGCCCGACGGCTACCTGCGCATCACCGACCGCAAGAAGGACCTCATCAAGACCTCGGGCGGCAAGTACGTCGCCCCGGCCGAGGTGGAGGGCCAGTTCAAGGCGATCTGCCCGTACGTCTCCAGCATCGTGGTGCACGGCGCCGACCGGAACTTCTGCTCCGCGCTGATCGCCCTCGACGGGCCCGCCATCCTGGGCTGGGCGGCCGAGCACGGGCTGGAGGGCAAGACGTACGCCGAGGTCGTGGCCGCGCCGGAGACGGTCCGGCTGATCGAGACCTACGTGCAGACGCTCAACGAGGGCCTCCAGCGCTGGCAGACGATCAAGCAGTTCCGGCTGCTGCCCCGCGACCTGGACGTGGAGCACGGCGACCTCACCCCGAGCCTCAAGCTGAAGCGGCCGGTCGTCGAGCGCGAGTTCAAGTACCTCATCGACGAGATGTACGCGGGCGCGAACGAGGCGTAGCGGACGGGGGCGGGCGGTCGGGGCGGACCCCGCGCCCGGCCCCGTAAACGACCTTGGGGCAGTGCGGGACAATGGGCCCATGCCTTCCGCACTGCCCGACGGTGACCCCATGCCCGAAGACGGCTCGCTGCCGTCGCACGCCCTGGCGGGTGCCGGGGACCGGCCGCTCGGGTTCTACCTGCACGTCCCGTACTGCGCCACGCGCTGCGGGTACTGCGACTTCAACACCTACACGGCCACCGAGCTGCGGGGTACCGGCGGCGTGCTCGCCTCCCGGGAGAACTACGCCGACACGCTGATCGACGAGGTCCGCCTCGCGCGCAAGGTCCTCGGTGACGACCCCCGCGCCGTCCGGACGGTGTTCGTCGGCGGCGGCACGCCCACGCTGCTGCCCGCCGGGGACCTCGTACGGATGCTCGCGGCGATCCGCGACGAGTTCGGGCTGGCCGAGGACGCGGAGATCACCACCGAGGCCAATCCGGAGTCGGTGGACCCGCGGTACCTGGCGGAGCTGCGCGAGAGCGGGTTCAACCGGATCTCCTTCGGCATGCAGAGCGCGAAGCAGCACGTCCTGAAGGTGCTGGACCGCACGCACACCCCCGGGCGGCCCGAGGCGTGCGTCGCGGAGGCGCGGGCGGCCGGGTTCGAGCACGTGAACCTGGACCTGATCTACGGCACGCCCGGCGAGTCCGACGAGGACTGGCGGGCGTCCCTCGCCGCCGCGCTGGGGGCGGGGCCGGACCACATCAGCGCCTACGCGCTGATCGTGGAGGAGGGCACCCAGCTGGCCCGGCGGATCCGTCGCGGTGAGGTCCCGATGACGGACGACGACGTGCACGCCGACCGGTACCTGATCGCGGACTCGGTGATGGCCGAGGCGGGCTACCACTGGTACGAGGTGTCGAACTGGGCCACGACCGAGGCCGGGCGCTGCCTGCACAACGAGCTGTACTGGCGCGGAGCCGACTGGTGGGGCGCCGGGCCCGGTGCGCACTCGCACGTGGGCGGCGTGCGGTGGTGGAACGTGAAGCACCCCGGCGCGTACGCGGCCGCGCTGGCGCAGGGGCGGTCCCCGGGCGCGGGCCGGGAGCTCCTGTCGGACGAGGACCGGCGGGTCGAGCGGATCCTGCTGGAGCTCCGGCTGGTGGACGGCGTCCCGCTGTCCCTGCTGGCCCAGGCGGGCCTGGAGGCCTCCCGGCGGGCCCTGGCGGACGGCCTGCTGGCCCCCGGCCCGTACGAGGCCGGCCGCGCCGTACTGACCCTGCGGGGGCGGCTCCTGGCCGACGCCGTGGTCCGGGACCTGGTCGACTGACCCGCCGGTGCGGGGCCGCCGCAGGCTGCGGCGGCCCCGCACCGGCGGTCACGGGGCCGGCCAGGCCGTGACGTGGCCGGTCCAGGCGGACGTGGTGGGTCCCAGGCCGTGTCGTGGCCGGTCAGGCCGTGACGTGGTCGATCAGGTGCTCCACCGCGCCCAGCAGGGTGGGCTCCAGATCGCGGTACGAGGTCACCCGGGACAGGATGTGCTGCCAGGCGGCGCCCGTGTTCTCCGGCCAGCCCAGCTCGCGGCAGATGCCCGTCTTCCAGTCCTCGCCGCGCGGGATCACCGGCCAGGCCGCGATGCCCAGCGCGGACGGCTTCACCGCCTGCCAGACGTCCACGTACGGGTGGCCCACGACCAGGACGTGCGGGGAGGCCACCGAGGCCGCGATCCGGGACTCCTTCGAGCCCGGCACCAGGTGGTCCACCAGCACGCCCAGCCGGGCGTCCGCGGCCGGGGCGAACTCCGCCACGATGGCCGGGAGGTCGTCGATGCCCTCCAGGTACTCCACGACCACGCCCTCGATGCGCAGGTCGTCGCCCCAGACCCGCTCCACCAGCTCGGCGTCGTGCCGGCCCTCCACGTAGATCCGGCCCGCCCGCGCCACCCGCGCCCGGGCCCCGGGGACGGCGATCGACCCGGACGCGGTGCGGGCCGGAGCCGCCGGTCCGCGCGACGGGCGGACCAGGGTGACGACCGCCCCGTCGAGGAGGAACCCGCGAGGCTCCATCGGGAAGACCCGGCGCTTGCCGAAGCGGTCCTCCAGGGTCACCGTGCCCGCCTCGCAGGCCACCACCGCGCCGCAGAAGTCCGTACCGGCCACCTCGACCACCAGGTCGGGTTCCGCCGCCACCTCCGGCACGGCCTTGGGGCGCTTCCACTGGGGGGTCAGGTCGGGGGAGTACTCGCGCATCCGGCCGACACTAGGAGAGGCGCGGCCGTCATGCCTCCGACACGCCGAAACGCGCTGCCAGTGTGGCGCGTTGCGCACGTACGAAGCCCGCGTCGACCACCGCTCCGTGACCCGGCACGTACAGCGCGTCCTCCCCGCCCAGCGACAGCAGCCGGTCCAGGGCCGCGGGCCAGCGGGCCGGCACCGCGTCGCGTCCCGCCTGCGGCTCGCCGGACTCCTCCACGAGGTCCCCGCAGAAGACCACCTCCCGCTCGCCCGGCACGAAGACCGCCAGATCGTGGCCCGTGTGCCCCGGCCCCACATTGGCCAGCAGCACCTGGACCCCGCCCAGCTCCAGCGTCCACTCGCCCGACACCGGGTGGCGGGGGAGCACGAGCAGCTCCACGGCCTCCGTGGCCTGCGCCTCGTCCAGCCCGTGCCGTACGGCGGACTGCCGCAGGGCCTCCCGGCCCCCGGCGAGCAGGGAGTCCAGTCCGACCGCCCCGTAGACCTCGGCGCCCGCGAAGGCCGCCCCGCCCAGCACGTGGTCGAAATGTCCGTGCGTGAATGCGATATGGGTCACGCGCCGGCCCGTCAGCCGCTCCGCCTCGGCCCGCACCAGCGCGCCTTCCCGCAGGCACGAACCGGGGTCGATCAGCAGGACGGACTCGTCCCCCACCACCAGTCCCACCGTGCAGTCCCACACCGGCAGTCGGCGCCGGCCCGCCCGCTCGCCGAGCCGTTCCCAGCCGGCCTCTTCCCAACGTACGTCCATGCCGCGACGCTACCCTGGCGGGCCGCCCTTGCCCCCGGCGTACTACCCGGCCGTACACTGACCGGGGGGTCTCTGGCACTCGGGTGCGCAGAGTGCCAGCAAGGCCCGCGACGGGCCGGGCGAATACCGACCGGAAACCGACCGACGACCGACAGCATCAGGAGGGTGTGCGCGATGCTCAGCGAACGCAGACTCGAGGTGCTGCGCGCCATCGTCCAGGACTACGTCGGGACGGAGGAGCCGGTCGGCTCGAAGGCGCTCACCGAACGGCACCGCCTCGGCGTCTCGCCCGCCACCGTGCGCAACGACATGGCGCTGCTGGAGGAGGAGGGCTACATCGCCCAGCCCCACACCAGCGCCGGCCGGATCCCCACGGACAAGGGCTACCGCCTCTTCGTCGACAAGCTGGCGGGCGTCAAGCCGCTGTCGACCCCCGAGCGGCGGGCCATCCAGAACTTCCTCGACGGCGCCGTCGACCTCGACGACGTCGTGGGGCGCACGGTGCGGCTGCTCGCGCAGCTCACCCGGCAGGTCGCCGTCGTCCAGTACCCGAGCCTGACCCGGTCCACCGTCCGGCACGTCGAGCTGCTGTCACTGGCGCCCGCGCGCCTGATGCTCGTGCTGATCACGGACACCGGCCGGGTCGAGCAGCGGCTGGTCGACTGCCAGACCCCCTTCGGGGAGACCTCTCTCGCGGATCTGCGGGCGAGGCTCAACAGCCGGGTCGTCGGCCGTCGGTTCACCGACGTGCCGCCGCTCGTACAGGACCTTCCGGAGTCCTTCGAGACCGAGGACCGGGCGACGGTCAAGGCCGTCCTCGCGACCCTTCTCGAAACGCTGGTGGAGGAGGCGGAGGAGCGGCTGATGATCGGCGGCACCGCCAACCTCACTCGATTCGGACATGACTTTCCCCTGACGATCAGGCCGGTGCTGGAAGCGCTGGAGGAGCAGGTCGTGCTCCTCAAGCTGCTCGGCGAGGCCAATGAGTCGGGGATGGCCGTGAAGATCGGGCATGAGAATGCCTACGAGGGACTGAACTCCACGTCCGTCGTCTCGGTCGGCTACGGTTCGGGCGGCGAAGCAGTCGCCAAACTCGGCGTGGTCGGACCGACCCGCATGGACTACCCCGGAACGATGGGAGCGGTACGCGCAGTGGCACGTTACGTCGGACAGATCCTGGCGGAGTCGTAAGTGGCCACGGACTATTACGCCGTTCTCGGCGTGCGCCGCGACGCATCGCAGGACGAGATCAAGAAGGCCTTCCGCCGACTCGCGCGCGAACTCCACCCGGATGTGAATCCGGACCCGAAGACGCAGGAGCGCTTCAAGGAGATCAACGCGGCGTACGAGGTGCTCTCGGACCCGCAGAAGAAGCAGGTCTACGACCTCGGCGGCGACCCGCTGTCCTCCTCGGGCGGCGGTGGTGGCGCGGGCGGATTCGGTGCGGGCGGCTTCGGCAACTTCTCCGACATCATGGACGCCTTCTTCGGCCAGGCCTCGCAGCGCGGCCCGCGCTCGCGGACCCGCCGCGGCCAGGACGCCATGATCCGTCTGGACCTGGAGCTGGACGAGGCCGCCTTCGGGACCACCAAGGACATCCAGGTCGACACGGCCGTGGTCTGCACCACCTGCTCCGGCGAAGGCGCCGCCCCCGGCACCTCGGCGCAGACGTGTGACATGTGCCGCGGCCGCGGTGAGGTCTCGCAGGTCACCCGGTCCTTCCTGGGCCAGGTCATGACCTCGCGGCCCTGCCCGCAGTGCCAGGGCTTCGGCACCGTGGTCCCCACCCCCTGCCCCGAGTGCGCGGGCGACGGCCGGGTCCGCTCCCGCCGCAGCCTCACGGTCAAGATCCCGGCCGGCGTGGAGAACGGCACCCGGATCCAGCTCGCGGGCGAGGGCGAGGTCGGCCCCGGCGGCGGCCCCGCCGGCGACCTGTACGTGGAGATCCACGAACTGCCGCACCCGACCTTCCAGCGGCGCGGGGACGACCTGCACTGCACGGTGACCATCCCGATGACGGCCGCGGCCCTGGGCACCAAATGCCCGCTGGAGACGCTGGACGGCATGGAGGAGATCGACATCCGGCCGGGCACCGGCTCCGGCCAGGCGATCCCGCTGCACGGGCGCGGTGTCACGCACCTGCGCGGCGGCGGCCGCGGCGACCTGATCGTCCACGTCGAGGTCACCACCCCGGGCAAGCTGGACGCCCAGCAGGAGGACCTGCTGCGCCAGCTGGCGAAGCTGCGCGGCGAGGAGCGGCCGATGGGCCAGTTCGCGCCGGGCCAGCAGGGCCTGTTCAGCCGCCTCAAGGACGCGTTCAACGGTCGCTGACCGCCGCTCGCGGAAGTCGCGTACGAGCCCGGCCCGGGGAAAGACCCGGGCCGGGCTCGGCTGTTCCCCCAGCTGGTCCACGGGACCTCCGGCGCACCCCCTCCAGGCGCTTTCCGGGCACTCCCGGGGCCCGTTCCGGGCGGGCTCCAGGCCGGTTACCGACGGCCGCGGAAGCGGACTATGCCAGGCGAATGCGATGATTCGGCCCCGTGCGCGGGACGTGGCACGATGCAGTCCATGTCCTCCGCGCCGAACGGTCTCACCCCTTACCCGATCGTGCAGGCCCCCATGGCGGGCGGCGCCTCCTGTCCGCCGCTCGCCGCCGCCGTGTGCGAGGCGGGCGCGCTGGGATTCCTGGCCGGCGGCTACAAGACCGCCGACGGCATGTACCAGGAGATCAAGCGGCTGCGCGCGCTCACCCGGCGTCCGTTCGGCGTCAACCTCTTCATGCCGCAGACCGGCTACGTGGACCCGGCCGCCATCGAGACGTACCGGGGGCAGCTCGCCGGCGAGGCGGCCTGGTACGAGGTCTCCCTGGCCGAGGACGACATCATCGGCACCTCCGACGACGGCTACGAAGCCAAACTCGCCATCCTCCTGGAGGACCCGGTACCGGTCGTCTCCTTCACCTTCGGCTGCCCCCCGGCGGCCGTCTGCACCCGGCTGCGCGAGGCCGGCACGTACACCGTCGTCACCGTGACCTCGGTCGACGAGGCCCGCACCGCCCAGGCGGCCGGCGCCGACGCCGTCTGCGTCCAGGGCGTCGAGGCGGGCGGCCACCAGGGCACCCACCGCGACGACCCGGAGACCGACGGCACGGCGGCCGTCGGACTGCTCGCGCTGGTGGCGCAGGTGCGCGAGGCCGTGGCCCTCCCGATCATCGCGGCGGGCGGGCTGATGCGCGGCTCGCAGATCGCGGCGCTGCTCGCGGCGGGCGCGGAGGCCGCGCAGCTCGGTACGGCCTTCCTGCCGTGTCCGGAGTCGGGCGCGCACCCGCTGCACAAGAAGGCGCTGACGAACCCGCTGTTCCCGCACACGGAACTCACCCGGGCCTTCTCCGGCCGCCCCGCCCGGGGCCTGGTCAACCGCTTCATGCGCGAGCACGGCCCCTACGCCCCGGCCGCGTACCCGCAGGTCCACCACCTGACCTCGGGGCTGCGCAAGGCGGCCGCCGCCGCCGGGGACCCGCAGGGCATGGCCCTGTGGGCGGGACAGGGGCACCGGCTGGCGCGGGTGCTGCCGGCCGGGGAACTGGTGGAGGTGCTGGCGGCCGAACTGGCCGAGGCGCAGAGCGCGTTGAAGATGTTGCAGATGAGGAGAGCGTCATGACGGCCCCCGTGTTCGTGGTCGAAGAGGTCCCCGCGGGGCCGGAGTTCACCCTGGAAGGCCCCGAAGGCCGGCACGCGGTGTCGGTCAAGCGGCTCAACCCCGGCGAGGAACTCGTCCTCACGGACGGCCGCGGCCGCTGGGCCGAGGCCGTCGTGAAGTCGGCCGAGGGCAAGGACCGGCTCGTCGTCTCCGTCTCCGGGGTCTTCGAGGAACCGGAGGCCGCCGTCCGCATCACCGTCGTACAGGCGCTGCCCAAGGGCGACCGGGGCGAGGTCGCCGTGGAGACGATGACGGAGACCGGGGTCGACGCGATCGTGCCCTGGCAGGCCTCCCGCTGCATCACCCAGTGGCGCGGCGACCGGGGCGCGAAGTCCCTGGCCAAGTGGCGGGGCACCGCCCGGGAGGCGGGCAAGCAGTCCCGCCGCGTGCGCTTCCCGGAGGTGGCCGAGGCCCTGTCCACGAAGCAGGTCGCGGCGCTGCTCGCCGAGGCCGACCTGGCGGTGGTCCTCCACGAGGACCGCGACACCCCCTCGGGGGCCCTGGCCACGGCCGAGCTGCCCGCGTCCGGCTCCATCGTCCTCGTGGTCGGCCCGGAGGGCGGGGTCTCGCCGGAGGAGCTCGCCGCCTTCGCGCAGGCCGGGGCCCACCCGTACCGGCTGGGCCCGTCCGTCCTGCGCACCTCGACCGCCGGCACCGCCGCCGCCGCGGTCCTGCTGGCCCGCACCGGCCGCTGGGGCTGACCCGGGGCGGTCGGGCGCCGGATACGATGCCCGGACCGATCAACGTCACGGGAGGCTCAGCAATGGCCGGGGAACCGCAGGCGGACTGCCTGTTCTGCAAGATCGTCGCTGGTGGCATCCCGGCGACGGTGGTCCGGGAGACCGAGACGACCGTCGCCTTCCGGGACATCAACCCGAAGGCGCCCACGCACGTGCTCGTCATCCCGAAGGTGCACTACCCCGACGCCGCCTCCCTGGCCGCCGCCGAGCCGGGCATCGCCGCCGACGTGCTGCGCGAGGCCGGCCGGATCGCCGCCGACGAGAAGATCGACGGCCAGGGCTACCGGGTCGTCTTCAACACCGGCGCCGGCGCCGGCCAGACCGTCTTCCACGCGCACGCGCACGTCCTCGGCGGCCGCGGCCTCGAGTGGCCCCCCGGATAAGCCGTGTCCGTACGCGAGTTCGTGGTCCTGGGCACCGCCAGCCAGGTCCCCACCCGGCGCCGCAACCACAACGGCTACCTGCTGCGCTGGGACGGCGAAGGCATCCTCTTCGACCCGGGCGAGGGCACCCAGCGCCAGATGCTGCGCGCCGGGGTCGCCGCCCACGACATCAACCGGATCTGCATCACGCACTTCCACGGTGACCACAGCCTCGGCCTGGCCGGGGTGATCCAGCGGATCAACCTCGACCGGGTCCCGCACCCCGTCACCGCGCACTACCCGGCCTCGGGGCAGAAGTTCTTCGACCGGCTCCGGTACGCCACCGCCTACCGGGAGACCGTCCCGCTCAGGGAGGAGCCGGTCGGCGCGGACGGGACGCTGGCGCGCGGGGCCTCGTACGCCCTGGAGGCGCGGCTGCTCTCGCACCCGGTGGAGGCCTTCGGCTACCGGATCACCGAACCGGACGGCCGCCGGATGGTGCCCGGCCTGCTCGCCGAGCACGGGATCAAGGGGCCGGACGTGGGACGGCTCCAGCGCGAGGGGGAGCTGAACGGCATCACCCTGGACGACGTCAGCGAGCCCCGGCCGGGGCAGCGGTTCGCCTTCATCATGGACACCCGGCTCTGCGAGGGCGTGTACGCGCTCGCGGAGGGCTGCGACATGCTGGTGATCGAGTCGACCTTCCTGGACGAGGACGAGCAACTGGCCACCGACCACGGCCACCTCACCGCCGGTCAGGCGGCGCGGGTGGCCCGCGACGCGGGCGTCCGCCACCTGGTGCTGACGCACTTCTCGCAGCGCTACTCCGACCCGTCGGAGTTCGAACGGCAGGCCCGCGCGGCCGGCTACGAGGGCGAACTCACCATCGCGGACGACCTCGCACGGGTCCCGGTGCCGAAGCGGGCGTAGGGACGGCCCTCAGACCCCGGCTTCCTCGGCCGTACGGGCACGGGCCCGCCGGGCCGCCGGGGAGAGCAGCAGGATCCGGCGGGGCAGGCGGCGCAAGGGGCGAACCGAGATCTCCGCGACCTCCAGCTCCTGCGCGCCGACCCGCGGCACGGCGCCGGTGGGAGCGCCCGCGCCGGCGGCCAGCACCGCCGCCGGGGCCCCGCCGCGGCGCCGGACCGAGCCCGGGACCAGCGGGCGGCCGCCCGCGTGCAGCGCGACGGCCGTCATCGGCGCCGCCACGGCGAGCAGCAGCGCCCCCAGGGCCAGGCCCATGCCCGGGAAGCCGACGGCCTCCGCGAGCAGGCTGCCGGTGACGGGCCCGCAGGCCACCCCGAGGGAGGAGGCGGAGCCGGCCAGCACCGCCCAGCGGCCGCGCGGGTCCAGGGCCGCCGCGAGACCGATGACGTACGAGAGCACGATCGGGTAGACCGCGTTCCACAGGACCTCCCCGGCCGCGAAGCCGGCGAGGCCGTGCGCGGAGGTGGCGACCACCACGCAGCCGGCGATCACCGCCGTGCCCGCGCCGATCGGGACCGCCCGGCCCAGCCGGGCGCCGAGGGCGGAGGCGCCCGTGACCCCGAGCAGGCCCCCGCCCAGGGCCGCCGCGAAGACCATGCCGAGGGTGACTTCGGACAGTCCCGCCTGCTCGGCGCCGATCCGGCCGCTGACCCCCCACAGGGCGTTCTGGGCCAGGGACCACAGCATCAGGCCGCCCGCCAGGACCACCCCGGCGCGCGGGTAGGGCAGCCGCCCGGAGGCCCGTACGGCGGGGCCGGGGCGGGCCGGGCCGCCGAGCCGGGCCGTCGCGGGCCAGACGGCCGCCGCGATCAGCGCGATCGCGGCGAACGGCAACCCGTGCCCGCCGCCGAGCCGGGGCAGGGTCAGGTAGAGCGCGCCCGCCGTCGCCGACACCGACAGCAGCCCGAGCGCGGAGGTGCGGTGCGGGTCGCGCTGCCCGGCGATCCCGGCGGCGGCCACGGCGGTCGCGGTCCCGGAGCCGAAGCCGCCGACCACGGCCCCGACGACGACCAGCGGGAGCAGGGAGGTCGCCGCCGCGGTGCCGTAGCCGGCGACGGCCAGCAGCAGCCCGGTCCGGGCCGGGGTGCGGGGCCCGAGGCGGGCGATGCGGGAGGCGAAGACGAACCCGGCGGCGGCGGATCCCAGCAGCAGGGCCGAACCGATCAGGCCGGCCTGGGCGGGGCTCAGCGGCAGGTGCGCGTCGAGCCGTCCGACCACGGTCGGGAGCAGGTACGGGGCGGAGTAGCCGGCTGTGAAAAGCGCCACCAGGGGCCAGGCGGCGGGGTGTGCGGAGGTCGCCGCGGGGGAGGTGTTCGACACGGGTGTTCCCGGTGGTGCGCGGGTGGAACGAGGAGATCCGCAGGGTGGGCGGTGCACCTGTTTATCAAGCGGCGGGAGCCGAGCAGAAGAGCGACCCGGTGGTGATGTGCGTCACACTGGGTTTTGGTCCCGCCGGACCGGGGCAGGGGTGCCAGCTTTCCACCGCAATCCTGCACGCAGAAACGACTCTTCGACACTTCTACGAGACTTCGATCCAGACACGCGCGAAACGGGGAGCACACCGTGACCAGTCGGGACAGCCGCACCAGCCGCTCCGGAAAACTGGACCCACTCGGTCCGGTCCGGGATCCCCAAGAGCCGGGCTGCGACGTCTTCCTGACGGGGACGGTCTTCCTCGACATCATCTTCACCGGCCTCGACTCGGCCCCGGTCCGCGGTACGGAGTCGTGGGCGCGCGGCATGGGCTCCAGCCCCGGCGGCGTCGCCAACATGGCCGCCGCGCTGGCCCGGCTCGGCCTGCGCACCTCGCTCGCCGCGGCCTTCGGGGACGACCACTACGGCGAGTACTGCTGGGACGCGCTGGAACAGGGCGAGGGCATCGACCTGTCGATGTCGCGCACCATCCCCGGCTGGCACAGCCCCGTCACCGTCTCGATGGCGTACGAGGGCGAGCGCACGATGGTCTCCCACGGGCACGAGGCCCCGCCCCCGGCGGGCCCCGACCGCTTCCCGCAGTGCCCGCCGCGAGCCAGGGCGGCCGTGGCCTCGCTGGGGCCCGGCCGGGGCGAGGAGTGGATCGCGGAGGCCGCCCGGCAGGGCTCGCGGGTCTTCGCCGACGTCGGCTGGGACGAGAGCGGGCGGTGGGACCTGGGAGCGCTGGGCGACCTGGAGCACTGCGAGGCCTTCCTGCCGAACGCGGGCGAGGCCATGCGGTACACGCGGACCGACTGCCCGCGGGCGGCGGCCCGGGCGCTGGCGGAGAAGGTGCCGGTCGCGGTGGTGACGATGGGGGCGGAGGGCTCGTACGCCGTCGACGGGCGGACCGGGGAGACGGCGGAGGTCCCGGGGATCACGGTGGAGGCGCTGGACCCGACGGGGGCCGGGGACGTGTACGTGGCGGGGTTCGTGACGGGCACCCTGGCGGGGTGGCCGCTGGCGGACCGGCTGGCCTTCGCGGGGCTGACGGCGGCGCTGTCGGTACAGGAGTTCGGCGGCTCCCTGTCCGCCCCCGGCTGGCCGGAGGTGTCCCACTGGTGGCACAGCGCCCCGGCCGAGCTGCGGGGACGGTACGGGTTCCTGGACGCCCTCGTCCCCGCGGGGGCGGCCCCGGGGCCGCGGCGCCGGGCGGTTCCGACGATCGGCTTCCGAGCCCCTTAGCCCTGGCCGGGCGTTTACGGGGTTCGGGGTGTCCCCGGTACCCCGGGTTGGTTTGCAGCTCGGCCGTTGCCCTGGCCGGGCGGTTTCCGGGGTTCGGGCTGCCCGTGCCGGGCCGGGTCGGTTTGCAGCTCGGTTGCTGCGGGTCGCCTCAAGCGCCGGCGGGGCTGGGGTGGTGGGTCGGTGCCGTGTCCGGGGTGGGGTGTCGTCCGGGGCGGGCATGATTTATGGCGCCTGTTCAGGACCTTGAAGTTCGGGCTTCTGTGCGCCACAAATCACGTTTTAGCCCCGGTCGACACCCCACCCCGGCCCCGTCACCGACCCAGGTGGTCGGGTGTCTTTTTCCCCTCACGGTGGGGGTTGGGCTTCGTGGCCGGGGGCGGTGTCGGGGTGGGGTGTTGTCCGGGGCTAAAACGTGATTTGTTGGCGCCCTGTACCGCCCGGCCACTGGGGACTCGGTTCGGGCGCCATAAATCATGCCCGCCCCGGACCACACCCCACCCCGACACCGCCACCGGCACCCCGCCCAGACCGCAGCCAAACCCAGCCCCGCCGGTGCTTGAGGCGCCCGGGCGCAGCCCGGGGCCGGAAGCAACGGCGCCGCAGGCGACCAACTCAACCGCCCGGCCAGGGCACCGGCCGGCGCTTGAGGCGCCCCGCAGCAGCCGAGCTGCAAACGAGCCCCGCCCCGCAGGGGGCAACCCACCCCCGCCCGGCCAGGGCACCAGCAGCCGAGCTGCAAACAAGCCCCGCCCCGCAGGGGCAACCCGTTCCCCGCCCGGCCAGGGCACCGGCAGCCGAGCTGCAAACCAAACCCCGCCCCGCAGGGGCACCCCGAACCCCGTCAACCGCCCGGCCAGGGCAGGGGCGGCTCCCGGAGGGAAAACCCCTCGGGGAAGGCCCTGGGGAGACGTACCCTTGGTAGTCCGGAGGTCGACGATCCGCGCGACCCCTCAGTGGGAGGTATGCGCAGGCCACAGTGCCGGCCCATGACTCAGACACCGACAGCCCGCACCCCCGCGCCGGGCCAGGCGCGAGCCCACTTCACCGTTCCGGCCACGCACCCCATGGTGACCGTGCTCGGTTCCGGTGACGCCCTGTTGCGCGTGATCGAGAAGGCCTTCCCGAAGGCCGACATCCATGTTCGGGGCAATCAGGTCAGCGCGATCGGCGAAGCGGCGGAAGTCGCCCTGATCCAGCGCCTGTTCGACGAGATGATGCTGGTGCTCCGCACCGGGCAGTCGATGACGGAGGACGCAGTGGAACGCTCGATCGCCATGCTCAAGGCGAACGGCAACGGCAGCCGCGAGGACGAGACGCCCGCCGAGGTGCTCACGCAGAACATCCTCTCCAGCCGCGGCCGGACCATCCGTCCCAAGACCCTCAACCAGAAGCGCTACGTCGACGCGATCGACAAGAACACGATCGTCTTCGGCATCGGTCCCGCCGGTACCGGCAAGACCTACCTCGCCATGGCCAAGGCGGTCCAGGCCCTGCAGTCCAAGCAGGTCAGCCGGATCATCCTGACCCGTCCCGCCGTCGAGGCGGGCGAGCGGCTCGGCTTCCTGCCGGGCACGCTGTTCGACAAGATCGACCCGTACCTGCGTCCGCTCTACGACGCGCTGCACGACATGATCGACCCGGATTCGATTCCGCGGCTCATGGCCGCCGGGACCATCGAGGTGGCCCCCCTGGCGTACATGCGCGGCCGGACGCTCAACGAGGCGTTCGTCGTCCTGGACGAGGCGCAGAACACCAGTCCGGAGCAGATGAAGATGTTCCTGACCCGGCTCGGCTTCGACTCGAAGATCGTGATCACCGGTGACGTCACGCAGGTCGACCTGCCGGGCGGCACCAAGAGCGGTCTGCGCCAGGTCCAGGAGATCCTCGACGGGGTGCCGGACATCCACTTCTCGCGGCTCACCTCCGAGGATGTCGTCCGGCACAAGCTGGTCGGCCGTATCGTCGACGCGTACGAGAAGTACGACGACAGCCAGGACTCCAGGCAGTCCCGGAACGGCTACCAGCGGAAGTAGAACCCAGCGCACCATGTCGATCGACGTCAACAACGAGTCCGGAATCGAGGTCGACGAGCAGGCGGTCCTCGACATCGCCCGCTACGCGCTCACCCGGATGCGGATCCACCCGCTCTCCGAGCTCTCCGTCATCGTGGTGGACGAGGAGGCGATGGAGCAGCTCCACATCCAGTGGATGGACCTGCCCGGACCCACCGACGTCATGTCCTTCCCGATGGACGAGCTGCGTCCGCCGACGAAGGACGACGAGGAGCCCCCGCAGGGGCTCCTCGGCGACATCGTCCTGTGCCCCGAGGTGGCCAAGCGCCAGGGCGAGGAAGCGCCTACGCGGCACTCCATGGACGAGGAGCTCCAGCTCCTGACCGTCCACGGGGTGCTGCACCTGCTCGGGTACGACCACGAGGAGCCGGACGAGAAGGCCGAGATGTTCGGCCTCCAGGCGGCCATCGTCGACGGCTGGCGCGGTGAGCGCGGCCTGACCGGTCCGTCACCCGCGCCCACCGTCTCGTGAACGCGTTCCAGCTGATCACCGGGGCGGTCCTGCTGGTGGTGGTCGCCTGGTTCGCGGCGTGTGCCGAGTCCGGGATCGCCCGTATCTCCGGCTTCCGCGCCGAGCAGGCCGTACGGGAGGGCCGGCGCGGCAGCGCGAAGCTCGCGCAGGTCGCCGGCGACCCCACCCGCTACCTCAACGTGGCGCTGCTGGTCCGGGTGACCTGCGAGATGGCGGCGGGGGTGCTCGTCACGTACGTCTGCCTCGACGAGTTCGGCGAGAACTGGACCGCGCTGCTCGTGGCCATCGCGGTGATGGTGCTGGTGTCGTTCGTCGCGGTGGGGGTCTCGCCGCGCACCATCGGCCGGCAGCATCCGCTGAACACGGCGACGGCCGCGGCGTACGTCCTCGTACCGCTCGCCCGGGTGATGGGTCCGATCCCGCAGCTGCTCATCCTCATCGGCAACGCGCTCACGCCCGGGAAGGGCTTCCGCAAGGGGCCGTTCGCCTCCGAGGCCGAGCTGCGCGCGATGGTGGACCTGGCGGAGCGGGAGTCCCTGATCGAGGACGACGAGCGCCGGATGGTGCATCAGGTCTTCGAGCTGGGTGACACGCTGGTGCGCGAGGTGATGGTGCCGCGTACGGACCTGGTGTGCATCGAGCGGTACAAGACGATCCGTCAGGCGACCACGCTCGCCCTGCGGTCCGGCTTCTCGCGCATCCCGGTGACCGGGGAGAACGAGGACGACATCGTCGGGATCGTGTACCTGAAGGACCTCGTCCGCAAGACGCACATCAGCCGGGAGGCGGAGTCGGACCTGGTCTCGACGGCGATGCGGCCGGCGCTGTTCGTGCCCGACACCAAGAACGCGGGCGATCTGCTGCGGGAGATGCAGCAGGTGCGCAACCACGTGGCCGTCGTCGTCGACGAGTACGGCGGCACGGCCGGCATCGTCACGATCGAGGACATCCTGGAGGAGATCGTCGGCGAGATCACCGACGAGTACGACCGGGAGCTCCCGCCGGTCGAGGACCTGGGCGCCGACCGCTACCGGGTCACGGCGCGGCTCGACATCACCGACCTCGGCGAGCTGTTCGGGGTCGAGGACTTCGACGACGAGGACGTGGAGACGGTCGGCGGGCTGCTGGCGAAGGCGCTGGGGCGGGTGCCGATCGCGGGTGCCTCGTCGGTCGTGGAGCTGCCGGACGGGCGGCCGCTGCGGCTGACGGCCGAGTCCCCGGCGGGGCGCCGGAACAAGATCGTGACGGTGCTGGTGGAGCCGATGGCCACGGCCTCCGGTGACGACGGGGAGGGTGTGGAGTGACTCCGGAGCAGTTGCGGGCGTTCTGTCTGGGCTTCAACGCGGCGGTGGAGGAGTTCCCCTTCACGCCCGAGACCTCGGTGTTCAAGGTGCTGGGGAAGGTGTTCGCGCTGTCGGCGCTGGACGCGGAGCCGTTGAAGGTCAACCTCAAGTGCGAGCCGGAGCTGGCGGTGCGGCTCCGGGCGGAGCACGAGGCGATCGTGCCGGGCTGGCACATGAACAAGCGGCACTGGAACACCGTGACGGTGGGCGGACTTCCGGACGCGATGGTGCGGGAGCTGGTGGAGGACTCGTACGACCTGGTGGTCGCCGGGCTGCCGAGGGCGGAGCGGCTCCGCCTCGACCGGCCGTGAGGCCCGGCCGTGAGTCCCGGCCGTGAGGGCCGGCCGTTTTTGTATCTCAGGCACCAAGGATGGAATCAAGTAGGGTCCAAGGTCACGTATGCCCGGGACCTTTAGATCATTGGTTGTTCTTACTCTCCGCTTAGGTTTGGCGGTGCCGAGCAAGATCCGTTCTGCTGGGTGCCCCGTGTTCGGGGGGACACGGGGACGGAGGGGAGAGCGTCTCGGCGGGGTCGTTGCGCGGCCCCGCCGAGGTGCTCCATATGCTTCGCCCATGACCGAAAGCACCGGGATCGACCCCGAGGACAGCAAGATCATCACGCTGGCGCGCAGCGCCCGGGCCCGCAACGGGGTGCCCGAGGGCGCGGCGGTCCGGGACGAGACGGGCCGTACGTACGTCGCCGGGACCGTGGAGCTGGACTCCCTCAAGCTGAGCGCGCTCCAGACGGCCGTCGCCATGGCGGTGGCGAGCGGGGCGCAGTCCCTGGAGGCCGCCGCCGTGGTCAGCGCGGCCGACGCCCCGGCGGAGGCCGACCGCGCCGCGGTCCGCGACCTCGGCGGCCCGGACGTCCCGGTGTTCCTCGCGGCCCCGGACGGCACCCTCAGGTCCACCACCCAGGCCGGCTGACCCGCGCCGCGGCCCGACGGTCAGGCCGTCGCGGGGGCGGTCCCGCGGCGGATCACCATCGCCATCAGCGCGGCCATCGCGCACAGGCCGCCCGACGCGTACCAGACCAGGTCGTACGAGCCGAAGGCGTCGCGCGCCAAACCGCCCAGGAAGGCCACCAGGGCCGCGCCCACCTGGTGCGAGGCCAGGACCCAGCCGAAGACGATCGCGCTGTCCTCTCCGTAGTGCTCGCGGCACAGCGCGATCGTCGGCGGGACGGTGGCGACCCAGTCCAGGCCGTAGAAGATGATGAAGAAGACCATCGGCGGGTGTACGGACGGCGCCAGCAGCATCGGCAGGAACATCAGCGAGATCCCGCGCAGGGCGTAGTACACGGCCAGCAGGCGGCGCGCCTCGAAGCGGTCCGTGAACCAGCCGGACGCGATCGTGCCGACCACGTCGAACACGCCGATCACCGCGAGCAGTCCGGCGGCCGTCGTCACCGGCATGCCGTGGTCGTGGGCCGACGGCACGAAGTGGGTCCGGATCAGCCCGTTGGTGGAGGCCCCGCAGATCGCGAAGGTGCCCGCCAGCAGCCAGAACGGCCCCGTCCGGGCGGCCTTGAACAGCACCGTCACCGCCCGGCGCGCGGCCCCCCGGGCCGGTGCGGGCTTCTCCGCGTACGTGCCCCCGTACGGGGCGAGCCCCACGTCCGCCGGGTGGTCGCGCAGCAGCAGCCACACGAACGGGACGACCGCCAGCGCCGCCAGCGACACCGTCACCGCCGCCGGACGCCAGCCGTGGCGCTCCACCAGCCAGGACAGCAGGGGCAGGAAGATCAGCTGGCCGGAGGCCCCGGCGGCGGTCAGGATGCCGGTGACGAGCCCGCGCCGGGCGGTGAACCAGCGGTTGCTCACCGTCGCCGCGAAGGCCAGCGCCATCGAGCCGCTGCCCAGGCCCACCAGCACGCCCCAGAACAGCACCAGCTGCCAGGACGCGGTCATCCAGAGCGTGGCCACGGTGCCGCCGGATATGACCAGCAGGGCCAGGGCCACCACCTTGCGGATGCCGAAGCGGTCCATCAGCGCGGCGGCGAACGGCGCGGTGAGCCCGTACAGGGCGAGGTTGACGGAGACGGCGAGGCCGATCGTGCCGCGCGACCAGTCGAACTCCTCGTGCAGCGGCTCGATGAGGAGTCCGGGCAGGGAGGCGAAGGCGGCCGCGCCGATGATCGTCACGAAGGCGACGGCCGCGGCGAACCAGGCGCGGTGTACGCGCCCGGGCTTCTTCGGGGCCACGGGTGCCACCGGGGCGGATGCGGGGGTGGGTGCGGGAGTGGAGGCGGGAGTGGGAGCGGGAGTTGGGGCTGTCTGCGTCACACCGACAGCTTCCGGCCCGGGGAGGACCGTACGACAGTGGCCTGACTGACATGCTTCGATATGATCGGGCCATGGAGCATCGCGCGCACCGGATCGTCGTCCTCGCCCTCGCCGGACTGCTGCCCTTCGAGCTCGGCATCCCGCACCGGATCTTCGGCCGCGCCAAGGACTCCGCCGGACGGCCGCTGTACGAGATCCTCACCTGCGGGCTCGCCCCCGGGCCGGTGCAGACCGACGCCGACTTCGCGATCCAGGTCGGCCACGGCCCGGAGCTGCTGGCCACGGCCGACACCGTCGTGGTGCCCGCCTCGTACGAGCTGGGGCCGGTGCACGAGCACGGGCGGCTGACCGAGGAGCTCGCCGGCGCCCTCGCCCACATCCGGCCCGGTACCCGGCTGGTCTCCATCTGCACGGGCGGCTACGTACTCGCCGCCGCCGGGTACCTCGACGGCCGCCGGGCGACCACCCACTGGGCCTCCGCCGAGCACTTCCAGCAGATGTTCCCCGCCGTACGGGTCGACCCGGGCGTGCTCTACACCGACGACGGGGAGGTGCTGACCTCCGCCGGAGTCGCCGCCGGCATCGACCTGTGCCTGCACATCGTGCGCCGCGACCACGGCGCGGCCGTCGCCAACGAGGTGGCCCGGCGGACCGTCGTGCCGCCCCACCGCGACGGCGGGCAGGCGCAGTTCATCGACCGTCCGGTGCCCGAACCGCAGCTGGCCAGCACCACGGCGGCGCGCGCCTGGGTGCTGGACCGGCTGCACGAGCCGCTCCGGCTGAGCGACATGGCCCGGCAGGAGGCCATGTCGGTACGGACGTTCACGCGCCGCTTCCGCGAGGAGTCCGGGGTCAGCCCCGGGGAGTGGATCGTCGGGCAGCGGGTGGAGCGGGCGCGGCGGCTGCTGGAGCGGACGGACCTGCCGATGGAACGGATCGCGCGGGAGGCGGGGTTCGGGACGGCGCAGTCGCTGCGCAAACACGTGCAGGCGGCGCTGGGGGTGAGCCCGACGGCGTACCGGCGGACCTTCCGGGAGGTGGGCACCCTCCCATCTCCTGATGGGCCATCAGTTGGTGCCGGGTCCGTGCATTGACTTCTTCCGCCGCCCGCTCGTGAATGGCCCCCTGCCGGGGTGACGTGACGCAGGGGGCGGACAGTGCGAACAGGCCGGACGGGGCGCACGCGGGCGCACAACAGGAGATGGTCGGCAGCCGTCGGCGCGGCAGGCAGCATGGCCCTGCTCGCGGCCGCAACGGGGGGCGCGCTCAGTACGACGGCCGCCGCGGAGGGACAAACTCCCCCCGGGCAGGTCGAGTTCCCCACCCAGTGCCTGCCGCCGCAGGAGGCCGGACTGCCGCCCGCCGACGGGCCGACCGCGGCACGGCTCACCGTCGACAACCCGGCCCCGCGCGTCGGGGACACCGTCACCGTGACCTACCGCGTCGCCCGCACCCCGGCCGTGAACCCCGTCGCGGCCGAACTGCCCGCCGACGTGCTGACCCCGACCGGGCGGATCGTGCTCGCGGGAGCGCAGAGCGGCGAGGTGACCGTCGTCGGCGCCACGCGCAACGAGCCCGTACCGGCGGGGGCGGCGCTGGCGGGCGTGACCATGACCGGCACCTTCACCGTCACCGCCCCCGGCGAGATCACGCTGGCCCCGGGCGGCTACACCCTGCACACCAGCCACCTGCTGGACCTGGACACCGTGTGTACCGCCGCCGGAGCCCCCGTCTCCGAACGGCTCACCGCGACCCCGCTGCCCACGGCCAACCTGCGCGCCCTCGCCCTGGGCGCGGCGTACGGGAAACCGGGCGCGAAGGTCCGGGTCACCGGCTCCGGCTTCGCCCCGGGCGCGGCCGTGACGGTGGCCGGCCGGGCCGGCGCCGCCGAGACCGCCGACCGGGTGGCGGCCACGGCCGACGAGCGGGGGGCGGTCACCGCGGAACTGCCGGTCACCGACAGGGCCACGACGGGGGTCGCGGCGTACGAGGGCACGGCCTGGTCGGCGCAGCGGGGGTCGGGGGCGGCCGCCTACACCGTCATCGACCCCGCGCCGCTGCCGCCGGGCACGCTGCGGGTGACGGCCGTGGTGGAGCCGGGGGCGCTGGCGATGACCCAGGCGGGGGAGTCGGTGCTGCTGGGCGCGGTCCCGTACGGGGAGGGCGGCGCTGCGGGCGGCCGGATCGGCACCGTCACGGTCAAGGACGAGCGGGGCGGCCCGGCGGGGTGGTCGCTGGTCGGCAAGGTCACGGACTTCACGGGGCCGGGCGGGGTGCGGATCCCGGGGGCCTCGCTGTCGTGGACCCCCTCCTGCGCGGCGGCGGCCGGGAGCCCGAGCGCCTGCCGGGCGGGCAGCGCGGGGGAGGTCGGGCCGGAGGGGGCGGTGCTGGCGTCGACGGCCGACGCCGCACTGGTCGGGGGCACGTTCACGATCGACGCCGGCGTCGTGCTGAAGGTCCCGCCGTACACCCCGCCGGGGGCCTACACGGCGGTCCTGACCCTGACCCTGACATGACGCCGGGCGCGGCGCGGTTCTGCGGACCGCGTGCGGGGCGGGGGCGGGGCGCTGCCGAGCGGGGCGCCGCCGTGCGGATCGGGGCCGCGCGGATCGGGGCCCGGCCGTGGCGGTCCGCGGCCGTCCGGGCCGGCCGGCGGTGGGTGGCCGTGGCGGCGGCCGTGGTCGTGGCCGTGCTCGGGACCGGGATCGTGCTGCTCGGGACCCCCGGGACGGCCCGGGCCGCGGACAACGGGCAGTGGTCCGTGCTGCCCGCCGCCAGCGCCGTCGGACAGCGCCCGTACTTCTACCTGGCCGCCGCTCCCGGCGCCGCCGTCCGGGACACCGTCACCGTCGCCAACCGCACCGACCGGCCCCGCACCTTCCGGCTCTACCCCGCAGACGCCTACAACACCGCCCGCGACGGCGGCTTCGCCCTCCGCGGCCCCGAGGAGCCGCGCCGCGCCACCGCGGCCTGGGCGCGGCTCGCACAGGAGCGGGTCACGGTGCCGGCCCGGGGCGCGGTCGACGTCGCCTTCACCGTCACCGTCCCCGACCGGGCCGAGCCCGGGGACCACCCCGGGGCCATCGTGGCGGTGGAGGACCAGCCCGCCGCCACCGCGCAGGGCATCGGCGTGCGGCAGGCCGTCGCCGCCCGGCTCTACCTCCGGGTCAGCGGCCCGACCGCGCCCGCCCTCGCCGTCCGGGACGTGCGGATCTCGGCCGGCGGGAAGGGCCGGGGCGCGCAGGTCACGTACACGCTCCACAACCTCGGCAATGTCACCCTCCGCCCCCGCGCCACCCTCACCGCCACCGGAGCCCTCGGCCGGCCCCTGTCCGAGCGCACCCTCACCGGCCTGCCGACCGAGCTGCTGCCCGGCCAGCAGATCCGGCTCAGCAGCAGGTGGGACGGCCCGCCCGCCCTGGAGTGGGCCCGGGTGACGGTGCGCGCGGGCGACGCCGGAGCCGGCGCCGAGGGCGCCGCCGACCACGCCGCGCACCCCCTCCTGGCGGCCCTCCTCGCGGCCGCTTCGGTCCTCCTGGCCGCGGCCTGGTCGGCGCTGGGACCCGCATCGGGGAGAATGGCCCGTATGAGCGATCGTTCCCCCGAGCCCACCGCCCCGCACCGCGCGGGCTTCGCATGCTTCGTCGGCCGCCCCAACGCGGGTAAGTCGACCCTGACCAACGCGCTCGTGGGCACCAAGGTCGCGATCACCTCCAACCGGCCGCAGACCACCCGCCACACGGTCCGCGGCATCGTGCACCGCCCGGACGCCCAGCTCGTACTGGTCGACACCCCCGGCCTGCACAAGCCGCGCACCCTGCTCGGCGAGCGCCTGAACGACGTCGTCCGGACCACCTGGTCCGAGGTCGACGTCATCGGCTTCTGCCTGCCGGCCGACCAGAAGCTCGGCCCCGGTGACAAGTTCATCGCGAAGGAGCTCGCGGGGATCAAGAAGACCCCCAAGATCGCCATCATCACCAAGACCGACCTGGTCGAGTCCAAGGCGCTGGCCGAGCAGCTGCTCGCCGTCCACCAGCTCGGTGCCGAGCTGGGCTTCGAGTGGGCCGAGATCGTCCCCGTCTCGGCGGTCGGCGACAGCCAGGTCCAGCTGCTGGCCGACCTGATCGCGCCGCTGCTGCCGGAGAGCCCGCCGCTGTACCCGGAGGGCGACCTCACCGACGAGCCCGAGATGGTGATGGTCGCGGAGCTGATCCGCGAGGCCGCGCTGGAAGGCGTACGGGACGAGCTCCCGCACTCCATCGCCGTCGTGGTCGAGGAGATGATCCCCCGGGAGAACCGCCCGGCGGACCGGCCGCTGCTCGACATCCACGCGAACGTCTACATCGAGCGCCCCAGCCAGAAGGGCATCATCATCGGCCCGAAGGGCTCCCGCCTCAAGGAGGTCGGGATGAAGTCGCGCAAGCACATCGAGGCCCTGCTCGGCACGCCGGTCTTCCTCGACCTGCACGTGAAGGTCGCCAAGGACTGGCAGCGCGACCCCAAGCAGCTGCGCAAGCTGGGCTTCTGATCCCCCGGCCGCGCGGCGGGCCCCACGGCCCGGCCCGGCGCGGCCTCCTGGGTGCGGCCTAGGCGGCCTCGCCCAGTCGGCGCACCTTCACCGCGTTGTCCGTCCGGGTCCCGGGCCGGCCGTCAGGCTGGTTCTGGACCCGTTCGTGTTCCTCCGCCAGCAGCACCTCCCACGTGCCCTCGGGGAGCTCCAGCTGCTCGACGACCTCCTCGGGGGTCGGGAACTCCACCCCCGGGACCGGCGCCTCCTGCCAGGGGGCCCAGCCCGCGTGGCCGACGACCAGCAAGATCCCGCCGGGGGCCACGGCGGCGGCGGCCCGGCGCAGGATCCGCGCGCGCGGGAAGTCCCCGTACGAGTGCAGGAAGCAGGCGGAGACGAGGTCGTACTCCCCGGCCGGGAACGACTGCGCGAAGTCGTGCCGCTGCCACTCCACCCGGTCGCCGACCCCGGCGTCCGCCGCGTGCGCGGCCGCCCGCTCCAGCGCCACCCCGGAGATGTCGGTCCCGGTGACCCGCCAGCCCTGCCGGGCCAGCCAGACGGTGTCGCCGCCCTCGCCACAGCCGAGGTCGAGGGCCCGGCCGGGGGCGAGGCCGGCGGTCTCGCGGACCAGGGCGGCGTTGGCCTCGCCGCTCCAGATCCGGTCGCTCTCCCGGTAGCGGCCGTCCCAGAACTCCTCGCCGGTGACTCCGGGCTCGGGCGCTTGGGGCCGCGCGTGGGCGTGGGCCTGGGTGTGGGCCTGGGCGTGCGCGGGGGCGGGCTGGTGCTGCTGGTCGGACATCGGGGCCTCTTCCTCGACGGCGGCGGGTGCCGGCTGGCTGTACCGCCGATGCTCCGCCCGCGCCCCGCGTACCGCCAAAGACTCTTGCCGTTCCGGCAAAACGCCGCGCCGACCTCCGGCGGGCACCTCCGGTACGTCCGGCACCCGGCCGGGAAGCGGATCCCCAGGTCCCGCTCCGCCCAGGCCACCTCGGCCTCCTAGGCCCCGGTCTGCGGCGGCTCCGCGATCAGGGCCGTTCCCACCCGGCGGAAGCCGGCCCGGCCGTAGATCCGGGCCACGTCCTCGTCCCCGGCCGAGAGGAACACCGTCCGGGCGCCGCCCGCCAGGGCCTGCGCGATCAGGGCCGCCGTCACGCCGAGGGCCAGGCCCTGCCGTCGCGCGGCCGGGAGGGTGCCGACCCCGACGACCTCCGCCACGTCGCCGACCGGGTTGTACTGTCCCGAGCAGAGGACCACCCCGTCCCGTACGGCCGCGGCCATCCCCGTGCGGCCCGACGCGAGCATCCCGGACACCCGTGCCCGGCGCGGTTCCACCGCCGGGTCCGTCAGTGCCGCGGCCAGCTCCGCCGCCCCGGCCTCGCCCGGGGCGGTCCCGGGCGCCGCGAACGCCAGCATCGGCACCGTCACGGACGCCGCCAGCAGCGGGTCGCCCGCGCCGAGGGCCCGTACCTCCGGATGCGGCGGGAGGGTCTTCGCCGCGTCCAGCACCATCAGCGGGTGGGCGTGGACGTGCAGCCCCGCCTCTTCCACCGCACCCCGCAGGGAGGGGCTGTTTTCGGCCACCCATTCGAACGCCTCGGGTATGTCCAGCTCGCGCTGGCGGGCCAGGACCCGCCGCACATCGGCGACGGAGGCCTCGGGACCGCCGAGCGCGGGCCGCGCGTAGTACGGCCAGCCCGCGCCCTCCTGCACGAACAGGGTCAGCGGCCCGAAGTCCTCGGCCCGGGCGCCACCCGCCCGGGGAGCGGAGTCGTAGTACCGCTCAAGGGCAGCCAAGATGGTCGTCGTCATGCGGCAATCCAAGCAAGACGGCAGCTCCCGGCGCACCCCCTTTGCGCGCGGGCGTCACCCGGCCCTCACGCGCCCTCCTTCAGCACCCGCGAGATCAGGCTGCGCTGCGCCGACGACAGGTCCGGCTCCGCGCAGCACACCGTCCGCCCGTCCACGGTGATCCGGTACGAGAATCCGTCCCGCACCCGGTCCGCTCCGCGCCCCGGCGGGGCGGGCCGCAGCGCCAGCTGGGCCAGCGCCTGCCACTCTTCCTCGTCGGGCAGGCCCGAGGTGTCCACCTCGGCCCGCCGTTCGATGCCCGCGAAACCGCCCGTCCGTACCACCTGAATCCGCATGCCCGGCTCTCTACCCCGGCCCGTGGGCGCTATCCGAGGCCCACCGCCGACCAGGCCTTCTGGAGCGCCTGGTGCTCCGCGCCCCCGTCCCCGTACCGGGCGACGGCCGCGGCCGTCGTGAGCCGGGCGAAGTCCGCGAACTCCGCGTCCGCGGCGAGCTCGCCGCCGGTCAGGGTGTCGTACCAGATCCGGCCCGCCCGCTCCCAGGCCTTGCCGCCCAGCTCGGTGGCCACGATGTAGAAGGCGTGGTTCGGGATGCCGGAGTTGATGTGCACACCGCCGTTGTCGCTGTGCGTCTGCACGTAGTCGTCCATCGTCGCCGGCTGCGGGTCCTTGCCGAGCTCGTCGTCGTCGTACGCCGTGCCCGGCGCCTTCATCGAGCGCAGCGCGACCCCGCTGACAGCGGGGCCCAGCAGTCCGGCCCCGATGAGCCAGTCCGCCTGCTCCGCCGTCTGCTCCAGCGAGTACTGCTTGATCAGCGAGCCGAAGACGTCCGACATCGACTCGTTCAGGGCGCCCGACTGGCCGCGGTACTCCAGGTTGGCCGTGTACTGGGTCACTCCGTGGGTCAGCTCGTGTCCGATGACGTCCACCGACACGGTGAAGTCCAGGAAGAGGTCCCCGTCCCCGTCGCCGAAGACCATCTGGCGGCCGTCCCAGAAGGCGTTGTTGTAGTCCTCGCCGTAGTGGACGCTCGCGTCCAGCGCCAGTCCGGAGTCGTCGATCGAGTGCCGGCCGAAGCCCTTGAGGAAGAGTTCGTACGTGGCCCCCAGACCGGCGTACGCGCGATTGACGGTGGCGTCCTTGGTCGCAGCGTCGCCCTCCCCGCGGACCTTCTTCCCGGGCAGCCGGGTGCGGTGCAGCGCGTCGTAGATCGTCCGGCGCGGTTCATCGGTCACGGGTGCGCCCAGTGCGGGGGCGATCCCCCTGACGGTGGTGACCCGTCGACGCGTACGCAGCAGGGAGTCCCGTTCGAGGGTGCGCTGCGCGGTGTCGGCACGGCGGGTGTCCTCGGACTGGGCGATCTTGTCGAGGAGATGGGGAGGTACCACCGTGCAGAAGACGGGGTGGGCGTGCTGGTGAGAGGCATCCATCCCGGCAATGTGGCAGTGCGTTATGCCGGTGTCACTAGCTGCAACCATGATTCATTCGGTTGTCTGAAAGCCGTCGCGCCGCGTTGACGGATCACCCGGACCTCGCGCCGGTCCGACCGTAAAAGAAGAGTCATAGCTCACATAGGGTGCAAATCGGACCCCGAGGTCTTGCATACTGAAACAGGTCCTCGCGATACGGGGCGGCTCGGTTAGGCTCGGCCCATCATGCGTTTCGGGCTGCTTCTCCTTAGCTGCCGCGGCGAGGGTCTGTAGTCGTAGGCCGGCCCCCTCCCCGCGGAGTTTGGTGTTGCGGTTTTTACGACCGCCCGTCGGCCGTCCCAGCGAACTACACGCGGACACGCGAGGAGCCCAACGCCATGAGCCAGCAGCCTTTTGTCGGTCGCCCCACGCCCATCACGAACGCGACCCACACCCAGCAGCCCTCCGGGATGCCGATCCACAAGTACGGCTTCTACGAGCAGGTCGAGATCCCGGACCGCACCTGGCCGGACGCCCGCGTCACCAAGGCTCCGCGCTGGCTGTCCACCGACCTGCGCGACGGCAACCAGTCGCTGATCGACCCGATGACCCCCGCCCGCAAGCGCGAGATGTTCGACCTGCTGGTGCGCATGGGCTACAAGGAGATCGAGGTCGGCTTCCCCTCCTCCGGCGAGACCGACTTCAACTTCGTGCGCTCCATCATCGAAGAGGGCGCGATCCCGGACGACGTCACCATCTCCGTACTGACCCAGGCCCGCGAGGACCTGATCGAGCGGACCGTGGAGTCCCTGGTCGGCGCCAAGCGCGCCACCGTCCACCTGTACAACGCGACCGCCCCGACCTTCCGCCGGGTCGTCTTCCGCGGCTCCAAGGAGCAGATCAAGCAGATCGCCGTCGACGGCACCCGCCTGGTCATGGAGTACGCCGAGAAGCTGCTGGGCCCCGAGACCGTCTTCGGCTACCAGTACAGCCCGGAGATCTTCACCGACACCGAGCTGGACTTCGCCCTGGAGGTCTGCGAGGCCGTCTGTGACGTCTGGCAGCCGGCCGAGGGCCGCGAGATCATCCTGAACCTGCCCGCCACCGTGGAGCGTTCGACGCCGTCCACGCACGCGGACCGCTTCGAGTGGATGGCCCGCAACCTGACCCGCCGCGAGCACATCTGCATCTCCGTGCACCCGCACAACGACCGCGGCACCGCCGTCGCCGCCGCCGAACTGGCGCTGATGGCCGGCGCCGACCGCATCGAGGGCTGCCTGTTCGGGCAGGGCGAGCGCACCGGCAACGTCGACCTGATCACCCTGGGGATGAACCTGTTCTCCCAGGGCATCGACCCGCAGATCGACTTCTCGCAGATCGACGAGATCCGTCGCACGAGCGAGTACTGCAACCAGATGGAGGTCCACCCGCGCCACCCCTACGCGGGCGACCTGGTCTACACCGCCTTCTCCGGCTCCCACCAGGACGCCATCAAGAAGGGCTTCGACGCCATGGAGGCCGACGCGGCCGCCGCCGGCAAGACCGTCGACGACATCGAGTGGGCGGTCCCGTACCTGCCCATCGACCCCAAGGACGTCGGCCGTTCCTACGAGGCGGTCATCCGCGTCAACTCGCAGTCCGGCAAGGGCGGTATCGCCTACGTCCTGAAGAACGACCACAAGCTGGACCTGCCGCGCCGCATGCAGATCGAGTTCTCCCGGATCATCCAGGCCAAGACCGACGCCGAGGGCGGCGAGGTCACGCCGAAGGCGATCTGGGACGTGTTCTCGGACGAGTACCTGCCCAACCCCGAGAACCCGTGGGGCCGCATCCAGCTGCGCTCCGGCCAGACCACCACCGACAAGGACGGCACGGACACGCTGACCGTCGAGGCGGTCGTGGACGGCGCGGACACCGTGCTGGACGGCACCGGCAACGGCCCGATCTCGGCCTTCTTCGACGCGCTGGCCGGCATCGGCGTGGACGCCCGCCTGCTGGACTACACCGAGCACACCATGAGCGAGGGCGCCTCGGCCGTGGCGGCCTCGTACATCGAGTGCGCCATCGACGGCCGCGTCCTGTGGGGCATCGGCATCGACGCCAACACCACCCGCGCCTCCCTGAAGGCGGTCATCTCCGCCGTCAACCGCGCGGGCCGCTGACCCGTCGGCGCCGTGAACCGCGGAACCCCGCACCTCCCTCGGGAGGGGCGGGGTTCCGCCGTTTGCGCCGTCCGCGCTCAGCGCGCCAGGTAGCCGCCGTCCACCGGGAGGATCGCGCCGGTGATGAAGGACGCCGCGTCCGAGGCCAGGAAGGCGATCGCGCGGGCCACCTCCTCCGGCTCGCCGAGGCGGCCCATCGGGTGGGCCCCGGCGATCTCCGCCAGGTACTCCGGCCCGCCGGGCTCGTCGCGCAGGGCCAGCACCCGCTCCGTACGGATGGTGCCGGGGGCCACGGCGTTGACGCGGATCCCGTGTGCGGCCCACTCCACCGCGAGGTGCTTGGTCAGACCCGACGCCACGAACTTCGCCGGGCCGTACGCCGCCTGCCGGGCCTGCCCGGCCACCCCCGAGATCGAGGACACGCAGACCAGCGCCCCGCCGGGCGGGCTCTGGCCGGTCATCGCCTCGATGGCGTACTTGCAGGTGAGGAACATGCCCCGGCCGTCGACCGCCATGACGTGGTCCCAGTCCTGCGGGGTGGTCTCCCGTACATCCGAAAGAGGGAGTACCCCGGCGTTCGCCACGGCGACGTCGAGCCTTCCGTACGCGCCGACCGCGGCGGCGACCATCGCGCGGTTGGCGTCCGGATCGGCCACGTCACCGGCCACGGCGGTGATGCCGAACCCCTCGGCGGCCAGCTCCGCACGCAGGGCCTCGACCCCGGGGGCGTTGATGTCGGCCGCGGTCACCCGGGCCCCGGAGCGGGCCAGCAGCAGGGCCGTGGCCCGGCCGATGCCGCTCGCCGCGCCGGTCACCAGACAGGATGCGTTTTCCACGCCGCCGAGCGTAGGGAAAAACGCGGGGGCGGGCGGGGACGCAGACCGGCCAAGTCCAAGATCCGCCGGGAGGTTGTCTTGTCACACGACTGACGCATCCTCACCGATGTGGCTAACATCACGCCAACCGGCGATGTTGCCGGAAGGTAACGGAGGTGGGACGTGCTGCCAGTTCGGGGTGGGGACGGCCGGAAGCTGACGGTCTGGGGCATCCGTACCACCTGGAGCACCGTGGGCGACGGGGAGTTCTTCTGCCCCGGCTGCGGCGGTGACCGCAACTACCGCCGGCGCACCGGCCGCCGCAGGTTCGCCGTCCTCGGGGTGCCGCTGCTGCCGCGCGGACAGGCCGGGCCCGTCGTCGAATGCCAGGCCTGCCGGGAGCGCTTCGACACCGACGTGCTGGACCACCTGACGACCACCCGCTTCTCCTCGATGCTCCGCGACGCCGTGCACACGGTGACGCTGGCCGTGCTGGCGGCGGGCGGGACCGCCTCGCACAGCGCCCTGGAGGCCGCCGTGGCGGCCGTACGGGCCGCAGGGTTCCAGGACTGCACGCAGGAGCAGCTGGAGTCCCTGGTGGACGCCCTGTCCGCGGACGAGGGCCGGCTCGGCCTGTACGACGGCCCGGAGTGCCGCGGGGCCGCGCTGTCGATAGAGCTCCACGAGGCACTGGAACCCCTGGCCCCGCACCTGGCCGGCCCGGGCCGGGCCTCGCTGCTGCTGCAGGGCGCGCGCATCGCCCTCGCCGACGGGCCGTACATCCCGGCGGAGCGCGAGGTGCTGGCCACCGTGGGCGCCGCGCTGCGGATGGGCGCGGACGAGGTGTCCCGGCTGCTGTCGGCGGTCCGGGCGCCGTAGGGCCCGCCGCCCCTGCCGGCCGGCCCCGGATCGCGCCTCCCGCCGCGGGAGCGGTCCGGGGCCGTTCTCGTCGGCGGTGACCGTCTGTGGCCGATACCGCCCGTCCCAGCCGCCCCGGCTGTATCCGAAACCGGCCGGAACGGCCTTGTTCGACGTAACGATCCGGCCTCGCGAGGCTGAACCGAAGCCCCTCGCGCTCCGTGCAACAGGCCGGAGGCTGCCACTCCGTGATCGGTGTACCGGCCAGCCAGATGGCTGGAATCAGGCGTCTAGGTTTGCCCCGCCGAACGCCTGCAAAGGACGTACGCCCAGGTCATGTCCCATGGGCTTCGCGTGAGCGCAGCGAACCTGGACGTTTCCGCGGCCGGTCCGCCATACTCCCCTGTCGAGAACCCCGCCATTGGGCGAACCTCCAGATCGGGACTCCCGGAACGTCAACACTTTGTCGAAGTCGACGATATGTGTGAGCACGCCCACAGGCGTTCAATTCCGGTCACACGACGAGACGCCGCCGGTAACACAGCGGGGCTTCGATTCACGTGAACTCACTGACAACCCTGACGGACCAACGGGTTAGCGACCCACTCCGAGCAGGGATAACCAGATCTCCTCTCGTTACCTACCTCATTGAAGGGCAAGGCAGAGATGGCACGTGTCGCCGCCCGGCTTTCCGCCAACGGAGAGCAGAGCACGCACCCGGTCGACGAGGTGCTCCCCCTCCCCAAGCTCGCGCTGTACGGCTTCCAGCACGTACTCGCCTTCTACGCCGGCGCGGTGATCGTCCCGATCATCGTCGGAGGCGCCCTCGGGCTCACCACCGAGCAGCTGGTCTACCTGATCAACGCCGACCTGTTCACCTGCGGCATAGCCTCGATCATCCAGGCGTGGGGCATCGGGAGGATCGGCGCGCGGCTGCCGCTCATCCAGGGCGTCACCTTCACCGCGGTGTCCCCGATGATCGCCATCGGCCTCGGGGCGGGCGGCGGAACCGCCGGCCTGCTCGTCATCTACGGCGCGGTCATCACGGCCGGCATCGCCACCTTCGCCTTCGCCTGGCTTCCCCCCAAGGCCTTCCGCACGGTCATGAGGCTCTTCCCGCCGGTCGTCACCGGCACGGTCATCACCGTCCTCGGCATCGTGCTGATCCCGGTCGGGCTCAACGACGCCGCGGGCGGCGTCGGCAGCCCCGACTTCGGAGACCCCAAGCACTTCGCCTACGCCGGCGGCACGATGCTCTTCATCCTCGTCCTGATGAAGCTCGGCAGGCCCTTCGTCTCCAGCATCTCCATCCTGCTCGGCCTCGTCGGCGGTACCGCCGTCGCCTTCCTGCTCGGCGACGCCAAGTTCGGCGACGTGAGCAACTCGGACTGGATCGGCATCACCACCCCGTTCCACTACGGAGCACCGAAGTTCGCCTGGTTCCCGATCCTGCTGATGCTCATCGTCATGCTGATCACCATGGTCGAGACCACCGGCGACACGTACGCCGTCGGCGACATCGTCGGCAAGGAGATCGACAGCGAGACCGTGGCCCGCGCCCTGCGCGCCGACGGCGCCGCGACCGCGCTCGGCGGCGTCCTCAACTCCTTCCCGTACGTGGCCTTCGCAGAGAACGTCGGCCTGGTCCGCATGACCAAGGTCAAGAGCCGCTTCGTCGTGGTCGCCGCGGGCGTCTTCATGATCGTGCTCGGGCTGATCCCGAAGGCCGCCGCGATCGTCGCCGCGGTCCCGCACGGAGTGCTCGGCGGCGCGGCGACGGTGATGTTCGCGATGGTGGCCCTGGCGGGCATCCAGACGCTGGCCAAGGTCGACCTCAAGGAGGAGAAGAACGCGCTCGTCGTCGGCGTCTCCCTGGCCTTCGCACTGCTCCCCGCCACCGTCCCGGTGCTCTTCAAGGACCACATGGACGCGGACCTCTCCTCGCTGCTCAACAGCGGCGTCACGCTCGGAGCCACGGCCGCGATCGTGCTGAACCTGATCTTCAACGGCCTGGGCAAGGACGGCGCGCACGGCGCTCCCGAGATCGCGCTGCCCGCCCAGGCGGCCGGCCCGGACGGTACGGACGGTTCGGACGGTACGGAGAAGGCGGCCGAAGAGACGGCGCCGGCCGGGGCGGAAGGCGCGGCCAGGACCAAGGCGGAAGGCGCCACCAAGACCGAAGGGACGGCCCCGACCGAAGCCGAGCCCGAGACCGAAGGCGCGGCGACGCCCGCCTCCTGATCCTCCCAAGGGGTGACGGCCCTCCGCCCGGACCCGTGTCCGGACGGAGGGCTCTCGCTGTCCCCGCGCGGGTCCCCGTACAGGCGACAATGGGCGCATGAGTCTGTTCCGCGACGACGGCATCGTGCTGCGCACCCAGAAGCTGGGTGAGGCGGACCGCATCATCACGCTCCTCACCCGGGGCCACGGCCGAGTGCGGGCCGTCGCCCGCGGAGTGCGGCGTACGAAGTCCAAGTTCGGCGCCGGGCTGGAACCTTTCTCCCACGCCGACGTGCAGTTCTTCGCCCGGGGCAGCGAGCTGATCGGCCGCAGCCTGCCGCTCTGCACCCAGACCGAGATCATCGCCCCGTACGGCAACGGCATCGTCACCGACTACGCCCGCTACACCGCCGGCACCGCGATGCTGGAGACCGCCGAACGCTTCACCGAGAACGAGGGCGAGCCCTCGGTGCAGCAGTACCTGCTGCTCGTCGGCGCCCTGCGCACCCTCTCGCGCGGCGAACACGAGCCGCACCTCATCCTCGACGCCTTCCTGCTGCGCTCCCTCGCCGTCAACGGCTACGCGCCCAGCTTCGAGGACTGCGCGAAGTGCGGGATCCACGGCCCCAACCGGCACTTCTCCGTCGCCGCGGGCGGGGTGGTGTGCGGAGACTGCCGGGTCCCCGGCAGCGTCGTACCCTCGTCGGAGGCCATCGCTCTGCTCAGCGCGCTGCTGACGGGCGACTGGGGTCACGCGGACGCCTGCGAGGCGCGTCACGTGCGGGAGGGCAGCGGGCTGGTCTCGGCCTATTTGCACTGGCATCTGGAGCGCGGGCTACGCTCCCTGCGATACGTCGAGAAATAGGAGCTGGGCACATGGCACGACGCGGGATTCTGGGACGCTCTCGCCGGGAGTACAAGGTTCCCGAGCCGCACCCGTCCGGTGCGCGCCCGCCGAAGATCCCCGGCGAGCTCGTCCCGAACCACGTCGCGGTCGTCATGGACGGCAACGGCCGCTGGGCCAAGGAGCGCGGACTGCCGCGCACCGAGGGTCACAAGGTGGGCGAGGGCGTGGTGCTCGACGTGCTCAAGGGCTGCCTGGAGATGGGCGTCAAGAACCTCTCCCTGTACGCCTTCTCGACGGAGAACTGGAAGCGCTCGCCCGACGAGGTGCGCTTCCTGATGAACTTCAACCGCGACGTGATCAGGCGCCGCCGCGACGAGATGAACGAACTCGGCATCCGGATCCGCTGGGTCGGCCGTATGCCGAAGATGTGGAAGTCGGTCGTCCAGGAGCTCCAGATCGCGCAGGAGCAGACCGTCGACAACGACGCGATGACCCTGTACTTCTGCGTCAACTACGGTGGCCGCGCGGAGATCGCGGACGCGGCGCAGGCGATCGCGCGGGACGTGGCGTCGGGCCGGCTGGACCCGTCGAAGGTCAACGAGAAGACCTTCGCGAAGTACATGTACTACCCGGACATGCCGGACGTGGACCTGTTCCTGCGGCCGAGCGGCGAGCAGCGCACCTCCAACTACCTGCTCTGGCAGAGCGCGTACGCCGAGATGGTCTTCCAGGACGTGCTGTGGCCGGACTTCGACCGCCGCAACCTCTGGGCGGCGTGCCTGGAGTACGCCCAGCGCGACCGCCGCTTCGGCGGCGCCGTCCCGAACCAGGCCGAGGGCTCCGCGGGCTGAACCCGCGGCGGGGCCTAGGATCCGCTGTCATGGACACGAACGCGGTACCGGCGGTGGGCGAGGCCGTACGGCTCGTCTACCGTCCCACGACGGAGGATCTCGCCGAGGCGATCCGGGCCCGGAGCAGCCGGACCCCGGCCGGGCGGCGCAGGCGCCGGCTCTACGTCTGCTTCGCCGCGTTCTTCCTGGCCCTGGCCGTGCTGGTCACGCTCGTACGCGACGGCTTCCAGCCGCTCGCGGTCGGGCTCGTGGCGGGTGCGCTGTCCTTCGGCCTGACGCCGAGGCTGTTGCACGGGCTCCAGGCGCGCGCCTTCGGAGCGCTGCTGGAGCGGGCGGGGGAGACGCGGGCCGTCGTGGAGGACACCGGGGTCCAGGTGATCACCGCGGACACGGAGACCCGCATCGGCTGGACCGCACAGCCCTCGTACGTGGAGACCGAGCTGGCGTTCGTCATGCTGAGCGGCGACAAGCAGTCGATCGGCATGACGGTCCTGCCCAAGCGCGGGGTCCAGGACCCGGCCGACGTGGACCGGCTGCGGGCGATCCTCGACCGGAACCTGCGCCGGCTCTAGGCCGCGGCAGCTGTGGCGGACTGGCGGCGCTAGCCCGCGGCCGCGCAGTCGGCGCAGGTGCCGAAGATCTCGACGGTGTGGGCGACGTTCACGTAGCCGTGCTCGGCCGCGATGGCCTCGGCCCACTTCTCCACCGCCGGGCCCTCCACCTCGACGGCCTTGCCGCACTTGCGGCAGACCAGGTGGTGGTGGTGGTCCCCGGTGGAGCAGCGCCGGTAGACGGACTCGCCGTCGCTGGTGCGCAGCACGTCCACCTCTCCGGCGTCCGCGAGCGACTGGAGGGTGCGGTAGACGGTGGTCAGGCCCACGGAGTCGCCGCGGTGCTTGAGCATGTCGTGCAGCTCCTGGGCGCTGCGGAACTCGTCCACCTCGTCCAGCGCCGCCGCCACGGCGGCCCGCTGCCGGGTGGATCGTCCTCGTACTGGCGCGGTATTCGTCTCGCCAGGCGCAGTCGCCACCGGTTCCTCCTCGTGTAGGCCTGCCGCCATTGTGCCAGGCGGACGCCCGCGCTAGACCTTGACGTCGTCGCGCGTGCAGACCTCTTCGGCGACGGCACGGGCCGCTTTCGCCCGGCGCCTGGCCAGCGGCGCCGAGACCGCGGTCATGACGACGAAGACGGCGATGGCGAGCAGCACGATCGCCGCGCCGGACGGGGCGTCCAGGTAGTACGTGGCGCTCACGCCGCTCAGCGAGACCGCGACGCCGATCACCATGGCCAGCGAGAGCGTCGCCTTGAACCCGCGGGTGACCCGCTGGGCGGCCGCGACGGGGATCACCATCATGGCGCTGACCAGCAGCAGACCCACGATCCGCATCGCCACGGTGACGGTGACGGCGGCCGTGACGGCCATCAGGAGGTTCAGCGCGCGCACCGGCAGACCGGTGACCCGGGCGAACTCCTCGTCCTGGCTGATGGCGAACAGCTGGCGGCGCAGTCCGATGGTGACGGTGAGGACGAAAACGGTGAGGATCACCGCGGCCGTGACGTCCTCCGGCGCGACGGTGGTGATGCCGCCGAAGAGATAGCTGCTCAGGTTGGCGGTGGAGCCTCCGGCCATGTTGATGATCATGACGCCGCCGGCCAGGCCGCCGTAGAAGAGCATGGCGAGCGCGATGTCGCCGCTGGTCTTCCCGCGGGAGCGGATCAGCTCCATGCCGACCGCGCCGACGACGGCGACCAGGCTGGCCATCCACACCGGGTTGGTGTTGAGCAGGAAGCCGAGGGCGACGCCGGTCATCGCCACGTGGCCGATGCCGTCGCCCATGACGGCCTGCCGGCGCTGGACGAGGTACGTGCCGATCGCGGGCGCCGTGAGGCCCACCAGCACGGCCGCGATCAGCGCCCGCTGCATGAAGGCGTAGTTCAGGAGGTCCATCAGCTCAGCAGTCCCGTCCGCAGGGGCTCGGCGTCGTGCGCCGCGTGGGGGTGTACGTGGTCGTGGCCCGGGAGGGCGTGCTGGCCGACGGCCTCGGGCGGCGGGCCGTCGTGGACGACGCAGCCGTCGCGCAGGACGACGGCCCGGTCGATCAGCGGCTCCAGCGGGCCCAGCTCGTGCAGGACGAGCAGGACGGTGGACCCGGCGGCGACCTGCTCGCGCAGGGCCTTCGCGAGGACCTCCTGGTTGGCGAGGTCCACACCCGCCATCGGCTCGTCCATGATCAGGAGTTCGGGTTCGACGGCGAGTGCCCGGGCTATGAGCACGCGCTGGTGCTGGCCGCCGGAGAGGGCGTTGACGGAGGCTTCGGCGTGCCCGTCCATGTCGACGAGGGCCAGGGCGCGCTCGACGGCGGCCTTGTCGGCCTTGCGCAGGATCCCGAAGCGGGAGCGGGCGAGCCGGCCGGAGGAGACGACCTCGCGGACGGTGGCCGGGACGCCGCTGGCGGCGGTGGTGCGCTGCGGGACGTACCCGATGCGCGACCAGTCGCGGAAGCGCTTGAAGTCGGTGCCGAAGAGGGACAGCTCGCCGCCGGAGAGCGGGACCTGGCCGACGACGGCGCGGACGGCGGTGGACTTGCCGGAGCCGTTGGCGCCGAGCAGGGCGACGACCTCGCCGCGGCGGACGGTGAGGTCGATCCCGCGCAGCACGGGGCGCGAGCCGAGCGAGGCCGTGGCCCCGCGCAGGGATATGACGGACTCGTCCTCGGCCCGTCGGGGCGTGGTCTGCATGGCTCGCGCCTCCGTTGCTGCAGCTGTCATCACTTGGCTCCGAGCGCCTTCTGGAGGTTCTTCAGGTTGGACCGCATGACCTCGAAGTAGTCAGCGCCCTGGGACTTGTCGGTGATTCCCTCGAGCGGGTCGAGGACGTCGGTGGTCAGGCCGGTGTCCCGGGCGAGGGTCTTGGCGGTCTTGTCGCTGGCCAGGGTCTCGAAGAACACGGTGGTGACATTGTCCTTCTTCGCGACGGCCTGGAGATCCTTCATCCGGGCCGGGCTGGGCTCGGACTCGGGGTCGACCCCGGAGATGCCCTCCTGGTCCAGGCCGTAGCGCTCGGCGAGGTAGCCGAAGGCGGAGTGGGTGGTGATGAAGGTCTTGGAGGCCGTGTTCGTCAGGCCGTCCTTGAACTCGGTGTCCAGCGCGGTCAGCTTGGCCAGGAGCTCGTCGGTGCTCTTCGCGTAGTCCGCGGCGTGGTCGGGGTCGGCCTTCTCCAGGGCCGCGCCGACGCCCTTGGCGATCTCCGCGTACTTGGCGGGGTCGAGCCAGACGTGCGGGTCCTGGCCGGCCTCGCCGTGGCCGTGTTCGTGGCCGGCTTCGCCCTCGCCCTCGTGGGCGTGGTCGTCGTGGCCGGAGGCGCCGTGGACCTCGAGCTTGGTGAGGGTGGCGGCGTCGACGACGTTCTTCACGCCGGACTGGGCGACGGCCTTGTCGACGGCGGGCTGCAGGCTCTTGAGGTAGAGGACCACGTCGGACTCGCCGAGCTGGGCGGTCTGCTTGGGGGTGATCTCCAGGTCGTGCGGTTCGACGCCCGGCTTGGTCAGGGTGTCGACCTTCACGTGGTCCTTGCCGATCTGCTCGGCCAGGAACTGCATCGGGTAGAACGACGCCGTGACGGCGAGCTTGCCGTCCTTGCCGCCCCCGGCGGCGCCGGCTCCGGAGCAGGCGGTGAGGGCCGTGGCGCCGAGGGCGACGGCTCCGGCGAGGGCTGCGGTGGGTATGAGGCGACGTACGTTCATGACATCCATTTTCATCAAAGATGGAAACGATTGTCAAAAACCCAGGTGGGAGGACCGCCGGAGGCCCGTACAAGGGGATCCGATTTGAAAGGGGGGGTGCGGGCGCCGGTAACCTGAGGCATTCGCCGTTCGTCCTCGTAATGAAGAGAGCACCGTGGCCGCCGACAAGATCGAAACCATCGTCAGCCTGAGCAAGCGCCGTGGCTTCGTTTTCCCGTCCAGTGAGATCTACGGCGGCTCCAAGGCCGCCTGGGACTACGGCCCGCTCGGTGTCGAGCTGAAGGAGAACATCAAGCGCCAGTGGTGGAAGGCGATGGTCACCGGACGTGAGGACATCGTCGGCATCGACTCCTCCGTCATCCTGGCCCCCGAGGTCTGGGTTGCCTCCGGCCACGTGGCGACCTTCTCCGACCCGCTGACCGAGTGCACCTCCTGCCACAAGCGTCACCGCGCGGACCACCTGGAGGAGGCGTACGAGGCCAAGCACGGCCGTGCGCCCGTCAATGGTCTCGCCGACATCAACTGCCCCAACTGTGGTGTGAAGGGCCAGTTCACCGAGCCCAAGCAGTTCTCCGGCATGCTGGAGACGCACCTCGGCCCGACCCAGGACACCGGCTCCAAGGCGTACCTGCGCCCCGAGACCGCCCAGGGCATCTTCACCAACTTCGCCCAGGTGCAGACCACCTCGCGCAAGAAGCCCCCGTTCGGCATCGCGCAGATGGGCAAGTCCTTCCGCAACGAGATCACGCCGGGCAACTTCATCTTCCGCACCCGCGAGTTCGAGCAGATGGAGATGGAGTTCTTCGTCAAGCCGGGCGAGGACGAGCAGTGGCAGGAGTACTGGATGCAGGAGCGGTGGAACTGGTACCGCGACCTCGGCATCCGCGAGGAGAACATCCGCTGGTACGACCACCCCAAGGACAAGCTGTCGCACTACTCGAAGCGCACCGCCGACATCGAGTACCGCTTCAACTTCGGCGGCAATGAGTTCTCCGAGCTCGAGGGCGTGGCCAACCGCACCGACTTCGACCTCAAGGCCCACTCCGCCGCCTCCGGCCAGGACCTCACGTACTTCGACCAGGAGGCCGGCGAGCGCTACACCCCGTACGTCATCGAGCCGGCGGCCGGTGTCAACCGCGCCATGCTCGCCTTCATGCTCGACGCGTACAACGAGGACGAGGCCCCCAACGCCAAGGGCGTCATGGAGAAGCGCACCGTGATGCGCCTCGACCCGCGCCTGGCGCCCATCAAGGTCGCCGTCCTGCCGCTGTCCCGCAACCCGCAGCTGTCGCCGAAGGCCAAGGGCCTCGCCGCCGACCTGCGGAAGAACTGGAACATCGAGTTCGACGACGCGGGCGCCATCGGCCGCCGCTACCGTCGCCAGGACGAGATCGGTACGCCGTTCTGCGTCACCGTCGACTTCGACACCCTGGACGACAACGCGGTGACCGTGCGCGAGCGCGACACCATGAAGCAGGAGCGCGTCTCCCTGGACCAGATCCAGAGCTACCTCGGCAGCCGTCTGCTCGGCTGCTAGGACCTGCGCCCCCAGGGGCCGTGAACGACCGGTGGCCCGGTGCGCACTGCGCACCGGGCCACCGCCGTACCTCCCGCCGCGGGCCGGTCAGGCCCCCGCGGCCGCCGCCTCGGCGGCCCGGCGCTCGCCCTCGGCCTGCGAACGCTTGCCGTACAGGGCGGTCCACACGCCCAGCATGCCGAGCACCGCGTAGATCATGACCGGGCTGACGACCACCATCGTGTCGGTGTCCAGCGTGAGGGACAGGGCGACCCGCACCCCGGCCTCGATCAGGTAGGCCACACCCCAGACCGTGGTCATCACGGTCAGCGTCCGGCGGAAGCCCTCGTACTGCCACAAGCCGTTCCACCAGGCCGTGCTCTCGGGGGTGCCGTCCGTGGCGAACTTCCGGCCGAAGTAGAACATCAGAGGCCGCGGCGCGAGCAGGGTGGCGAGACAGAGCACCCCGAACAGCCCGGTCACGCACGAGTCCTTGATCAGCAGGGCCCGGGCCGAGTGCGCGCCGATCAGCGAGACGACGGCCGTGGTCACCAGGAAGACCAGGGTGACGACGGCGAACTCGTCGACCTTGCGGCGCCAGGCCACGTGGACGGCGCTGTCGAGGACGGGCCACGCGCCGCTCAGCAGCAGTGCGCTGAACTCGCTCCAGCCGTGATGGTGGAGCTGGTTGTACGTGATGATCGGCGCGACCACGTTGAGCCCGATGGTCAGGATCCAGCCAAGCGCCGCCGCGCCGCCCGAACGGGCGGGTGGAGCCGGGCGGGCGACCGTGGGTACCGGAGTGGACATACTTCCCCCTGAGGAATTGCCTGTTGGGTGTGTTCGGGGGGAACGTAGGGCAGGTGTGCGGCCCGCAACAGGGCCCCCCGCCCCAAATGATCACCAAGTAAGGCCGGAATCACCCATTCCGGATCAACGGTGGCTGGATCAAGGGCGGTTGGGGCTCGGGGCGGGGCCTGGTCCGGGGTATCGGCCGGGGCCTCGGTCGGGGCCCGGGCCGGAGTCTGGGCCGGGGTGGACGGAGCCGGTGTCGAGGGGGGGGCCGGGGTCAGGCGCGCAGACCCCGGATGACGAGCGCGGTGACCGCCTCGAACTCCGCGATGATGCTCGGGGAGAGCCAGTCGGCCACGTACTGCGGGTCGTGGAAGCGGCCGGTGGCGTCGAACACCGCGCGGGCGGCGGCGGATACGTCGGGCGCGGCCAGGGTCCCCGCCTCGACCCCCTCGCCGATGATCCGGGCCAGCTGGTCGATCAGCTCGGTCAGATGCCGGTCCACCACACCGCTGTTCTCGGCGAGCAGCACCGTGTACGTCGCGAACAGCTCGGGGTCGACGCCCGCCTTCTTGCGCTTGGCCTCGAAGAGGGCCTCCAGCCACGCCTCCAGCTTGGAGGGGGCGGCCTTCGCGGGGGCCGAGGTGATCTCCTCCAGCATCACGACGCTCTTGGCGAGCCACCGGTCCGTGACGGCCTCGCGCAGCGCCGCCTTCGACGGGAAGTGCCGGTACACGCTGCCGTGGCTGACGCCGAGGGCGCGCGCCACGTCCACCACGGTCGCCTTGGTGGGGCCGAAGCGGCGCAGCACGTCCTCGGTGGTTTCGAGGATGCGCTCGGGAGTCAGGGGTTCGGCAGCAGCGGGGGGCATGAGTACGACCGTACAGCCGGTTCAGTGCTCGCTGTCGAGGTGGGCCATCTGCGCCTGCGGGTACCGATCGCCGGCCGCCGCGTCGGCGGGAACCGCCTCCTCGATGGCGGCCAGGTCGGCAGGGCTCAGCTCGACATCGATGGCACCCAGTGCCTCGCCGAGCCGGTCCCGGCGCCGGGCGCCGACCAGCGGGACGATGTCCTCGCCGCGCGAGAGCACCCAGGCGATGGCGGTCTGGGCGACGCTCACGCCTCTGCCCTCGGCGACCTTGCGCAGGGCGTCGACCAGGTCGAGGTTGCGGTCGAGGTTCTCGCCCTGGAAGCGGGGGCTCATCCCGCGGAAGTCGCCGGGCGCCAGCTGCCGGTCGCGGCTGAAATGGCCGCTGATCAGGCCTCGGGACAGCACCCCGTACGCCGTGATGCCGATGCCCAGCTCGCGGGCGGTCGGCAGGATCTCCTCCTCGATGCCGCGCGAGATCAGCGAGTACTCGATCTGGAGGTCCGAGATCGGGGCGACGGCGGCCGCCCGGCGCATGGTCTCCGCGCCGACCTCGGAGAGGCCGATGTGCCGGACGTGCCCGGCCTCCACGGCCTCGGCGATGGCGCCGACCGTCTCCTCGATCGGGACGTCCGGGTCCACGCGGGCGATCCGGTAGACGTCGATGTGGTCCCGGCCGAGGCGCTGGAGGGAGTAGGCCAGGAAGTTCTTGACGGCCGCGGGCCGGCCGTCGTAGCCGGTGAAGCCGCCCTCGACCGTGCGCAGGGCGCCGAACTTCACGCTGGTCAGCGCCTGCTCGCGGGCCGCGGCGGGCGCCGTGCGCAAGGCTTCGTTGATCAGGAGTTCGTTGTGCCCCATGCCGTAGAAGTCGCCGGTGTCGAGCAGCGTGACCCCGGCGTCCAGGGCGGCGTGGATGGTCGCGATCGACTCGGCCCGGTCGGCCTCGCCGTAGAGCGCGGACATGCCCATGCAGCCCAGGCCGAGCGGGAAGACGGAGGGGCCGGTGGTGCCGAGGGTTCGGGATGCGGTGTGGGTCTCGTTCGTGGTCATGAGAAAAGAATGGCATGACGAGTGACAGATTTCAATATCTGTCACTCGTCAGTGTGAGGGTGGGCCGGGGAGGCGAGCCAGGGGGCGGGCTAGGAGGCGATCCGGAGGACCAGTGCCGCCGCGGCGACCAGGGTCAGGACGGCCGCGGGGGCGAGCTCGAAGTCCTTGACCCGCAGGTGACTGATGACCGCGCCGACGAAGTAGAGGGTCACGCCGAGGGCTGCCGCTATGCCGAGCGGTGTCAGCCACAGGCCCGCGACCAGGCCCACCGCGCCGGCTGCCTTCAGCGCGGCCAGGCGCGGCAGCCAGGAATCCGGGACCCCGACCTTGCGCATGCCGCCGACGACCGCCTCGTTGCGCTGGAGGGTGAAGGTCGCGGAAGCGGCGAGGACGAGGGCGAGCAGGCCGCCGACGACGGCGTAGGCGATGAACATGACGGGCTCCAACGGTCGAAGATGTAAAACCATTGAATAGCATCAACGATCTATTGATCGCAATCATTTCCCGCTTGCTACGATGTGGGGCATGACGGCAGCGCAGGACGCCCCGCAACCGCCGCAGAGGCTCGGCCTGCTGCTGGCCTGGCACGGCGCGGTCACCCAGACCCGCATGAAGAAGGCGCTCAGCGCCGCCGGGCTCACCCCCCGGCACGCCATGACGCTGATGCACCTGGAAGGCGGCCCCATCAGCCAGCGGGCGCTCGCCGAGCGGCTGGAGGTCGACCCGAGCGTGCTCGTGGGGATCCTCAACGACCTGGAGGGCGACGGCCTGGCCGAACGCCGCCGCGACCCGGCCGACCGACGCCGCCACAACGTGGGCATCACCGCAGCGGGCTCCGCCGCCCTGGGCAAGACGAACGCGGCCCTCGACGCGGTGGAGCAGGGGCTGTTCTCGGGCCTCTCGGACGCCGATCGGGACAGCCTGCGCGGCCTGCTGGCCCGCATCGACTCGCACGCGGACGACTTCGACTGCGCTGAATAATCGGGGCTCGGTTCGCCTCCGGGGCGCTTGCAGCCTGGCTCACAGGTCCGTGCGTGCTGGAAAACGCTCGTTCCTCGCGTTTCCTCCGCGCGCTCGGACCTGTTCCCCAGGCGCGCCCCTTCGGCTCACTCGCCCGGTGCCCGCTTCGGCTGGGCCCTTGCCCGGGCTCCCAGGTCGCCCCCTTGACCCGCGAAGGCAGGGTTTCGTCGACCCGCGAAAGCGGGGTTCGTCGACCCGCGACGGCAGGGTTTCCTAGACCCGGGTAGGGGCGGGTTTCTCGTCCGGGGTTTCCAAGGTGGCGGCCGTGCGGACGGCCGTTGCGCGGGCCCAGGGGCCCGTGGTCAGGAGGCCGACCAGGAGGACCAGCACCCCGCAGGCCGTGATGATCCACCAGGCCGGGCGGGCCGCCGCCGTGAAGCTCCCGCCGTGCGCCGTGCCGGCCGCCAGGACCGCGCCGATCACGGCGACGCCCAGCGTGCCGCCGGTCTGGCGGCTGGTGGAGGCCACCGCCGCCGCCACCCCGGCCTGCGCCCGGGGCATCCCGGAGACCGCCGTGTTGGTGATCGGCGAGTTGACCATGCCGAAGCCGAGTCCGAAGAGCACGTACCCGGCGAACATCAGCGGGGTCGAGGTCTCCGCCGAGAACGCCGCGAACAGCAGCCCGCTCGCCGCCGTCCCGGCGCCCGCCACCACCAGCGGCAGCCGTGGCCCGACGCCGGCGACGAGGCGGCCCGACACGGGGGCGCAGACGCAGGCCAGGACCGCCATCGGCAGCATGTAGAGCCCCGCGTGCAGGGCGTTGAGCCCCCGCACCTCCTGGAGGTACAGGGTGTTCAGGAAGAGGAACCCGGACAGCGCCGCGAAGGCGCTCACGGCGATCACCGTCGCCCCGCTGAACGGGGCGCTGCGGAAGAACCGCGGGTCGATCAGCGGCTCCGCCCGCCGCGGCTCGTACACCAGCAGCCCCGCCAGCGAGGCCACCGCGACGGCCGCGCAGCCGAGGATCAGCGGCGACGTCCAGCCGGCCGCCGGGGCCTCGATGATCCCGTACGTCAGTGAGCCGAGCAGCGCCATGACCAGCAGCTGCCCCACCGGATCCGAGCGGCGGGGCCGCTCGGCGCGGGACTCGGGGACGTAGCGCAGGGTCAGGACGAGGGCGACGAGCCCGATCGGGAGATTCACCCAGAAGATGGACCGCCATCCGACGGAGTCGACCAGCAGTCCGCCGATCAGCGGGCCCAGGGCCATCGAGATGCCGGCCACCCCGCCCCAGATCCCGATGGCGCGGGCGCGCTCCTTCGGGTCGGTGAAGGTGTTGGCGATGATGGCCATGGCCACCGGGTTGAGCATGGAGCCGCCCATGGCCTGGATCATCCGGAAGACGATCAGCCACTCCAGGCCCGGCGCCAGCGAGCACAGCACCGAGCCGGCGGTGAAGAGGATCAGGCCGGCGGTGAACACCTTGCGGCGCCCTATCCGGTCGCCCATGGACCCCGAGAGCATCAGCAGCGAGGCCAGGACCAGGGTGTAGGCATCGATCGTCCACTGCATGCCCGCGACCGAGGCGTCGAACTCTCGCCGCATGGAGGGCAGGGCGACGTTCAGGACGGTGGTGTCGAGGCTGACGATGAGCAGGCTCATGCAGCAGATCGCCAGGACGAGCATGCGCCGCCTGGGGCTCAAGTCACGCATGCGCCGATAGTACGGCTAACTAACGACATGCGTGATGCGACAATGGGGGGATGACCACGCTTCCTCCGCCCCTCGCGATCGGCCCGCACACCGTGCAGCCCCCGGTGGTGCTCGCGCCCATGGCCGGCATCACGAATGCCCCGTTCCGTACCCTCTGCCGCGAGTACTCCGGCGGCAAGGGGCTGTTCGTGAGCGAGATGATCACGACCCGCGCCCTGGTCGAGCGCAACGAGAAGACGATGCAGCTGATCCACTTCGACGAGACCGAGAAGCCTCGCTCGATCCAGCTGTACGGGGTCGACCCGGCGACGGTCGGCAAGGCCGTCCGCATGATCGTCGAAGAGGACCGCGCCGACCACATCGACCTCAACTTCGGCTGCCCGGTTCCCAAGGTCACCCGCAAGGGCGGCGGCTCGGCCCTCCCGTACAAGCGCAACCTGCTCCGCGCGATCCTCCGCGAGGCCGTCGCGGGCGCCGGCGACCTGCCGGTCACCATGAAGATGCGCAAGGGCATCAACGACGAGCACCTCACCTACCTCGACGCCGGCCGGATCGCCGTCGAGGAGGGGGTCACCGCCATCGCGCTCCACGGGCGCACCACCGCCCAGCACTACGGCGGCACCGCCGACTGGGACGCCATCGCGCGGCTCAAGGAGCACGTGCCGGAGATCCCCGTGCTCGGCAACGGCGACATCTGGTGCGCCGAGGACGCGCTGCGCATGGTCCGCGAGACCGGCTGCGACGGCGTGGTCGTGGGCCGGGGCTGCCTGGGGCGGCCGTGGCTGTTCAACGACCTGGTGGCGGCCTTCGAGGGGCGCCCGGAGGACTTCCACAAGCCGACCCTGCGCGAGGTGGCCGCTGCGATGCACCGGCACGCGCAGCTGCTGGGGGAGTGGATCGGCGACGAGGCGCGCGGGGTGATCGACTTCCGTAAGCACGTGGCCTGGTACCTCAAGGGGTTCGCGGTCGGCTCCGAGATGCGCCAGAAGCTGGCGGTCACCTCCTCCCTCGCCGAACTGGACGCTCATCTGAGCGAGCTGGATCTGGATCAGGCCTGGCCCGAGAGTGCCGACGGCCCGCGCGGCCGGACGTCCGGAAACAACCGGGTTGTCCTGCCCGACGGCTGGTTGAAGGATCCGTACGACTGCGCGGGTGTGACCGAGGAAGCCGAGCTCGACACCTCCGGAGGCTGAGGAGAGGTGGACAAATCGCCCTCCGTGTCGCGTGATATACGCCACGCATGGGAGAGGTTTCGCTCAGATGAGCGGCAAAGTCACGGGTAAGACTTTCAAAGGGTGGCACTGGGTGCCACCCTTTGTGCGTTCAACACTTGAACGCAAATGTATCGATGATCGCTCATCCGAGCGTGATCGCCGTGATTTCAGGCCCTTCGCCTTCGGGATCTGAACGCACTTCGGGCCTTCGCATTACTCATGGGTTACTTTCGATTGGCTGGCGCACGGGTGGTTACGGCCGCATGACGACCAAGTGGACGTACCCAGAAGCCTTCGATCTGGGTATGTTCCTCGCCGTCAGGGCAGCCACCCGAGTCCTCGAGGAGTCGAGACCCGTGTCGGAAAACAAAGATCAGAAGTTCGTCTACGACTTCACCGAGGGCAACCGGGACCTCAAGGACCTTCTCGGCGGCAAGGGAGCCAACCTCGCCGAGATGACCAACCTCGGTCTCCCGGTCCCTCCCGGCTTCACCATCACCACCGAGGCCTGCAAGGTCTACCTCGACAGCGGCGAGGCTCCGGCCGAGCTGCGCGACGAGGTCAGCACGCACCTTGCCGCCCTCGAGGCGAAGATGGGCAAGAAGCTCGGCCAGTCGGACGACCCGCTGCTGGTCTCCGTGCGCTCCGGTGCGAAGTTCTCGATGCCCGGCATGATGGACACCGTCCTCAACATCGGCCTCTCGGACGAGTCCGTGACCGGCCTCGCCTCCCAGGCCGGCAACGAGCGCTTCGCGTGGGACTCGTACCGCCGCCTCATCCAGATGTTCGGCAAGACCGTCCTGGGTGTCGAGGGCGAGCTCTTCGAGGACGCGCTGGACGCGGCCAAGGCCGCCAAGAAGGTCACCGTCGACACCGACCTCGACGCCGCCGACCTCAAGAAGCTGGTCAAGCAGTTCAAGAAGATCGTCTCCGCCGAGGCCGGCCGCGAGTTCCCGCAGGACGCCCGCGAGCAGCTCGACCTCGCCGTCGAGGCGGTCTTCAACTCCTGGAACACCGACCGCGCCAAGCTCTACCGCCGCCAGGAGCGCATCCCGAGCGACCTGGGCACCGCCGTCAACATCTGTTCCATGGTCTTCGGCAACCTCGGCCCGGACTCCGGCACCGGCGTCGCCTTCACCCGCGACCCCGCCAGCGGCCACCAGGGCGTCTACGGCGACTACCTCCAGAACGCGCAGGGCGAGGACGTGGTCGCGGGCATCCGCAACACCGTGCCGCTCGCGGACCTGGAGGGCATCGACAAGGCCTCGTACGACCAGCTCATGACGATCATGGAGACGCTGGAGACCCACTACAAGGACCTCTGCGACATCGAGTTCACGATCGAGCGCGGTCAGCTGTGGATGCTCCAGACCCGCGTCGGCAAGCGCACCGCCGGCGCCGCCTTCCGGATCGCCACCCAGCTCGTAGACCAGGGCCTGATCGACGAGGCCGAGGCCCTGCAGCGCGTCAACGGCGCCCAGCTCGCGCAGCTGATGTTCCCGCGCTTCGACGAGAACGCCAAGACCGAGCTCCTCGGCCGCGGCATCGCCGCCTCCCCGGGCGCGGCGGTCGGCAAGGCCGTCTTCGACTCGTACACGGCCGTCAAGTGGTCCCGCTCCGGCGAGAAGGTCATCCTGATCCGCCGCGAGACCAACCCCGACGACCTGGACGGCATGATCGCCGCCGAGGGCATCCTGACCTCGCGCGGCGGCAAGACCTCGCACGCGGCGGTCGTGGCCCGCGGCATGGGCAAGACCTGCGTCTGCGGCGCCGAAGACCTCGAGGTCGACACCAAGCGCCGCCGGATGACGGTCGGCGGGACGGTCATCGAAGAGGGCGACGTCGTCTCCATCGACGGCTCCACCGGCAAGGTCTACCTCGGCGAGGTACCCGTCGTACCGTCCCCGGTCGTCGAGTACTTCGAGGGCCGCATGCACGCCGGCGCCGACGACGCCGACGAGCTGGTCGCCGCCGTGCACCGGATCATGGCGTACGCCGACCGCGTCCGCCGCCTGCGCGTGCGCGCCAACGCCGACAATGCCGAGGACGCGCTGCGCGCCCGCCGCTTCGGCGCCCAGGGCATCGGCCTGTGCCGCACCGAGCACATGTTCCTCGGCGAGCGCCGCGAACTGGTCGAGCACCTGATCCTCGCGGACACCGACAAGGAGCGCGAGGCGGCACTGAGTGCCCTCCTGCCGCTTCAGAAGAAGGACTTCGTCGAGCTGTTCGAGGCGATGGACGGGCTGCCCGTCACCGTCCGCCTGCTCGACCCGCCGCTGCACGAGTTCCTGCCCGACATCACCGAGCTGTCGGTGCGCGTCGCCCTTGCCGAGTCCCGCAAGGACGCCAACGAGAACGACCTGCGCCTGCTCCAGGCCGTGCACAAGCTGCACGAGCAGAACCCGATGCTGGGTCTGCGCGGTGTCCGTCTCGGCCTGGTCATCCCCGGTCTGTTCGCCATGCAGGTCCGGGCCATCGCCGAGGCCGCGGCCGAGCGCAAGAACGCCAAGGGCGACCCGCGCGCCGAGATCATGGTCCCGCTCGTGGGCACCGTCCAGGAGCTGGAGATCGTCCGCGAGGAGGCCGACCGGGTCATCGCCGAGGTCGAGGCCGCCACCGGCACGAAGCTCAAGCTGAGCATCGGCACGATGATCGAGCTGCCGCGCGCCGCGCTGACCGCCGGCCAGATCGCCGAGGCCGCGCAGTTCTTCTCCTTCGGTACGAACGACCTGACCCAGACGGTGTGGGGCTTCTCCCGCGACGACGTCGAGGCCAGCTTCTTCACCGCGTACCTGGAGAAGGGCATCTTCGGGGTCTCGCCCTTCGAGACCATCGACAAGGACGGCGTGGGCTCCCTGGTCCGCAGTGCCGTCGAGGCCGGCCGGGCGACCCGCCCCGACCTCAAGCTCGGCGTCTGCGGAGAGCACGGCGGCGACCCGGAGTCGGTCCACTTCTTCCACGAGGTCGGCCTGGACTACGTCTCCTGCTCGCCGTTCCGGATCCCGGTGGCGCGCCTGGAGGCCGGCCGCGCGGCCGCCGAGTCGAAGGGCTCCGACAGCCGCTGAGCCCCACTGACACGGCCCTCGGGCCGTGGTCGGGCCGTCGCACGAACGGCGGCCCGGCCGTGTGGGGGCCCAGCCCGACCGCTATCGGTCCCCACTGACCGCGCCTGTCCCCGGGTTTCCTGACCACCCGGGGGTGGGCGCGGTCTGCTTTCCGGGAAGGCCCGTATTCAACAAAGTCTTTACGGCACCAGGCGGTGGACGGATCCCCACCCGTCCACCGCCTGCCGCCTATCTGCCAGGCACGTCGGCGCTTCCCCGTGCGACCGACCGCCAGGCCCCGCAAAGCCCCCCACGGCCTTCGCGGAGCGTTTCGGTCGCACCGGAGTGTGTCTGGCGGAGTACAGGATTTCGGTTGTCACGCCCCTGCCGAAAGGGGTTTCAACTGTGGCCGAAAGGGCGTGGTGACCACGTGTGACGGCATGCATACTCATGAGGCGGGGGGATTGCGGTTGCACAGGTGGGGGTTCGGTGCTTCGTATCCATTTCACGGGAGTGGATCTCGCACGCGTACGGATGGCAGGACGTCCGGATGCGTTGTGGGAGACGATTCTCAGTTTTCACCGCTTAAGAGACCGGCGCGATGCCCGGCTGTTCGGTGAATGGCGTACGGAAACACGGAGCCGGTTGAATAGTGAAACAAGGCTCCTCGGCGCGCTGATACCGGGACGCGGCTATTTCCCGGATTTCCTGACTCCGGTAGAGGGTCAGTACGGGTGGGACGTCGGTCTCGACGCGCTGCGCGGGATCCGTCCCGAGCGGATGCGGCGGGAGCTGGCGCTGCTGGGCGCGGGAGCGGGCGTCGGGGCCGCGTTCGGCATGCCGTCGGGCATGGGCGCGAGCGTCGACGCCGGGGTGCCGCGGCGGCTGCGGGAGTTCATGGACGGCGGCACCAAGCACCTGCCGAGGCTGCTGGGCGAGCTGCGCGGGTACCACCGGGCGGCCGTGGAGCCGTACTGGACGCACATCCAGGCGCAGATCGAGGCCGAGCGGGCCGCGCGGGGCCGGGCCCTGCTGGACGGCGGCGCGGACGAGCTGCTGGCCTCGCTGCCGCCGATGCTGCGCTGGCGGGCTCCGGTCCTGGAGTGCGACTACCCCGTGGACCGGGACGTACGGCTACGGGGGCGCGGGCTGCTGCTCCAGCCGTCCTTCTTCTGCCGGCGCACCGCGGTGACCCTGCACGACCCGGAGCTGCCGCCGGTGCTGGTCTACCCGGCGGCGGCCCAGCTGGCCTCCGCACCGGCCGGGGGAGAGGCGGCCCGGCCGGTGGAGGAGCAGCGCCAGCGGACCCTGGGCAAGCTCGTCGGGCACACCCGCTCGGTGGTGCTGCGGGCCATCGGCGACGGCGCCACCACCAGCGAACTGGCCCGCCGCGCCGGGGTCTCCCTGGCCTCGGCGAGCCAGCACGCCTGCGTGATGCGCGAGGCCGGCCTGGTCACCACCCTGCGCCGCGGCAACGCGGTCCTGCACACGGTGACCCCGCTGGGAGCGGCCCTCCTCAAGGGCGGCGCCGTGGCCTCCTGACGGGGCCGCACCCCTGCGGGTCGGGCCCGTGGGGGTGCGGCCGGTGGTGCGGGTGCCGGTCCGTTGCGGGGGCGCTGCCCCGAGCCTCCGCGCCTCGAACGTCGGCGGGGCTGGGGGTGGCGGCGAGGCTCTAGAGGCGGAACGGGCCCGTGACCTCGTACGTGATGCCGGCGGAGGAGCTGCCGGTGGTGCCGCGCTGGCTGGAGAAGTACAGCCGGTTGCCCGCCGGGGAGAAGGCCGGGCCGGTGATCTCCGAGGAGGACTGGCCGGTGATCCGCAGGAAGGGGGCGACCACGTCGTCCGGGGTGATCACGCAGACCTCCATGTTGCCGCCGTCCTCGGCGACGTACAGGTCGCCGTACGTGGACCCGGTGACGTTGTCCACGCCCGTCAGCGGCGCCGCGCCGCCGGGGACGAGGGAGTCGTCGTAGGCCAGCGCGTAGGTGCCCGCGGCGAGGTCGAGCTGCCAGACCCGGTTGTCGCCCTTGGTGGTGAACCAGACGGTGTCGCCCGCGTAGTGGCAGCCCTCGCCGCCGTTGAACTTCTTGGCGCCGGAGACCTGGCTTCGGGTGGCGGTCGGGGAGCCGTCCGGGTCGGGGACGTTGGCCCAGGTGAAGGAGCCGGAGGTGCCGCTTCCGGCCTGGAGGACCTGGAGGGTGCCGGCGGAGAGGTTGCCCCAGGTGGTGGGGACGAAGCGGTAGAAGCAGCCGTTCGTCTCGTCCTCGGTCAGGTAGATCACCTTGCGGACGGGGTCGGCGGCGGCCGCCTCGTGCTTGAACCGGCCCAGGGCGGGGCGCTGTACGGCCGCGTTGACGCCGTACGGGTCGCTCTCGTGGACGAGGCCGAGGCTGACCTCCTCGCAGGACAGCCAGGTGTTCCAGGGGGTCTTGCCCCCCGCGCAGTTCTGCCGGGTGTTCGCGAGGATGCGGTACGCGCCGGTGACGGCGCCGGCGGAGTCGAACCGGAGCGCGCTCGCGCCGCCGCTCGGGTTGATCTCCGAGTTCGAGACGTAGATCCAGCCGGCCCCGTCCGCGAAGCACGCCCCGCCGTCCGGGGCGCTGTGCCAGGTGTACCCGGTGGAGCCGACGACCTGGCCGGAGCGGGCTATCACCCGGCTGGTGAAGCCGGCGGGCAGCATGATCCCGTTGGCGTCGGCCGCGCCGAGCGCCCCGTACGGCCCGGCGCCGGGCTGGGCGGGCGCGGCGTAGGCGGCCCCGTGCATGAGCGTGCCGGCGAAGGCGGCGGCCGAGGAGCCGATGACGGCGCCGCGCAGGAAGGTACGACGTTCCACGGTCACTCCTGAGGGAGGAGGGCCCCGCGCCCGGGTGGGCGACGAGGTCGCACGCGTCGAGGAACCTAGGGGCGTCGGGTTGCTCCGACGTCAACTCCTCATGACGCGGGAGCGACCGGCGCGGGGTCAATGGCCCGGCGGGACTCCGGGGGCGGGGTGCAGCTGCCGGGTGCGGCTGTGGAACGCGAGGATCGACCTCGCCGCACCAGCACTCCGCTCGGCCTTCTGACCTGCGGTTCTGCCTCTCGTAAAAGATTCTTGGAAATCTTGCGCCGGCAGCGATGACTTTCCCGGCCCCCCTCGGTCTACCCCTCGAACGCAACAGCACCCGTGAGAGAAGAGAGACCCGAGATGTCCGCAACCATGATCTTCGTCAACCTGCCGGTCAAGGACCTCGACGCCAGCAAGGCCTTCTGGGGCAAGCTCGGCTACTCCTTCAACCCGCAGTTCAGCGACGAGACGGCCGGCAGCCTGGTCATCAGCGACACCATCTTCGCGATGCTGCTGACCGAGGCGAAGTTCAAGGAGTTCGCCACCAAGCCGGTCGCCGACGCCTCCCGGACCACCGAGGTCATGGTCGCCCTCAGCGCCGAGAGCCGCGAGAAGGTCGACGAGATCGTCGACACGGCCCTCGCGGCCGGCGCCGTCGAGCCCCGTCCGGCCACGGACCTCGGCTTCATGTACGGCCGTGCCTTCGAGGACCTCGACCACCACGTGTGGGAGTACGTCTGGATGGACCCGGCCGCGGTCCAGGGCTGAGCCGTCAGCGGGGCCCGGCCGCGGCGGTCCGCACCGGGTACGTCCGGACCGCCACCTCCTCGTCGTCCAGGCAGCGCCCCGACTCCAGGTCGAAGCGCTGCTTGAGCAGCGGGGAGGCCACGAACGGCCGGCCCGACGCGCATCCCACCAGCCCGCGCGAGAGCACGTGCGCGCCGGTGAAGGGGTCCTGGTTGCCGATGGCGTACGGGCGGCCCGCGCGGTCCACGAACACCGCGGCCTGGCTTCCGTCCGGCAGCAGGGCCGCGACCCCGCGCCCGGGGGTCAGCGCGGACAGGTCGCACACCGCCAGCCAGCCGTCGGCCACCTTCAGTTCCAGGGTCATCGGACGCCTCCCACGGGCTCAAGGGTCAGGATCGCCAGGTCGGGCTTGACCTGGTCGCGCTCGGGTACGAACTTCACGGTCGGGTCGGGGGCTCCGGGTGCGTTGACGAAGGAGACGAACCGGCGCAGCCGCTCCGGGTCCTGGAGGGTCTCGGCCCATTCGTCGCGGTAGTGCGCCACGTGGTCGGCCATCAGCGACTCCAGTTCGGAGCACAGGCCGAGCGAGTCGTGCACCACCACGTCCCGCAGATGGTCCAGGCCGCCCTCCAGCCGCTCCAGCCAGGTGGAGGTGCGCTCCAGCCGGTCGGCGGTGCGGATGTAGAACATCAGGAACCGGTCGATGAGCCGGACCAGTTCGGCGTCGGAGAGGTCCTGGGCCAGCAGGTCGGCGTGGCGCGGGGTGGCTCCGCCGTTGCCGCCGACGTAGAGGTTCCAGCCGCTCGCGGTCGCGATGACCCCGAAGTCCTTGCTCTGCGCCTCCGCGCATTCGCGGGTGCAGCCGGAGACCGCCGACTTCAGCTTGTGCGGGGCGCGCAGGCCCCGGTAGCGCAGCTCCAGGCCGATGGCCATCCGGACGCTGTCCTGCACCCCGTAGCGGCACCAGGTCTGCCCCACGCAGGACTTCACGGTCCGCAGGGCCTTCCCGTACGCGTGCCCTGACTCGAATCCGGCGTCCACCAGCCGCGCCCAGATCTTCGGCAGCTGGTCCACGCTCGCGCCGAAGAGGTCGATCCGCTGCCCGCCGGTGATCTTCGTGTAGAGGCCGAAGTCGCGGGCCACCTCGCCGATCACGATCAGCCTGTCGGGGGTGATCTCCCCGCCGGGGATGCGCGGGACGACCGAGTACGAGCCGTTGCGCTGCATGTTCGCCAGGAAGTGGTCGTTGGTGTCCTGGAGGGCGGCCTGCTCCCCGTCGAGGACGTAGCCGCTCGCGCCGAGGGTCGGGGCGAGCGAGGCGATGATCGAGCCGACGGCGGGCTTGCAGACCTCGCAGCCGTCACCGCCCCGGGCGCTCTCGCGGCCGTGGCCGTCCAGGATCTCCTGGTAGGAGGTCAGGCGGCGGGTGCGGACGATCTCGTACAGCTCGGCGCGGGTGAAGGGGAAGCACCCGCAGAGCCCCTTGTCGGCGGCGGCCGGCAGCAGCTGGGTGATGGTCTTGAGGCAGCCGCCGCAGCCGGTGCCCGCCTTGGTGCACTTCTTGACCTCGGGCAGGGTGGCGCAGGCGGTGATCGCCTTCTTCGTGACGTTGTGGCAGGAGCAGATCACGGCGCTGTCCGGCAGCGCGGACGGGCCGAGCGCGGCGGGCGCGCCCACTCCGGCGGGCAGGACGAGCTGTTCGGGGGAGACGGGCGGGACGCTGCCGGTGAGCGGGCGCAGCAGGCCGTACGAGTCCGCGTCGCCGACCAGGACTCCGCCGAGCAGCACCCCGTCGGGGGAGACGACGAGCTTGCGGTAGACCCCGGACCGGGAGTCGGAGTACACGACGTCGAGGCTGCCCCCGGTGGCGCCGTGCGCGTCGCCGAAGGAGGCCACGTCCACGCCGAGCAGCTTGAGCTTGGTGGACAGGTCGGCCCCGGTGAACTCCTTGTCGCGGCCCACCAGGTCGTCGGCGGCGGTCTCGGCCATCTCGTAGCCGGGGGCGACCAGCCCGTAGACCCGGCCGTCGGCGGCCAGCGCGCATTCGCCGATGGCGTAGACCCGCGGATCGGATGTGCGGCAGCGGGCGTCGACGCTGATCCCGCCGCGCTCCCCGACGCTCAGGCCGCTGTCGCGGGCGAGCTGGTCGCGGGGGCGGACGCCGGCGGAGAAGACCACGAGTTCGGTGTCGACGGTCGATCCGTCGGAGAGCTTCATGGCGCACACCGAGCCGTCCTCGCCGGTGACGACCTCCTGGGTGCCGACGCCGGTGTGCACCGTCAGGCCCATGCCCTCGATGGTGCGCAGCAGGGCGGCGCCGCCGCCCTCGTCGACCTGTACGGGCATCAGGCGCGGGGCGAACTCGACGATGCGGGTGTCCAGTCCCAGGCCCTGGAGGGCTCCGGCGGCCTCCAGCCCGAGGAGTCCGCCGCCCACGACCGCGCCGGCCGTACGGGTCTTCGCGTAGTCCTCGATGGCCAGCAGGTCCTCGATGGTGCGGTACACGAAGCAGCCGGGGGCGTCCTTGCCGGGCACGGGCGGGACGAAGGGGTAGCTGCCGGTCGCCAGGACGAGCACGTCGTACGGGAACACCTGCCCGGAGCGGGAGGTGACCGTGCGGGCGTCCCGGTCGACGGTCTCGGCGGGGTCGTCGAGGTGGAGCCGGATCCCGTGCTCCGCCATGAACCCGTCCGGGACCATGGACAGTTCCTCGGCGGTGCTGCCGGAGAAGTACGAGGTCAGGTGCACCCGGTCGTAGGCGGGACGGGGTTCCTCGCACAGCACGGTGATGCGGTGCGTGGCGGTGACCCCGCGCTCGGCGAGGGCTTCCAGGTAGCGCTGCCCGACCATGCCGTGGCCGATGAGCACGAGCGCGGGGGTGGGCGTGGGCGTGGCTGCGGCCATGATCAGGAGCCTCCGTCGTCGGTGAGCAGGTGGGACAGGTCGTTCAGGGCCTCGTCGTCCTCCCAGCTGCGGGCGAGGGCGCCCACGGTGGAGAGCTCGCCGAGCAGGACCCCGCCGACGAGGCGGTCCCCCCGGACGACGACCTTGCGGTAGGTGCGGCGGGTGGCGTCGGCGAGGCGGACCACGTCGTCCCCGGGGAGCGGGGTCGGCTCGCCGAAGGCGGCGAGGTCGAGGGGGCCGTGGTCCCCGGTGGTGGAGAGGGTGAGCCGGGTGAGGGCGCGGGTCCCGGTGTACGCGCCGGGGCGTCCGCCGAGGATCGCGGCGAGGGCGTCGGCCTGTTCCAGCGCGGCGCCGGCCAGGCCGTACACGCGTCCGTCGTGCTCGGCGCAGTCCCCGACGGCGTGGATCCGGGGGTCGGAGGTGCGCAGCCCGTCGTCGACCACCACGCCCTTGCGCACGTCGAGCCCGGCGGCCAGCGCCAGCCCGGTGCGCGGGCGCACCCCGCAGGCCAGGACCACGAGGTCGGCGGCGAGCCGGTACCCGTCGGCCAGGTCCACGCCGTCGACCCGGCGGGCCGGGCCCGGGCCGGGCCCGGTCTTCGTCGACAGCCCGCGGACCCGGCATTCGGTGTGGATCTCGACCCCGAGCGCCGTCAGGTGGGTGTGCAGGAGCGCCGAGGCGTCCGCGTCCAGCTGGCGTTCCATCAGCCGCTCGGCCTGCTGGGCCAGCACGACCTGGGCGCCCCGCTCGGCCAGGGCGCGGGCCGCGGAGACGCCGAGGAGGCCGCCGCCGATCACCACCGCGCGCAGGCCGGGGCGTACGGCCGCTGAGAGGGCGAGGCAGTCGTCCATGGTGCGGAACGCGTGGACCCCGTCGGGGAGTTCCCCGCCACGGGGCTCGAACAGCCCGCGCAGGGCCGGGAGCACCGGGTTTGAGCCGGTGGCCAGGACGAGGGTGTCGTACGCCTCCACCGTGCCGTCGTCGCAGTGCACCCGCCGGTCGGCGCGGTCGATGCGCACGGCCCGCACGCCCCGGCGCAGCGCCGGGCCGGGGGCCGGGAGGGCGGTCACCTCCGGCGTGTACCGGCCGGCCAGGACCTCGGCCAGCAGCACGCGGTTGTAGGGGGTGTGCGGCTCCTCCCCGAGGATCCTCACCCGCGCACCGCCGTCCAGCCGTGCGGCGAGCCGCAGGCCCGCCAGGCCGCCGCCGATCACCACCACACGCTGCCGCTCCGCTGTCATGGCACGAGCGTGCGCGGCCGCTGTTTCCCCTCCGCATCGCCGTTGTTACCCGGACGGAACGCGCACCTCAGCGCAGGGGTTAAGGGCCGGTGAGGCGTTCCTCAAGGCCGCCTTAAGGACCGCTGCGGCGGCCTGCGGGCCGCTTACGGTGAGCGCCATGCGAGATGCGGCGGGGCTGGTCAGGGGCGGGATGCCGGTCGGGGCGGGGCTGGTGGTCCTGCTCTGGGCGGCTCAGGTGCACCCCTCGGCCCGGCTCGACGCGCTCTTCGCCACCGCCGCGCACCTCACCGGCCTGCTCGCCGGGTACGGGATCCTCGTGATGCTGTTCCTGATGGCCCGGGTGCCCGCCGTGGAGCACGGCGTCGGCGCGGACCGGCTCGCCCGGTGGCACGCGCTGGGCGGCCGTCACGTGCTGCTGCTCTGCTTCGCGCACGGGCTGCTCGCGCTGTTCGCGTACGCCGTGCACCAGGGGGCCGACGTCCTCTCCGCCCTGCGGGGGCTGCTCGGCTACCCGGCGCTCGCCGCCGCCTGCGCCGGGACCGCGCTGCTGGCCGCCGTCGGGGTGAGCTCCGCCCGCGCGGTACGGCGCCGGATCCCGCACGAGACCTGGCGGGGCCTGCACCTGCTGGTCTACCTCGCCGCCGCCCTGGCCTTCGGCCACCAGCTCGCCGGGCCCGATCTGGCGCCGGCCGCCTGGTTCTGGGCCCTCGCCCACGCGGCGGTCGCCGTCCTGCTGGTCTGGTACCGCGCGGTGGTCCCCGTACGGCAGGCCCTGCGGCACGCGCTGCGGGTGGCCGAGGTGCGGGCGGAGGGGCCCGGGGTGGTCTCCGTCGTCGTGCACGGGCGCCACCTCGGGGAACTGCGGGCGGAGCCGGGGCAGTTCCTGCGCTGGCGGTTCCTCCAGCGGCGGCTCTGGTACACCGCCCTGCCGTTCTCGCTGTCCGCGCCGGTGCGCGGCGGCACCCTCCGGATCACCGTCAAGGCGCTCGGCGGCCACTCCCGCCGGATCCGGCGGCTGCGGCCCGGCACGCGGGTGCTGGCGACCGGGCCGTTCGGGGCGCTCACCGCGGCCCGGCGGACCAGGCCGAAGGTGCTGCTGATCGCGGGCGGGGTCGGGATCACCCCGATGCGGGCCCTGTTCGAGACGCTGCCCGGCGGGCCTGGGGACATCACGCTGCTCTACCGGGCCGGGGCCGAGGAGCAGCTGGTGCTGCGCGGCGAGCTGGAGGCCATCGCCGCGCAGCGGCGGGCGGGGCTGCACTACCTGCTGGGGCGCTCGGACGCGGCTTACGATCCGCTGGCCCCGCAGGCGGTGCTGGCGCTGGTGCCGGACCTGGTGGAGCACGACGTGTACGTGTGCGGGCCGCCGGGGATGTCGGAGGCGACCCGGGCGGCGCTGCTGCGGGCCGGGGTGCCGGCCGGGCGCATCCACTCCGAGTGCTTCGGCTACTGAGCCCCGGAGCCAGCCCTTCCGTCCCCTCCCGTTCTTTCCACCCCCTCCGTTCCTTCCGCTCCGTCCGTCGCCGAGAGGTCACCCGCGTCATGCGTCACCCGCTGCACGTCGCCCTGCCCGTGCCCCTGCCCGTGTCCCCGCCCGCGCCGGTACCCGCGCCGGTACCCGCGCCCGCGCCCGCCGGGCCGTCCCGGGCCCGGCACCGCAGGCCGCGCAGGGTCTGCGCCCTGTGGGCCGGGCCCGGGGCGCCGGGCACCGCCGCGCCCGCGCGGCGGCTCGCGGCCGGGCTCGGGCTGGCCAGTGTGCTGGCCGCGACGGCGCTGACGGCCGCCGTGGACCCGGCGTCACCGGTGGCCCCGGACCGGGTGCCGGCCCGGCAAAGCTCAACCTTTGCGCAAGTTTCCGGAGACTGATGGGCGCTGCAACCATCGGTTCCATAAGGTCATGCCGTGCCTGACATATCAACGACCATGATCGTCGTGCTGTGCGTGGCCGCCGCGGCGGCGGGCTGGATCGACGCCGTGGTGGGCGGCGGCGGACTCCTGCTCCTGCCCGCCCTGCTGCTCGGTCTGCCGAACGCCCACCCCGCCACCGTCCTCGGCACCAACAAGGCCGTCGCCATCGTCGGCACCGCGGGCGCCGCCGTGACGTACGCGCGCAAGGCGCCGGTGGACGTGAAGCTCGCCGTCCGCATCGGCGTGGCCGCGCTCGCCGGGTCGATGGGCGGGGCCCTGCTGGCCGGCGGGATCAGCAAGGACGCGCTGCGGCCGCTGATCATGGGCGTACTCGTCGTCGTCGCCGGTGTGGTGATCTTCAAGCCGGGCTTCGGCACCGCCCCGTCCGCCGCGCCGGTGAGCCGGCAGCGGATCCTGCTCGCCATCGGCCTCGCCGGCCTGGGCATCGGCTTCTACGACGGCCTCATCGGCCCGGGTACCGGGACCTTCCTGGTGCTGGCCCTCACCGCCGTGCTCCACCTCGACCTGGTCACCGCCTCCGCCACCGCCAAGATCGTCAACTGCTGTACGAACGGCGGGGCGCTGGCGATGTTCGCGTACCAGGGGATGGTGCTGTGGCAGCTGGCCGCCCTGATGGCCGCCTTCAACCTGGCCGGCGGGATGGTCGGGGCCCGGATGGCACTCAAGAAGGGCAGCGGGTTCGTCCGGGCCGTACTGCTCACGGTGGTCGGCGCGCTGGTGGTCAAGCTCGGCATCGAGCAGTGGGGCTGACGGGCCCTAGTGGGTTCCCGTCAGGTGGGCGAAGACGACCACGTTGCCCTGGTAGCCGGTGCGCGGTGAGAAGCCGCCGCCGCAGGTGATCACCCGCAGCTCGGCGCGCGGCGAAGGCCCGTACACGCGGGCGTCCGGGAAGGCCTTGGCGTCGTAGACCTCGACCGCGTGGACGGTGAACACGGCCGTACGTCCGTCCGCGCGCACCACCTCGATCGCGGCTCCGCGGTGCAGTGCGCCCAGGTGGTAGAAGACCGCGGGGCCGGTGGCGTGGTCGACGTGCCCCGCGATGACGGCGGTGCCGACGGCGCCGGGGGTGGTGCCCTCGCGGTACCAGCCGGCCAGCTCGCGCCGGGCGGGCGGCGGCACCTCCAGACTGCCGTCGTGCTCCAGCCCGAGTCCGGTCAGCGGGGCGTCCACCCGGATGGCCGGGATCCGGATCCGGGTGGGCGGCGAGCCGGGGAGCGGGGCGATGCTCCCGGGGTACGAGGCCTGGCCGCTCAGGGCGTTCAGTGCCTCCGCGGGGGAGGGCAGCGGGGGCCCGACGGTCTCGGCGGAGCCGCTGCCGACGAGCCAGATGCCGATGCAGGCGGCCAGGGCCAGGAGTCCGCCGCGGCCGGCTGCGCGGGAGGTGCCCATGTGTGCCCCCTTGCGCTTGGCTTCCCGTTCCTGTGGCTGAGCCGTCGCCCGGCCCCGCGAACGGGGGGGACCTCACGGGGCGGGCGACGGGGGGCGGTACCGGTCGGACCGTGGCCGGAGCCGCGGTGGGCGCCCGTCAGCTCTGCGTGCCGCTCGCCCGGCGACGCATGAGCCAGGTACCGCCGACGGCGGCCGCGGCCAGTACGGCCACGCCCGCCGCGATCTTGGCGGGGTCGGTGGTGGTGGTCGTCCCACCACCCACCCCGGTCCGGACGTGGCCCTGCGGGCCGTGGTCGGTGACGACCAGGTCGCCGGTGGCGAACTTGCCGTTCGCGCAGGTCACGCCGATGTCGTAGGTGCCCGGGCGGATGTGGTGGGCGACCTGGAACTGCCCCACGACCACCTCCTTGTGGGTGCCCGGCGCCAGTTTGAAGCGGCCGCCGCCGACGGTGGTGGCATCGCCGTCGGCGTGGCTGCCGTGGCCGCACGCGGTGGTGTTGACGGTGACGGTGGCCCCGGGGTGGGCGGACTTGGGCCAGACCTCCAACGGGGCGAAGTCGCCGGCCGCGAAGCCGGGCATGCCGAGGTCCACGGCCGCGACCGCTCCGGCGACCGGGCCGGTGAAGGCGACGGCGGTCAGCGCGGTGGCGGTGAGCACGTGGGCGGTGCGGCGGCGCATGGGGGACTCCTCGGGACGCGGGGTCGTGATCCCGAGGTAACCCGGGGTGGCGGCAGCCTGCCTGCTGATGATGCGTCAGTTACGCCCGTTGTCGGCGCGTTATCGCAGGTCATCGGCGTTCCTGAGGCTTCCGGGCCGCGCACCCCGTCCGGGTGAACCGCGCCGGGCGCACCGGGGTACCGGCACCGGGGTACCGGCACCGGCGTACCGGCGAAGCGAACCGGCGAAGCGGCGGTCGGGCCCGCCGGGCGCCCCGCCGGCCGGGCGGGCGGAGCGGGGGATGGAGCGCGTCATGGGGGAGCAACCGTGTGGGGGGAGGAGGACGGTGCCCGACCGTAGCCGGGGCTCGTCACGGGGCCCGGGAGATCGTGTAACAGCGGTGCGTACGGTGGGGGTGAGCGGGGAAAGTCGGGACCTTGGGCCCCGGGGGAGCCGGACCTGCGGACTGTCCAGTAGTAGTCGAGGGAGGGCCTCGTGACATCGGTCGATCGGCCGGAACCCGCCGGAACACCCCTGCCGTTCTTCGTGTACGGGACCCTGCGCCCCGGCGAGGTCAACCACGACCTGTTCCTGCGGGGCCGCACCGCGGCGCAGGAGCCGGCCACACTGCCCGGCGCCGTGCTGTACGAGGGCCCGGGATATCCGTACGCCGTCCCGCGCCCCGGCTCCGCGGTATCCGGCGAGCTGATCACCCCGGCCCCGGGGAGGTACGCGGAACTGCTGGCCGCGCTGGACCTGCTGGAGGAGTACGAGGGCCCGGGCCGGCCGGGGAACGTCTACGACCGGGTCGCCCGCGAGGCGCTGCGCCCGGACGGCACCCGGGTCCTGGCCTGGGTGTACCTGGCCGCCCCGCTGCTGGCCCGGGACCTGGCCGAGTCCGGCACGGAGATCCCGGGCGGCGACTGGCTGGGCCGCTGAGGGACGGCGGGACGGCCCCGGGCAGGGGCTACAGCCCCTCGGCGCCCCGGTTGCGCAGCCGCTGTCCGTACTGCTGGAGGACCCACAGCTCCTCCTGGACCGCCGCGTGCTGCTCCGGCGGGGCCTGCGGGCTCAGGCGGGTCATGGCGCCCTGGATCTCCAGGACCCGGCGGTCCACGGCGCGCAGGCGGACCTGCACCAGCTGGACCCCGGCGTAGATCTCGTCCACCGTCTTGGCGTGGATGGCCTCCACCGCCAGTTCCGTGACCATCGCGCGGACGGTGTCGTTCGGGGCGGCCTCGCGGACCCGGGCCAGGTAGTCGTCGGTGGCCTGCGAGGCGCCCCCCGCGTCCTGGATGGCCTGGCGGACCGCCGCGTAGGGCGGGGCGGTGAACTCGTCGATCCCGTACGCGTCGAAGGCCGGGGAGACCAGGGCCGGGCGCTGGAGGGCCAGTTTGAGCAGCTCGCGCTCGGTGCGGTGGGCGGGGCTGCGCAGGTTCAGGGCGGGGCCGCCGCCGACCGGCGACGGCGCGGCGGGGGGCGCCTCCTGGGGGCGGCCCCGGCCCTGCTGCTGAGGCTGGTTGCCGCGCTCCCGCGCCCACCGCGCCAGCTGCGCGACCCGCTTGACGACGAACGGCTCGTCGAGGATGCCCAGCATGCCCGCCAGCTGGACCGCCGACTCGTGCTGGATCGAGAGGTCCTTGATGCTCGCGACGACCGGCGCGGCCTCGGCCAGCGCCGCCGCGCGGCCCGCCGGGTTCTCCAGGTTGTGCCGGGACACGATGTGCCGCAGCGCGAACTCGAACAGCGGGGTCCGGGCCTCGACCAGCCCCGACACGGCCGCGTCGCCCTGGGCGAGCCGCAGGTCGCAGGGGTCCATGCCGCCGGGGGCGATGGTGATCGAGGTCTCGGCGGCGAACTTCTGGTCGTCCTCGAACGCGCGCAGCGCCGCCTTCTGGCCGGCCGCGTCCCCGTCGAAGGTGAAGATCACCTCGGCCGTGGCGTTGTCCATCAGCAGCCGGCGCAGGATCTTGATGTGGTCCCCGCCGAAGGCGGTGCCGCAGGTGGCGATGGCGGTGGTGACTCCGGCCATGTGGCAGGCCATGACATCGGTGTAGCCCTCGACCACGACCGCCCGGGAGGTCCGCGCGATCTCCTTCTTGGCGAGGTCGATGCCGTACAGCACCTGGGACTTCTTGTAGATCGCCGTCTCGGGGGTGTTCAGGTACTTGGGGCCGTTGTCGTCGTCGCGCAGCTTGCGCGCGCCGAAGCCGACCACCTCGCCGCTGATGTCCCGGATCGGCCACATCAGCCGGCCGCGGAAGCGGTCGATGGGCTTGCCGCTGCGGCTGTCCTGGGCCAGCCCGGAGGTGATCAGCTCCTTGTCGCTGAAGCCCTTGCCGCGCAGGAAGCGGGTCAGGTGGTCCCAGCCGGCCGGGCTGTAGCCCACGCTGAAGTGCGCGGCCGCCGCCTGGTCGAAGCCGCGTTCCGCCAGGAACTTGCGGCCGATCTCCGCCTCGGGGCTGTCCAACTGGTCGACGTAGAACTGGGCGGCGGCCTTGTGCGCCTCGACCAGCCGGATGCGCTCGCCGCGGCCGCTGGTGCCGGCGGTGTAGCCGCCCTCCTCGTACCGCAGGGTGATGCCGGCCAGGCCGGCCAGCCGCTCGACCGCCTCCGAGAAGGAGAGGTGGTCGATCTTCATGACGAAGTCGAGGGTGTCCCCGCCGGCCTGGCAGCCGAAGCAGTGGTACAGCCCCTTGCTGGGGCTGACCTGGAAGGACGGGGACTTCTCGTCGTGGAAGGGGCAGAGGCCCTTGAGGTTGCCGCCGCCCGCGTTGCGGAGCTGGAGGTAGTCGGAGACCACGGCGTCGATCGGGACCGCGTCCCGTACCGCCTTCACATCGTCGTCGTTGATCCGTCCTGCCACCCGTGAAGTCTACGGCCGGGCGGCGGCAAACCCGTCAGGCCCCCTCCGCCGCCACCAGGGAGGCAAGCGGAACTGACGGGTCCGAAAGCCGGTCCCGGTCCACCGGCGCCTTTGACCTGATCAGGGCCTGGATGTGCTCGGTGACGTCCCACACGTTCACGTTCATCCCGGCCAGCACCCGCCCGTCGGAGAGCCAGAAGGCGATGAACTCCCGCTTGGCCACGTCCCCGCGGATCAGCACCTGGTCGTAGCCGCCCGGCGGGGCGTATCCCGAGTACTCCAGGCCCACGTCGTACTGGTCGGAGAAGAAGTACGGGACCCGGTCGTACGAGACCTCCTGCCCCAGCATCGCCCGCGCGGCGGCCGGCCCGCCGTTGAGCGCGTTCGCCCAGTGCTCCACCCGCAGCCGGGTCCCCAGCACCGGGTGGTGCGCGGCCGCCACGTCCCCCACGGCGAACACGTCCGCGTCCGAAGTGCGCAGCGAGGCGTCCACGGCGATCCCGCCGCCGTGCTCCCGGTCCACCAGGGCCAGCCCCGAGGTCTCGGCGAGCGCGGTGCGCGGGGCGGCCCCGATCGCGGCGAGGACCGCGTGGGCCGGATGCTCCTCCCCGTCGTCGGTGCGGGCGGCCAGCACCATCCCGTCGTGGCCGACGATCTCGGTGAGCCGCGCACCGAAGTGGAAGCGGACCCCGTGGTCGGAGTGCAGGTCCCCGAAGAGCCGGCCGATCTCCGGCCCGAGCACCGCGTGCAGCGGAGTGGCCTCCGGCTCGACCACGGTGACCTCGGCGCCGTACCCGCGGGCCGCCGCCGCGACCTCCAGGCCGATCCAGCCGGCCCCCGCGATCAGCAGGTGCCCGTTGTCCCGGCCCAGGGAGGCCAGTACGTTGCGCAGCCGCTCGGCGTGCGCGAGCCGCCGCAGGTGGTGCACCCCGGCCAGGCCGGTGCCCGGGATGTCGAGGCGGCGCGGCTCGGCCCCGGTGGCCAGCAGCAGCTTGTCGTAGTGCAGCGCGGTGCCGTCGCCCAGGACCACCTTCTTGGCGTCCCGGTCCAGCTGCACCGCGGGCTGGCCCAGGTGCAGCTCGATGTCGGAGCGCGCGTACCAGGACGGCTCGTGGACGAAGACGCTCTCGCGCTCCTCCTTGCCCGCCAGGTACCCCTTGGACAGCGGAGGCCGTTCGTAGGGATGGTCACGCTCGTCGCCGATCAGGATCACCCGGCCGGTGAACCCCTCGGCGCGCAGCGTCTCGGCCGCCTTTGCCCCGGCGAGTCCCGCGCCGACGATGACGAACGTCCGGTGTGCGTCGACCACCTGATGCCTCCTCATAACCTCTTCGTCACATGCGACCACATGCGAGCGTCCCGCACTGAGCCTGCCGCGTGAAGGGGCAGTGGCCCGATCGGCTCACCCTTCGGCGCGTCGGGGGCGTCTGGTGAGACGGGCGTGCAGGGAGCGGGCGGAGGCGTCGGTCAGGGCCGCGATCTGGTCGATGACCGCGCGTTTGCGTGCCCTGTCGTCCGGCGCCGCGTCGAAGATCGCCCGGAACTGGGGGTCCAGGCCCTCGGGTGCGCGGGCGCTGAGCGCCTCGGCGAGTTCGGCCAGGACGATGCGCTGGTCCGCGCGGACCCGTTCCTGCTCGTCGCGCTGCATCACGTACAGGTCCGCGACCGCCTTGAGGACCGCGCACTCGTTGCGCGCCTCGCGCGGGACCACCAGACCGGCGGCGTACCGGGTGAGCCGGCCCGGACCGTACGCCTCACGGGTCGCGCTCTCGGCGGCCAGGCAGAAACGGCCGATCAGCTGGCTGGTGGCGTCCTTCAGCCGGGCCTGGGCGATCGCCGAGCCGTCGTACCCGTGCGGCCACCACTCCTGCTCCATCAAGCGGTCCAGGGCCTCGCGCAGTTCCTCGGGCGCGGTGTCGGCCGGGACGTACCGGCCGATCGCCACCTGCCAGATCGAGGCGCGCTCGGGCTCCGAGAAGAGCAGGTTGGGGTCGAGGTGCCCGGCGTGCAGACCGTCCTCGAAGTCGTGGACGGAGTACGCCACGTCGTCCGCCCAGTCCATGACCTGCGCCTCGAAGCACTTGCGGTCGGCGGGCGCGCCGCGGCGCAGCCATGCGAAGACCGGCAGGTCGTCCTCGTACGCACCGAACTTGACCGAGCCCGGGTCGGTGGGGTGGTCGCCGCGGGCCCAGGGGTACTTGGTGGCGGCGTCCAGGCAGGCCCGGGTGAGGTTCAGGCCGACGCTGACGAGCTCGCCCGTCGCCCGGTCGGGCACGAACCGCTTGGGCTCCAGCCGGGTCAGCAGCCGCAGCGACTGGGCGTTGCCCTCGAAGCCGCCGCAGTCCTTCGCGAACTCGTTCAGCGCCTCCTCGCCGTTGTGCCCGAAGGGCGGGTGGCCCATGTCGTGCGAGAGGCAGGCCGCCTCGACCAGGTCGGGATCGCAGCCGAGGGCCGCGCCGAGCTCCCGGCCGACCTGAGCGCACTCCAGGGAGTGCGTCAGGCGCGTACGGGGACTCGCGTCCCAGTCGTACGAACGCGTGCCGGGGGTGACGACCTGGGTCTTCCCGGCGAGCCGGCGCAACGCGGCGGAGTGCAGCACGCGGGCCCGGTCCCGCTGGAAGGCCGTACGGCCGGGCCGTTTGTCGGGCTCGGCGGCCCAGCGTTCGGTGTCGGCGGGGCCGTAGACGCCTTCGGGGCCGCCGGGACTGCCGGGGCTGGGGGGACGGACGGGTGCGGTGGTGCCTTCCAAGCCTTCCATGCTCAGACGGTAACCGGAACCGCCGACAGGGCGGGCGATCCGGACCGGGTCCGAACCGGATGCGGCCCCTACGCCGTGGCCAGTTCCAGCGGGTGCACCTGCCGTACGAGAGCCTCCTCGTAACGCTGGACCACCAGCCTGGCCAGCGCGGGATGCGCGCCCAGCGGGGCCGCGGCCGGCCCGGGCGCCGCGGCGGCGCACGCGGCGGCGAACCGGCCGGGCGCGGTGAAGCAGGAGGCGACCGCCACCCGGTGGTGGCCCCGGCCGGACAGCGACCGGACGGCGTCGGGCACGGTCGGCGCGGCGGCGGAGGCGTAGGCCGGCACCACGGCCACCCCGCCGAGGCGTTCGGACAGCAGGGCCGCACCGCGCCGGGTGTCGGCGGCCGAGTCCGGGTCGCGGGACCCGGCGGCGGCCAGCACGACCGCCGTCCCGGGGGTCCAGCCGGCCTCCAGCAGCCGCTCGTACAGGGCCTCGACGAGCAGCGGGTGCGGGCCGAGCGGGGCGGCGATCCGGGTCCGCAGGTGGCGGGCGCGGGCGGCGGCCGCGGGGAGGTCGCGCTTGACGTGGTGCCCGCGGCCGAGCAGCAGCGGAACCAGGACGGCCTCCCCGGCGGCGGCGTCGAGGGTCTCGCCGAGCAGCGGCCGGTTCAGCTCTATGTGCCCGAGGCGGACGTCGAGCCGGGGACGGAGTTCGCGGACCCGGTCGAGCAGGGCCTCGACGGTGAGGAGGGCGCGCGGGTCGCGGCTGCCGTGGGCCACGGCGACGAGGGTGGGCTGCATACGTGGACTCCGTGGGGCCGGGCCACCGGGCCGTACCGGGGGCGCAGTCCGCTGAGCTGCGTGCCGAGCTGGGCGGTGATCCGCGTCAGCAGCTCCGCGGCGGTTGCGGGGGGCAGGGGGATGGACTGGTACTCGGGAGGGTGCGCCGGCTCCGTCATGAACCGATCCTGGGGGGCGGAGGTTGCCGGGGCGTTGCGCCGGGGTGACGGGTCTTTTCCGGCTGCTCACAGGGGACCGGGCAGCGGCGGTGGGGCCGCCCGTCGCCGCCGCGGCCGGGCCGCGACCCCTGCGGCCCGTACGGGGGGCCGGCCTGCGGCTGAAACCGGATGATCTCCGTACGCGTCCTGACCAGCGAACCACCCGTCAGGACCGACCGGCCGCATCACCATCAGGGGGACCCCACCATGCGCAGACCGCGCCTGAACCGGATCGCGCGCGCGGCGCGCAGGCTGCTGCCCCGCACCGTACGGGCCCGGCGACGTGCCGTGCAGGCCGTGATGGCCGGCTGCGTGCTCGCCCTGCTGCCCTCCGCGTGGACGCACGCCGTCGCCGCGCCGAGGCTGCGCACCACCGCCGAGGCGCCCGCCGCCGACGTCGCCGTGGTGTTCGGGGCCGGGCTGCTGTGGAACGGCAGGCCCACCCCGTACCTGGCCGACCGGCTCGACGCGGCCGCCGAGCTGTACCGCACCGGCAAGGTCAAGGTCGTCCTGGTCACCGGGGACAACAGCCGCACCGAGTACGACGAGCCCGACTCGATGCGCAGGTACCTCACCGGTCACGGGGTGCCGGACGGCCGGATCGTCAGCGACTACGCCGGCTTCGACACCTGGGACTCCTGCGTCCGCGCCCGGGAGGTCTTCGGGGTGCACCGGGCGGTGCTGATCAGCCAGGGCTTCCACATCCGGCGGGCCGTCGCCCTGTGCCAGGCCGCGGGCGTGGATTCGTACGGGGTCGGGGTGGCCGACGTACATGACGCCACCTGGTACTACGGCGGCTTCCGCGAGGTCTTCGCGGCCGGCAAGGCGGCGGTGGACGCGACCTTCAAGCCCGCGCCGACGTTCCTGGGGCCGAAGGAGGAAGGGGTGTCGCGGGCGCTGGCCGCTCTGGCAGACTGACGCCGCTGTCGGCGTATGCCGATTAGTCATATGCCGATCGGTGGGTACGAGCGTCAGGGGTGTGGAACCGTGGCTGTGGTGGATCTGAGCGGCAAGGCCGTCGTCATCACCGGCGGGGCGCGGGGGCTGGGCGCGGCCGCCGCGCAGGCCGTCGTGGACGGCGGCGGCAAGGTGCTGATCACCGACGTGCTGGAGGCGGAGGGCGCCGCCACGGCGGCACGGCTGGGCGAGGCGGCCCGCTTCCTCAGGCACGACGTGACGAGCGAGGCCGACTGGGCCGCGGCGCTGGAGCACGCGGTAGCCGAGTTCGGCCGCATCGACGGCCTGGTCAACAACGCCGGCATGGCCACCGGCCAGTTCCTGGAGCACGAGAGCGTCGAGCACTTCCGCCGGGTCGTCGAGATCAACCTGGTCGGCACCTTCATCGGCATCAAGACCGCGATCCCGCTGCTGCGCGCGAACGGTGGCGGCTCCATCGTCAACATCTCCTCCTCCGCCGGCCTCACCGGCCTCGCGCTGACCGCCGGCTACGGCGCCTCCAAGTGGGGCGTGCGCGGCCTGTCGAAGATCGGCGCGGTCGAGCTCGCCGAGGCCCGGATCCGCGTCAACTCCGTCCACCCGGGCATGACGCTCACCCCGATGACCGCCCCGGTCGGCATCCAGGCCGGCGAGGGCAACTACCCCGGCGCGCCGCTGGGCCGCGTCGGCGTCCCCGAGGAGATCGCCGCCGCCGTCGCCTTCCTGCTGTCCGACTCCGCCGGGTACATGACGGGCGCCGAGCTCGCGGTGGACGGCGGCTGGACGGCGGGCCTGACGGTGAAGTACCTGACCGGCCGGTGAGCCGCCCCCGGCAGGCGGCCGCCCCGGGGCCGCACAGGGCCGCCCCGGCACCGCGCAGGGCCGGGCCGGGGCCCTGCGGGGTACGACGGGCCCCTCGACCGGCCTGCGTTCCGGCCCGCGTCCCGGCCCGCCTCACCGGGCGGCCGACGGCGCGCTGAGGTGCCCGTCCAGGAGGCGTAACCGGGAGCGGCGGCCCGCGTAACACCGGCGGCGCAGGGTGGAGCGCATGCGCCACGAAGACTCCGCGGCACCGGTGACCGCCACCCACTGCCCGTACTGCGCGCTGCAGTGCGGCATGAACCTGCGCCCCGCACCCGACGGCGGGGTGGAGGTGGAGGAGCGGCCCGGGTTCCCCGTCAACCGGGGCGCGCTGTGCGGAAAGGGCCGCACCGCCCCCGCCGTGCTCTCCTCCCGGGTGCGCCTGACCGAGCCGCTCGTGCGCACCCGCGCCGGGCGGCTGGAGCCGGCCACCTGGGAGCAGGCGCTCGACGCCGTCGCCGCGGGCCTCACCCGCACGGGCCGCTCGTACGGGCCCGACGCGGTCGGGGTCTTCGGCGGCGGCGGGCTCACCAACGAGAAGGCCTACGCGCTCGGCAAGTTCGCCCGCGTCGCCCTGCGCACCTCGCAGATCGACTACAACGGCCGCTTCTGCATGTCCTCCGCGGCCGCCGCCCACCAGCGGGCCTTCGGACTCGACCGCGGGCTGCCCTTCCCGCTGGAGGACGTCCCGCGCACCGGCTGCGTGATCCTCGTCGGCTCCAACCTGGCGGAGACGATGCCCCCGGCGCTGCGGTTCCTGCGGGAACTCAAGGAGAACGGCGGCACGTTGATCGTGGTGGACCCGCGCCGCACGCGGACCGCCGAACAGGCCGACCTCCATCTGGCGCCGCGCCCCGGGACCGACCTCGCCCTCGCCCTGGGACTGCTGCACCTGGTGGTCGCCGAGGGCCGGACCGACGAGGCCTTCATCGCCGACCGCACCAGCGGCTGGGCCGCGACCCGGGCGGCCGCGATGGCGCACTGGCCGGAGCTGGTCGAGCGGATCACCGGCGTGCCCGTACCCCGGCTGCGCGAGGCGGTGCGGATGTTCTGCGAACCGGCCTCCGCCATGGTGCTGACGGCCCGCGGCCCCGAGCAGCAGTCCAAGGGCACCGACACCGTCGGCGCGTGGATCAACCTCTGCCTGGCCACCGGCCGGGCCGGCCGCCCGCTGTCCGGCTACGGCTGCCTCACCGGCCAGGGAAACGGGCAGGGCGGCCGCGAGCACGGCCAGAAGGCCGACCAGCTCCCCGGCTACCGCAAGCTCACCGACCCGGCGGCGCGCGCCCACGTCGCCGGTGTCTGGGGCGTCGACCCCGACAGCCTCCCCGGCCCCGGCCGCAGCGCGTACGAACTCCTCGACGCGCTCGGCACCGACGTCAAGGCCCTCCTCCTGATGGGCTCCAACCCGGTGGTCTCCGCCCCCCGCGCCGCCCACGTCGAGGACCGCATCCGCTCGCTGGACTTCCTCGCCGTGGCCGACGTCGTGCTCTCCGAGACCGCCGCCCTGGCCGACGTGGTGCTCCCCGTCGCCCAGTGGGCCGAGGAGACCGGCACCACCACCAACCTGGAGGGCCGCGTCCTGCTGCGCCGCCGGGCCCTGACCCCGCCCCCGGGCGTGCGCACCGACCTGGAGGTCCTGCACGGCCTCGCGGACCGGCTCGGCATCGAGAAGGGCTTCCCGGCCGACCCCGAGGAGGTCTTCGAGGAACTGCGCCGCGCCTCGGAAGGCGGCCCGGCCGACTACTCCGGCATTTCCTACGCCCGCGTCGAAGCGGAACAGGGCGTCTTCTGGCCCTGCCCCGAGGGCTCGCCCGGCAGTCCCCGCCTCTTCCTGGACCGCTTCGCCACCGACGACGGCCGGGCCCGCTTCGTCCCCGTCTCGCACCGCGACGCCGCCGAGGTCCCCGACAGCGACTACCCCCTGCTGCTCACCACGGGCCGGGTCGTCGCCCAGTACCAGTCGGGAGCCCAGACCCGCCGGGTGGGCGAGCTCAACGCGGCCGCCCCCGGCCCGTTCGTGGAACTCCACCCCCGCCTCGCCGCCCGCCTCGGCGCCGTCGAAGGCACCCCGCTGGCGGTGGTCTCCCGCCGCGGCCGCGCCGTCGCCCCGGCCCGCATCACCGACGCCATCCGCGCGGACACGGTGTTCATGCCGTTCCACTGGCCCGGCGAGGGCCGCGCCAACACCCTGACCAACCCGGCCCTGGACCCCGTGTCCCGCATGCCGGAGTTCAAGGTCTGCGCGGTCCGCGTGGAACCGGCCTGAGCGAGGACGCACGGCCGGTCCGCTCGGACATGCGTCCGGTCCGCATCGGGATTCCCGCCGGGGGGTAACCATCCGGTCACGCACCGGACTCAGAAAGTGCTCGCACGCCCCTCGTGGCGGCGATGTGTCGTACTCCACACTGAAGTGCGGTGCCCCCGTCCTCGGAGCCCTGGAGGTCGCCCCCGTGCAGACCCAGACCCTGACCGTGAACGCGAGTCACCCCGATCGGACCGACGAACCCGTCGACGCAGAGGCCGAAGCCGTGGACGACGAGCCCGAGGCCCCGGCGCTGATCGAGCAGGTGTCGGAGCAGCGCAGGCGCAGCAGTGACAGCGGCAGCGGAGCAGGTCCCTCCGCCGATCTCTTCCGACAGTACCTGCGCGAGATAGGCCGGATCCCGCTGCTCACCGCCGCGGAGGAAGTGGACCTGGCACGGCGCGTGGAGGCCGGACTGTTCGCCGAGGAGAAGCTGGGGAGCAGCCCGGGACTCGACCTCCAGCTCACCCTCGACCTGGACAAGCTCGTGGTCATGGGCCGGATGGCCAAACGCCGCCTCATCGAGTCGAACCTGCGGCTCGTCGTCTCCGTCGCCAAGCGCTACGTCGGCCGCGGCCTCACCATGCTCGACCTGGTCCAGGAAGGGAACCTCGGACTGATCCGGGCCGTCGAGAAGTTCGACTACGCGCGCGGCTACAAGTTCTCCACCTACGCCACCTGGTGGATCCGCCAGGCGATGTCCCGGGCCCTCGCCGACCAGGCCCGCACCATCCGCGTCCCCGTGCACGTGGTGGAGCTGATCAACCGCGTCGTGCGCGTACAGCGCCGCATGCTCCAGGAACGCGGGTACGAGCCCACCGCCGAGGAGGTCGCCGCCCACCTCGAACTGACCCCCGAGCGGGTGCTGGAGGTGCTCCGCCTCGCGCAGGAGCCCGTCTCCCTGCACGCACCGGTGGGCGAGGAGGACGACGTGGCGCTCGGCGACCTCATCGAGGACGGCGACGCCGCCTCACCCATGGAATCCGCCGCGTTCTTCCTGCTCCGCGAGCACCTGGAAGCCGTCCTGTCGACCCTCGGCGAGCGCGAACGCAAGGTCGTCCAGCTGCGCTACGGGCTCGCCGACGGCCGCCCGCGCACCCTGGAGGAGATCGGGCGGATCTTCGGCGTGACCCGCGAGCGGATCCGGCAGATCGAGTCGAAGACCCTCAACAAGCTGCGCGACCACGCCTTCGCCGACCAGCTCCGCGGCTACCTGGACTGACGGCCGCTCCTCCCGGACACGCGGAAGGGGTGCCCCCGTACGAGGGCACCCCTGAGACGAACCGCGACCCGCGGGCGCGCCGGCCGTCAGTCGACCTCGGCCACCGCCTGCGCGAACTGCGCCGCGTACAGCCGCGCGTACGCGCCGCCCGACTCCAGCAACTCCTCGTGCGTGCCCTGCTCCACGATCGAGCCGCTCTCCATCACCAGGATCACGTCCGCGTCGCGGATCGTGGACAGCCGGTGCGCGATCACGAAGGACGTACGGCCGTGCGCGAGGCGCGCCATCGCCTTCTGGATCAGCACCTCGGTACGGGTGTCGACCGAGCTCGTCGCCTCGTCGAGGACCAGGATCACCGGATCCGACAGGAACGCCCGGGCGATGGTGATCAGCTGCTTCTCACCCGCGCTGACGCCCGCGCCCTCGTCGTCCAGCACGGTGTCGTAGCCGTCCGGCAGCGTGCGGACGAACCGGTCCGCGTGCGCGGCCCGCGCCGCCTCCTCGATCTCGGCGCGCGTCACCTCGCGCGAAGCGCCGTACGCGATGTTCTCCGCGATGGTGCCGCCGAACAGCCAGGTGTCCTGGAGCACCATGCCGATCGAACCGCGCAGTTCCTCGCGGGTCATCTTCGCGATGTCCACGCCGTCCAGGGCGATCTCCCCGCCCGTGACCTCGTAGAACCGCATCAGCAGGTTGACCAGGGTGGTCTTGCCGGCGCCCGTCGGGCCCACGATCGCGACCGTGTGACCGGGCTCCACCGTCAGCGACAGGTTCTCGATCAGCGGCTTGTCCGGCTCGTAGCGGAAGGCCACCTTGTCCAGGGTGACCTGGCCCCGCAGCTCCTCGGGACGCTCCGGAACCTCGGCGTCCGCCTCCTGCTCCTCGGCGTCGAGCAGCTCGTACACCCGCTCCGCCGAGGCGACACCGGACTGCACCAGGTTCGCCATCGACGCGACCTGCGTCAGCGGCATCGAGAACTGGCGCGAGTACTGGATGAAGGCCTGCACGTCACCGATCGACAGGGTGCCCGAGGCCACCCGCAGACCGCCGACGACCGCTATCAGCACGTAGTTGATGTTCGAGATGAAGAACATCACCGGCTGCATGATGCCGCTGACCAGCTGCGCCTTGAACGAGGCCCTGTACAGCGCCTCGTTCTGCTCGGCGAAGACCGCGGCCGACTCCCGCTGCCGCCCGAAGACCTTGACCAGGTTGTGCCCCGAGTACATCTCCTCGATGTGCGCGTTGAGCGTGCCCGTCGTCTTCCACTGCGCCACGAACTGCGGCTGCGACTTCTTGCCGATCTTCGCCGCGACGAAGATCGACACCGGTACGGTCACCAGCGCGACCAGCGCCAGCAACGGCGAGATCCAGAACATCATCGCCAGCACGCCGACGATCGTCAGCAGCGAGTTCAGCAGCTGGCCCATCGTCTGCTGGAGAGTCTGCCCGATGTTGTCGATGTCGTTCGTCGCCCGGCTCAGCACCTCGCCGCGCTTCTGCTGGTCGAAGTACGACAGCGGCAGCCGCGACAGCTTCGCCTGGAGCTCCTCGCGCATCCGGTAGACGGTGCCGTTCATGACGTGGTTCGACAGCCGCGTGGCGACCAGCATCAGCAGGCCGGCGAGCGTGAAGACCACCAGCGCCCAGATCGCCACGACCCCGACGGCGCCGAAGTCGATGCCCTCGCCCGGGGTGAAGTCGGTGCCGGCCAGCATGTCCGCCATGCCGTCCTGGCCCTTGGCGCGCAGCCCGTCCAGCGCCTGCTGCTTCGTGATCCCGGCCGGCATCTGCCGGCCGACGATCCCCGCGAACACCAGGTCGGTGGCATGGCCCAGGATCTTCGGGCCGACCACCGTGAACGCGACGCTGCCGATGACGGCGACGACCATGCCCCACAGCTTGACCCGGTCCTGCGCGAGCTGTCCCAGCAGCCGCTTGCCCGATCCCTTGAAGTCCATGGACCGCTGGGCCGGCCCCATCATCATCCGTCCTCCGGGCCCGCTCATGCGGCCTCCGCCTCCGTCAGCTGGGAGAGCACGATCTCCCGGTAGGTCTCATTGCCGGCCATCAGTTCGTGATGGCGTCCCTCACCGACCACCTGGCCCTCGTCGAGGACGATGATCCGGTCGGCGTCGCGGATCGTGGACACCCGCTGGGCGACGATGACCACGGTCGCGTTCTCCGTCTCGCGGGAGAGCGCCGCGCGCAGCGCCGCGTCCGTCGCGTAGTCCAGGGCCGAGAAGGAGTCGTCGAACAGGTAGATCTCCGGGCGCTGCACGAGCGTGCGGGCGATCGCCAGACGCTGCCGCTGGCCGCCGGAGACGTTCGTTCCGCCCTGGGAGATGGGGGCGTCGAGCCCGCCTTGCAGCTCGGACACGAAGCCCTTGGCCTGGGCCACTTCCAGCGCCTGCCACAGCTCTTCGTCGGTGGCGTCCGGGCGTCCGTAGCGCAGGTTGGAGGCCACGGTCCCGGAGAACAGGTACGGCTTCTGCGGCACCATGCCGACCGTCTTCGCCAGCAGCTCCGGGTCGAGCCGGCGAACGTCCTCCCCGTCGACCAGCACCTCGCCGCCGGTCGCGTCAAACAGCCGCGGGACCAGGCCCAGCAGCGTCGACTTGCCGCTGCCGGTGGAGCCGATCACCGCGGTGGTCTCGCCGGGCCGGGCCACCAGGTCCACCCCGCGCAGCACCGGCGCCTCGGCGCCCGGGTAGCGGAAGTCGGCGCCGCGCAGCTCCAGCTGCCCGTGCCGGGCGAGCTCGCGCACCGGGTCGGCGGGCGGGACCACGCTGGAGTCGGTGTCCAGGACCTCCTGGATGCGCTCGGCGCACACCTCGGCGCGGGGCACCATCATGAACATGAAGGTGGCCATCATGACGGACATGACGATCTGCATCAGGTAGGCCAGGAAGGCCGTCAGCTGGCCGATCTCCATGCCGCCGCTGTCCACGCGCATCGCGCCGAACCAGATGACGGCGACGCTGGAGATGTTCACGACGACGATGACCACGGGGAACATCAGCGCGAGCAGCTTGCCGGAGGCCAGCGAGACCGCCGTGAGGTCGGCGTTCGCCTCCCGGAAGCGCTCCTTCTCGTACGTGTCGCGGACGAAGGCGCGGATCACCCGGTTTCCGGTGATCTGCTCGCGCAGCACCCGGTTCACGATGTCCAGCCGGGTCTGCATCTGCCGGAACAGCGGCCGCGTCCTGAAGACGATCGCGCCGACCGACAGGCCGAGGACGGGGACGACGGCGAGGAGCACGCCGGACAGCTTCACGTCGAGCGAGAGCGCCATGGCGATGCCGCCGACGCACATGATCGGCGCCGAGACCATCAGCGTGAAGGTCATCAGCACCAGCATCTGGACCTGCTGGACGTCGTTCGTCGTACGGGTGATCAGGGACGGCGCGCCGAACTGTCCGAGCTCGCGCGCGGAGAAGCTCTGCACCCGGTCGAAGACGGCGGCGCGGACGTCCCGGCCGAGCGCCGCCGCGGTACGGGCGCCGTAGTAGACGGCTCCGATGTTGCAGGCGAGCTGGACGAGCGAGACACCGAGCATCAGCGCGCCGAAGCGCAGGATGTAGCCGGTGTCACCGTTGACGACACCGTTGTCGATGATGTCCGCGTTGAGCGTGGGCAGGTAGAGGCTCGCACTGGTCTGCAGCAGTTGCAGCAGGACCAGGAGGGCGATGGGTTTCCGGTACGGACCCAGGTGGGTCCGCATGAGTCGTATGAGCACGCGCAGGCTCCGGTCGGCAAGATCGAGGGGGTTCAGTCCATATTGGGCCAACCGGAGGCCCGATCCCCAACGCTTTTCGCAAAGCCCGGTCAAAAGGAGTAGGCGTCCGCGGGCGATGCGCCCAGGTCCCTCAGGTCTCGCAGATCGACCGGCCCCGGGGGAGACTGGGAGGAGGGGCGGGGGCCGGGCGGGGAACTCTCGGGACAGCCGGACCGATCGGCCGTGGAGGAACCATGACGGCGACGACGCGCGACCAGACTCCCGTAGCCGTCCAGGGCGAGGGCGTGGAACTGCGCCTGAAGGAGCTCGGCGGAGACCTGTCGGTCGCCTTCATGCGGCTCGCCAAGGGCGTCGACATGAGCCCGGCGCTCCAGGGGCTGCCGGATGACCTCTGCCAGTGCCCGCACTGGGGCTACCTGCTCAAGGGCAAGCTCAGGATGCACACCAAGGACGGGCCCAGGGACTACTCGGCCGGCGATGCCTTCTACTGGGCGCCCGGCCACGCCCCGGAAGCCCTGGAGGACGTCGAATACGTCGACTTCTCCCCCACGAAGGACTTCCAGGTGGTGATCGACCACGTGACCTCGCAGCCGGGCTGAAGCCCGCCGCGGAGTCCGGGCGCCGGCTAGAACGCCCCGGGGTGGATCTGCTCCCGCGTCGCGACGTACTGCTGGCGCACCGCCTGCCAGGCCGCGAAGTCCTCGCCCGGCTCGAACACCTGGGCCGCGGGACCCGGCCACACCGGCGGGGTGTGCGGGGCGAGGGTGCCCTGGGCCACCCCGAGCGCCCACGCCGCCTGCCGTGCCGCGCCCAGCGCCGCGTAGTCGGCCGGCGCCGGGACCACGATCTGCGTCCCGAACAGGCCCGGCGCCGCCGCCTGCACGGCGGGCAGCTCGGCCGCCGCGCCCAGCAGGAACACCCGGCGGATCTCGACCCCCCGCAGGCGCAGCACGTCCAGCGCGTCGGCCAGCCCGCACAGCATCCCCTCGAAGGACGCCCGCGCCAGGTGCTCGGGCTTCATCGAGTCCCGCCGCAGGCCCGTCAGGGTCCCGGCGGTGTGCGGCAGGTTCGGCGTGCGCTCGCCCTCCAGGTACGGCAGGAGCACGAGGCCGTGCGCACCCGGAGTCGACTTCAGCGCGAGCGCGCTCAGCCCGTCCAGGTCGGTGCCCAGCAGCTCGGCGGTGCCGCGCAGGGCCCGTACGGCGTTGGAGGTGTTGACCACCGGCAGGTGCATGCCGCTGGCGTCGGCGAGCGAGGTGATCAGGCCGCCGGGGTCCGACAGCGCCTGGTGGTGCACGGCCATCACCGAGCCGGAGGCGCCCAGCGACACCACCGCGTCGCCCGGGCCCAGCCCCAGCCCGAGGGCGGCGGCCATGGTCTCGCCGGTGCCGGCGGATATCAGCAGCCCCTCGGGGGTGGTCCCGGCGGCGTCGGCCGGGCCGAGCACCTCCGGCAGCAGCGCCTGGTGCCCGAGCGCCAGCTCGACCAGGTCGGGGCGGTAGGAGCCGGTGGCCGCCGACCAGTAGCCGGTACCGGAGGCGCCGCCCCGGTCGGTGGTGCGGCGGGCGGGCCGGCCGAGCAACTGCCAGACGAGCCAGTCGTGGGCGGACATGAGCACGCCCACCCGGCGTGCCGCCTCCGGCTCGGTACGGGCCAGCCAGGCGAGCTTCGCGAGCGGCTGCGCGGAGTGCGGGACGGAGCCCACGGCCTCGACCCAGCCCTGACGGCCGCCGAGCGCCTCGATCAGGTCCGCCGCGGCGACCTGCCCGCGCTTGTCGTTGCCGACCAGGGCCGGACGTACGAGCCCGCCCTGTGCGTCCAGCGGCAGCAGCCCGTGCTGCTGCGCGGAGACGCCGATGGCCTGGACCCCTTCGAGGAGCCCGCCGCCGGCGGCCTCGCCGAGCGAGAGCAGCCACGCCTGCGGGTCGGTCTCGTGGGGGTGCGTGCCGCCGGGTTCACCCGCTGGCTGCGGATGGGGCGCGTAGCCCTGGCGCAGCACGGCGCCCGTGTCGGTGTCGCAGACGACGATGCGAGTGAAGGCGGAAGAGCTGTCCAGCCCGGCGACTATCCCCATGCGGAGAATTCTGCCGCACCGCAGGACGGGATCGGCCGCGGAGGAGGCCCCCGTACCGCGGGGTGACGGAGGCCTCCCCCTGGTCTCAGGTGTTGCTCGTGCCCCAGTCGTCCTCGCCGCCGCCCGCGCCGCCCCGGCCGCGCAGGGTGCGCACCCGCTCGGTGAAGGAGTCCGGCACGGCCTCGCCGACCTTGTCGCTCACCGCGGCGAAGGCCTTGCCCGCGTACTGGCGGCCGGTCTGCCCGGCCGTCTCGGCGGCGTTGCGCACCACCGGGTTCTGCGCGATCTCCCGCGCGGACTTCTTCAGCTGCTCGTACCGCTCCCGCCCGGCCCGCGTTCCGAGTACGTATCCGAGGGCCAGTCCGACCACGAACGTGACCTTGTACCGCATGCCTGCCACCCTTCGTCGTGTGGTGCCCGGCCGGCTGGCGATACCGATTGGCGGAGCACCCCCCTGCTTGCGCTAATCTATGACTCGCAACGGGCGCTCGCCCCCCGGCAAGGCCGGAGGTGGGCTGTTCGGTGCAACGCAGCAATCCCCTGTAGCTCAATTGGCAGAGCAGCCGGCTGTTAACCGGCAGGTTACTGGTTCGAGTCCAGTCGGGGGAGCGCGATCCCCTGTAGCTCAATTGGCAGAGCAGCCGGCTGTTAACCGGCAGGTTACTGGTTCGAGTCCAGTCGGGGGAGCACGGAAGAAGAGGACCCCGGGTGGGTCCTCTTTTTTTGCCCTGATTCTGGAACCGGGCAGCACTCGGCGCGGTCTCTCTGAACAGGCGAAGCCGATCATGCGAGGCATCCGAGGCAGGAGATCGTATGAGCGGCTATGCTGCGGCAGACGGCGCGCACACATGTACGCGCCACGCCGTAAAGGGGCGGTAGCTCAGCCGGTTAGAGCAGCGGACTCATAATCCGTCGGCCGTGGGTTCGAGTCCCACCCGCCCCACTGCGAGCCGCAGGCGAAGAATCGTTCTCGCCTGCGGCTTCTGCGTTTCCCGGGGGTTCCGGGGCGGTGGGTCAGACGTTCTCCGTTTCGTCCGCCACGTGGCGCAGTACGTCCATCAGGTCCTGGCGGCGGGCGAAGGCCGCGCGTTGGCGGTGGGCGCCCGAGCCGTCGCGGAGCAGGCCCGCGAGGGTTTTGGCCGCGTGGTCGAGGTCGCCCGCGGCGGCCAGTTCCGGGGCGACCAGGTCGAGCAGGGCTTCCGCCAGGTCGGCCGCCGGGAGTTCGGCGCCCGAGTACGGGTCGAGGCCGAAGCCCTCCAGGCCGTCGTGGGCCGCCCGCCAGCGTGCGAGGCGCAGTACGTCGTCGCGTACGAGCGGGTCGGGGCGGTGTTCGGCGATCTCGCGCAGGGCCGTGGCCACGAGGGCGCGGGCCAGTTCGGCCTGGAGGATGGCCGTGTCGATGTCCGAGGACATGTCCGGCGCCCGGATCTCGAGCGTGGGCCAGTTCCCGGACGGGCGCAGGTCCCAGTAGACCATCTTGGTGTCGAGGGCAGCCCCGGAGCCGAGCAGGGTCTGCACCGAGCGCCGGAAGTGGGCCGTGGAGGTGAAGTGCGGGGGCAGGCCCGCCGAGGGCCAGCCCGACCAGGCCATCGCGCGCCAGCTGGAGTGGCCGGTGTCACGGCCGCCCCAGAAGGGCGAGTTGGCCGCCAGCGCGATCAGCGTGGGCAGCCATGGTCTGACCCGGTTGGAGACCGCCACGGCCGTGTCCACGTCGAGGGTGCCGATGTGGATGTGGCGCCCGCAGCTGACCAGGGTGTCGGTCAGGGCGCCGAAGCGGCGGTGCTGCTCGCGCTGGCGGGGTTCGTCGTCGGTCAGGTGCAGCGGCCCCTCCACGGCCACGATCGGCGAGGGGGCCGCCAGCAGCCGGCAGCCGTGCGCGCGGGCCGCCGCCGCGAGGGTGCGCCGCAGGGCGGCCAGCTCCGCGCGCAGGGTGACCGCCGAGTCGGCTATGGGGGTGGAGATCTCCACCTGGTAGCGGGTGCCCTCGGGGTGCAGCTGGTGCGGGAGACCGGCGGCGGTGGCGAGGACGCGCGGGGCGGCGGGGACCACCCGGAAGGTGCGGGCGTCGACGAGCAGGAACTCCTCCTCGACCCCGACCGTGAGGGGGGCCGTACCGCCACTCATGATGCGCAGGCTGCTGCTGTGGTCACTGGTGCCGGTGTGACTGGTGCTCGTGGTGCTGTTGCCAGGTTCGATCACTACGCCTCCCTGGACATACGAGTCTTTTCATCATGAGCTGAACGGGAGGCGAGGAGGGTACGCCGATTCGGTCAAATGTCCGGTGATAGTGGCGGGTTAGCGGCAAGACCGGCCTCGGGCCGGGGCGCCCGTTCCGGGTGGGGCGGCTGTTGCGGGGGTGTGAACAGGGGGAAAAGGACGGGAGCCGTCGCCGGGGCGGTGGTTATCATCCGCTGTGACTGGTACGACCTCCCCCCTCCGGCCCCGGCGGCGCATATTCGCCGATCTGACGCCCCTGCGCACCTCACCGGACTACCGGCGGCTGTGGGTCGGCGGCACCATCTCCTGGATGGGCCAGGCGATGACCGCCCTCGCCATATCCCTCCAGGTCTACGAGATAACCGGCTCCAGCTTCTCGGTCGGGCTGGTCGGGCTCTTCTCCCTCGTACCGCTCGTCGTCTTCGGCCTGTACGGCGGCGCCATCGCGGACACCGTGGACCGGCGCAAGCTCGGCCTCTACAGCTCCATCGGACTCGCCGCCCTGTCGATCGCGCTGGCGGGCGCCGCGCTGCTCGACTACCACCGGGTCTGGCTGCTGTACTCCGTCGTCGCGCTCCAGGCCGTCGGCGGGGCGCTGACCGGGCCCGCGCGCTCGGCCATGATCCCGAGGCTGCTGCCGGCGGAGCAACTGCCCGCCGCCAACGCGCTGAACTCCGTCACGATGACCTCCGGCACGATGATCGGCCCCGTGCTGGGGGGATTCGCCGTCGGCTGGTGGGGCTACCAGGCCGCCTACCTCGTCGACGCGCTCACCTTCTGCGCCGCCCTCTACGCGATGTGGCGGCTGCCGTCCATGAAGCCCGACCGGGCGGCGGGGGTCCGGGGGCGGGCCTCGGTCATGGACGGGCTGCGCTTCCTCGGGACCCGGCCCAACATCCGGATGACCTTCTTCTCGGACATGGCCGCCATGGTGCTGGCCCACCCCCGCGCGCTGTTCCCGGCGATCGCCCTGCTCTGGTACGGCGGCGACGCCAAGACGGTCGGCATGCTCGCGGCGGCGCCCGCCGTCGGGGCGCTGCTGGGCGGGCTGTTCTCGGGCTGGCAGGGGCGGATCCGGCGGCACGGGCTGGCGATCCTGTTCTCCGTCGCCGCCTGGGGGCTGGCCGTCGCGGTCTTCGGTCTGACCCGGAACCTGTGGCTCGGGCTGTTCTTCCTCGCCGCCGCCGGCTGGTCCGACACCATCTCCATGGTGTTCCGCTCCACGATGATGCAGGCCGCCACGCCCGACGAGATGCGCGGCCGGCTCCAGGGCGTCTTCATCGTGGTCGTCGCGGGCGGGCCCCGGCTCGGGGACTTCCTCGCCGGGACCGTCGCCGACCTCACCTCCCCGGCCGTGGCGATCACGGGCGGGGGGCTGGCCTGCGTGCTCGTGGTCGGGCTGCTCGCCGCGCGGTGGCGCGGGTTCGCCCGGTACGACGCGCGGTCGCCGCAGGCCTGACGCGGCGGCCGGACCCCCGTCCCGGCCGCCGCGTCGCCGGTCCGGCTCAGGCGTCCAGCGGCTCGCGGGTGCGGGGGCCCGGGTTGTCGCCGGTGTTGGTGGTGCCGGTCGGCTCGAACAGCAGGATCGCCGCCTCCTCGGCCGCCTCGGGGCAGTGCTCGACCCCGCGCGGGACCACGTACAGCTCACCGGGACCGAGGACCACGTCCCCGTCGCGGAGACGGATCGTCAGGGTGCCGCTGACGACCAGGAACAGCTCGTCGGTGTCCTCGTGGGAGTGCCAGACGAACTCGCCCTGGAGCTTGGCGGCCTTGACCTCGTAGTCGTTGAACCGGGCGATCCGGTGCGGGGCCCACCGCTCGGTGAAACCGGCCAGCTTCTCGGCGATGTTGACCTTCTGTGCCGTTGTAGTCGTCATGCCGCCAGGCTGCCGGGTCCGCGCCGGAGGGTCTTGTACGTTCCTGACATGGCCGCGATACGTCCGTCCAGCACCGTCTCCGCCTGGCAGCCGCCGGTCCGCGGCATCGCCGAGGTCTTCCACGCCCGGTTCACGGAGCACGCCTACCCGGCCCATGTCCACGACACCTGGGCCCTGATGATCCTCGACGGCGGGCGCGTGGACTTCGCCCTCGACCGGGAGCGGCACGGCGTCGGGGTGTCGGACTCGGTGATCCTGCTGCCGCCCGGGGTGGTGCACGACGGCCGGACCGTCACCGAGGCCGGGTTCCGCAAGCGGGTGCTGTACCTGGACACCTCCGTGCTGCCGGAGGCGCTCACCGGGGCCGCCGTGGACACCCCGCTCCTGCGCGATCCCGCGCTGCGGACGCGCGTGCACGGGCTGCACCTGGCGCTGGGGGAGCGGGATCCCTTCGAGGCCCAGTCACGGCTGGCCTTCGTGGGGGAACGGCTGCGCGCCCGGCTGGCGGCGCGCGGCGGGCAGTTGGAGCCGTACGGGGACGGGGGCGGCGCGGGGACCGCCGTACGACTGCGCGAGCTGCTCGACGCGCGGGTGGGCGAGGGGATCACCCTGGAGGAGGCGTCCGCCCTGCTGGGGCACGTACACCCCACGCAGCTGATCCGGAGCTTCCGCCGGGCGTACGGGCTCCCGCCGCACGCCTATCTGACGGGGCGCCGGGTGGCGCGGGCGCGGAGCCTGCTGCTGGCGGGGATGCGGCCGGCCGAGGCCGCGGCGGCGGCGGGGTTCTACGACCAGGCCCATCTGACGCGGCACTTCGGGCGGCACGTCGGGACCAGTCCGGCGCGGTTCGCCCGGTCAGGGGGTTCCGGCCTGGTGTGAAGGGGAGTTGGCGGGTTCGTTGCCTTCGTGTTTCGGACTCCCTCGACAAGACCACGATCGACGCAAGCCGGTCGCAGGCCTGTCCGGGCTCTCGGTCGACCGGCACGGCAAGGTCGCCGCGATCTCCGACAAGTCGGCGCTGTACACGCTGGACGTGGGCCGCGGGAACACCCCCGAGGCCACCGCCACCGCGCGGCTGCCGCTCACCGACGGCGCCGGGAAGATCCTCGACTCGGAGGGGGTCGTCGTCGACCGGGACGGCAGCTACCTGGTCACCGACGAGTCCGCCCCCGCGATCCGGCGGTACGGCCGGGACGGCCGGCTGCTGGGCACCCTGCCGGTCCCGGCCGCCTTCCGGCTCGCCCCCGAAGGCCGCGCGAGCGCCAACCAGACCTTCGAGTCGCTGACCCTGCTGCCCGGCGGGCACACGCTGGTGGCGGGCGTGGAGGGCGCGCCGACGCGCGACGGCCGGCTGATCGTGCTGGAGCGGGGCTTCACGCAGCAGTTCGCCATCACCGTACGGCTGTACGTGGCCGACCCGCTGGGAGCGACGGACACCTCGGCGGTGGACGCGCTGGCCGCCGGACCGAAGCTGCGGACCGCCCGCAAGACGCTGCTCGCGGACTTCGACGACTGCCCGACGCTGGGCGCGCCGTCGAAGCTGCCGCAGAACCACCCGCTGGTGGACAACGTCGAGGGGATGGTGGCGACGGACCACGACGGGTCGGGCCGGGTGCGGCTGCTGCTGGTCAGCGACGACAACGAGCTGCCGCAGCAGGTCACCCGGCTGTACAACGTGGACGTACGGCTCCCGGCCCGCAGCCGGCGCTAGGCCCTCTTTTCGGACCCCGGCCGGCTTCGGGCCCGCCGTCAGGCCTCGGCCGAGACCACCCCGCGGGCCACGCCCAGGGCCACCAGGTCCTGGGGGCGGATGCGGAGCTGGTCCGCCGTGGCCGGGGCCTCGGCGGCGGGGCGCTTGAGGATCGCCGCCGCCAGTTCCGGGGCGATCACCGAGAAGTAGCTGTCCGGGGTCACCCAGGTGTTCCCCGGCGCGGCCAGCGCGAGGGCGCCGCCCGAGCCGCCCTCGCCGATCAGCAGGGTGGTCACCGGGACCGTGGCCGCCGCGACCGCCGCGAAGGTGTCCGCGATGGCCGCGCCGGCGCCCGCGTGTTCGGCGGCGGCGTCGTTGGCGGCTCCCGGGGTGTCGACCAGGGTCAGCACCGGGATTCCGAGCCGGTCCGCGAGGCGGATGACGCGGGCGGCCGTACGGTAGCCCGCCGGGCGGGTGGCGGTGCCGCACTGGGCGGCGTACGCGACGGCCCGGCCCCCGCGCAGCCCGAACCCGCACAGCATCCCGGGGTCCGTGCCGCCCGCCCGGTCCCCGGAGAGGGGCAGGCGCAGGCCGAAGTACGCGTCGAGGTACGCCTGCGCGCGCGGGCGGTCCGGGTGCCGGGCCTGCCGTACCGCGTCCCAGCCCGTCGCCGGCGGGGCGCCGTCGCGTACGCCGCCCAGCGCGGCCGGGGGCTCCACGGGCAAGGCCCTCGCCGTGCGGGGCGCGGCCAGCAGGCGCAGCCAGTCCGTCAGGGTCCCGGCGAGCTCCGCGGGGGGCACGAGCGCGTCGACGTGCCCGGCCGCGTACTGCCCCTCGGCGGTGTAGGCCCCCGGGTCGGCGTCGGCCGGTCGCACCCGGGACCCGGCGAAGCCGACCTGCGCCCCCGGGAGGGCGAGCACGACGTCCGCCCCCGCCCCGAGGGTGGCCCAGCCGCCGCCGGTGGTCGGGTCGCGCAGGACCGCGATCTGCGGGAGGCGGGCGGCGCGGGTCAGCACGGACTGGCGGGCCACGCGCTGGAGCTGGGTCAGCGCCAGCATGCCCTCCTGCATCCGGGACCCGCCGGTGGCGATGAGGGACACCAGGGGCAGGCGGCGATCACGAGCGTGGCTGTACGCGGCTTCGAGCCGGTCTCCGGTGCGCTCGCCCAGCGAACCCCCGAGGAAGCCGAACTCGAAGGAGATCACGGTGGCTTCGTGACCGCCGATGAGGGCGGTGCCGGTGACCACGGACTCCTGCTCGCCGGTCCGCTGCGCGGCGCGGGCGCGGGAGGCGTCGTAGCCGTCCCAGCCGATGGGGCCGTTGGCCGGGGACTCCCTTGGCGGGGCCGGGAGTTCGGCGAAGCTGCCGGGGTCGGTGATGGAGGCGATGGCCGCGCGGGCCGAGAGGCGGGTCGTCGTCACGGGCTCACCCTAGGGGGTGACCTGACCGGAGCGGGCCCGGGCGGAGGTCGCCCGAGCCGGGCTCGACCGGCCCCGTCCGCGCTCCGCGTGCCGCCGCCGGTGACCCGCGCCCCGGGTGGGCGGGGCGTACCCCGGCCGTCCCTTCCGGATCGGGCCGGCCGGGCCAGGGGCGCCCCCGGGCGTGCGCCGCTCTCGTGCGGCCGTCCGGCCTACGCCGCTGCCACGTCCGCGCCACGTCCGCGGAGCGGCCGCCGCGGGCGCCCCCTTTCCTGCGCCGGCTGGGCCACCGCGACACGGCGGCCCCAGCGTTCGAGGCGGCGCCGACGGTCAGTCGCGCACGCCGTCCCCGCCCGCCGACGTCCGGCCCGACCGCAGCAGCGCTCGCTGGTCTGGTGGTTCGCCGGGCGGGTCCTACCGGACGGGTCCTAGGGGAGCGGGAAGGCGATCTTCACGGCGTAGGCGGCGACCAGGCCATAGCCGAGGCGGAAGGTCCAGGCGCGGGTGGCGGGGGAGATCTTGGTCCCGGCGAAGGAGCCGATCACGACGAGCAGTTGCTGCCAGAGGAGGGAGGCGAGGGCGACACCGGTGAGGAAGGCCGCTCCGGCGGGACCGGTGCGCAGGCCCGCGCCCTGGGCGGTGGTCAGGGCGGTGAAGTAGAGCGCGGTGGTGGGGTTCACGGCGGTGAGGGCGACGTACCGGCCGAAGGCCTTGACCGGCCGGGGGCCCGTCGCCGCGCCGACCGCGCCGTCGGCCGACCGGGGGGCGGGGCCCGCGGGGCTCGGCGCCGCCCCGCCCTTGCGCCACCGACCGGCCACCCCCCGGGCGGCCGGCTCCGCCCGGTCCGGCGCCGCGAACGCCGCGGCCGGAGGCGGGCCGGCACTCCACCCCGCCTCCGGCCCGTCGCCCCGCGGCTCCGGGTCCGGGTGGCCGGGGCCTGGCCCTGTGCCCTGCGGGCCGGGTGCCGCTGGGTCCGCGGCCGGCGCCGGACCTGGGCCTCGGCCCGGACCTGGACCCGAACCCGGAACCGCACCTGGACCTGGACCCGGACCTGGACCCGGGCCCGGGCCCGGACCCGGACCCGGACCCGGACCCGGCCCCGGACCCGGCCCCGGGCCTGGCCCCGGCCCCGGGCCTGGCCCCGGCCCCGGCCCCGGACCCGGCGCCGGCCGCGGGGCCAGAGCACGGGGCGGTCCGGTGGGTCGGAGGCCGTGTGCGGCGATGGCCAGCAGGATCAGGGCCGAGAGCAGCCGGACCCAGGCCTCGACCGGGGCGACGTACGAGGCCACCCACGGGCCGAGGGCCGTGGCCAGGGCCGCATAGCCGAGGTCGACCACGGCGATCCCCGCCGCCGCGGCCATCGCCGTGCGGCGGTGCCGCATCGCCTCCTGGAGCAGCAGTACGCTCATCGCACCCATCGGCATCGCCACGCCCAGGCCCGCCACCACTCCCGACACGGCCGGAGTCATCAGTTCGCTCATGCGGCCGAGGGTGGTCCGGGCGCCTCCGCACACGGCCGCGAATAACGGCCCGCACTGCGAGAATCGCGGTATGGACCGCCTCGACAGGGAAATCCTCGGCATCCTGCAGCAGGATGCGCGGATCTCGTACCGCGACCTGGGCGCCCGCGTCGGCCTCAGCGCCAACGCCACCGCCGACCGGGTGCGCCGGATGCGCAGGGACGGGGTGATCCTCGGGTTCACCGTCGTCGTCGACCCGGCCGCCGACACCAGGGGCGGGCTCGTCGTCTTCATCGACCTCACGCTGCGGCAGGACGTCACCAACGAGGACTTCGAGCAGCGGGTCGCCAAGCTCCCCGGGATCACCGAGGTCGTGCACGTCACCGGGGAGTACGACTACCTCGTACGGGCCCGGGCCGTCGACGCGGCGGCCCTCGACGCACTGCTGCGCCGCCTCAAGCGGGAGGCCGGGGTGGCCCAGTCCAGCACCCGGATCGCCCTGCGCGCCGCCACCCGACCCGGCCAGCCGTGATGCCGCGAGCGCTCAGAGCGGCGCCTCCCACGTCAGCGTCGTGCCCCGGGTGTCCGTCTCCGTGCGGCCGTCGTCGGAGACCGTCAGGCGGACCCGGGTCGGGACGGCGTCCACCTCGACCTCGATCGCGCTGACCTCCGCCCGGCGGTGGGCCGCGGCCAGGGCTCCGCGCAGGGTGGCCAGCAGGTCGCCCACCACCGGCTCCGGGAGCAGGGCGTCCACCGCTCCGGCGAAGTGCACCGACGGCTGGAAGCCCAGCAGCACCGCCGCGCCGCCCGTCTCGCGCAGCACCCGGCCGCGGAAGGTGGTCGGGGCGTCGGTCGGGGGCTGCTGGAGGGCGAAGATGGCGGTGCGGACCTCCTGGATCGTTGAGTCCAGTTCGTCCACGGCCCGGCCGAGCTCGTCCCCGACGGTGTCCCCGGCGGTGTCACCGGCGGTGGCCGCCGCCGAGCGCTTCTTGGTGCTCTCCAGCATCATCTCCGTCGCGAACAGCCGCTGGACCACCAGGTCGTGCAGGTCGCGGGCGATCCGGTCGCGGTCCTCGTACACGGCCAGCTGCTCGCGGTCGTGCTGCGCGTCCGCCAGTACGAGTGCCAGCGCGGCCTGGGAGGCGAACTGCGAGGCCAGCAGCCGGTCCACCGCGTCGTACGGCCGCCCGCCCCGGCCGCGCGGCAGGGCCAGGGTTCCGATCAGCTGGCCGCCGCTCTGGAGCGGGAGCATCATGCTGGGGCCGAAACGTTCCCGCACGTGTGTGGTCATCCGGGGATCCGTCGCGGAGTCCTCGATGAAGACCGGCTCGCCGCCGAGGAGTTGTTCCAGGACCGCCGACCCGGGGGCGATGGTGGTGCCGACCAGGTCCCCGGGGTCCCCCTGGGTGGAGGCGGCCACGATCTCCATGCCACCCTCGGCGGTGGGCTGGAGGACCACCCCGGCCGTCGCGTCCGCCAGCAGCCGGGCCCGCTCCGCCACGCACTTCAGCGCGTCCGCCGCCGGACGCCCCGCCAGCAGGGTCGTGGTCACCGCGGCGGCGCCCTCGATCCAGCGCTCCCGGCGCCGCGCGGTCTCGTAGAGCCGGGCGTTGCCGATCGCTATCCCCGCCTGCGAGGCCAGGACGCGCATCAGCGCGAGGTCCTCGTCCGTGAAGGGGCCGCCGCCGTGCTTCTCGGTGAGGTAGAGGCTGCCGAAGACCTCCGTGTGCACCCGGATCGGTACGCCCAGGAAGCTGCGCATGGGCGGATGGCCGGGCGGGAAGCCGGCCGAGCGGGGGTCCCGGGTGAGGTCGTCCAGCATCAGCGGCCGGGGGTCGCTGATCAGTGCGCCGAGCACCCCGGAGCGGCCGTCGGGCAGCCGGGGGATCGCGGTCCGTTCGGCCTCGGTCATCCCGGCCGTGTACAGCTCGGTCAGCCGGACGCGCTCGGGGTCGACGACCCCGAGCGCTCCGTACCGCGCCGCGCACAGCTCGGCGGCGGATTCCACGATGTGCTGGAGGGTGGCCCGCAGCTCCAGTTCGGAGCCGACGGACAGCACGGCCTCCAGCAGGGCCGGCAGGGTGGACGGTTCGTCCGCGGCCTCCTTGGGGTCCAGCGTCATTCGGCCAGCGGGTTGAGAACCATGGGGGCGATCTTTCCTTCGAGCATCGCGCCGAGACCCAGCACGGCGCAGATGTCCGGCCGTTCCGCGATGGCGACGGGCATTCCGGTCGCGTCCCGCAGCATCTGGTCCAGGCCCGGCAGCAGGGCGCTGCCGCCCACCATCATGATCCCCCGGTCCGTCAGGTCCGCGACCAGGTCCGGCGGGCAGTCCCGCAGCACCTTGCCGATGCCGTCGAGCACGGCGGTCAGCGGGGTGTGGATGGCGTCCCGGACGGCCGCGGTGTCCACGTGGACGGAGCGGGCCAGGCCGGTGGCCACGTCCCGGCCGTGGATCAGGGTGGAGGCCGGGCCCTCGGCGGTGATGCCGTTGCCGTGCAGGGCCAGCTGGAGCGGGCGGACGGCCTGGCTCGGCAGCATGAGCTCGTGCGCGTGCCGCAGGTGCTGGACCACCGCATGGTCGATGGCCTCGCCGCCGACCGGGATCCGCTCGGCCGTGACGATCGAGCCGAGGGAGAGCACGGCGACCTGGGTGGCCGCCGCCCCGCACACCATGATCATCGTCGCGGTCGGCTGCTCCACGGGCAGGCCGCAGCCGACGGCCGCCGCGATCAGGGTGTCGACGAGTTCGACACGCCGGGCGCCGAGTCCGACCAGCGTCTCCACCGTGGCGCGCTGCGCCAGCGGATCCGCGTCGTGGGGGGTGCAGGCGGCGGCCCGCAGGCGGGGCTTGCGGCGCAGGGCGCGCCGCAGCTTCTCGCCGAGGAGGTGACGCAGCATCCGCTGGGCCATCTCGATGTCGACGACGGTCCCGCCGGACACGGGGCGCACGACGCGGATGTAGTCGGGCGTGCGGCCGGTCATCCGCTCGGCGAAGGTCCCTACGGCGATGAGTGCACCGGTGCGGGTGTTCACCGCGGCGACGCTGGGCTCGTCGACGACGAGGCCGGCGCCCTTCACGAAGACGCGGGTCCTGGCCGCCCCCAGGTCGACGGCGACGTGGCAGCGGCGCAACTGCTCAAGGCTGACGGTCACGGCAGATCCTCCCGAGAGCGCTGACGCAAGAAGACCGGCGGCTGCCGATCACAAATCACATCTTCTCGGGTAAATGGCCCACCCCGCCCGTTGGAATGCTCCGGGCGGGGTGTGCCGGATGGGTCGAGAGGTGCTGCACGGGGGTGGATTTCTGTACCGACAGGCAGCACGATGCGCGCACTGTCCGCGCTACTCGCGCGTAACAAGGTAAAGGGGACCCGATGCTGACGCCCCGCCAGCGACTGCTGGCCCTTCTGACGCTCTGCCTGGCCCTCCTCGCGCCCTTTCCGGCCCAGGCGGCCGAACGGGCCGCGCCCCGGCAGGGTGCCGCCCGCAATCCGGTGGTCCTCGTGCACGGTTACAACGCCGACCCGGGCGTCTGGGGGTCGCTCCGCGAGGACCTGCGCGCCGAGGGGTACGCGGACGCCGAGCTCTTCTCCTGGGGTTACGACACCCACCTGTCCGTCAACGAGGCCCTCGCCGGGCAGCTCGGCGCGTACGTCGACCAGGTCCGCGCGCGGACCGGCGCCGCCCGGGTCGACATCGTGGCGCACTCCTTCGGATCCCTCGTCAGCCGCTGGTACGTCAAATACGGCGGCGGCGCGGCGGCCGTGGACCACTGGGTCTCGCTGGCCGGCCCCAACCACGGCACCTCCACCGCCTGGGCGTGCGCCCTGTGGGACCAGGCCTGCCGCGACATGACGCCCGGCTCGTACGTGGTGAAGAACCTGGCCTCCGGCGACGAGACCCCGGGCGCCGTCAAGTACGCCACCTTCTGGTCCGCGTGCGACGAGGTCATCAACCCCGACGGCAGCGTCCCGCTGGCCGGGGCCGTCAACACCCCGGTCGGCTGCCTGAAGCACAACGACCTGCTCGGGGACGACCCCACCTCGGCGGGCGTACGGTCCTTCCTGGCCTCGTAGCCCCCGGGTACCTCAGGCCTCGCCCGGGCGGACCTCCTGGAGCAGCCCGTACGTGAACTCCGCGACGTACGGCGCCCCCGACGCGGTGAACGCCAGCCGCCACCGCGTCGGGGCGGTCCCCTCCATCGGCCGCACCGGGGCGAAGGCCCGCGCCACCTCGTCCACCGTCGCGGACCAGGGCAGCAGGTCCTGCGCCGTCTCCAGTACGGGCCCCCGCGCACCCGGGGCGCGGACCAGCCACTCGTTCCACACCGCCCCGTCCGGCCCGGCCAGCACCTCGAAGCGCAGGTCGGGCCAGAGCGGCACCGGCCACAGCAGGGCCTCGCACTCCAGGTCGCCGATCTTCCGGCGCCCGGCGGACTCGGCCGGGCCCAGCACCGACCGGTAGCGGGCCAGGGCGCCCCGGGAGCGGGGCGAGCGGACCATGGCCTGCCAGCGCTTGTTCGCCGCCCGCTGCTCCGCGAGCGAGGCGCCGAGGCGCAGCCGGGCCTGCTCGGCGAGGTCCGGCCGGAAGTCCGCCATCCTGCGCAGCAGCACCAGCTGGAAGGCGGCCGGGCCGAAGGCTCCCGGGGCGGCCGGACCTTGGTTCAGCGTCATGGGGGACACGATTCCACACAGGATCCTTACGTTCCCGGGATCCGGATGTTGCCCGTGACCACGTAACCTGCGGGCGCTATGAACTATTGCCCTGCCTGCCGGAGGCACCTGAACGGCGCGCTCGCGTGCGCCGGGTGCGGAACCCCGGCCGAGTACCTGATACCCGCCGCGCCGACCGCCCCTGCCCCGGCCGAGTACGGGCAGCAGGGCCAGGCGCAGCCCGGTCACGCCCAGCCCGGTTTCGCCCAGGGCGACTACGCCCAGGCCGGTACCGGCCAGCCCGGCCATGCGCAGTCCGGCTACGAGCGGCCCGGCCATGAGCAGCCCGGCCAACCGCAGTCCGGCTATGAGCGGCCCGGCTACGAGCAGCCCGGCCACGCGCAGTCCGAGTACGGCCAGCCCGGCCAGGCGCAGTCCGCGTACGCGCAGCCCGCCTACGGTCGCCCCGGCCAGGGCGCGCCCGGCCAGGGCCGCTCCGACTACGCGCGCCCCGAGCCGCAGGAGCCCGAGCCCGAGGCCTCCGACGCGTACGCCGACTCGCTGGTCCTGCTGTCCGGGCCGCCCGACAGCCGGCCCGGCGCGCGCCGCCGCTCCACCCACCGCAGGCGCCGCCGGACCCTGCTCGCCATCGGGCTCGGGCTGGTGCTCGCCACCGGCGGGTCGGTGGCGCTGGCCCGCATGGTGGGCGACGGCGAGCGCACCGACCGGGCGTCCAAGGTCGTGCTGACCGACGACGCGGGACCGCAGCAGCCGGTGCCGGCTCCGGCCCTGCCGAGCACCGGTGTGCCCTCGGGGGCGCCGGGCGGGAAGGGCGCCGGGACGGCGAAGGCCACCGCGGGCGCCACGAAGACGGCCGGGCCCAGCGGGTCCCCGAGCGGGTCTGCGGAGCCGGGGCCGCAGGAGAGCGCCTCCGCCCCGGGGAAGCCGGGGCCGTCGCAGACCGGGGCCGGGCCGGGGCCGTCCGTAAAGCCGACGACCTCCGGGCAGCCGTCGCCGAGCGGTTCCGGCACGGCGAAGCCCCCGCCGCCGCCCGCGCCCGTTCCGACGCCGACGCCGACGAAGCCGCCCAAGCCGGACTGCGTGCTCTGGATCTTCTGCTGACGGGTTCGGGCGGTTGACGCGGCGGGCGGTTTGACGCGGCGGGCGGTTTGACGGGTCGGGCGGTCAGCCCAGCATCCGCCTGAGCAGGTCCCGCAGCGCCGTCCGCTCCTCGGTGGACAGGCCGGCCAGCGGCTCGCGCGCGAAGTCCAGCGACTCCCGCAGCCGGTCCGCGGTCTGGAGCCCCTCCTCGGTGGCGGCGGCCAGTTTCACCCGGCGGTCGGCCGGGTCCGGGCGGCGCTCGACCAGGCCGCGGGACTCCAGGCGGTCCACGATGCCGGTCACGTTCGAGGGCTCGCACTTCAGCTTCTGCGCGATCTTGCGCATGGCCGTGGGCTCCAGGGACAGCAGGTTCAGGACCCGGGCCTGGGCGCCGGTGAGCTGGTGGCTCGCGGCGGCGTGCTCGTACTCCTCGTGGTAGCGGGCCACGACGTCGCCGATGAGCTCGACGACCTCAAGGGTCAGTGGGTCTGCGCGACGACTGGGCATGGAACCAGCGTACCCATTTACTTGACAACATGAAATATCCAGGCGCATGGTTGTTTCACCTTGTGAAGCATTTCTTCCCATGAGCATCTGGAGTGCCCCATGTCTGAGATCCCCGCCGTGAGCCGCGAGTGGCACCTCGTCCGCCGCCCGCAGGGCTGGCCCGTCGCCGAGGACTTCGCCCTGCGCGAGGTGCCGGTGAACGCGGACCCCGCGCCCGGCCGGATCCTGGTCCGCAACCTGCACATGTCCGTGGACCCGTACATGCGCGGCCGGATGAACGACGTGAAGTCGTACGTGCCGCCCTTCCAGCTGGACAAGCCGATGGACGGCGGAGCGGTCGGCGAGGTCGTCGCCTCGGCCGACGAGCGCTTCGCGGTCGGCGACCACGTCCTGCACGGCCTGGGCTGGCGCGAGTACGCGGACCTGGACGCCAAGCACGCCACCAAGGTCGACGCGGCGCTCGCCCCCCTCTCCGCCTACCTCGGCGTGCTCGGCATGCCGGGCCTGACCGCCTACGCGGGCCTCTTCGAGGTCGCCTCCTTCAAGGAGGGCGACTCGGTCTTCGTCTCCGGCGCGGCGGGCGCGGTCGGCAGCCTGGTCGGCCAGTTCGCGAAGATCAAGGGCGCTTCCCGGGTGATCGGCTCGGCCGGCTCGGACGAGAAGGTGACGCTCCTCACGGAGAAGTACGGCTTCGACGCCGCCTTCAACTACAAGAACGCCCCCGTCGCCGAGCAGCTGAAGGAGGCCGCGCCCGAGGGCATCGACGTCTACTTCGACAACGTCGGCGGGGACCACCTGGAAGCCGCCATCTCCTCCCTCAAGGTGCACGGCCGGGCCACCCTGTGCGGGGCGATCGCCCAGTACAACGACACCGAGCCCGCCGCCGGCCCGCGCAACCTCGTGCAGGTCATCGGCAAGCGGCTGCGCCTGCAGGGCGTCCTGGTCGGGGACCACGCCGGGATCCAGAACCAGTTCGTCCAGGACGTGGCCGGCTGGCTGCGCTCCGGGGAGCTCCGCTACGACGAGACGGTGGTCGAGGGCGTGCAGAACGCGGCCGACGCCTTCCTCGGAATGCTGCGCGGTGAGAACACCGGAAAGATGATCGTTTCCTTCACCGGTTAGGCTCACTGCACACCGTCGTGATCGTGGGCGCGAGTCACGGCGATTTACCAGGAGGATCTTCTTACATGTCCATCCAGCAGTCCGACGTTCTCTACACCGCCGTCGCCACCGCCGAGAACGGCCGTGACGGTCGCGTCGCCACCAACGACGGTCAGCTCGACGTCGTCGTGAACCCGCCGAAGGAGATGGGCGGCAGCGGCGCCGGCACCAACCCGGAGCAGCTCTTCGCCGCCGGCTACAGCGCCTGCTTCCAGGGTGCGCTCGGTGTCGTCGCCCGCAACGAGAACGCCGACGTCTCCGGCGCCACGGTCACCGCCGAGGTCGGCATCGGCAAGAACGACGAGGGCTTCGGCATCATCGTCAAGATCTCCGCCTCGATCCCGAACGTGGACGCCGCCACCGCCAAGGACCTCATCGAGAAGGCCCACCAGGTCTGCCCGTACTCCAAGGCGACCCGCGGCAACATCACGGTCGAGCTGGCCGTCTGATCCGCACCCTGCCGCAGCGGAGGCCGCACCCCCTCAAGGGGGTGCGGCCTTCGCCGTAAACTGCCCGCATGCGTGATTTTGCGGGGGGATTCCGGTACTTGCTCGCCGGACAGCGTTGGGTGTTCGCACACGGCCGCTGGCTGGGCTTCGGTCTGCTGCCGGGGCTCCTGGCCCTGGTGCTGTACGCCGGCGCCCTGATCGGGCTCGGCTACGGCGCCGACGACTTCACCACCTGGCTGACCCCCTTCGCCGACGACTGGGGCTCGCCCTGGCTGGGGCTCTTCCGGGGCTTCCTGACCACGCTGGTCTTCGGCCTCGGGATCTTCCTCGCGGTGATCACCTTCACCGCCGTGACGCTGCTGGTCGGCCAGCCCTTCTACGAGTCCCTGTCGGAGCAGGTCGACCGCACCGAGGGCGGCGAGGTCCCCGAGTCCGGGCGCACCCTGTGGCAGGACCTGTGGATCTCCGCCCGGGACAGCGTGCGGCTGCTGGGCCGGGTGGTGCTGTACGGGATCCTGCTGTTCGCCCTCGGGTTCATCCCGGTGATCGGGCAGACCGTGGTCCCGGCGATCGGGTTCTGCGTCTCCGGCTACTTCCTCACCCAGGAGCTCACCTCGGTCGCCTTCCAGCGGCGCCGGGTCGACCTCGACGAGCAGCTGGCGCTGCTGCGGGCCCGGCGGGGGCTGGCGCTCGGGTTCGGGGTGCCGCTGGTGCTGGTGTTCCTGATCCCGCTGGTGGCGGTGTTCCTGATGCCGGGCGCGGTGGCGGGGGCGACCCTGATGGCCCGCGACCTGGTGGGGGAGTCCGCCGACGGGGAGGGCGCGGAGGGCGCGGAGGGCGCCGGGGGCGCGGGGGAGGATGCGCCGGCCGAGGGGCCCGCCCAGGCGCGGGCCCAGGCTGCCCCGGCCCATGCCCCGGCCCCGGTTTCCGGCTTCGGGCCGCCGCCCTCGTACTCGTAGGGCGTCCTCAGGGGCCGCCTACCGTGCCCCGCGCCGCAGCAGGGTGATCGCCCCCACCGTGTCCTCGCCCGCGTGGGCTGCCGGATCGGCATCGAGCCGCTCCCGCATCAGGTCCAGGTACGGGGAGATCAGCTCGGTGCTGACCCCCTGGTCCTCGGCGGTGCGCAGCAGGGTGCCGCTGGCCGCGACCTGCATGGCCAGGTTGGAGACCACCCCGGTGGTGAAGTCCCGCGAGGTCAGCCGTTCGGCGGCGTTCCCGACGAAGAACCCCATGGCGCCCAGCCATTCGGACAGCAGCGGGGACAGGTCCTTGGGGGCGATGTCCTCGCCCTCGATCAGCGCGTAGGCGTGGGAGATCCCGGCGAACAGCCCCGTCATCGCGCTCAGCAGCGCCACGTCGTGCAGGGCCGCGTGCCCGGCGTCCTCGCCGACGAAGCGGGCGCCCACCGGAACCTCCAGGATGCCCCGGTGGGTCTCGAACAGGCCGCGCGAGCCGCTGTAGAAGACGTAGCCCCCGGCCTCGGGGACGCCGATCATCGTCGGGGTGGCCATGATCCCGGCGTCCACGAACCGGGCCCCGCGCTCCTCGGCCCAGGCGGCCCGCGCCCGGCCCTCGGCGGGCGTGCCGGTGGTGAGGTTCACCAGGTCCTTGCCGGTCAGGTCGAGGCCGTCCAGGGTGGCGCCGATGGAGGCGTCGTCGAGCAGGCAGAGGACGACCAGGCCGTTGGCGGCCACCGCCTCGGCCGGGCTCGCGGCGACGTGCGCCCCTTCGGCGGCCAGGGCTTCGGCCTTGGCGGCGGTGCGGTTCCAGACGGTCAGGGGGTGCCCGGCGGCGAGCCAGGTGCGGGCGAGGGCGGTGCCCATGTCACCGAGTCCGAGCAGGGTGAGCGGGGGCTTCTTCGTGTGCTTGTCGGTCATGGCGTTTAGCCTGGTGGCAGGCCGTGAGGCGCTCAAGTACGCACTTCGGGGTGGGTGGTTACCCCCAGGTGAGCGAGCAGGTGGGAGGGGTGCGCGATGTCGGTGACACGAAGGCCCGGTGCGGATCACTGCGGGATCGCCGCGGCGATGTCCGTGATCGACGGCAAATGGAAGGTCTCGCTCCTGTGGGAGCTGGAGCGTTGCCCGCGCCGCCGCTTCGGCGAGCTGCGCCGGCTGGTCCCGGGGGTCTCGGAGAAGGTGCTCGCGGCCCAGCTGCGCGAGCTGGAGACGGACGGCATCGTCCACCGCGAGGTCTACGACGAGGTCCCGCCCCGCGTGGAGTACTCCCTGACCCCGCTGGGGCAGGAACTGAACGCGGCCCTGGCCTCCCTCGGGGAATGGGGAACCAGACACCTGCTGCCCGCCCCGGCGTGACGCGGGGGCCCGGGGGTCACGGCGCGGCGGCCTCCAGGGCGTCCACGCTGCCCGACATGACGGTGCGCACGTGCCGGGTGAGGTGCTCGGCCGGCCAGTCCCACCAGGCGACCGCGAGCAGCCGGGCCACGTCCGCCCCGTCGTAGCGGGTGCGGATCAGCCGGGCCGGGTTGCCGCCGACGATGCCGTAGTCCGGTACGTCCTCCACCACCACCGCGCCGGAGGCGATCACGGCGCCGTGGCCGATGCGGACCCCCGGCATCACCATCGCGCCGTGCCCGAACCAGACGTCGTTGCCGACCACGGTGTCCCCGCGGCCCGGCAGCGCGGTGATGAGGTCGACGTGCTCGGCCCAGGCGCCGCCCATGATGGGGAACGGGAACGTCGAGGGGCCGTCCATCCGGTGGTTGGCGCCGTTCATGATGAACCGCACGCCCGTGCCCAGGGCGCAGAACTTCCCGATGACGAGCTTCTCCGGCCCGTAGTGGTAGAGCACGTTGCGGGTCTCGAACGCCGTCGCGTCGTCCGGGTCGTCGTAGTACGAGTACGCCCCCACCTCGATCAGCGGGGACTTCACCAGCGGCTGGAGCAGCACCACGCGCGGCTGCCCCGGCACGGGGTGCAGCACCGAGGGGTCGGGCGGGACGGGGCTCACGCGGCCACCTCCGCCGTCGCCACCGAGGGGGTGCGGTCGTCCGCCTCGGCCAGCGGCGTCCCGTCCGGGGCCCATACGGCGGCCCCGCCGCAGCCGGTCCACGGGCCGGCCGGACCGACGTGGTTGGCGAGGACCACGTACAGGCCGTGCTCCTTCGCGATCGCCGGATGGAGCGCGGCCCGTTCCTCGATGCCGCCGCCCGTCCCGTAGAGCGAGCTCGCCAGGTGCACGGTGCAGCCGTCGGCCGCGCCCCGGCCGGGCAGTTCGGGGAAGTGGTTGTCGAAGCAGACGCCCAGGGAGAAGCGGATCCCGCCGAGTTCGAAGCGGCCGTCGGCGGTGCCCGGCGCGAACACGCCCTGCTCGTGCTGGAAGAGGTGCTGCTTGGCGTACGTCGCCACGTGCGCGCCGTCCGCGTCGTGGACCAGGGTCGCCAGAGCCGGCAGCGGCCCGTCGGTGCGCAGCGCGACGTTGACCGCGGTGGCGATCCCGGCCGAGCGCACGGGGTCCAGCCTGGGGTCCTGCGCATCGGCGAGCCACAGCCCCGGGTCGGCGGTCAGGGCCTCGATCTCGTAGCCGGTCAGGCAGAGTTCGGGGAAGACGACGAGCTCGGCGCCCTGCTCGCGGGCCTCGGCCGCGAGGGCGGCCACCCGGGCGGTGTTGGCGGTGATGTCGGCCGGTACACAGGTCATTTGGGCTGCGGCGATCTTCATGCGCCCAGGATGCCAAACCCTGGACGCGAAGGCCCCCGCCCCCCGGCCCCCCGGCCCCCGCCCCCCGGCCCCCCGCCCCCCGGCCCCCGGCCGCCGCCTACGGAGTCGCGGGGGCGGCGCCTCGTAGCAGCGTCAGGAACGAGCGGAACGCGGCCGGCATGTCCACCGACTCCGGGGCGAGCAGCCACTGGTACTGGAGCCCGTCCATCACCGCCGTCAGCAGGGGCGCCGCCTGCTCCGGGGTCAGCCCCGAGGGCAGCCGGTCCCCGAACTCGGCGCGCAGCACGGCGGCCATCTCGCCCCGGACCTGCGCGTACCGCTCGGTGAAGAACTCCCGGGCCGGGTGCCCGTCGGTGACGCTCTCGCCCAGCAGCGCGGAGAAGGTCTGGACGATGCCGGGGCGCATCGCGTTGTACTCCACCAGCGAGGCCAGCAGATCCAGCCGCCAGGTGCCGGCCGAGGCCCGGGAGCCGCCGCCGGTGTCCCAGCGGTCGCGCTCCTCCAGCACCGCGACGAGCAGCGCCTCCTTGGTCGGGAAGTAGTGCAGCAGCCCCTGCTGGGTCAGGCCCACCCGCTCCGCGACGGCCACCAGGGACGCGCCCCGGTAGCCGCGCTCCGCGATCACCTCGACCGCCGCGCGGACGATGTCGCCGCGCCGTTCCTCGCTCCTCGCCCTGGCCATCGCCCGGCACCCCTTCCGATTCGCGCCCCTGTCAGGACCGTACGCGATCCATGTATCACGAAGACATAACGAACCCTACCGTTCACCAGGTAACCGGTCCACGATGGGGGCACCGCGCCGCACCGCGCAACCGCACGCACCGCACGCACCGCACTCGATGAGGAGGCACGGCCGTGACCGATGCCGATCAGGTCCGCAACGACGCCGTAGAAGCGGCACTGGGCAAGCTCGACCTCGACGCCAAGGCCCGGCTGCTGGCCGGCCAGGACATGTGGTCCCTGCCCGCCGTCCCCGGGATCGGGCTGGAGTCCCTGGTCATGTCCGACGGGCCCATCGGGGTACGCGGCGTGCGCTGGACCGCCGACGACCCGTCCATCGCCCTGCCCTCCCCGACCGCGCTCGCCGCGGCCTGGGACCCCGCACTCGCCCGCCGGGCCGGCCGGCTCCTGGCCCAGGAAGCCCGCCGCAAGGGCGTCCACGTCCTCCTCGCCCCCACCGTCAACCTGCACCGCTCCCCGCTCGGCGGCCGGCACTTCGAGTGCTACTCCGAGGACCCGTACCTCACCGGAGCCATCGGCAGCGGTTACGTGAACGGGGTCCAGGACGGCGGGGTCGGCACCACCGTCAAGCACTTCGTCGGCAACGACGCCGAGACCGAGCGGTTCACCGTCGACAGCGTGATCGCCCCGCGCCCGCTGCGCGAGCTGTACCTGGCGCCCTTCGAGGCCATCGTCGCCAACGCCCACCCGTGGGGCATCATGACCGCCTACAACCAGGTCAACGGCACGACTATGACCGAGCACCAGTACCTGGTCAACGAGGTCCTGCGCGCCGAGTGGGGCTTCGACGGCTACAACGTCTCCGACTGGATGGCCGCCCGCTCCACCACCGGCGACATCCTCGGCGGCCTCGACGTGGCCATGCCCGGCCCGCAGACCGTCTACGGACCCGCCCTCGCCGAGGCCGTCCGGGCCGGAGAGGTCCCCGAGTCCGCCGTCGACGCGGCCGTACGCAACGTCCTGCGGCTCGCCGCCCGCGTCGGCATCCTGGAGGGCGCCCCGGCCGTCGTCACCGGGACCCCGCCCGCGATCGACGGACAGGCCCTGGCCCGCGAGATCGCCGCCCGCGGCTTCGTCCTCGTACGCAACGAGAACGGCGCGCTGCCGCTGGACGCCGGCGCCGGCCGCACCGTCGCGCTCATCGGCGCCGCCGCCCGCGACGCCCGCGTCCTCGGCGGCGGATCCGCCACCGTCTTCCCCGAGCGGATCGTCTCCCCGCTCGACGGGCTCACCGCGGCCCTGCCGCAGGGGGCGCTCACCTTCGCCGTCGGCGCCGACCCCAGCGAGGAACTCGCCCCCGCAGACAAGGGCTTCGAGCTGCGCGCCGTGTGCCGCGACGCCTCCGGAGCCGTCCTCGGCGAGGGCAGCCTGCCGACCGGCCAGGTCCAGTGGATCGGCGACGACCTGCCCGAGGGCGCCACGTACGAGACCATGGCGAGCATCGAGGTGACCGGTACGTACGTGCCGCGCGAGAGCGGCGAGCACGCCTTCGGCACCCGCGGGCTCGGCGCCTTCACCCTCGCCGTCGGCGGACGGACCCTCTGGGAGGGCGTCCAGGAGATGGGCGACGAGGCCGACCCCTTCGAGGCCTTCTTCGGAGCCCCCAGCGAACGCGCCCGGATCGCCCTCACCGAGGACGAGCCCGTCGAGGTCTCACTGACCTTCCAGGTCCCCGACATGACGACCCTGCCGCTCAAGGCGATCATGTTCTCGCTGCTCCACCTGGGCCCGCAGCGCGACGCCGACGAGCTGATCGCGGAGGCCGTGGCCGCCGCCCGCGCCGCCGACACCGCCGTGGTCGTCGTCGCCACCACCGAGCGCGTGGAGTCCGAGGGCTTCGACCGCACGGACCTGACCCTGCCGGGCCGCCAGAACGACCTGGTCGCAGCCGTCGCCGCCGTCAACCCGAACACCGTGGTCGTCGTCAACGCCGGTTCCCCCGTGGAACTCCCGTGGCGCGAGGACGTGGCCGCCGTACTGCTGACCTGGTTCCCCGGGCAGGAGGGCGGGGCCGCGCTGGCCGACGTGCTGTTCGGGGACGCGGAGCCGGGCGGGCGGCTGCCCACCACCTGGCCCGCGCGGTTCGCCGACGCGCCCGTCACCGAGGTCACCCCGGCCGGGGGGCGGCTGGAGTACCGCGAGGGCCTCTTCATCGGCTACCGGGCGTACGAGGCCCGGGGCGTGGCCCCCGCCTACCCGTTCGGGCACGGCCTCGGCTACACCGACTGGACGTACGAGTCCCTGGAGGTCACCGCCACCACCGCCCGGGTCCGCGTCACCAACACCGGCACCCGGACCGGCCGCGAGGTCGTCCAGGTCTACCTGGCCCCGGTCGCCGACGCGGTGGAGCGCCCGGCGAGCTGGCTGGCCGGCTTCGCCTCCGTCGAGGCGGGACCCGGCGAGAGAGTGGAGGCCGAGATCGCCCTGCCCGCCCGGGCCTTCGAGATCTGGGACGAGGACACGCGCGGCTGGACGAGGGTCGGCGGAGCCTACGAGGTCCGCGCGAGCCACGCGCACGGCGACACGCGGCTCACGGCCACGCTCGCCGTCTGAGCGGACATGGCCGGAAAACACCCATGAACCGGACCGGGGGCGGGCCCTGACACCCGCCCCCGGTCCGTACCAGCCGTCAACGCGGCGGTTCGGCCGCCGTCACCTGTCGGTGCGCGAGTTCCGCCAGCCGCGCCTGCCCGTCGCGGCCCGGGTGGAAGAAGTCCCAGCGGCTCAACTGCTCCGTGGAGAAGGGGTACTGGAACACGGCCCCGCCGTCGTAGCGGCACAGGGCGTCCTTCGCGCAGACCTCGCGCAGTACCTCGTTGTACTCGACCACCCGCGCCCGCACCTGCTCGCGCCGCGACGTCGCACCGGTCGCGATCGACAGCGGTTCGGCCAGCATCGACTGGCAGATCCCCAGCTTCCACACCTGCCGCACCATCGGCTGGTCCTTGCCCTGCTCCCACAGCCGCTGGAGGTCCGGCACGGAGGAGACGTACACCTGGGAGGCGGGCGACGCGGCCCGCAGACCGGCCAGCGCCTGCTCGAAGCCGGACCGGAAATCCGCCACCGCGGTCATCGACGAAGCCAGCGGCCGGCAGGCGTCGTTCGAGCCCACCATCACCGTGACCAGGGCGGGCTTGTGCTCCGCCGCCGAGGCGAGCTGCCCCGGCAGGTCCGCCATGCGCGAGCCCGTCACCGCGTAGTTCCAGCTGCGCGCGGGCGCCTGCGACTGACCGAGCAGGCGCGTCGCCAGGGAGGCCACCTGGGGATCGCTGCCGGTGGCCCAGGAGACCTCCGGGCAGTCCGCCAGCACCGAACAGGCGTCGAAGCCACGCGTGATGGAGTCGCCCACGGCCGCGACGGAGTCGGGCGCGGTGTTCCACCGGGGGCCGGCCTGCGCCCCCCGCTCGCCCCCGGCCGGCGAACCACCCCCGTCACACCCTGTGACCGCCCCGGCCAGTACGGCGGCCGTCGCGATCGCGCCCGTCAGCGTCCGACGCGCGCGGCGGCGTGGAGCGGTGGTGCCCATCGGGTGGTCCCTCCCTCGTCGCCCCGCGTCCTTGCGGGGCGTCCTGCTGAGTGAATGCTCTGTGTCTACGGGGTTTGGAGCGACCGTACGTCACACCAGGACCCCTGGCGCACGGTAGCTTTTTCCCGTGGCGTTTCGGCCGCAAGTCCCGCAACGCAATGTCAGATCATTTCCGTTAGATTACTTCTCGTCACAAACTGTCCGTTTTCTGGAGTTTATTCCTGACCTCGTCCCACACTGGAGGTCCCGGTGACGACACGTGGAGTTCTGTACGTGCATTCCGCACCGCGCGCGCTCTGCCCGCACGTGGAATGGGCTGTTGCGGGCGTGCTCGGGGTGCGGGTGAACCTCGACTGGATCAGGCAGCCCGCCTCCCCCGGCACCTGGAGAGCCGAGTTCTCCTGGCAGGCCGAAGCGGGCACCGCCTCGAAACTCGCCTCCGCCCTGCGCGGCTGGCACCTGCTGCGCTTCGAGGTGACCGCGGAGCCCTGCCCCACCGCCGAGGGCGAGCGCTACAGCTCCACCCCGGAGCTCGGCATCTTCCACGCCGTCACCGGGATGCACGGTGACATCCTGATCCCCGAGGACCGGCTGCGCGCCGCGCTCGCCCGGTCGGCCCTCGGCGAGACCGACCTGGAGGCCGAGATCGCCAAGCTGCTCGGCAAGCCCTGGGACGACGAGCTGGAGCCCTTCCGCTACGCGGGCGAGGGCGCCCCGGTCCGCTGGCTCCACCAGGTGGTCTGAGCCGGGCCTGGTCTGAGCCGGGCCCCCGACGCAGGAAAGGCCCACCCGGACACCGGGTGGGCCTTTCCTGCGTTCCAGGTCCGGGCGGACTACACGCTGCGGAAGGCCAGCGTGACGTTGTGGCCGCCGAAGCCGAAGGAGTTGTTGATCGCGGAGATCGGCATGCCGACGGGGAGCTTGCGCGGCTCGCCCCGGACGATGTCCGCGTTGATGTCCTCGTCCAGGTCGTCGACGTTGATCGTCGGCGGGGCGATCCGGTGGTACAGCGCCAGCACGGTCGCCACGGTCTCGATGCCGCCGGCACCGCCCAGCAGGTGACCGGTCATCGACTTGGTCGCGGAGATCGCGATGTGGTCGAGGTCGTCGCCCAGGACCTTGCGCAGGGCCTTCAGCTCGGCCGTGTCACCCTGCGGGGTGGACGTGGCGTGCGCGTTCAGGTGGACCAGCTCGGCCGGGTCGAGGCCCGTGTTGTCCAGCAGGTTCTGCATCGCGGCGGCGACACCGCGACCGGTGGGCTCGGGCTGCGCGATGTGGTGGCTGTCCGCGGACAGACCCTGGCCCAGCACCTCGCAGTAGACCCGGGCGCCGCGCGCGGCGGCGTGCTCGGCGGACTCCAGGATCACGACACCGGCGCCCTCGCCGAGGACGAAGCCGTCACGGGCCTTGTCGTACGGGCGCGAGGCCTGCTCGGGGTGCTCGTTGTTCTTGGACATCGCCATCATGTTGGCGAACGCGGCGATCGGCAGCGGGTGGATCGCCGCCTCGGTGCCGCCGGCGACGACCACGTCGGCACGGCCGGTACGGATCATCTCGACCGCGTACCCGATGGCCTCGGCGCCCGAGGCACAGGCGCTGACCGGGGTGTGGACGCCCGCTCGGGCGTTCACCTCCAGGCCGACGTTGGCCGAGGGGCCGTTCGGCATGAGCATGGGGACGGTGTGCGGGGAAACCCGGCGCACACCCTTTTCCTTCAGTACGTCGTACTGGTCGAGCAGGGTCGTTACGCCGCCGATGCCGGAGGCGATCACGGTGCCCAGTCGCTCGGGCGCGACGGAGGCGCCCGTCTCGGTCTCCTCGCCGGCCGGAGCGGTGTAACCCGCGTCCGCCCAGGCCTCACGGGCCGCGATGACGGCGAACTGGGCGGAACGGTCGAGCTTGCGGGCCAGCGGGCGAGGCAGGACCTCGCTCGGGTCCACGGCGGCCTGAGCGGCGATACGGACCGGCAGTTCGGCGAAGCGCTCGCCCTCCAGGGGCGATACGCCGGAACGGCCGGCAAGCAGACCTTCCCAGGTCGAAGCGCTGTCGCCACCCAGCGGAGTGGTTGCGCCGATACCGGTGACGACCACGGTGCGATTGGTCGGGCTCACAGGAATTCTTTCTCCACGTCTAAGGGGGTGCTGAATTGTCACGGCGCCACCGCCAGGTGGCGACAAACGCTCGTCAGGCTCAGGCCTGGTTCTTCAGGATGTAGTCCGCGGCGTCGCCGACCGTCTTGAGGTTCTTGACGTCCTCGTCCGGGATCTTGACGTCGAAGCGCTCTTCGGCGGCGACGACGACCTCGACCATGGACAGCGAGTCGACGTCCAGGTCGTCGGTGAAGGACTTGTCCGTCTGGACGTCCTCGGTCGGGATGCCCGCGATCTCGTTGACGATCTCCGCGAGACCCTCGACGATCTCTTCCTGCGTGGCGGCCATGTGGCGCTCCTTCTATAGCTAACTGGATGTTCGGGCAGGGAAAACGATCCCGGCCCTAGGGGAGGGTAACGACCGTCGCGGCGTAGACGAGTCCCGCCCCGAAGCCGATGACGAGCGCGGTGTCGCCGCTCTTCGCCGCACCGGTCGCCAGGAGCCGCTCCATTGCGAGCGGAATCGAGGCGGCCGAGGTGTTGCCGGTGGTCTCGATGTCACGGGCGACCGTGACGTGCTCCGGCAGCTTCAGAGTCTTCACCATCGAGTCGATGATCCGCATGTTTGCCTGGTGCGGGATGAAGACGTCCAGGTCGTCCGCGGTGATCCCGGCGGCGTCGAGCGCCTGCTGGGCCACCTTGGCCATCTCGAAGACGGCCCAGCGGAAGACCGCCTGACCCTCCTGCGTGATGGCCGGGAACTTCTCTCCGCCGTCCTTGCCGCGGTACTCGTCCCACGGCACGGTCTGCTTGATCGTCTCGGACTTGTCGCCCTCCGAACCCCACACCGTGGGGCCGATGGCCGGCTCGTCCGAAGGGCCGACGACCACGGCGCCGGCGCCGTCGCCGAACAGGAAGGCCGTCGCGCGGTCCTCCAGGTCGGTGAGGTCCGACAGCCGCTCGACACCGATGACGAGGACGTACTGCGCCGACCCCTCGACCACCAGGCCCTTGGCCAGCGTCAGACCGTAGCCGAAACCGGCGCAGCCCGCGGAGATGTCGAAGGCGGCGGGCTTGACCGCCCCGATCCGGTGCGCGATCTCGGTCGCGACGGCCGGGGTCTGCTTGAAGTGCGACACCGTGGAGACGATCACGGCGCCGATCTGCTCGGGGGACACCCCGGCATCGGCCAGCGCCTTGCCGGAGGCCTCCACCGACATGGCGGCGACGGTCTCCTGCGGGGAGGCCCAGTGCCGGGTCGCGATGCCCGAGCGCGAGCGGATCCACTCGTCGGAGGACTCGATCGTCTCCAGGATGACCTCGTTGGGCACCACGCGGACCGGGCGGTAGCCGCCCACCCCGAGGATGCGGGCGTACGGGGAGCCCTTGGCAGGCTTGATCTTCGACATGCTGTGTGGGCTCCTTCTCTCAGGCCGCGTGCTCGGCGAGGAGCGCCGCGGCCTTGTCGAGATCGTCCGGGGTCTTCAGGGCCACGCTCGGTACGCCCTTGAGCGCGCGCCTGGCCAGACCCTGCAGGGTGCCGCCGGGGGAGAGCTCGATGATCCCGGTGACGCCCAGCTCGGCGAACGTCTCCATGCACAGGTCCCAGCGGACCGGGTTGGCCACCTGGCCGACCAGGCGGGCGACAACGTCGGCGCCCGTGGTGACGACCTGACCGTCCTTGTTCGAGACGTACTTCAGCGCCGGGTCCGCCGGGCTGAGGGCCTGGGCGGCCTTCTCCAGCGTGGCGACCGCGGGCGCCATGTGGTGGGTGTGGAAGGCGCCCGCGACCTTGAGGGCGACGACCTTCATGGAGCCCTCGGGCTTGTCGGCCTCCAGAGCTGCGATCTGCTCCATCGTGCCGGCGGCCACGATCTGGCCCGCACCGTTGATGTTGGCCGGGGTCAGGCCCAGCTTCTCCAGGTGCGCGACGACCACGTCGCTCTCGCCGCCCAGGATCGCGGCCATGCCGGTCTCGGTGACGGCGGCGGCCTCGGCCATGCCGAGCCCCCGGGTGCGTACGAACGACAGCGCGTCGGCGTCGCTCAGCACGCCGGCGTACGCGGCTGCGGTGATCTCGCCGACGCTGTGGCCGGCGACGGCACCGAAGGCCGTCGGGGCGCCCAGCGCGGAAGCGGACAGCAGACCCGCCGCGACCAGCAGCGGCTGGGCCACGGCCGTGTCACGGATCTCGTCCGCGTCGGCCTTCGTGCCGTAGTGGGCAAGGTCGAGCCCGATGGCGTCGGACCACCCCGCGACGCGCTCGGCGGCGCCGGGGAGTTCGAGCCAGGGAGTCAGGAAGCCGGGCGTCTGAGCGCCTTGGCCTGGAGCGACGAGTACGAGCACCCTCACACTCTCTCTTGTATCCGGCCCGCGCCGCCCGTGGGGACAGGGACGAAGAACCGTCGGGGTAATTGTTGATGTCCGACAAAAGTCTAGGACTGAAGATCGCCGTCGGCCAGACGTCCCAGAATCAGGGCGATCCGCAGCGTGAACGCCGAACGGACGTCGGAGGGTGACCAGCCGGTGACGTCGGTCACACGTCGGAGCCGGTAGCGCACCGTGTTCGGGTGCACGAACAGCATCCGCGCGGCCCCCTCAAGGCTGCTCGCCTGCTCCAGGTAGACACTCAGCGTTTCCAGCAGCGCCGAGCCCGCCTCCTCCAGCGGTCTGTAGATCTCCTCCACCAGCTGCTCCCTGGCCGAGGGGTCGGACGCGATCGCCCGCTCGGGCAGGAGATCGTCCGCGAGAACCGGACGGGGAGCGTCCTGCCAGGCCGTGCAGGCCTTCAGGCCGGCCGCCGCGGCCTGCGCCGACTTCGTCGCGTTCAGCAGGTCCGGGACCACCGGACCCGCCACCACCGGACCGGCCGCGAACGGGCCGATCAGGGACTTCGCCACCTGCATCGGGTTGTCGCTGCCGCCCGCGATGACCACCAGGCGGTCGCCCAGCACCCCGGTGAGGACCTGGAGCTTGTGGTGCCGGGCCGCGCGCCGGATCGCCTCGACCGTCAGCTCGCTGTCCCCGTCCGGGGCGGTGCCCAGCACGACGCACACGTGCTCGGGCGAGTTCCAGCCCAGCGCCGCGGCCCGCGACAGCGCGCCCTCGTCGGCCTCGCCCGAGAGCACCGCGTTGACGACGAGCGACTCCAGCCGGGCGTCCCACGCGCCGCGGGCCTCGGCCGCCTGGGCGTACACCTGCGCGGTCGCGAAGGCGATCTCCCGGGCGTACACCAGCAGCGCCTCGCGCAGGATCGACTCGTCGCCCGGCGCCGCCACCTCGTCGATCGCGGTCTCCATGACCTCGATCGTCGTACGGACCATCTCGACGGTCTGGCGCAGCGTGATCGCCCGGGTCAGCTCGCGCGGAGCCGTCCCGAACACGTCGGTGGAGATCGCCTGAGGGGTCTCCGGGTGCCGGAACCACTCCGTGAACGCGGCGATGCCCGCCTGCGCGACCAGGCCGATCCAGGACCGGTTCTCCGGCGGCATCGCCCGGTACCACGGCAGGGTCTCGTCCATGCGCGCGATGGCGTTGGCGGCGAGCCGACCGGAGGATTTCTCCAGCCGGCGCAGCGTCGCGGTGTGCGGATGGGCGGGATGCACGGCATGCGCCGGGTGCGCGGGGCTGGTTTCGGGGGAATGCTCACGTTCGGGTTGGGGCACGGGACAAGACTGCCCTATCGGCGCCCCGGCGCGGACTCCGGTCCGGCGCCGGACGCCGTCCCGTCGGCTCGGCGCGGCGTCCCCCGGGGTCTACCGTGGCCCCCATGATTGATGTACGCCGCGCGGCGGACCGGTACGAGGGCGGGGACCCGGCCGCCGGGATCACCACCCGGCACGCCTTCTCCTTCGGCTCCTTCTACGACCCGGACAACATCCGGTTCGGCCCGATACTGGCCTGCAACGAGGAGCGCCTGCGGCCGGGCGCCGGCTTCGACGAGCACCCCCACAGCCACACCGAGATCGTCACCTGGGTGGTGGAGGGCGAGCTCACGCACAAGGACAGCGCCACCGGCCAGAGCGGGCAGGTCCACCCGGGCGACGTCCAGCACTTCGGCGCCGGTTCCGGGGCGCGGCACGTGGAGCGCAACGACGGCCCGGAGCCGCTGCGGTTCGTACAGACCTGGCTCGCGCCGCTGACCGCCGGCGGCGAGCCCTCGTACGCGCTCGTACGGGGCCTCGCGGACGGCGTCCCGTACGAGGTCCCCGCGGCGGGCGCGGTACTGCGCGTCCGGCGGCCGGGCGCGGGCGAGCGGATCCCCGTACCGGCGGCCGAGCGGGTCTACCTGCACGTGGTGCGCGGGGACCTGCGGCTCGACGGCGAGGAGCTCGGCCCCGGGGACTCGGCGCGGATCACCGGCGAGAGCGGCCTGGAGATCGTCGCGGGATCCCCGGGGGAGCTGCTGATCTGGGAGCTGCCGTAAGGGGTGTCGTCGCAGCGCGGGGGCTCAGGCGGACTTCAGTTCGGCGAGCACCGCGTCGGTGAACGGGGTCCAGGCCTCCACGGCCCACGGGCCGAAGGCGCGGTCCGTCAGCGCCACGCAGGCGGCGCGTGCGTCCGGGTCCACCCACAGGAAGGTGCCGGCCTGGCCGAAGTGGCCGAAGGTCCGCGGCGAGGACGTGTCGCCCGTCCAGTGCGGGGACTTGCCGTCGCGGATCTCCAGGCCGAGCCCCCAGTCGTTGGGGGACTGGTGGCCGTAGCCGGGCAGGACGCCCTTGAGGCCCGGGTGCACGACCGAGGTGGCCTCGGCGACCGTGCGGACGTCGAGCAGGCGGGGCGCCTGGAGCTCGGCGGCGAACCGTACGAGGTCGGACACGGTGGAGACGCCGTCCTTCGCGGGGGAGCCCTCCAGGCTGCTCGACGCCATGCCCAGCGGCTCGAAAACGGCCTGGTGCAGGTACTCCGCGAAGGGGATCCCGGTGGCCTTCGCGATGTGGTCGCCGAGCACCTCGAAACCGGCGTTGGAGTACAGCCGGCGCTGCCCGGGCGGGCCCATCACGCGGTGCTCGTCGAAGGCCAGGCCGCTGGTGTGCGCGAGCAGGTGACGGACCGTGGAGCCCTCCGGTCCGGCCGGCTCGTCCAGTTCGACCGCGCCTTCCTCGTACGCGACGAGGACGGCGTACGCGGCGAGCGGCTTGGTCACCGAGGCCAGCCGGAAGCGGTGGTCGACGGGGCCGTGGGAGCCGGCGAGGCTCCCGTCCGCGCGGACGACCGCCGCGGCGGCGGTCGGCACCGGCCAGTTCTCGATGATCCGCAGGCTTTCCAGGCTGTTCACGGTCTCCACGCCCTCCAGGCTGTCCATGCGGCCGAGAATACTTGCTTGGAGTGCACTCCAAGGTTTTAGCGTGGGGACATGACCTTGACGCAGACGCGCTACACGATCAGCGAGGTGGAGGCCCGGACCGGTCTGACCCAGCACACGCTGCGCTGGTACGAGCGGATCGGCCTGATGCCGCACGTGGACCGCTCCCACTCGGGGCAGCGGCGGTTCAGCGACAAGGACCTCGACTGGCTGGCCTTCGTGGGCAAGCTGCGGGCCACCGGGATGTCGGTGGCGGACATGGTCCGGTACGCCGAACTGGTCCGCGAGGGCGCACACACCGTCGACCAGCGGCGCGAGCTGCTGGAGCGCACGCGCCGCGAGGTCCGGGCGCGCATCACCGAGCTGACGGACGCCCTCGCCGTACTGGACTTCAAGATCGGGATGTATTCGATGAGCACGGCTACGGAGAAGGCACACCAATGACGGAGCACAGCACGGTCATCGAGCAGGTCGAGCTGGGCAAGGGCGGCCCGCTGGTGGGCGTCCAGGGCCTGGGCTGCATGGGCATGAGCGAGTTCTACGGGGACACGGACGAGGCCGCCGCCCGCGCGACCCTGGACGCGGCGCTGGCCGCCGGGGTCACGCTCTTCGACACCGCGGACGTCTACGGGCGGGGCGCGAACGAGGAGTTCCTCGCCCCGTTCGTGGCCGCGCACCGCGACCGGATCACGCTGGCCACGAAGTTCGCCATAGAGCGCACCGACGACCCTCGGTACCGGGGGATCCGCAACGACCGCGCGTACGTCCGGCAGGCCGTCGAGGGCAGCCTGCGGCGGCTCGGCACCGAGGTGATCGACCTCTACTACATGCACCGGCGCGACCCCGCCGTGCCGTTCGCCGAGTCGGTGGGCGCCATGGCGGAGCTGGTACAGGAGGGGAAGGTGCGACACCTGGGGCTGAGTGAGGTCACCGGGGCCGAACTGCGCGAGGCGTACGCCGTGCACCCCATCGCGGCGCTCCAGTCGGAGTGGTCGCTGTTCAGCCGGGACGTGGAGCGGAGCGCGGTGGGCGCGGCGGCGGAGCTGGGCGTGGCCTTCGTGCCCTACTCCCCGCTCGGGCGCGGCTTCCTGACCGGCGCCTTCGCCGACGCGGCGGCGGAGCTGTCGCCCGATGACTTCCGCCGGCACCAGCCGCGGTTCACCGGGGAGAACGCCAAGGCCAACGCCGCTCTGCTGGCTCCCGTGCGGGAGGTCGCGGCCGCGCACGGGGCGACCCCGGCGCAGATCGCCCTGGCGTGGGTGCAGCAGCGGGCCGCGGTGCACGGCCTGACGGTGGTCCCGATCCCGGGCACCCGCAAGCCGGGGCGCCTCGCGGAGAACACGGCGGCGACCCGGATCACCCTGACGGCCGCCGAGCTGGCGCTGCTGGAACCGATCGCCTCCCGCGTCGCCGGCGACCGCTACCCGGACATGGGCTCGACGTCGGCGGCCCGCGAAGGCTAGGTCTCGCCGCGGCCGGTCCCGGTCCCGGTCCGGCCCCGGGGTGGCTCAGGCTTCGAGCGCCTCGGAGGCGAACCCGGACCGCAGGTACGCGTACTCGGTGTCGGTCAGGAGGCCGGCGCCGTGGAGCTCGCTCAGGTGCTGGAGCCGTTCGTCGGCGCGCGGGCGCGGGACGGAGGCCACCGTGGCCCGGCCCCGCACCGCGGCGAGGAGGGCCGCGGCGAACGGCAGGGACTCGTGCACCGCCCCGTACCCGACCCCGAACACGGCGGCCGCCAGGTCGTGGTCCGGACGCGCCCCACCGGTGGCCGCGTCCCGCAGCAGGAGGCGCAGGTGCCCCTCCGGCCCGTCGGGGGAGTGCCACTCGACGCCGCTGACGGCCGTCAGCGGATACCGCTGGTCGCCCGCCTTCCACTTCGTGCTGCTGGCCCCCGTACGCGACCAGTGGAAGGTGACGGCCGAGCCGTCGAAGCCCACCCGTGCGTCGTAGGCCTTCAGGTGGACCGGCGGCTGCGGGACCCGGACCAGGAACCGCTCGGCCGCCCCGGCCGGCCCCAGCCGACCGCGCACCGCGTCCGCCAGCGCCGCCGCCAGCGGGGCCCGGTCGCCCGGCAGCACCAGCCGGTACGGGTCGCAGGCTTCCTTCAGCTGCCCGGCGGCCGCCTCCATCAGCGGGTCGGCGCCCGGGCGCGGTACCGCACGCAGGACCACCGTGTCCCGTCTGCCCCCGGACACGGTCACTTCGGACAGCGCCTCCAGGGGGATCCGTCGTTCCCCCAGGGCATGCCAGAGCCTCGGTGTGCGCAGCCCCCTTGTGAAGCGGATGGTCACGGAGTCCGACTCGAACTCCCAGACGGCATGGTTTCCGGCCAGTACGTCCCCCATGCGGCACATGGTAAAGGGACGGGCCCCTGCCCGTCCCCCTTGCCGACGGGACCGTTTTCCGGAACCGCTACACGCGTCAGCCCCCGTCAGTCCCCGGTCGGACCGGAAATTCCGCGTCCACAGGCATCGGCGCCGGTCGCGCACACAACGGAACCGAACGTGCCGGTTCCGATCTTCGCGAAGTTGTCCAAGGACGCCGTGCCTGGCTCGAAATAGCCGGTGTGGCTCCGCGCGCCGGCCGAGGACAGCAGCCGCGCGCCGAACTCCCGGGACACCGGATCCGCCCCGTGGCCCAGTCCGCCCACCTCCAGGTGCGGTACGTCCGCGATCCAGTCCCCGGGGTCGCGCATCGCCCACACCCGCGCCGACGTCTTCAGGTCGGCGGCGCTCGAAGCGCGCATCCCGGGGCTGCCCGCCACCACCAGGTCGGTCACCCGCGCCGGCAGGTGGTGCGCGGCGACCCCGCAGACCACCGACCCGTAGCTGTGGCAGAACAGCGCCACGCTGGCGTCCCCGGGCAGGGCCGCGGTCAGCGACCCCAGCCGTGCGGCGCCCTCCACCGCCAGCCGGCCGGTGGCGGCGTCCACGCCGACCCCGGTGGGCGCGGTGTAGCCGGCCCAGGCGATGACCGCGGTCCGGCTGTCGGGAGCGGCCGTGCGCTCGGCCTCGTACAGGGACTGCGCCATGCCGACGGGGGCGGTGAGGCGGCGCTGGGTGCGCTCGAAGGTGAGCGCGTCGGTGTCGACGCCGGGCACGATCACCGAGACCCGGCGGGCCCGGTCGAGGTCGCCGAAGACCTCGGCGACGAGACCGTCGCCGGTGGGGTCGAAGGTGAGGATCTGCCGGCCCGGCTCCGCGAGGGACTCGAAGCGGTGGGAGCGCCGGGTGGCCTCCGAGCGGTCGGCCGGGGTCAGCGCGACATCGCGGCCGCGGGCCTCCTCGGCGACCCGGGCCTGCTCCAGGCCGCGCTGGTTGGCCCGGTAGCGGGTGGCGGCGGGGACCCCGTCGAGGTTTCCGACGACGAGCGGGTAGCCGTCCGCGAGCCGGGCCCGCTGGGCGCCGTCGAGGGTGCTGAAGAAGCGGGCCACCGTGCGGACGGGAGCGTCGGCCGGCGGCAGTGGCCGGCCGTCCATCCGGGCCACTGCCCACGCCGAGAGCGCGGCGGACCGTGCCGAGACCCCGGCTTCGGGGCGGTGCACGGCCGTCCAGCCGGTGGTCACCAGCATGACGAGGACGACCGCCAGCACGAACAGGGTGTGCAGGGCGGCGGGGCGCTCGGGGGCGCCGGCGAGGTGATGGGCGGAGCCGGGCAGGTTCACTGGAGCCAGCCTAGGAGACCACTTGAGCCAGTGGCGCGCCGGGTGACAGGGGTCACCGCCGACCGTGTCACACCGCGCGCTCCGGCCCCGCGCTCGGAGCCCGTACGCCAACACCCGGCGCGGGGAGCTCCGTACCCGGATTCAGCGCCAGTCCGCGGCCAGTGCCGGGCCGATCTGGTCCAGGTACGCCTCGGTCATCCGCCGGATGGCGGCCACGCTGGTGTCCTGGCCCTGCCCCCACAGCCGCCCGGTGACCCGCATCACACCGGAGAACGCGGCGACGGCCACCCGGGGCCGCGGATCGGCGTCCAGGTCCAGGCCCTCCCGGTCGGCGATCAGCCGGGAGATCTCCTCCTCCAGCTCGGCCGAGCGCCGCAGGTGGACCGCGAGCAGGGCCGGGGTGGACTCGATGAGCTGGTAGCCGCGCATGTAGAGGTCGACCGGGACCACCTCGGAGATGGCCTCCTCGACGGTGTCCCACGCCGCGAGCACCGCGTTGCGCATGGCCTCCAGCGGCCCCTCGGCGGCCGGGCGGGCGCGCAGTTCGGCGACGAAGTGCGACTCGACGAGGTCCTGGACGGCGAAGGCGACCTCTTCCTTGTTGGCGAAGTAGCGGAAGAACGTGCGCTGGGAGACGTTCACGGCGTCGGTGATCTCGTCGACGGTCGTGTGCTCGTAGCCCTGGGAGATGAAGAGCAGCAGGGCGGCGCGCAGCAGGGCGTCGCGGGTGCGCTGTTTCTTGCGCTCGCGCAGCCCCGCCGCCGGGGCGGCCGGCGCGGGCCGCAAGTCGGTCATCACCGTGGGTTCCTTTTCTGACGCTGAGTGAGCGGTCAGGGTACCTGTGACGGACCTGACAGTGGCCGTCCTGCTGAGCCGTCTGTGAAGTGTCAGCGACTGTCACTAGCCTGTTCGCATGACTCGTCAGATCACCGTCAACGATCAGGTGCCCACCAAGGAACCAGGCCCGATACCGGCCCGCACCGGACTGCGCGGCCATCCCTGGCTGACCCTCTTCGCCGTGGCGATCGGCGTCATGATGGTCACCCTCGACGGCACGATCGTGGCCGTCGCCAACCCCGCCATCCAAAAGGACCTCGGCGCCACGCTCGCCGAGGTGCAGTGGATCACCAACGGCTACCTGCTCGCCCTCGCGGTCTCCCTGATCACCGCCGGCAAGCTCGGCGACCGCTTCGGACACCGCCAGACCTTCCTCATCGGCATCGCCGGCTTCGCGCTCTCCTCCGCCGCCATCGGCATGTCCTCCGGCGTCGAGCTCGTCATCGGCTTCCGCGTCGCCCAGGGCCTCTTCGGCGCCCTGCTGATGCCCGCCGCGCTCGGCCTGCTGCGCGCCACCTTCCCCGCCGAGAAGCTCAACATGGCCATCGGCATCTGGGGCATGGTCATCGGCGCCTCGACCGCCGCCGGGCCCATCGTCGGCGGCCTGCTCGTCGAGCACGTCAGCTGGCAGTCCGTCTTCTTCATCAACGTGCCCGTCGGCATCCTCGCGCTCGGCTTCGGCCTGTTCATCCTGCTCGACCACCGGGCCGAGAACGCCCCGCGCTCCTTCGACGTGCTGGGCGTACTGCTGTTGTCCGGCGCGATGTTCTCGCTGATCTGGGCCCTGATCAAGGCGGCGGAGTGGGGCTGGGGCGATGCGAAGACCCTGCTCTTCCTGGGCGCTTCCGCGGTCCTGTTCGTGGTCTTCGCCCTCTGGGAGAGCAAGGTCTCCGAGCCGCTGATCCCGCTCGGCATGTTCCGCTCGCTCCCCCTGTCGGCCGGCACCGTGCTCATGGTCCTGATGGCCTTCGCCTTCATGGGCGGTCTCTTCTTCGTCACCTTCTACCTGCAGAACGTGCACGGCATGAGCCCGGTCGACAGCGGCCTGCACCTGCTGCCGCTCACCGGCATGATGATCATCGGCTCGCCGCTGGCCGGCGCCGCCATCACGAAGGTCGGCCCGCGCGTCCCGCTCGTCGCCGGCATGGTCGCCACCGCCGCCGCGTGCTTCGGGATGGCACAGCTCACCCCGGGCACCGGCACCCTCACCATGTCCCTCTGGTTCGCGCTCCTGGGCCTCGGCCTCGCGCCCGTCATGGTCGGCGCCACCGAGGTCATCGTCGGCAACGCCCCGCTGGAGCTCTCCGGCGTGGCCGGCGGACTCCAGCAGGCCGCCATGCAGGTCGGCGGCAGCCTCGGCACCGCCGTCCTCGGCGCGGTCATGGCCAGCACCGTCAGTGGCTCGTTCGGGGACAACTGGACCGGGGCCGGACTCCCGGCGCTCGCCCCCGAGCAGCTCGACCTCGCCCAGAAGGGGGTCCAGGTCGGCATCGCGCCGGTCCCCGAGGGCGCCCCGACCGAGATCGGCCAGACCATCGCCCGGGTCGCCCACGACACGTTCGTCTCCGGCATGAGCACCGCGTTCACCGTCGCGGGCGCGGTCGCGGTCCTCGCCGCCATCGTGGCCGGCTTCACCAAGCGCGGGGAGAACGCCGCCGCGGGCGCGGGCGCGGCCCACGTCTGAGCCCGCCCCCGAAGCCCCGCGCAGGCGTCAACTCCGCAGGCACGACAGCCCCGCCGGACGGTTCCGGCGGGGCTGTCGCCTATCCGGGTGGACCCGCCCCCACCCCCTTCCGCCGGGCCGTTCTCGCAGGTCAGCTTGGTGCCGTCGGAGCCCCGGAAACGGTCCGGGGCCCCCGCGTCCACAAGGAGTTGACCCGTCATGCGTACGTGTTTCCCCGCGAACCCCAGCACCCTCCTGGCCGCCGTCGCCCTCGCCGCCACCGCCCTGATCCCGGGCACGGCCACCACCGCACACGCCGCCGGGCCGCCGCCGATCGGAGCCTGCGCCACAGGACAGCTGTGCCTGTGGGCTAAGCCGGACTTCAAGGGCACCAAGCAGGTCCACGAGCTCAGCACCGTCAGCATCAACAGCTGTACCGCCCTGCCCGCCGGGACCAGCGCCCAGTCGCTCGCCAACCGGGTCGGCCGTCCGGTGACCACGTACCAGTCGGCCGAGTGCGCGGAGACGGGAGAGTTCCAGACCTACCCGGGCGACGGGGTCTACCTGCCCGCCTCGCCCTACCAGGTCAGGGCGTTCAAGGTGTGGGAGAGGTAGCCCCGAGCGGCGCCGGGGCCGCGTCGGGCGCCTGGCCGGGTACGTCGGCCCCCGCGCCCGGCGCGGTCGGCCCCGCCGGGGACCCCGGGCCCCCCAGCCGGGCCACCTCGGCGCGCAGGCTTCGTACCTCCGCCGTCAGCTCCGCGATCGCGGCGGTCTGGGCCCGCTCCACCTGGTCGTCGCGCTCGAAGCGTGAGATGAACCAGGCCGCGATGTTGGCGGTGACCACACCCAGCAGCGCGATCCCGGACAGCATCAGCCCGACCGCCAGCAGCCGGCCGAGCCCGGTGGTGGGGGAGTGGTCCCCGTACCCGACCGTGGTCATGGTGGTCACCGACCACCACAGGGCGTCCCCGAGATTGCGGATGTTGCCGCCGGGGGCGTCGCGCTCCACGCTCAGCACCGCCAGCGAGCCGAACATCAGCAGCCCCACCACCGCGCCCGCCACGTACGTGGTCAGCCGGATCTGCGGAGCCATCCGGGCCCGCCGGCCCACCAGCATCAGGGTGGACACCACCCGCAGCAGCCGCAGCGGCTGGATCATCGGCAGCAGCACCGCCGCCAGGTCCAGCCAGTGGCTCCGCACGAAGGCGGTCCGTGCCTGCGACAGCGCCAGCCGCACGAGGTAGTCGGCGGCGAAGGCGGCCCACACCACCCACTCCGCGTGCGTGCAGGCCCGGTGCACGGCCGGATCCGCGTCGGGCGCGACGATCGGCACGGTGTAGGCGACGGCGAACGCCAGGGCGAGCACGAGCAGCGGGGTCTGAGTCCGCCGCTCCCACCGCAGCTGCCGGGAGGCTTCCTTCATGCGGAGCATCGTAAAGAACGGGTAAGGGGCGCTGGGACAGGTGTCCCGGCGCCCCCACCAAAGGATGACTCCTACGCCCCTACGCGTCGCCGCCCGCGGCACCCGGATCGGCCGCGGTCACGTCCAGCAGCTGGTAGCGGTCGATCGCCTGCTTCAGCACCGAGCGGTCGATCTTCCCCGCCTTGGCCAGCTCCGTCAGCACCGACAGGACCACCGACTGCGCGTCGATGTGGAAGAACCGCCGCGCCGCACCACGCGTGTCCGCGAAGCCGAAGCCGTCCGCGCCCAGCGAGGTGTACGGGCCGGGCACCCAGCGCGAGATCTGGTCCGGCACGGAACGCATCCAGTCCGAGACCGCCACGAACGGCCCCTCGGAACCCGACAGCTTCCGCGTCACGTACGGGACGCGCTGCTCCTCCTCCGGGTGGAGCAGGTTGTGCTCCTCCACCTCGACGGCCTCGCGGCGCAGCTCGTTCCAGGAGGTCGCCGACCAGACGTCCGCCCTGACGTTCCACTCCGAGGCCAGGATCCGCTGCGCCTCCAGGGCCCACGGCACCGCCACGCCCGAGGCCATGATCTGCGCCCCGATGCTGCCCTCGGCGCCCTGGGACACCCGGTGGATGCCCTTGAGGATGCCGTCCACGTCGACGTCCGCCGGCTCGGCCGGGTGCTGGATCGGCTCGTTGTAGACCGTCAGGTAGTAGAAGACGTCCTCGGCCTGCGGCCCGTACATCCGCCGCAGACCGTCCTTGACGATGTGCGCGATCTCGTAGCCGTACGCCGGGTCGTACGCCACACAGCCCGGGTTCGTCGACGCCAGCAGCTGGGAGTGACCGTCGGCGTGCTGGAGGCCCTCACCCGTGAGGGTGGTCCGGCCCGCGGTCGCGCCGAGGACGAAACCGCGCGCCAGCTGGTCGGCCATCTGCCAGAACTGGTCACCGGTGCGCTGGAAACCGAACATCGAGTAGAAGACGTACACCGGGATCAACGGCTCGCCGTGCGTGGCGTACGCCGAACCCGCCGCGATCAGCGAAGCCGTGCAGCCGGCCTCCGAGATGCCGTCGTGCAGCATCTGGCCGGTCGGGGACTCCTTGTACGCGAGCAGCAGCTCGCGGTCGACCGCCTCGTACTGCTGGCCCAGCGGGTTGTAGATCTTGGCGCTCGGGAAGAACGCGTCCATGCCGAAGGTGCGGTACTCGTCCGGCGCGATCAGCACGAAGCGCCTGCCGATCTCCTTGTCCCGCATCAGGTCCTTGAGGATGCGGACGAAGGCCATGGTGGTGGCGATCGACTGCTGCCCCGAGCCCTTCTTGGCCCCCGCGTACGCCGAGTCGTCGGGCAGCTGGAGCGGCTTCGCGCGCACCACGCGGGTCGGCACGTAGCCGCCGTGCGCGCTGCGCTGGTCGTGCATGTACTGGATCTCGGGCGAATTGCGGCCCGGGTGGTAGTACGGCGGGGCGCCGCTCTCCAGCTGCGCGTCGGTGATCGGGATGTGCAGGCGGTCGCGGAAGCGCTTGAGGTCGTCGACCGTCAGCTTCTTCATCTGGTGCGTGGCGTTGCGGCCCTCGAAGTTCGGGCCGAGCGTCCAGCCCTTGACCGTCTGCGCCAGGATCACGGTCGGCTGGCCCTTGTGGGCCTTGGCCGCCGCGTACGCCGCGTAGACCTTCTTGTGGTCGTGGCCGCCGCGGCCCAGGTGCTGGATCTGCTGGTCGCTCATGTTCTCGACCATCGCGCGCAGCCGCTGGTCGCCGCCGAAGAAGTGCTCGCGGATGTACCCGCCCGACTCGGTGGCGTACGTCTGGAACTGCCCGTCCGGCGTGGAGTTCATCTTGTTGACCAGGATGCCGTCGCGGTCCTGGGCCAGCAGCGGGTCCCAGGAGCGGTCCCAGATCAGCTTGATGACGTTCCAGCCGGCCCCGCGGAAGATCGACTCCAGCTCCTGGATGATCTTGCCGTTGCCGCGCACCGGGCCGTCGAGGCGCTGCAGGTTGCAGTTGACGACGAAGGTCAGGTTGTCCAGGCCCTCGCGGGCGGCGATGGACAGCTGGCCGAGCGACTCCGGCTCGTCCATCTCGCCGTCACCGAGATACGCCCATACGTGGGACTTGGAGGTGTCCGCGATCCCGCGCGCCTGCATGTACCGGTTCATCCGGGCCTGGTAGATCGCACCGAGCGGGCCGAGGCCCATCGAGACGGTCGGGAACTCCCAGAAGTCCGGCATCAGCCGCGGGTGCGGGTAGCTGGAAAGGCCGTACGGAGCCTTCGACTTCTCCTGCCGGAACGCGTCGAGCTGCTGCTCGGAGAGCCGGTCCAGGAGGTAGGCGCGGGCGTAGATGCCGGGGGAGGCGTGGCCCTGGAAGAAGATCTGGTCGCCGCCGTCCCCCTCGTCCTTGCCCCGGAAGAAGTGGTTGAAGCCCACGTCGTAGAGGGAGGCGGAGGAAGCGAAGGTCGCGATGTGACCGCCGACGCCGATCCCGGGACGCTGGGCGCGCGAGACCATGACGGCCGCGTTCCACCGGGTGGCGTTCAGGACCTTGCGCTCGATCTCCTCGTTTCCGGGGAAGAACGGCTCGTCCTTGGTGGCGATCGTGTTGACGTAGTCCGTGCTGCGCATCTCGGGCACGGCCACGCGCTTCTCGCGGGCCCGCTCGATCAGCCGCAGCATGAGGTAGCGGGCGCGTTCACGGCCCCGCTCGTCGACGGCCGCGTCCAGAGAGTCGAGCCACTCCTGCGTCTCCTCCGGATCGAAGTCCGGGACCTGACTCGGCAGGCCGCCAATAATGATCGGATTGCGATCGGATGCGGAAGCCACGCTGTTCCTTCGCTGTCGGGGGAGTCGTGCCTTGGGTCGCCGCCTCCCATGGTCTTACGCTCGGCCGAAATCTTCACCTCTACCACTGGGTAACCCCTGGAAACTCCGGGCACCGCGAGTGGAGCGGGAAGAGGGGACGGCGAGCGGGTGCAGCCAAATCGCAACCTTACGCCCAAGTCGATCAGCCGGTTCGTAAGGGCGTTCGTCCCTCAAACAGGTAGGAAAGTCGGTAAGCGTCGCCGATGATGCCGAATGAGTTGGAATGGTGTGGGATGAATCACGAGAGGTGCGCGCGGGAAGGCTGAAAGTTGCGGCGAGACGGCCGCAATCGTCACCGTTTCGACGGTCTCGGCGGCCGGGTACTTGCGCGATCCGCCGCGCCCGTGTGGACTACGCCCAATGCTGCGCGTACGCGCGCCGCCGAAAGACATTCACCGAACATGAGCAGGAGGCACCCCGTGAGCGCGACCGCGGACCACGCGGAGAGCCTGGCCGCCCGGCTGGGTTTCCAGTCCGAACAGGTGGTCCAGGAGATCGGCTACGACGACGACGTCGATCAGGAGTTCCGTGACGGCGTCGAGAAGCTCGTCAGCGAGCTCGCCGACGAGGACTACGACGACGTCGCCGACGCGGTGCTGTTGTGGTTCCGCGACGAGGACGGCGATCTGACGGACGCCCTGGTCGATGCGACCGAGCTGGTCGAGGACGGCGCACTGATCCTGCTGCTGACCCCCAAGACGGGCCGTGACGGCTACGTCGAGGCCAGCGACATCAGCGAGGCAGCCGAGACGGCCGGCCTCTCGCTTGCCAAGGGCCTGCCCGTCGGCAAGGAGTGGACCTCCACCAAGCTGGTGACGCCGAAGGCCGCCAAGGCCAAGCGCTGAGCCGTAACCCGCAGCCAAGCGGACACACACCCCGCCGACCGGAATCGACCCCGGTCGGCGGGGTGTGCGCGTTACGGACCCGCACCGCCCGGCCCCACCGGCCGGGCACCCCATAGGCTGGCCCCACCCGAACAGACCCACGCAGGAATGCAGGAACGAAGGGATGCGACAGATGGCGATCGAGGTCGGCAGCAAGGCACCGGACTTCGAGCTCAAGGACAACCACGGCGCCACCGTGCGGCTCTCCGACTTCCGGGGCGAGAAGGCCGTGGTGCTCCTCTTCTACCCCTTCGCCTTCACCGGCGTCTGCACCGGCGAGCTGTGCGAGCTGCGCGACCAGCTGCCCCGCTTCCAGAACGACGACGTGCAGCTGCTGGCCGTCTCCAACGACTCGGTGCCGACCCTGCGGGTCTTCGGCGAGCAGGAGAACCTGGACTACCCGCTGCTGTCGGACTTCTGGCCGCACGGTGAGACCTCCCGCGCCTACGGGGTCTTCGACGAGGCGAAGGGCTGCGCGGTCCGCGGCACCTTCATCATCGACAAGGACGGCATCGTGCGCTGGACCGTCGTCAACGGCCTGCCCGACGCGCGTGACCTGAACGAGTACATCAAGGCCCTCGACAGCCTCTGAGGTTCCCGCCCCTGGATTGCGGGCACGGTTCCGGACGAAAATCAGCTACAGGCGGGAACCCGTCACTAGGATCGGAACGTTGATCCGATAGCTCCCCCAGCCACCGCTGGGAGGGCCCCCTGCACGACGGGGCACCGCCCCACACAGAAACCAATGGAGGACCCGTGGGAGTCAGCCTCAGCAAGGGCGGCAACGTCTCGCTGACCAAGGCCGCGCCTAACCTGACGGCGGTCATCGTCGGTCTGGGCTGGGATGCTCGCACCACCACCGGTGTCGACTTCGACCTCGACGCCAGCGCGATCCTGACCAACGACCAGGGCAAGGTCGCCAACGACTCGAACTTCGTGTTCTTCAACAACCTGAAGAGCCCGGACGGCTCGGTCGAGCACACCGGTGACAACACCACCGGTGAGGGCGAGGGCGACGACGAGGCGATCAAGGTGAACCTCGCCGGCGTCCCCGGCGACGTGGCCAAGATCGTCTTCCCCGTCTCGATCTACGAGGCCGAGAGCCGTCAGCAGAGCTTCGGCCAGGTCCGCAACGCGTACATCCGCGTCGTGAACCAGGCCGACAACAGCGAGCTCGCCCGCTACGACCTCTCCGAGGACGCGTCGACCGAGACCGCCATGGTCTTCGGCGAGCTGTACCGCAACGGCGCGGAGTGGAAGTTCCGCGCCATCGGCCAGGGTTACGCCTCGGGCCTGCGCGGCATCGCGCAGGACTTCGGCGTCAACGTCTGAGCCTGAGCTCGACAGCTGCCCCTGGCAGCCGCATCCTGTCCGGCGCCGTGCACTGTGTGTACGGCGCCGGACCGGCTTGTGCCACCGGCACCACCATCACCACGTCGTCCGGGGAGGACACAACATGGGCGTCACACTCGCCAAGGGGGGCAATGTCTCCCTGTCCAAGGCCGCACCGAACCTCACCCGGGTTCTGATCGGCCTCGGATGGGACGCGCGCTCGACCACGGGAGCCGACTTCGACCTGGATGCCAGCGCGCTGCTGTGCAACAGTGGCCGGGTTCTCGGGGACGAGTACTTCGTCTTCTACAACAACCTGAAGAGCCCCGACGGCTCCGTCGAACACACCGGGGACAACCTCACCGGCGAGGGTGACGGTGACGACGAGTCGATCATCATCGACCTCAGCAAAGTGCCGGCCCAGGTCGACAAGATCGTCTTCCCGGTGTCGATCCACGAGGCGGAGGCCCGGCGCCAGAGCTTCGGCCAGGTCAGCAACGCCTTCATCCGCGTCGTCAACCAGGCGGACGGGCAGGAGCTGGCCCGCTACGACCTCACCGAGGACGCTTCCAGCGAGACCGCGATGATCTTCGGCGAGGTCTATCGGTACGGCGGCGAATGGAAGTTCCGTGCGGTGGGGCAGGGGTACGCGTCGGGGCTGCGGGGCATCGCTCTAGACTTCGGGGTCAACGTTTCGTAAAGCCGTACAAGACGATGGGATGCCAGTGGTTCTCAAAACCTTCGGCTGGTCGTTCGCAATCACTGCGCTCGGACTGGTCGCAGCGGTGCTCTACGGGGGGTGGGAGGCCTTCGGGATCGTCGCGATCCTGTCCATCCTCGAGATCTCGCTGTCCTTCGACAATGCGGTGGTCAACGCCGGAATCCTGAAGAAGATGAATGCCTTCTGGCAGAAGATCTTCCTCACGGTCGGTGTGCTCATCGCGGTCTTCGGCATGCGACTGGTCTTCCCCGTCGTCATCGTCGCGATCAGTGCCAAGATCGGGCCCATCGACGCAGTCGATCTGGCCATGAACGACAAGGACATGTACCAGCAGCTGGTCACGGACGCCCACCCGTCCATCGCCGCCTTCGGCGGCATGTTCCTGCTGATGATCTTCCTCGACTTCATCTTCGAGGACCGCGACATCAAGTGGCTCGCCTGGCTGGAGCGTCCGCTGGCCAAGCTCGGCAAGATCGACATGCTGTCGGCGTGCATCGCGCTGATCGTCCTGGTCATCACCTCGATGACCTTCGCCGCCAACGCCCACCAGCACGGCGGCGTCCACGTGGACAAGGCGCAGACCGTCCTGGTCTCCGGCATCCTCGGCCTGATCACCTACATGGTGGTCGGCGGCCTCTCCGGCTACTTCGAGAACAAGCTGGAGGAAGAGGAGGAGGCCGAGCACGAGGCTGAGGAAGAGGCCAAGCGGAGCGGCAAGCCCGTCACGGCCGTCGCCATGGCCGGCAAGGCCGCGTTCTTCATGTTCCTCTACCTCGAAGTCCTCGACGCCTCCTTCTCCTTCGACGGGGTCATCGGCGCCTTCGCCATCACCAACGACATCGTGCTCATGGCCCTCGGCCTCGGCATCGGTGCCATGTACGTCCGTTCGCTGACGGTCTACCTGGTCCGCCAGGGCACCCTCGACGACTACGTGTACCTGGAGCACGGCGCGCACTACGCCATCGGCGCGCTCGCCGTGATCCTGCTCGTCACCATCCAGTACGAGATCAACGAGGTCATCACCGGCCTCGTCGGCGTCATCCTGATCGCCTGGTCCTTCTGGTCCTCCGTGCGCCGCAACAAGCGCATGGAGCTGGAGGGATCAGCCGCCGAGGCATGACCTCGGCGTTAATGCGGAACGCTCCATCTGCGGGGCGGCCGGGCGGGTCCACGGACCCGGCGGGCCGCCCCGCTTCCGTACGCGAGGGGAAACAGGGGGCAGGGGGGACATGGGATTCTTCGACGGATTCTTCGACGGCATCAGGGGCGCCCGGGCCATGCGGTTCGACTCGGGCAACGCCTCGTCCAACGCGATCGAGCTGACCAAACGACATCCGACGGTGTCGCTGACCAAACAGCAGGCGGTCCACGGCAATCTGCGCGTGAACCTCTCCTGGCGGATGCGGACCTCCGACATAGGCGGCCGCTCCGGCCAGAGCGGCCAGCTCTTCCGCCACCCGTTCAAACTGTTCAAGCCCGACATCGTGCAGGCGCACACCCAGGGCATGGTCAACGTCGACCTCGACATCGGCTGCCTCTACGAGCTCGCCGACGGCACCCGGGGCGTGGTCCAGCCCCTGGGGAACCTGCACGGGGACATCAACAGCCCGCCGTACGTGAAGCTCAGCGGAGACGACAGGTTCGGTGCGCCCTCCGGCGAGACGATCTTCGTCAATCTCGACCACGCCGAGGAGATCAAGCGGCTGCTCGTCTTCGTCTACATCTACGACCAGACCCCGGCCTTCGACCGGACGCACGCCCTGGTCACCCTCTACCCGATCACCGGCCCGCGGATCGAGATCCCCCTGGAGGAGCGGCACCCGCAGGCCCGCTCCTGCGCGGTGGTCTCCCTGGAGAACGTCAAGGGCGAACTGGTCGTGCGCCGCGAGGTGAAGTTCGTGTACGGATTCCAGGCCGAGCTGGACCGGTTGTACGGGTGGGGGCTCCAGTGGGGACGGGGCTACAAGAGCACCAAGGCCTGACCGGAGCCCCGGTGGGTGCCCCCGGGGCCGCCGGGGCGGCTGCCCGAGCGGCCGCCCGGGAGCCTGCCCGAGCGGCCGGCCGGGCCGGGGTCGGCGGGGTCAGCGGCGGATGAACTGCGGACCCTGCACCGGCAGCCGGAACGTCGGGTCGCCGCCCGGACCCGGCACCGGGGCCGGGGACACCGGCTGCGGGTACCCGTAGGCCGGCTGGACGGCCGGCGGGGCCTGCGTCGGCGGCGCCGGGGGCGGGGTCGGCGGGCGCATGGCGGCCGTCTGCTCGGCGGTGGGGCCGGTCGAGGGGCTCGCGGCGGCCTCCTGGGCGTTCTCGTCCACCGAGATCCCGTGGTCGGTCGCCAGCCCCACCAGGCCGTCCGAATAGCCTTCGCCGAGCGCGCGGAACTTCCAGCCTTCTCCCCGGCGGTAGAGCTCGCCGCAGATGAGCGCCGTCTCGGCGCCGGTTTCGGGGCGTACGTCGAAGTAGGCCAGCGGTTCGGAGCCGCCGGTCGCGGTGGCGTCGTACAACAGGATCCGCAGGTCCCGGACCCGCTGGAAGGGCACGTCCTCGGCGGAGGCCACCACCAGGATCCGGTCCACGGCCGGGGTCACGGCGCGCAGATCCGCCTGCACGGCGTCGGTGATCCCGTCGCCGAGCTGTTTCTTGCCGAGCCGCCACACCGCTCCCGAGGGGTGCCGGGGCTGGTTGTAGAACACGAAGTCCTCGTCCGAGCGCACGCGCCCGTCCGCCCCCACGAGCAGCGCGGAGGCGTCCACGTCCGGCACCTCGGGGCCGGTGGTCCAGCGCAGCACCGCCCGGACCGCCACGGCGGCCACCGGGATGTTCGAGCCCTTCTGCATCGCGTGCGTCATGGCGGTCATCCTGCCCTCCCGGACATGACCTGGACAATGCGGCCCCCCGTGAGGCCTTGTCGCGAACGCAAGAGCTGGGCATGGTGCAAGAGGGTTACCTGGATTTCATGTGCTTGAGGAACTCTTGAATCTCATTCGTACGTACTATTACCGGCCACGCCAGTTGGGCCGCCGAGGCAGTACGGGGGAAGCACATGCGTCACTTCGGGCATATTTCGCCCACGGTCCGCAAGGACCTCTTCCACCAGGAGCCGGCCGAGTTCACCGCCGCCTCCCCCTCCCGCACGCTCGCGGCCGCGCTCGGAGCCACCCTCTACAGCCCGGCCACCCGGCCGCACCTGGCCGCCGACATCCGCAAGCAGGCCGGCCGCGGAGTCGTCTCCATGGTCCTCTGCCTGGAGGATTCCATCGGCGACGCCGAGGTCGTGGCCGGCGAGGGCAACCTCGTCCGCCAGTTCGAGACCCTCGACGCGGACCCCGAGGAGCACCCGCTGCTCTTCATCCGCGTCCGCACGCCCGAGCAGATCCCCGACCTGGTGAAGCGGCTCGGCGGCACGGCACGGCATCTGGCCGGATTCGTACTGCCCAAATTCAGCGAAACACGCGGAACCGCCTTTCTCGACGCCGTGGCCGACGCCGAGGCCCGCAGCGGCCTGCCCCGCCTGTACGCCATGCCCGTCCTGGAGACCCCCGAGCTCCTGCACCTCGAAACCCGCGTCGAGGCGCTCGCCGGCATCTCCCGCACGGTCAACCGCTACCGCGAGCACGTCCTCGCGCTGCGCCTGGGCGTCACCGACTTCTGCTCCGCGTACGGGCTGCGCCGCACCCCCGACATGACCGCCTACGACGTCCAGATCGTCGCGGGCGTCATCGCCGACGTGGTGAACGTGCTCAGCCGCGCCGACGGCACCGGCTTCACCGTCACCGGTCCCGTCTGGGAGTACTTCCGCAGCCAGCAGCGCCTCTTCAAGCCGCAGCTGCGCCGCAGCCCCTTCCTGGAGGAGGGGGTGGAGGAACTGCGCACCGCGCTCATCGAGCACGACCTGGACGGCCTGCTGCGGGAGATCGAGCTGGACCGGGCCAACGGCCTGCTGGGCAAGACCTGCATCCACCCCGCCCACGTGACGCCCGTACACGCCCTGTCGGTGGTCTCCCACGAGGAGTTCAGCGACGCCCAGGACATCCTGCGCCCCGAGCGCGGCGGCGGCGGAGTGATGCGTTCCGCCTATACGAACAAAATGAACGAGGTGAAGCCCCACCGGGCCTGGGCCGAGCGCACCATGCTGCGCGCCGAGGTCTTCGGCGTGGCGAGGGAAGAGGTCGGCTTCGTCGACCTGCTCACGGCCGGGCTCCAGGTGTGAGACCGGCCGTGACGACCGACAATTTTCTTGACGAGAGAGGGAAGACGATCGAAGAGGTGTGGTCGGGAACCTGGGTCGCGGACCGGCTGGGCGTCAGCCTGGAGCAGGGCGCGGACCGCCGCTCGCCGGGAGCGCCGCGGCTGGAGGACCTGCTCGGGCTCGCCCTGCGGCGCAACCCCAAGCGGGCCCACCTGCTGGTCTCGCAGGTGCTGGGCAAGCACGTCCCGCAGTCCCCGGCGGTCGTCCACGCCGCCGGCCACGGGCTCGGGGAGCGCGTCAGGGAGCTGCTCGGCGACGAAGCGGCCGCCCGCGCGGTGGTCCTCGGATACGCCGAGACCGCCACGGGTCTCGGCCACAGCGTCGCCGACGGCCTCGGGCTCGCCCCCTACCTGCACTCCACCCGCCGCCCCGTGCCGGGCGTCGTGCCGGCCGGCGGGTTCGAGGAGGCCCACTCGCACGCCACCTCGCACCTGCTGCTGCCGCAGGACCCGGAGCTGCTCGCCGGCAGCGGGCCGCTGGTCCTGGTCGACGACGAGTTCTCCACCGGCAACACGGTCCTGAACACCATCCGCGACCTGCACGCCCGCCACCCCCGCCCGCACTACGTCGTGGTCGCCCTCGTGGACATGCGCTCCCCGGCCGACCGCGAACGGCTCGACGCCTTCGCCGCCGAGCTCGGGGCCCGGGTCGACCTCGTCGCCCTCGCCTCCGGCACGGTCCGCCTCCCCGAGGGGGTGCTGGCCAGGGGCCAGCAGCTGGTCGAGGAGTACGAGGCCCCCTACGCGCCCGCCGAGGCCCCGGCCGCCGCCCCGGTCCGGCGGGTCGAGCTGGACTGGCCCGCCGGGGTGCCCGACGGCGGACGCCACGGCTTCACCCCCGCGCACCGGGCCCGCCTGGAGGCCGCCCTGCCCGCGATGGCCCGGCGGCTGGCCGAGGCGCTGGCGCCGGAACCCGGTCGTGGTGCGGCCGGAGGCGCTTCCGGTGGCGGGGCTTGCGGCGAGGCTTCCGGTGGCTCTTGCGGTGACGGGGGACCCGCACGGGTCCTCGTACTCGGCAACGAGGAGCTGATGTACGCGCCGCTGCGCCTCGCGCTGGCGCTGGAGGAGCACGGAGCCCGCTCCGGGGCGGTCGGCGAGGTGCGCTTCTCCACGACCACCCGCTCGCCCGTGCTCGCCGTCGACGACCCCGGCTACGCCATCCGCAGCCGGCTGGTGTTCCCGGCCCACGACGACCCGGCCGACGGACCCGGCGACCGCTACGCCTACAACGTCCACCACGCGGACGGCGCCGGCTTCGACGCCGTCGTCGCCGTGGTCGACTCCCACGGGGACACCGCCGCCCTGCACGCCCCCGACGGGCTCCTGGCCAGGCTCGCCCCGCACACCGGCCGGGTCGTGCTGGCCGTCGTACCGTCCTACGTACCCCCTTCGTCGTCAGAGCGGCAGGATCCGACCATGACCGAGCCCCTGCGCGGGCCCGCCTTCTCCTCCTACGCCGCCGAGGACGTCGGCTGGCTCCTCCAGGACTTCTCCGACGTGGAACTGGAGGCCCCGACCGAGGAACGCGAAGAGGCCATCCAGGCGGGCGGCGCGCACTACGCCGAGTCCCTGCCGGTGGAGTACCAGCCGTCCCCCGAGTACCAGCAGCTCTACCAGAGCGCGCTGAACGCCTCCGCGGCCCGAATAGCCCGCGCCGTCGGCACGGTCACCGAGACCGTCCTGGCGGAGCGCTCCCCCTCCCCGGTGCTGGTCTCCCTGGCCCGCGCCGGCACCCCCGTCGGCGTGCTGATGCGCCGCTGGGCCCAGACCCGGTACGGCCTGGACCTGCCGCACTACGCCGTGTCCATCGTGCGGGGCCGGGGCATCGACGCCAACGCGCTGCGCTGGCTCGCCGCCCACCACGACCCCGCCGACATCGTCTTCGTCGACGGCTGGACGGGCAAGGGCGCCATCACGCGCGAGCTCGCCGCCGCCCTGGCGGAGTTCGAGGGCTTCGACCCGGAGATCGTCGTCCTCGCCGACCCCGGCTCGTGCGTGCCCACGTACGGCACCCGCGAGGACTTCCTGATCCCCTCCGCCTGCCTCAACTCCACCGTCTCCGGACTCGTCTCGCGTACCGTGCTCAGGTCCGACCTGGTCGGTCCCGCCGACTTCCACGGCGCGAAGTTCTACCGGGAGCTCGCCGGAGCCGACGTCTCCGTCGAGTTCGTCGACACCGTCGCCGCGCACTTCGACGAGGTCGCCGATGCCGTGGACGACGAGGTCAAGGAGCTGCTCGCCGCCGACCGGACCCCCACCTGGGTGGGCTGGGCGGCCGTGGAGCGCATCAGCGAGGAGTACGGCATCCACGACGTGAACCTGGTCAAGCCCGGCGTCGGCGAGACCACCCGGGTACTGCTGCGCCGCGTGCCGTGGAAGATCCTCGCCCAGCGCGGTGCCGGGGCCGACCTGGACCACGTACGCCTGCTCGCGGAGCAGCGGGGGGTGCCCGTCGAAGAGGTGGACGGGCTGCCCTACACGTGCGTGGGACTCATCCACCCCCGCTTCACGCGCGGCGCCACGGGCGCCGACGGAAAGGCCGTGGCCACCAAGTGACTGTCCTCGTAGCCAGTGATCTCGACCGTACGCTCATCTACTCGACGGCCGCCCTCGCTCTGACGATGCCCGACCCGGTGGCCCCCCGGCTGCTGTGCGTGGAGGTGCACGAGCACAAGCCGCTGTCGTACATGACGGAGACGGCGGCGGGGCTGCTGGCGGAGCTGTCGGCCGATCCGGGCGTCGTCTTCGTGCCGACGACGACCCGTACGCGCAAGCAGTACCAGCGGATCCGCTTCCCCGGACGCCCGGCCAAGTACGCGATCTGCGCCAACGGCGGTCAGCTGCTGGTCGACGGGGTCCCGGACCGGGACTGGCGGCGGGACGTCGCCGGACGGCTGGCCGAGGAGTGCGCACCGCTGGAGGAGGTGCACGCCCACCTGCTGGCGACGGCCGACCCGGCGTGGCTGCGCAAGGCCCGGGTGGCCGAGGACCTCTTCGTGTACCTGGTCGTCGAGCGGGAACTGGTCCCGCAGGAGTGGCTGAAGGCACTGGTGGAGTGGGCGGAGGCGCGGGGCTGGACGGTGTCCCTGCAGGGCCGCAAGATCTACGCGGTCCCGCGTCCGCTGACCAAGAGCGCCGCCATGCGTGAGGTGGCCCGCCGCACGGGCGCCACCTCCACACTGGCCGCCGGCGACTCGCTGCTGGACGCCGACCTGCTGCTGGCGGCGGACCGGGCGTGGCGGCCGGGGCACGGGGAGCTCGCCGACGTCGGCTGGACCGCGCCGTCGGTGACCGCGCTGAGCGTGGCGGGCGTGCTCGCGGGCGAGGAAATCGTGCGGGCAATCGGGCGAGCGGCCGGTGCGGCGGGTCGCTGACTCGGCAGACTGTGGGCATGACCAAGGGCAACAGCACCAAGATCACTGACGAGCTCTACCGGTACGTGCTCGCCCACAACCCCCCGCTGGACGAGGTCCAGCGGGGGCTGGTGGCGACGACGTACGAGAAGTTCCCCGACGTGGCCGGGATGCAGTCGGCGGAGGAGCAGGGGCCGCTGCTGGCCTTCCTGGTCCGCCTGACCGGCGCGCGGCACATCGTGGAGGTGGGCACCTTCACCGGCTTCTCCTCGCTGTCCATGGCGCAGGCGCTGCCCGCCGACGGCAAGCTGATTGCTTGCGACGTGTCGGAGGAGTGGACGGCGTACGGGCGCGAGGCCTGGGAGGCGGCGGGCGTCGCCGACCGCGTCGAGCTGCGGATCGGTCCGGCGCGCGAGACGCTGGCCGCCATGCCGAAGGAGCCGCACATCGACATGGCCTACCTGGACGCCGACAAGCAGAGCCAGATCACCTACTGGGAGGAGCTCGTGCCCAGGCTGCGGCCGGGCGGCCTGATCGTCACCGACAACACCCTGTTCCACGGAGCCGTGCTCGACGAGTCGGCCACGGGGTCGGCGGCGGGCGTCCGCGCCTTCAACGAACACGTGGTGGCGGACGCCCGGATGGAATCCGTGCTGCTGGGGATCTCGGACGGGCTGACCCTGTCGCGCAAGCGGTAGGGGGCGGGGCGGGGCGCGGCGGGGCTGACCGGCCGCGGCCGACAGGCCCGCACGGGGCTCCTCGGCCGGGGCCGGTGGGGCCCGGTCGGGGCGATGGGCCTCGGCCGGGGCCGTGGGGCTCAGCCGGGGCCGGTGGGCCGGTGGGGCTCAGCCGCAGCCGCCTCCGCCGCAGCAGCCGCCCATGGCCGCCGGGGCGGGGGCGGAACTCGTACCCGCCACGGCGACGGCGGAGAGCAGCTTGACGGTGTCGGCGTGCCCCGCCGGGCAGTCGGCGGGGGCGGAGGACTCGGCCATCGGCCGGCTGACCTCGAAGGTGTCTTCGCAGGTCCGGCAGCGGTATTCGTAACGAGGCATACGGACAGGCTACGCAGGGCGAGGGCACTGCGGTATCCCGCCGGGTCCCGGGAGCGTCGTCAGCGGGCCACCGGACCGCTGCCCTTCGCCAGCGCCCGCTGCCGCTCCTCCAGAGCCGCCTGCTCGGGATGGCGGGCGCGCCAGTACGGATTGTCGTGCGGCAGGGCGCTGCCCACCCGCCCGTACATCCCGAACCACATCAGCATCACGCCCACCACAAAACTGAACAGCACGTTCGGGATGTGGAAGGCCAGGAAGTTCAGGCCGGTGTCCAGCAGGGCGAGATTCACGAACCCGCTCGCGATGAACAGCAGCCCCAGCACGATGTTCAGCGTCGAGGCGAAGTTCCCGCCCACGACCATCCCCCAGACCAGCAGCAGCCCCACCAGGATCGACAGGACGCTCAGCGCTCCGTTCGTATTGAGCGTGAGCACCCGGTCCCCGCCGGTGTCGAAGAAACCGATCCGGTCGATCAGCCCCAGGATCCCGAAAACGATCAGCAGCAGCCCGGTCAGCCCCGCCCCCACCCGGTACACCTTGCTGAGCTTGTGATCGGCCGGCAGGTGCTCGTCGAGCCGGGCAGTGACGGGATGCACGACGCGCCGCACCACGTAGGGAACGTGTGGCGCGCGGAGCTCCATCGGCTCATGCGGCGTGTAAGGCGCATAAGACTCGTGGGCCTCATGGCACCCGTAGGCCGCATGCGGTGTGGTCGCGGGCGGCACCTGAGGCGCATGCGGCGTGCGGGAAGTGCGGGAAGTGCGGGAAGTGCGGGAAGTGTGGGATGTGTGGGCAGCCATACCGCCCTCCTATGCTCCGGTCCTGCACCTCCCAGCATCCGCCGACGCCCCTCCCGGGACAAGCGGGGGCTTCAGCCGTGCCCGCGCTGCTCCCGGATGTCGTTCACGACGCGGTGCACGGAGGCCCGTACCCCCTCCAGCTCCTGGAGGAAATGCCAGTAGTCCGGATGCCGCCCCTCCAGCCCCGCCAGCGCCCGGTCCATCCGCGCCACCGACTCGTCCAGCGGCCGCGCATGCCGCGGATCCGGCACACTGCGCCCCTCCATCGCCAGCCGCTGCGCGTCCCGGATCGCGAACCGCGTCCGCCGCACCTCCTCCTGCGGATCCCGCGCCACCGCCTCCAGCCGCGTCAGCCGGTCCTGCGCCGCCGACACCGCCTCGTCGGTCGCGTCCAGCGAGCCGCGGACCGCCTCGATCAACGCCGCCACATCGGCCCACCGCTGCTCGTCCCGCGCCCGGCCGGCCTCCCGCAGCCGCTCCTCCGCCTGCGCGACCTCCCGCACCGCCTGCTCCGGCACGTGCTGGAGGTCCTGCCAGCACGCCGCCGAGAACCGCCGCCGCAGCTCACTGAGCACCGGATCCACCCGGTCCGCCCGGTTCCCCAGCGCCTGCGCCCGGGTCCGCAGGCTCACCAGCCGCCGGTCGATCTCCGCCGCCCGCTCCGGCAGCCGGGCCGCCTCGGCCCGTATCCCCTCCGCGTCCCGCAGGATCCGGTCCGCCCGCTGCACCGTCGCCTGGACCCCGTGCTGCGCCGCGCCCTGGTTCAGCTTGGTCAGCTCCGGCCCGAGCGCCGCCAGCCGCGCCGCCAGATCGTCCGCCCGCATCCCCTTGCCGCGGACCTCGTCCAGCGCGTCGCTCGCCGCCAGCAGCGCCGCCTTCGCCCGCTCCCGGGCCGGCGCGACCCGCGCCAGCTGCGTCTCGGCCTTGTCCAGCAGCGGCTGCAGCCCCTGCGCGAACCGCTCCAGCTCACCCTTGACCCGGACCAGCTCGTCCCGCGCCCGCGTCAGCTGCTGCGCGGCCCGCGTCGCGACCGAGGCCTCCAACTCGACCCGGTCCAGGTCGTGCGCGTCCACCGCCTCGATGTACACGTGACTGACCTGGTCGATCCGCTGCCCGAGCGCGGCGAACCCCTCGGTCGCCTGCCGCGCGGCCGGCGAACCGTCCGCCGCCGCGATCGTCTCGATCGAGATCCGCAGATCCCGCTGCGCCGTGTCCAGGTCGTAGAACGCCGCCGCGGCGGCATCCTTCGCCGCCTGTGCATCCGCCCGCCGACTCTCGTCCCGCCCGCCGAACCACCGCCGGGATGCCGTCGTCACAATCCCTCTCCCGTGCCGCGTCCGCCATGCCCCGCTCCATTCTCTCCCACGGGAACGGGTTTGCGTCGGGGGTGCGCCCTCCATGTAGGCTGTCCACTCATCCACGGGTGCGTAGCTCAGGGGTAGAGCGCTGCTCTTACAAAGCAGATGTCGGCGGTTCGAAACCGTCCGCGCCCACCAGCACGAAGGCCCCCCGCCGATCATGGCGGGGGGCCTTTTGCATCCGGATGTGCTGGGTGACCTGCTGTGCTGGGTGGCCGGCGGGCCGGGCTGCGGTCGGTGGGGTCAACTCCGTTCTCCGGTCGCCGCGTAGACGGCCCGGCCATAGGCTGGACCCAGCGGCGGCGGCCGTGCTGCCGCCGGGGTTTTTCGGGGCCGTCGTGGGCTGGCCGGTCGTGGGCTGGTCGTACGCCAGGCTTCCGGCGTTCCCGGACAGGGTTGCCTCGCGCCGCCCGTTCTCGTGCGACCAGGGAGTCGCAATGAAGATCCGCACTTGCATACCCCGCCGCGTGACGGCCGTCGCCGCGGCAGTGCTTCTGGGCGGGGGCGTACTGGTGGCAGGTGGCACCGCGAGCGTCTCCGCCGGGCTCCCCGCCGATCTCAGTCCTGCCGAGCAGCAGGCCATCGTCGCCGAGACCAACAGCGTGCGCGAGCAGGCCGGTCAGCCACCGCTCGCCTGGGACAGCGCGCTCGCCGCCGAGGCCCAGGCCTGGGCCGACGACCCGGCGTCCACCCAGGGCGGCGAGCTGCACCACGCCACGATCGAAAACGCCGCCGAGAACATGTCCGGCTATCCGCCGGGCCAGGCCACGGGGCAGTGGGCCGAGGAGAAGGCCGCCTACGACGCCGATCCCGACCATGACACCGGCAGCCCCGGCTACCAGACCTGGGGGCATTACTACAACATCATCGACGCCAGGTGGCAGAAGATCGGCTGCGGCGCGAAGAGCGGTGTTCCCATCCCCGGTGGCGGGTGGGTCGTGGTGTGCCGGTACGGGAGCTGATCCAAGTCGGCGAGCACGAGCCGGAGTTCGGTGTCTTGGCGGGGCGTGAGGGGCGTGGGAACCTCGGGGGATGGGGGAGTGGATTGCCGGAGGGGTCGGGCTGCTCGTCGCCGTCGCGGCGTACGTCGCGCTGGAGCGGGCCGCGGGGAAGGCGTTCGAGCGGAGGCGGGATGCCGAGCGGGAGCGGCTGCTCGCACGGGTCGCGCCGTCGCAGGACGGGCCCCGGGGCGCGGTGGCGGACCCCAAGTACGGGGACACCGGCTGGGCCCCGTCGCGGCCGGCCGGGCAGCCCGCACAACTCGGCGACCGCTATGACGACTTCACGCCCATCCTCGTCGAGTACTACGCCTACGGGCTGACGCAGGCCCGGAGCAGCTTCGTCACCAGCCAGCGGTTCGCCGGGGCCGGCGCGGCCGTCCTGCTGCTCGGGGTGGCGCTCGCGGTGTGGAAGGCGGAGAGCAGCGGTGACCTGTACCTCGGCGTGGTGACCAGCTCGGTGGGACTCGTCGTCACGCTCATCGGGCAGCTCTTCCACCGCCGGGCCGACATCGCCCTCAGGCACATGGCCGGCCAGACGGCCTCCCTGCGCGACGACCGGCGGGCCGCCGAGTCGATGGCGCAGGCGATCGGGCTGCTCGACGAGGTCGCCGACCCGGTGCTGAGGGGGCGCCTGCAGGCCGGACTGATCATGAAACTTTCCGGGGCCGAGCTGCCCCGGTAGCGGGATAGTGGAGGTATGTGCCGCTCCATTAAGACCCTGCGCCCGCCCGCCATCCCCGAGAAGGCCACCGAGGAGGAGATCCGCGCCGCCGCCCTCCAGTACGTACGGAAGGTGTCCGGGTTCCGGGCACCGGCCGCGCACAACCAGGAGGTGTTCGCCGCCGCGGTCGACGCGATCGCCGAGGCGACCCGGGACCTGCTGGAAGGCCTCCAGGTCAGAGGCACGGCGGCCGCCGCCCAGGCGTCCTAGGTGTGTTGTCCCGGGACGTTGGTGACACGCGTGCTGGGTTCTTGAAATGGGTGAGGGCCTCCGGGTTCGGTGTGGATTGCGACATCTACA